>NZ_DFUE01000075.1:2883-141700 GCF_002379585.1 Pseudomonas sp. UBA4194
TACAGCCGCGAAGAGGCCCCCACACCAAACCCACAATCCGAATCCCCCTCGCAGCTACCTTCCGCTTAATCTTTTCAGCCAGGGAATGCCGAACTTCCGCACAATCCCCTCCCATGTAACGTACGCATTGAAAGATTTGTACACTAATTATTTCTCCTTACGAATCAACACGTTGCAGAAGTAACGCGCCGTTCGACGGTCAGACATTGCGCGCCTCCCGCTACGGGTATATACCGTTGAAACATCCGCCACAGGCCATCGCCCCGACAGGATTCGTCGGCGTACCGGACGGAAGCACTGGAACCCGCTATCGAGGAGACACGCCATGCTACCGCTTGGACTCTGCGCACTGGAGTTGCGCAGCATCATCGAACACGCCTTCCTGCCTCGGCATTGCGTCTGCGCGGTCAACCCCGACCAGTCCATGTCGGTGGAAATCAAGGATCCGAAGACCGGACACGTGGACCTGTTCGTGCCGAGCATTTCCATCGAGAGACTGAGCAACACTCGGGAGATCTCCAACCTGATCGCTGAACTGCGTCACCAGCTCCAGAGTCAGCCGCGAACGTTCGCACCGGCCAAGGCCGGCTGAGTCGGGATTGCACGCCTGCGCTTCGCGTGTTTTTTTTCATGTACTGCGTAGGTCAGCCGTCACGTTTCGTGGTTAACTTTGTCCTTTCCCAACACCACGAGAAGGACACTGTTCATGGCTCAAGTGACCCACAAAGGCAACCCGATCAAGGTCAATGGCGAACTGCCCAAGGCCGGTGCCCAGGCACCGGCCTTCACCCTCGTCGCCGGTAACCTGGCCGATGTCGCGCTGACCGAGCTGGCTGGCAAGCGCAAGGTACTGAACATCTTCCCAAGCATCGACACGCCCACCTGCGCCACCTCCGTGCGCAAGTTCAATGCCCAGGCCAACGATGTCGCCAACACCACCATCCTGTGCATCTCCGCCGACCTGCCTTTCGCCCAGGCGCGGTTCTGCGGTGCAGAAGGTCTGGAAAACGTCAAGAACCTGTCCACGTTCCGTGCCCATGATTTCCATGAAGCCTACGGTGTCGATATCGCCGAAGGCCCGCTCACGGGCCTGACTGCCCGCGCTGTGGTCGTCCTGGATGAAAACAACAAGGTCCTGCACAGCGAACTGGTTCCGGAAATCGGCCAGGAGCCTGATTACGAAGCCGCCCTGGCCGTTCTCAAGTAAGCATCGTACCGCTGCGGGGACGGCGGCTCGCCGTCTTCGCAGATTCTCGCTGCATCATCCTGTCTCCAAAAGTAAATTGCCGGTAAAGGCGCTTTGCTTCTGCATTCCGACTGCTTATCGTTCAGCCTCCCCAAAGTAGAAGCTCATCCGCACAATGGTCGATCATTCAATGCAACCCCCAGGTTCCCGCAAATCTCGTCGCTGGCTGTTCGGCCTCTTGGTTCTGATCGTTATCGTCGCCCTGTGCTGGTGGTTCTGGCCTGGCAGCAAAAAAGCCGGCGAAGGGCGCACCGCTGACGGCAAGCCGGCGGCTGCTGCCGGGCGCACCGGGCCGGCGCGGCCAGGCTTCGGGGGCTCCGCGGAACCGACGCCGGTGCGGGTGGCCCCTGTGACCATTGGCGACTTCCCGATCTACTACAAGGCACTGGGTACGGTTACCGCCACCAACACCGTGAATGTGCGCAGCCGCGTCGCCGGTGAACTGGTCAAGGTCAACTTTCAGGAAGGCCAGCGGGTCAAGGCCGGGGACCTGCTTGCCCAGATCGACCCACGCAGCTACCAGATCGCCCTGCAGCAGGCCGAAGGCACGCTGGCGCAGAACCAGGCCCAACTGAAGAACGCGCAGATCGATCTGCAGCGCTATAAAGGCCTGTTCGCCGAAGACAGCATCGCCCGTCAGACCCTCGACACCCAGCAGGCGCTGGTCGGCCAGTACCAAGGCACCATCAAGACCAATCAGGCCGCGGTCAACGACGCCAAGCTCAACCTGGACTTCACCCAGATCCGCGCCCCAATCGCCGGCCGTCTGGGTCTGCGTCAACTCGACATCGGCAACCTGGTGGCCGCCAACGACACCACGGCGCTGGTAGTGATTACCCAGGTACAACCGATCACCGTGGCGTTCACCTTGCCCGAGAGCGAGTTGACGCCCGTGCTCGCGCGCTACCGCAGTGGTGCCAGCCTGGCCGTCGAGGCCTGGGACCGCGGCGACACCCGCAAGCAGGCCACCGGCGTGCTCGGCAGCCTGGACAACCAGATCGACACCAGCACCGGCACACTCAAGTTCAAGGCACGCTTCGAAAACCAGGACGAGGCGTTGTTCCCCAACCAGTTCGTCAACGTGCGGCTGTTGTCCGACACCCTGAAGGGCGCGATTCTGGTGCCGGCCGCTGCTGTGCAATATGGCGTCGATGGCACCTTCGTCTATGCAATGGACGGCGACGACAAAGTCAAGATTCGTCCATTGAAGGTGGGTGCCACCGACGGCACCCACACCGTGGTTCAGGAAGGCCTGGCCCAGGGCGACCGTGTGGTGCTGGAAGGCACCGACCGCCTGCGCGAGGGCAGCAAGGTCGAGGTGGTCAATGACAGCGCCGAAGTCCCGACTTCGCCCGGCCAGCACCTGCAGGGCAAGGACGGCGCAGCAGCCACCGGCGAGAAGGGCAAGACCGGCGCATGAATATTTCGCGGCTGTTCATCCTGCGCCCCGTCGCCACCACGTTGACCATGTTGGCCATCGTCCTGGCCGGGGTGCTTGCCTATCGGCTGTTGCCGGTCTCGGCCTTGCCCCAGGTCGATTATCCGACCATCCGGGTCATGACCCTGTACCCCGGCGCCAGCCCACAGGTGATGACCAGTGCCGTCACGGCGCCCCTGGAACGGCAGTTTGGGCAAATGCCCGGGCTGACCCAGATGGCCTCCACCAGTTCCGGCGGGGCGTCGGTACTGACCCTGCGCTTCAGCCTTGAAATCAACATGGACGTTGCCGAGCAGCAGGTGCAGGCCGCGATCAACGCCGCCAGCAACCTCTTGCCTTCCGATCTGCCCGCACCGCCGGTGTACAACAAGGTCAACCCGGCCGATACCCCGGTGCTCACCGTGGCCATCAGCTCCAAAACCATGCCGCTGCCCAAGCTCAACGACCTGGTCGACACCCGCATGGCGCAGAAGATTGCCCAGATCAGCGGCGTCGGCATGGTCAGCATTGCCGGCGGCCAGCGCCAAGCGGTGCGGATCAAGGTCAACCCCGAGGCTCTGGCCGCCAACGGCCTGAACCTGTCCGACGTGCGCACCCTGATTGGCGCGTCCAACGTCAACCAGCCCAAGGGCAACTTCGACGGCCCGACGCGCGTGTCGATGCTCGACGCCAACGATCAACTGCGCTCGCCCGAGGAATACGCCAATCTGATCCTGGCCTATAACAACGGCGGCCCCTTGCGCCTGCGGGACGTGGCTGAAATCGTCGATGGCGCCGAGAACGAGCGCCTGGCGGCCTGGGCCAACCAGAACCAGGCGGTATTGCTCAACATTCAGCGCCAGCCGGGGGCCAACGTCATCGACGTGGTCGACCGCATCAAGGCTTTGCTGCCCACCATCACCGACACCATGCCGGCCGGTCTGGACGTCACGGTGCTCACCGACCGCACCCAGACCATCCGCGCGTCGGTAACCGACGTGCAGCATGAACTGCTGATCGCCATTGCCCTGGTGGTGATGGTGACGTTCCTGTTCCTGCGCCGGTTCAGCGCCACGCTCATTCCCTCCATCGCCGTGCCGCTGTCTCTGGTGGGCACCTTTGGCGTGATGTACCTGGCCGGATTCTCCATCAACAACCTCACGCTGATGGCGCTGACCATTGCCACCGGCTTTGTGGTGGACGATGCGATCGTCATGCTGGAGAACATCTCGCGGCACATCGAAGAAGGCGAGACGCCGATGCAGGCCGCCCTCAAGGGCGCGCGGCAGATCGGTTTCACCTTGCTGTCGCTGACCTTCTCGCTGATCGCCGTGCTGATCCCGTTGCTGTTCATGGCCGACGTGGTAGGCCGGCTGTTCCGGGAATTCGCCATCACCCTGGCCGTGGCTATCCTGATTTCCCTGGTGGTGTCGCTCACGCTGACGCCGATGATGTGCGCACGCCTGCTCAAGCGCGAACCCAAGGAAGAGGAGCAGAGCCGTTTCTACAAGGCCAGCGGAGCCTGGATCGACTGGCTGATCGCTCGCTACGCCACGGGGCTGCAATGGGTGCTGCGCCATCAGCCGCTGACCTTGCTGGTGGCCGTCGCCACCCTGGGCCTCACGGTGCTGCTGTATGTCGTGGTGCCCAAGGGCTTTTTTCCGGTGCAGGACACCGGGGTCATCCAGGGCATTTCCGAAGCGCCGCAGTCCATCTCGTTCAAAGCCATGAGCGAGCGCCAGCAGGCGCTGGCCAAAATCATCCTGCAAGACCCGGCCGTGTCCAGCCTGTCCTCCTACATTGGTGTGGACGGCGACAACGCCACCCTCAACAGCGGTCGCCTGCTGATCAACCTCAAGCCTCACGCCGAGCGCGACTTGACTGCCAGCCAGGTGATCGCCCGGCTGCAGCCGGAAGTGGACAAGCTGTTGGGCATGCGCCTGTTCATGCAACCGGTCCAGGACTTGACCATCGAGGACCGCGTCAGCCGTACCCAGTATCAATTCAGCCTGTCGTCACCCGACGCCGACATGCTGGCGCTGTGGAGCGGCAAACTGGTGGATGCCCTGCGCCAGCGCCCGGAGCTCACGGACGTGGCCAGCGATCTGCAGGACAAGGGCCTGCAGGTGTATCTGGTGATCGACCGCGATGCTGCCAAGCGGGTAGGGGTGGACGTAGCCGATATCACCGACGCGCTCTACGACGCGTTCGGCCAGCGCCAGATTTCCACCATCTACACCCAGGCCAGCCAGTACCGGGTCGTACTCCAGGCCGCCAATGGCAACAGCATCGGCCCGCAGGCGCTGGAACAGATCTACGTCAAGGCCAGCGTCAACGGCACGGGCACCACCAACCAGACCTCCGACAGCGACACCACTGCCACCAGCGGTACCCAGGTGCGCCTTTCGAGTCTGGCCCATATCGAACAGCGCCAGGCACAGTTGGCGATCACCCACATCGGCCAGTTTCCGGCCGTGATGATGTCCTTCAACCTGGCCGACGGCGTTGCCCTGGGCAAGGCCGTCGAAGTGATCGACCAGGTGCAGCAGGACATCGGCATGCCGCTGGGCGTGCAGACCCAGTTCCAGGGCGCTGCCGAGGCCTTCCAGGCCTCGTTGCAGAGCACTTTGCTGCTGGTGCTTGCCGCGGTGGTGACCATGTACATCGTGTTAGGTGTGCTGTATGAAAGCTACATCCACCCCATCACCATTCTCTCGACCCTGCCATCCGCTGCGGTGGGCGCGTTGCTGGCGTTGATCCTCAGCGGCAACGACCTGGGCATGATCGCCATCATCGGTATCATTCTGTTGATCGGCATCGTCAAGAAAAACGCCATCATGATGATCGACTTCGCCCTGGACGCCGAGCGCAACCAGGGGCTCGACCCGCAGACGGCGATCTACCAGGCGGCGTTGCTGAGGTTCCGGCCGATCCTCATGACCACCCTGGCGGCGCTGTTCGGTGCCGTGCCATTGATGCTCGCCACGGGTTCCGGCGCCGAGCTGCGCCAGCCGCTGGGTCTGGTAATGGTCGGCGGCTTGCTGGTCAGCCAGGTGCTGACGCTGTTCACCACGCCGGTGATCTATCTGTACTTCGACCGCCTGGGCCGTCGCTGGAGACGCAAGTCGGCCAGCACCGAGCAGGCTGAAGCATGAACCTCTCCGGACCTTTCATCCGACGGCCAGTGGCCACGTTCCTGATGAGCGTGGCGATCATGCTGCTCGGTGGCGTGAGTTTCGGCCTGTTGCCGGTGTCTCCACTGCCGAACATGGACTTCCCGGTAATCGTGGTCTCGGCCAACCTGTCCGGGGCCAGCCCGGAAGTGATGGCCTCCACCGTGGCGACACCGCTGGAGCGCTCGTTCGGCGCGATACCGGGCGTGACCACCATGAGCAGCCGTTCCAGCCAGGGTTCGACCCGGGTGATCCTGCAGTTCGACATGGGCCGCGACATCAACGGCGCGGCGCGAGAAGTGCAGGCGGCCATCAATGCCTCGCGCAATCTGCTGCCCAGCGGCATGCGCAGCATGCCCACCTACCGCAAGGTAAACCCAGCCCAAGCCCCCATAATGGTGTTGGCGCTGACCTCCGATGTGCTGGAAAAGGGCGAACTCTACGACCTGGCCTCCACGATTCTGTCGCAGAGCCTGTCCCAGGTCTCCGGGGTCGGTGAAGTACAGATCGGCGGCAGTTCGCTTCCCGCGGTACGCGTCGAACTGGAACCGCAACTGCTCAATCAGTACAACGTGTCCCTGGACGACGTTCGCTCGGCCATCGACGGCGCCAACGTGCGCCGGCCCATGGGTTTCGTCGAAGACGGCGAGCGGCAGTGGCAGGTGCGGGCCAACGATCAGTTGGAAAAGGCCGACGACTACAAGCCGCTGATCATTCGCTACCAGGACGGCTCGGTGTTGCGGCTCAGCGATGTGGCCAAGGTCACCGATGCCGTGGAAGATCGCTACAACAGCGGTTTCTTCAATGACAAGGCGGCGGTGGCGGTGGTCGTCAACCGCCAGGCGGGCGCCAACATCATCGAGACCGTCAACCGGATCAAGGAACAATTGCCGGCGCTCGAGGCCGTACTGCCGGCCACGGTCAAGCTCGACCTGGCGATGGACCGTTCGCCGGTGATCAAGGCCACTCTGCATGAGGCCGAGATGACCTTGCTGATTGCCGTGGTGCTGGTCGTGCTGGTGGTTTTCCTGTTTCTGGGCAGTTTCCGAGCGTCGCTGATTCCGACCCTGGCGGTACCTGTGTCGCTGGTGGGCACTTTTGCCGTGATGTACCTGTGGGGGTTTTCGCTCAACAACCTGTCGCTGATGGCGCTGATCCTCGCTACCGGGCTGGTGGTGGACGATGCCATCGTGGTGCTGGAGAACATATCCCGGCACATCGACGACGGTGTTGCGCCCATGCGCGCCGCCTACCTGGGCACCCAGGAGGTAGGCTTTACCCTGTTGTCGATGAACGTCTCATTGGTAGCGGTGTTCTTGTCGATCCTGTTCATGGGCGGGATCATCGAAAACCTGTTCCGGGAATTTTCCATCACCCTGGCGGTGGCCATCGTCGTGTCGCTGTTCGTGTCCCTGACCCTGACGCCGATGCTCTGCTCGCGCTGGCTCAAACCCCACGACCCACGCCACGACAATCGCTTGCAGCGTTGGAGCGACCGGGTCAACCGGCGGATGGTGGCCGGCTACGATCGCAGTCTGGGTTGGGTGCTGCGCCATCGTCGGCTGACCTTGTTGAGTTTGCTGGTGACCATCGTGGTCAACGTGGCGCTGTACGTGGTGGTGCCCAAGACCTTCATGCCCCAGCAGGACACCGGCCAGTTGATCGGTTTCGTGCGTGGCGATGATGGGCTGTCGTTCGCGGTGATGCAGCCGAAGATGGAGATCTTTCGCCAAGCCCTGTTGGCCGATCCGGCCGTGGACAGCGTGGCGGGCTTCATCGGCGGCAACAACGGAACCAACAACGCCACTGTGCTGGTGCGGCTCAAACCGGTGGAGGAGCGCGGGCTCGATGCCCAGAAGGTCATCGAACGCCTGCGCAAGACCTTGCCCAAGGTGCCCGGCGCCCGGCTGATGCTGATGGCCGATCAGGACCTGCAGTTCGGCGGGGCCCGAGAGCAGAGTACCTCGCAGTATTCCTACATCATCCAGAGCGGCGACCTGGCCGCACTGCGGGCCTGGTACCCGAAGATCGTCACCGCGCTGCGCGCATTGCCGGAACTGACCGCCATCGACGCCCGGGAGGGCAGGGGGGCGGCGCAGATCACCCTGATCGTCGACCGCGACCAGGCCAAGCGCCTGGGTATCGACATGAGTACCGTTACCTCGGTGCTCAACAATGCCTACAGTCAGCGGCAGATTTCCACCATCTACGACAGCTTGAACCAGTACAAGGTAGTGATGGAGATCAACCCCAAGTACGCCCAGGACCCCATCACCCTGGAGCAGGTGCAGGTGATCACGTCCGACAACAAGCGCGTGCCGCTGTCCAGCATCGCCCACTACGAGAACAGTCTGGCCGACGACAGCGTCAGCCACGAAGGTCAGTTTGCTTCCGAAAGCATTTCGTTCGATCTGGCCGAAGGCGTGACGCTGGATGTCGCCACCCCGGCCATCGAGCGGGCACTGGCCAAGGTGGGCCTGCCCGAAGACATCATCGTCAAGGTGGCGGGCACAGGCGATGCCTTCGCGTCCACGCAGAAGGGCCAACCCTGGATGATCCTGGGGGCACTGGTGGCGGTCTATCTGGTGCTGGGCATCCTCTACGAAAGCTACATCCACCCGTTGACCATTCTTTCCACGTTGCCGTCCGCCGGCGTTGGCGCCTTGCTCAGCATTTACCTCACCGGCGGGCAGTTCAGCCTGATTTCCCTGCTGGGGCTATTCCTGTTGATCGGCGTGGTCAAGAAGAACGCCATCATGATGATCGACCTCGCGCTGCAGCTTGAGCGCAATGAAGGCCTGGCCCCGGCGGAGTCGATTCGTCAGGCCTGCCTGTTGCGTCTGCGGCCGATCCTGATGACCACCCTGGCGGCGATCCTCGGCGCCCTGCCGCTGATGCTCAGCAGCGCGGCAGGCGCTGAGATGCGCCGGCCGCTGGGCCTGACCATCATTGGCGGTCTGGTGTTCAGCCAGGTGCTGACGCTCTATACCACTCCCGTCGTTTACCTCTATCTCGACCGCTTGCGCCATCGTTTCAACAATTGGCGCGGCGTGCGTACCGATGCCGCTCTGGACACCCCGCTATGATCGATCCCGTTTCCCTGCGCGGTTCGCGCCTGCTCAGCCTGGCCCTGTGCTCGATAATGCTCAGCGCCTGTGCCATAGGCCCGGATTACCAACGGCCGCCGCTGTCCACCCCCGCACAGTTCAAACAGGCCGAAGGCTGGCGCCAGGCCAGTCCCAGCGATGCGCTGGCCCGTGGCGCCTGGTGGGAGCTGTACGGCGATCCTCAACTCAATGGTCTGGTTCAGCGGCTCAATACGTCCAACCAGACCGTTGCTCAATACGAAGCCCAGTACCGTCAGGCCCAGGCCTTGGTGCGCAGTACCCGCGGTGCGCTGTTCCCCACGGTCGACCTCAGTGCCGGCAAGACCCGCGCCAGCCAGGGCACGGGCAGCAGCGGATCAAGCCTGAGCCAGTCGGGCAGCGGCATTCGCAACACCTACAACACCCAGCTGGGGGTGAGCTGGGAGGCCGATATCTGGGGCAAGTTGCGCCGCGGCCTCGAAGCCGATCGGGCCAGCGCTCAGGCCAGTCTGGCTGACCTCGCAGCCATGCGCCTGAGCTTACAATCGGAGCTGGTGCAGAATTATTTGCAGCTGCGCGTGATCGATGAGCAGAAGCGCTTGCTGGAGTCCACGGTCGACACCTATCAACGCTCGCTGAACTTGACCCAGAACCAATACCGCGCCGGGATCTCGGGGCGCGATGCGGTGTTCCAGGCGCAAACCCAGCTCAAGAGCACCCAGGCCGATCTGATCGACCTGATCTGGCAGCGCGCGCAACTGGAGAACGCCATCGCCGTGCTGGTCGGCGTGGCGCCCTCGGAACTCAGCGTTGCGCCCAGCACCGAAATCCCGGCGTTACCGGAGATTCCCCTGGCCGTTCCTTCGCAGTTGTTGGAGCGGCGCCCGGACATTGCCTCCGCCGAGCGTTCGGTCATGGCCGCCAATGCCGAGATCGGCGTGGCCAAGACGGCCTATTTCCCGGACCTGACCCTGAGCCTGGCCGGCGGCTACAGCAGCAGCAGCTTCAGCAACTGGGTGTCGCTACCCAATCGCTTCTGGTCGGTGGGCCCACAGTTGGCGATGACCCTGTTCGACGGCGGCCAGCGCGCGGCCGAGGTCGATCGCAGCGAGGCAGCCTACGACCAGACGGTCGCGCAGTACCGTCAGACCGTGCTCGATGGCTTCCGCGAAGTCGAAGACTACATGAGCCAGTTGAAAGTCTATGGCGACGAAGCACAGGTGCGCGATGAAGCGCTTCAGGCCGCTCGTGAATCCCTGCGATTGACCTCCAATCAATACAAGGCCGGGCTGATTGGCTATCTCGATGTAGTGAACGTGCAAGCCACGGCGTTGAGCAACGAGCGCAGTGTGCTGACCTTGCTGCAGAGCAGGCTGGTGGCAAGCGTCCAACTGATCGCAGCACTGGGCGGCGGCTGGCAACCACAACCCGACTCCACCCCCGACCCGTAGCAGCGGCGTAAGCCGCGTCCGGCAATACCGCGCCCTACCTGACCCACCTCGGGGCCTCGGACCCGGCTTACGCCGGTGCTACAGGGAGGAGTCGCTTTGTGTCCGGCGAACAACCGGCTGTAGCAGCGGCGTAAGCCGCGTCCGGCAACCCCGCGGTGTATCTGACGTACCGCGGGGGCTCGGACCCGGCTTACGCCGGTGCTACAGGGGAAGCCGCTTTGTGTCCGGCGAACAACCGGCTGTAGCAGCGGCGTAAGCCGCGTCCGGCAACCCCGCGGTGTATCTGACGTACTGCGGGGCCTCGGACCCGGCTTACGCCGGTGCTACAGGGGAAGTCGCTTTGTGTCCGGCGAACAACCGGCTGTAGCAGCGGCGTAAGCCGCGTCTGGCAACACCGCGGTGTATCTGACGTACTGCGGGGCCTCGGACCCGGCTTACGCCGGTGCTACAGGGGAAGCCGCTTTGTGTCCGGCGAACAACCGGCTGTAGCAGCGGCGTAAGCCGCGTCCGGCAACAACGCGGTGTATCTGACGTACTGCGGGGGCCTCGGACCCAGCTTACGCCGGTGCTACAGTCACACCTTGTATTGTTCGTTAGCCCATTTCGAGAAATTGATGCTTATCGGTAGTTACTCTCCCTCGCTCGTCGTCATCTCCCTGTGCGTGGCGATGCTTGCCTCCTACACTGCCCTGGACCTGGTGGGCCGCATTGCCACTGCACAGGGCCGTGCCGTGTACCTGTGGATGGCCGGCGGCGCACTGGCCATGGGCGTAGGCGTGTGGTCCATGCATTTCATCGGTATGCTGGCGTTCAAACTGCCGATCCAGTTGGGCTTCGGCCTGGGCCTGACCGCCGCTTCGCTGTTGATCGCGATCCTCAGTTGCGGATTCGCCCTGTGGGTGGTCAGCCAGCCCAGTCTGCCCTGGCCACAGCTGGGCATAGGCGCGCTGATCATGGGGGCTGGCATCAGCACCATGCACTACACCGGCATGGCGGCCCTGGACATGCAACCGGGCATCGTTTACGACCCAGGCCTGTTCGCCGCCTCCCTGGCCATTGCTGGCGGCGCCTCGGCGGCAGCCCTGTGGATCGCCTTCCGCCTACGCCACCCTACGCCCTACGTACGCATCGCCCGGGGCGGCGCCGCGGTACTGATGGGCATCGCCATCGTCGGCATGCATTACACCGGGATGGCGGCTGCCAGCTTCCCCGAGGGCAGCGTGTGTGGCGGCGCTATCGACGGACTGACCGGCAATGGCCTGGACTATCTGGTACTGGTCACCACCTTGGCGGTGCTCAGCATCACCTTGCTGACATCGGTGCTGGACGCCCGCATGGAGGCGCGCACCGCCGAACTGGCCAACTCCCTGACCCTGGCCAACCGTGAGCTCACTCAACTGGCCCTGCACGACAACCTGACCGGCCTGCCCAATCGCATGCTGCTGGCCGATCGTATCGGCCAGGCGATCCATCAGGTCGACGAACGAGGCGGCTGCTTTGCCCTGATGTTCATCGACCTGGATGGCTTCAAACCAGTCAACGACGCGTTCGGTCATCATATCGGCGATCAACTGCTGCGCGCGGTGGCCGGCCGCTTGCGGGGCCATCTGCATGGCCAGGACACGTTGGCGCGCATCGGCGGCGATGAGTTCGTGCTGCTGGTAGGGCTCGAAGAGGCGGGCGACGCCCCTGGTATCGCCGCGCGTCAGGTCGACCTGATCGCGCAATCTTTCGAGGTCGCGGGTCAACAGCTCCAGGTATCGGCCAGCATCGGCATCGTCATCTACCCCGGCAACGGCCTGAATCAGCAAGAGCTGCTGATGAATGCCGACGCGGCCATGTACCACGCCAAGAATGCCGGCAAGAACGGCTACCGTTTCTTCGACGGTTCCATGAACACCAATGCCCGCAAGCAGTTGCAACTCTTGCAGGATCTGCGCCTGGCCGTACTGCGCAAGGAACTGCGGCTGTTCTATCAACCCAAGTTCGACGCTATCGGTGGTCACCCGGTGGGGGCTGAAGCGCTGCTGCGCTGGGAGCACCCGCAGCTGGGTTTGCTGATGCCCGATCAGTTCATCGATCTGGCCGAGAAAACCGGCCTGATCATCGACATCGGTGAGTGGGTATTGGACGAGGCCTGCCGGCAGATGCGCCAATGGGTCCTGCTGGGGTATGCCTCGTGGCGCATGGCAGTCAACCTGTCCGCGCTGCAGTTCTGCCACGCCGGCCTGGTGCAAAGCGTCGCCGATGCCCTGGAGCGCCACGAACTCTCGGCCAACAGCCTGACCCTGGAAATCACCGAAAGCACCGCCATGAGCGATGCCGATGCCAGCATGACGGTACTGCAGCGTTTGGCCGACATGGGCGTGGACCTGTCCATCGATGACTTCGGTACGGGCTATTCGAGCCTGATGTACCTCAAGCGGCTGCCAGCCAATGAGCTGAAGATCGACCGCGGCTTCGTCCGCGAACTGGAGCAGGACAGCGACGACGCGGCCATTGTCTCTGCCATCATCGCCCTGGGCCAGGCACTGGGGCTGCGCATCGTTGCCGAAGGGGTGGAGACCAGTAACCAGCGTCAGTTCCTGACTGAACTGGGCTGCAATTCGCTACAGGGGTATCTGCTGGGGCATCCCCTTCCCGCAGACCGCTTCATCAGCGATATTCAGGCCGCGCAGTACAATCAGGACCTCACCAGCGCCTGAACGTGAACGTGAACGTGATTTGCCGTGGATGGCCGGGGTAGGGGCACCCTCCACCCCAGTGCACATGGACACAGATCCACCTCCTGCTACCTGGTTGCGTCAATCATCCGCCGATCACGACCAATCCCCTTGCTAACTACTGGCACAAAGCCGGAAGATGCGCACAGTTGGATTTCTGGCCATGGAGCGACGATGAGTTCCAATCCCTCGACCTTAGCGCTGCCCCCGGTGGGCACTGGCTCGGCTGATGAGCTATCGCTGGAGGCGATTCTGCGTGAGGCCCATGATTGGCCGCACAGCACCGCCTGGGCCTGGTACCGGGCTGGAGAACAGTTGCACCTTGAGGGGCAGGGCGACCTGCAGCGGCACTGGCCGGCGGTGTTGGCCAATCACGAACTCAAGCGCTTCTGCGACAGCTGCGACCTGCAGATCTGGCCAACCGGTCAGGGCGAAGCCGTACTGGGCTGGCTTCTGGCACCTATCCATGTACCCCACGACGGCGCGCTGGCCGCGCTCGCCCGACGCATTGGCCAACGCGTGCAGACCGATGCATTGGCCAGGGCCCAGATCACCCAACGGGTACTGTACGAAATCACCTACCTGGCCAGCTCCACGAGGGACCGTGCGGTGTTTCTGGTGGGCGTGCACAAACTGCTCGCCACCCTGATCGACGCGGAAAACTTCTACCTGGCGCTGTACGACAGCCAGAGCGGCAAGATCAGCTATCCCTATTACGTCGACGTGATCGACGTCGAAGCCCTGGAAGCGGAAAACTACGAGTTCCTCGACCGCGAGCATCTGTCGCTCACCGGCCAGGTGCTCACCAGCGGCCAGCCGCTGTTGATCGACGCCCGCGGCATCGCTACCGCCCAAGGCGAAGGGCGTTTCTACTGCGTGGGGCATATTCCTGAATTCTGGATGGGCTCGCCCCTGAAGAACTCGTCCGACGAAGTCTTCGGCATGATCGCCATGCAGGTCTACGACGTGCACCGCGCCTACAGCGCCGAAGACCGCGCGCTGTTTCTGGTGGTTGCGCGGCACGTGGCGATGGCCCTGGACCGTATTCTGCACCGCGCCGATCTGGAAGAGACGGTGTCGCGGCGCACCCAGGAACTGTCCCAGCTCAATGCCGCGCTGCGCCTGGAGGTGTCCGAGCGCAAGCGCGCGGAGCACCTGCAAGTGGCGTTGTTCCAGATCGCCGAGCTGTCCAGCCAGCCGGGCGATATCGATGGGCTCTACCACAGCCTGCATCTGATCGTCGGCGACCTGCTCTACGCGCGCAACTTCTACATCGCGCTGTTCGATGGCAGTACCGGCGAAGTCAGTTTTCCGTATTACGTCGATGAACAGATTGCCACTTGCCCGCCGCCGCGCCGTGGTCGGCGCGGCTTGACCGAGTATGTGATACGCCAGCGCCGGGCCTGCCTGATCGATTTCGACGAGGCCACGCGACTGATGGCAATGGACGAAGTGGAGGACCAGCGTGACCCCATGCGCTCCCAGTCCTGGCTGGGCATCCCACTGTTCGATGAGGATCGCGTACGCGGTGTGCTGGTGGTGCAGAGCTATGCAGCGGATGTGCGCTACAGCCTGCGCGACCAGGACCTGCTGACCTTCGTGTCGCGGCACATCGACACCGCACTGTCGCGCCGCAGCGCCGCCGAGGCCATCTATGAGGCCAACCTCAAGCTCGAAGCGCGTGTGCAAAGCCGTACCCGCGAGCTCGACCATGCCAATGCCAAGCTGCAATACGAAAACGCCCACGATTCGCTGACTGCCTTGCCCAATCGGACCCACCTGCAGCAGCGGCTCCAGGCTGCCTGGGATGACTACCAGCAAAGCGGCCGTGAGCTGGTGGTGATGTTCATCGACCTGGACCGTTTCAAGATGGTCAACGACAGCTTTGGTCATCATTTCGGTGACCAGCTGCTGATGGAGGCGGCCAACCGCCTGCGCAGTTGCCTGCGCGATGCGGACCTGCTGGCCCGCCTGGGCGGTGACGAGTTTGCCGTGCTGGCCCCGGAATCCACGCTGGATACCGCGGTCGACATCGCCGAACGCATTCTGGTGGCTTTCGACCTGCCATTCCTGATCAATGGCCACGAGGTCTTTTCTTCCTGCAGTATCGGTATCGTCGGCGCCGACAGCCAGTTCCATGCCGAGCCGGCCGATCTGCTGCGCGACGCCGACAAGGCCATGTACCGGGTCAAGAGCGCCGGGCGTGACAGCTATGCGGTTTTCAACCAAGCCTTGCGTCGAGAGGTCTCCGATCAGGTCGAACAGGAGGGCGCGCTGCGCAATGCACTCAAGCGCAGCGATGAACTGCTGCCCTATTTCCAACCCATCGTCGACGTGCAAACGGGCGAGTTGCTGGCGTTGGAAGCCTTGATCCGCTGGCGTCAGCCCGATGGCCGCATCGTTGCGCCGGGGCATTTTCTGCCAGCGCTGGAAGGCCTGCGTCTGATCGGCCGGCTGGACCTGTACATGCTCACCTGTGTGGCGCAGATACTGGCTCAGCCCGGACACGAACATTGGCCACCGGTGCACGTCAATTGTTCGAGCTACAGCATCACCCGAACGGATTTTGCCTATGAGGTGCTCGCGCTGCTGGCGCGGTATCAGGTCGCTCCTGGGCGGATTTGCCTCGAACTCACCGAGGGCGCGTTGGTGGCCGAGCCGGCCATGGCCCAGCGCACCATGCAGCAATTGGCCGAGCAGGGCATGACGGTGGTCCTGGACGACTTCGGGGCGGGGTTCTCGTCCCTGAGCTACGTGCACCAATATCAGTTCACCGGGCTTAAGATCGACAAGTCGTTCATCCTCGAGCTCACCACCAGTTCACGCAGTCGCGCCATCGTGCGCGCCATCGTGCGCATGGCCGAGTCCCTGGGCCTGACCGTGGTGGCCGAAGGGGTCGAGGACCTGGGCACCCTGGAGTTGCTGCGGGAAATGGGCGCGGGTCAGGCCCAGGGCTATTACTTTGCCAAACCGATGCCGTTCAGCGAGTTGAGCGAACAGGGTTTTTTGGACTGAATCGCCCTATGATAAGCACCGACACCCTTTTCCAGAGCTAGAACATGAGTGAACTCGCCCCTGCTCGCGCCGATGTCCTGATTATCGGTGGAGGTCTGAGCGGCACGCTGTTGGCCGTTCAATTGCTTCGTCAGCCTGCTGCCCGTCGGATCGTCATCATCGAGCCACGCCCGGAGTTGGGCCGCGGTGAAGCCTACAGTGCCACCGAGCTGGGTCATACCCTCAACGGCAACGCTGCGCGCATGAGTGTGGACCCGGACAACGCCGATGACCTGACCGAATGGCTGCAGGCGTTCATCGCCCAGGGCGGCTGGCCCGAGTCGGTCGAGCAGGGGGTGCCGGTGGCCGAGCTGTTCCCGCCCCGCGGTATATTCGGCCTGTACGCCCAGCAAAGGTTGGCCGAAGCCCGGCAAGTGGGCGCCCGCCATGGCTCGAGCGTGGAGCATGTGCGCGAGCAGGCGGTGGATCTGCAGCCATTGGACGCGGGACTGCTCGTACGCCTGGCCGATGGGCAGCAGTGGCACGCCACCCAGGCGGTGCTGGCCACCGGCATGTTCGCCGCCGCCCGCACCGCCCAGATAACCCCGGGTGGACTCAACGCCGCAGCCGTTGACCCGTGGGACGTAGCGGCCATGCGCAAGCTCGACCCGCAGGCGCGGGTATTGATCATCGGCTCCGGGTTGACCATGGTCGACGCCGTGGTCTCCCTGCACAAGGCCGGTCACTGTGGCCCTGTGTCGGTCATCTCGCGGCATGGGCTGTGGCCTCACGTGCGTCGACAGCCTCCGGCCTGGCCGGATTTTCTTGGCCAGGACCTGAGCCTGCGCACGCCACGTCAGGTGATGGCCGCGCTGCGCGCACAATGTCGCCTGGCCATGGCCCAGGGCATCGACTGGCAGGCACCGCTGGATACCGTGCGGGTACACGTGGCTCGGCTGTGGAGCCAGGCCAGTGAACGGCACAAGCGACAGTTCGTGCGGCATGTTCGGCCGTGGTGGGAAAGCCATCACCACCGCTCGCCACCGCCCAGCGCAGCGTTGCTGGAAAAATTGATCGGGGCAGGGCGGCTGAGCATTCGTGCGGCCACGCTCAAGCAGGTCGAAGGCACCTGCATCGGCGTACGGGCCAAGGGCCAGGATGAGCTGGAGGTCATTCGCGGGGATGCCTTGATCAACTCCACCGGTATCGAATACGACTGGCGCCGGGTGGACAAGCCGTTGCCGCAGCAGTTGCTGGCGCGCGGATTGATTCAGCCCGGGCCACTGGCGCTGGGCATATTGGCTACGGAGCAGGGCGCGGTGATCGACGCCGAGGGTGTGGCGGCCTCCAACCTGTTCGCCATGGGGCCGCCGCTTCGCGGCATGTGGTGGGAGAGTACGGCGGTGACTGATGTGGCGCTACAGGCCAAGGCATTGGCCGGGGTGTTGGCTGGGGAGGGGTGATATGAGGGCGCCGGCTGGCGCCTTCGCGGCTGGACGCCGCTCCTACAGGGGGGGCGGGGTCATTCTTGGGGCGGTTTAGGGCCGCGAAGAGACCCCATCAGTTCAGGCCGATAGCCTGGGAATTATGGTGCGAGGTGCGGGAATCGAACCCGCACAACCAAAGGTCGTCAGATTTTAAGTCTGATGCGTCTACCAATTTCGCCAACCTCGCTTGTGCGCGCATCATACTGATATGTCTGAAAATTGTCATGCGCTAATGCGCCGCTCCAAGCCCAGCTGGCAAGCGGCTGCCCGCTGCCGGCCCGGCGCTGGGTTGGCGACCGATTTGCCGTTAGTGACGGCAGTGTCTGACGCGGGCGGCACATATTTGCTACTGTGTGGTCCCAATTGCTATCCCGCATCCGTGCCAGGGTTGGATGACCGGAAACCGGCCCGAGTGTGCCCACCAGAGCCCTCAGCCGCACCAGGAGATCTTCTGTGACACCAAGCGAGACCGCAGCCGTTCTTGCCGCTGCCACCGAGCAGTGCGCCCGCGAGCCTATCCGCATTCCCGGCAGCATCCAGCCTCAAGGCTTCCTGATGGTATTCGATGCCCAGGGCGAGGCCGTGTTGCAGGTCAGTCAGAACGTGCGCCAGTGGCTGGGGCTGGAGCCGCACGCACTGCTGGGCACTGCCGTGCGCGACCTGTTCGAGCAGGGGCAGGCATTGACCGCGCGGCTGGGCCAGTGGGCCGGCGAGGAACAGCAACCGTTCCACTTCGCCGACGTGCGTTTCGCCATCGGTAGCCGTACCGCCCGCGCCACAGCGATGATGGTGCACCGTATCGATGGCGTGATCATCGCCGAGTTCGAACCGAGTTCCGAAGAGGGGCATGCCTACGGCAACCTCTACCCCCTGGTAAGAACCTTTCTGGTGCAGTTGCAGGACGCCCAGGACATCGACGAGTTGTGTCGGCGTTCGGTAGCGGAGGTCAAACGCATCACCGGTTTTGGCAGGGTCAAGTCCTATCGCTTCGACGACGAAGGCAATGGCGTGGTCAACGCCGAGGTGCTGGACGACGGCTACCCCAGTTATCTGGGTCTGTGCTTCCCGGCTTCGGACATTCCCCAGCAGGCGCGTGAGCTCTATTGCAGCAACCGCATTCGGGTCATCGAAGACGCCAACTACGCGGCGTCGCCTCTGGTACCCCAGCACAACCCTGCCACGGGCACTGACCTGGACTTGAGCTACGCCGCGCTGCGCAGCGTTTCGCCCGTCCACCTGCAGTACATGCGCAATATGCGCACCCTCGCCTCGATGTCCATTTCCATCGTGGTCGATGGGCGTCTGTGGGGTCTTATTTCCTGCCATCACCACGAGCCCCATGCCGTCGGCTTCCAGACCCGCACAGCGTGTGAGTTGCTTGGCAGCGTGCTGTCCCTGCAAATCGAAACCAAGGAAGTGCACGCCGCCAACCAGCGCATGCTCGAGCTGCGCCGCAGCATCGTCCAGTTGCTGTCGGCCATGGCCGATCACGACAGCGTTCGTGACGGGCTGCTGGCCGTACCCGACGCTTTCGTGGGCTTTGCTCGTGCCAGCGGCGCGGCGATCCTCGCCGAGGCCCGCTGCGAACTGCTGGGCGATACGCCGCCGCAGGCCATGGTCGATGCGTTGGCCCACTGGCTGGCCCAGCGCGGCAGTGAGGAAATATTCCATAGCGACAACGTCAGTCGCGATATCCCGGCGCTTCCCGAACTGGCCCGGTACTGCGGCGGTGTGCTGGCCGTGGCGATTTCCGAAATCCACTCCCATTATCTGATCTGGTTCCGACCCGAGCAGGCGCGGACGGTCAACTGGGCAGGCCGCCCGGACAAGACCCTGGCGGATTCCGGTGCGCTGCACCCGCGCCACAGTTTCGAAGTGTGGCAGCAGAACGTCAGTGGTTTCTCCGTTCCGTGGGACAGCCTGGAAGTCGAAGGCGTCCATGAGTTGCGCACCGCCGTGTTGGGTATCGTGTTGCGCAAGGCCGAAGAACTCGCGCAGTTGGCCGGCGAACTGAAAAAATCCAACAAGGAGCTCGAGGCGTTCTCCTACAGCGTGTCCCACGACCTGCGTGCGCCGCTGCGGCACATTGCTGGCTACGCCGAGCTGCTACAGGATTTCGAAGGCGACAAGCTGTCCGAGCGCGGCATGCGTTTCCTCGAGCACATTGGTGAATCGGCGCGCTTTGCCGGCACCCTGGTGGACAATCTGCTGAGCTTCTCGCAGATGGGCCGTTCGGCACTGCGCTTCACCGATGTCGACCTCAATGCGCTGGTGGACTCGATCCGTACCGAGATGGCGCCCGACTTCGAAGGGCGCTCGCTGGAGTGGCGAGTCGAGCCGTTGCCGCGCGTGGTCGGCGACGCCGCGTTCATTCATCTGGCGCTGCGCAACCTGTTGTCCAACGCCATCAAATACAGTCGCACCCGCGACCACAGCGTCATCGACGTGGGTGCCTATGAAGAGGGCACCGAGGTGGTCGTGTTCGTCCGCGACAACGGTGTGGGTTTCGATATGGAATACGCCGGCAAGCTGTTCGGGGTGTTCCAGCGCCTGCACCGCATGGAGGAATTCGAAGGAACGGGCATTGGCTTGGCCAGTGTTCGTCGTATAATCGAGCGTCACGACGGTCGGGTGTGGGCAGAAGGGGCGCTGAATGAAGGCGCGACCTTCTTCATGGCGCTACCCAAGCGCGAACACCCCGCCAGCAATCATCTACCGAGGTAAGCGATGCTCAAACCCATTCTTCTGGTCGAGGACAATCCCAAAGACCTGGAGCTGACCCTGGTTGCCCTCGAGCGCAGCCAGTTGGCCAACGAAGTGATCGTCATGCGTGACGGCGCTGAAGCACTTGACTACCTGTTACGCCGCGGTGCTCACGCCGATCGCGCCGAAGGCAACCCCGCCGTACTGCTGCTCGATCTGAAACTGCCCAAGGTCGATGGCCTCGAAGTGCTCAAGATGGTGCGTGAAACCGCTGACCTGCGCAGTATTCCTACGGTGATGCTGACCTCTTCCAAGGAAGAGCCTGATCTGGAACGTGCCTACTCGTTGGGAGTGAACGCTTACGTGGTCAAGCCGGTCGAATTCAAGGAATTTGTTTCGGCCATCTCCGACCTCGGGGTTTTCTGGGCGGTGCTCAACGAGCCACCCCCCGGCTCCCTGCGCATCGTTCGCCGCCCAGGCTCCTGAGTCAGGCTCGGCGGCAGAGCTCCGTCGGGTCCGAAGCACTACAGTATTTGACATCGGACACCTATGCCGCCCAAGCCTTTGAAACTGCTGTTCGTGGAGGACAGCACCCGTGATGCCGAGTTGGCGCTCATGACCCTCGAGCGCGCTGGCCTCACCATCGACTCCACTTTGGTCTACAACCATCAAGGCGTTGAACAGGCGCTTGCCCGCGAACACTTCGACCTCATCCTGTGTGACTACATGTTGCCCGGCTCCTCGGGGCCGCAGGTATTGCAGGCCGCCCAGCGTATCGCGCCACTGACGCCGTTCATCTTCCTGTCCGGCGTGTTCGGAGAAGAGCATGCGGTCGAGATGATGCGCCAAGGCGCCATCGACTACGTGCTCAAGCAGAACCTGAGTCTGCTGCCCAGGGCAGTCAACCGGGCGATGGACGAGATCCTCGAACGCCGCCGCCGTCGGCATGCCGAGCAGTCCCTGCAACATGTTGAGGCACGCGCGCAGATAGCCATCAATGCCGCCCGCATGGGTGTTTGGGAATACACGCCGACGACCGGTGTGTTGCTGTGGGACGACCGCTGCCGCGCCCTGTATCAGCTTGAAGAGGACACGCCGGTCAGCCTGGAACTGATGGCCGAGCGCTGTCATCCAGACGACCTTCCCCTGGTGCGCCAACGCATGGACGCGGCCATGAGCGCCGACGATGGCCAGAGCTATCAGGTCGACTACCGCATCCAGCTCCCGGACGGCAGGCAACGCTGGATTGCCAGCCACGGCCAGGCCTTCTTCGAAGCGGGCGCCTGTGTGCGTTTCACCGGCGTGATGCAGGACATCACCGAACAGATGCAGTCCACCGAGGCGCTGCAGCAGCTGAATGAAATGCTCGGCGATCGCGTGGTCAAGCGTACCCGCGAACGCGACCGGACCTGGGAGTTGTCCCGCGAGCTTCTGGCGGTGATGCGTTTCGACATGTCACCGGTGTCCCTGAACCCCGCGTGGGAATCCACACTGGGCTGGACCCGCGAGCAGTTGGGCACCATGCAGCTCTGGGAATTGATTCACCCAGACGACACCGGCGCCACCCTGCGCGAGACCGAAAACATCGCCAGCGGCAACGTCTCCACGCGCTTCGTCAACCGCATGCGCCATGCCGACGGTGACTTCCGCTGGATGTCCTGGACCATCGTCCCCGATGAAGGCCTGATGTACGCCGCCGTGCGAGACATCACCGGTGAACGCCTGGTGCTCGACGAGCTGGCTGGCGCCAACCAGCAGTTGCGCGAACAGATCAGCGAGCGCGAGCGTATCGAGGCCACCCTGCAGCAACTGCAACGCCTCGAAGCCGTGGGCCAGCTCACTGCCGGCGTTGCCCACGACTTCAACAACCTGCTCACGGTTATCCTGGCCAGTACCATGTTTCTGGCCCGGGATCTGGAAAAGGGCAAGACCGAGAAACTGCAAAGTCGCCTGCAGAACATCAAGGAGGCCGGCGAGCGAGGGGCCAAGTTGACGGGGCAGCTGTTGGCGTTCTCTCGTCGCCAGCGTCTGGAACCCGTCGCGGTCAACCTCAACGATACGGTCGAGGGCATGATCGAGCTGTTGCAGCGTACCCTGGGCGGGAGCATCTGGATCGAGACCGACACCGCCGACGACCTGTGGAGCGCACTGGTCGACCCCACCCAGACGGAAATGATCATCCTCAACCTGGCGATCAACTCTCGGGATGCCATGCCCAATGGCGGCACGTTGCGCCTGTCTACCGGTAACGAGACCGTGAGCATGGCCGCCCAGCGACCTGAGGACCCGGAACCGGGCGATTATGTAGTGCTGTCCATTCAGGACTCGGGCAGCGGCATGACTCAACAGGTACTCGCCAAGGCCTTCGAACCGTTTTTCACCACCAAGGAAGTCGGCAAGGGGTCCGGTCTGGGGCTGGCGCAAGTGTTTGGCTTTGCCAAGCAATCGGGGGGCGGCGTTGCCATCATGACTTCGCCGGGCTACGGCACCACGGTCAAGGTCTATCTACCCGGGGTAAGGCGTAACCTGGAGTCCGATGCGGTGGCGTCGCCGGACGCCATCGACGATGCGGCGGGCGGGCAGAAGCGAACCATCCTGTTGGTGGACGACGATGACAGCGTGCGAGACGTGACGTCAGCCATGCTCGACGGCATGGGTTACCAGGTCGTGGAAGCCAACAGTGCCGACATGGCGCTCAACAAGCTGGACCCGGCCATCGACCTCGTACTTACGGACTTCGCCATGCCGGGCACCAATGGCGCCGAGCTGGCCCACATGATCCGTCGACGTCATCCCACCCTGCCCATCGTATTCATCACCGGATATGCCGAACTCGATGGGCTGGACGGCGAGTGCTATCCGATCGTGCAGAAGCCATTCCGTGAGCAGGATCTGGCCAGCAAACTGCTGGGCGCCTTCAACGCCCGCACGTGCGCGCTTTGACCGCTCGGTCGCGCTGGTAGCGACTGGCGGTGCTCAGCGCTGCGCCGCCTTGGGTACCAGCGGCACGCCGGCTTTGATTCGCTCGTAGATCTCCTCGCGATGCACCGCAACATGCTTGGGCGCTTCGATGCCCAGGCGCACCTGGGCGCCCTTGACGTCGATGATAGTGATACGGATGTCTTCGTCGATGACGATGGTTTCGTTGGCGTTGCGGGTCAATATCAGCATGTCGAGATCCTTGCCCAGCGGGCGTCGTTCAGAACATCTCTGATTAGTGACGTATAGGTCGCGGCTTTAATTCCTTTTTTCGTTTGCCGCGACGGCGCAGCGCGCCACCTGCCGTTGGCTACAATGAACCTCAGGGCTCGCAGCGGGTCGGTTAAAGAAGGGAGAGCCCCCAATTACCCATGAGAGGTAGGCAAATGACTGATGTAACGCTCGAAACGAGTGAGCTGTTCAAAGAGTGGGATAATAAGCTGACGCACGAGGACTACGCGCACGAGCACTATGTCGACACGGACAACCATTGGCCGCAGAAGCTGAACAACGGCTGCTACATCTGGGTGCGGGCACGTCAACTCAACGAAAAGGTCGTCGAGGTTTTCTTCGGTGCCTATCGGGCAGACGGAAAAGTGATCAAGGAAAAGATCAAGCAACGCGAGAACGTCTCGTGCAAAGACGCCATTGCCTTCGGCAAGGATGAAGCAACGCGCTATGCGGGCGGGGGAGGCGGGGCGCCGGCCGACAATCATCATCAGGCCACGCCGATCTGATATCGGCTTGCAATCAACCTTTCGCCGCGTGGCTATCCGGTCATCGACCAGCAGCAACGCGGCGTGCGGTGTTACTCGTGGCTGTCTCCTTTTTCAGGCGCTGGGCTGCCGGCCTGAATACGTTTGAAAATCTCTTCGCGATGCACTTGCACATCTTTAGGCGCGTCGATGCCGATGCGCACTTGCATCCCCTTCACGCCAAGGATAGTGATCTTGATGTCGTCGTGAATGACGATGCTTTCGCCTACCTTGCGGGTGAGTATCAGCATGAACGGCTCCTTGATTCCTTTGCTTTGAATTGATCCGGTACTAGGCGTAGTCCGCCACGCCCATGATTGGGACGCGCGATGACAGTTTTAATTCCCTGGAAGCGCTGAACTACGGTGTACAGACACCGCGCGACGCCTCCAGGTTGGAACTGACGTCAGTATGGCTTGCTTCATGAAAACCGCCTAGCAGAATGGCATTACGTTTGGTTTATGGGGGTGATAGAGCGGGTATTGGTGTATGGGTTGGATAGGGTGGTGAATGGTCTCCTCACCCCAGCCCTCTCCCTAGGGGAGAGGGGGCTAAAAGCGCACCGTGTCACGGCTGCCACAACGTCCGCTCTCCACTCAACTTGCGATCCAGAAACGTCGCTGCACTGATCAGCGCCAAATGGCTCAATGCCTGCGGTGTATTGCCCAGGTGGTGCCCATGGCGATCGAACTCCTCGGCAAACAACCCCAGGGGGTTCGCATAGCGCAGCAGCTGTTGGAACTCCAGGTGCGCCTCTTCCACCCGACCTGCACGGGCCAGGCATTCCACGTACCAGAATGAACAGGCCGTGAAGGCGCCTTCATCCCCGGGCAAGCCGTCGTCCTGGCGGTAGCGGTAGACCATGCCATCGCGGACCAGACTCTGTTCGATGGCTTCCAGGGTGCTCAACCAACGCGGGTCGCTGGCCCCGACGAAACGTACCAAAGGCATCAACAGCATCGATCCATCCAGATCGTCGCTGCCCAACCGCTGAATGAAGTGACCCTTGTCGGCATTCCAGAAGTTGGTCCAGATATCATCGTGGATGGCCTGGCGCTCTTTGTCCCAGCGGTCGAACGGAGCCGGCAGCGAACGCTTGAAGGCCAGCCGCAGCGCGCGATCCAGCGCGACCCAACACATCAATCTGGAGTGCAGATAATGCTGAGGCGGGCTGCGCATTTCCCAAATCCCGACATCCTTCTCCCGCCAGCTGTTGCACACCTTGTCGACGATCTGAGTGACGTGCTTCCAGCCTTCGTGGGAGATAGCTTCTCCGTACTTGTTGGCCAGGTACACCGCATCGAGCAACTCGCCGTAGATATCCAGCTGGATCTGGTCATGGGCGCCGTTGCCCACCATCACCGGTTGCGCACCGCCATGGCCGCTGAGGTGGGAGAGGGTTTCTTCCGGCAGCTCTTCGCGGCCGTCAAGGCTGTAGACCACCCGCAATTTGGTCGGCTCGTCGGAGCAGTCGCCCACGCGGGCGCGTACCCAACGCATGTAGTCGTTGGCTTCTTCGGTAAAGCCCAGGCGCATGAACGCATAGACGGTGAACGAGGCATCGCGGATCCAGGTGTAGCGGTAGTCCCAATTACGCTCTCCGCCAGGCGCCTCGGGCAGACCGAAGGTGGCCGCAGCGATGATTCCGCCGTGCTGGCGAGAGGTCAGCAGCTTGAGCGCGAGTGCCGAGCGGTCAACCATCTCCCGCCAGCGACCACGGTAGGTCGAGTGCTTGATCCAGTGCCGCCAATAGCGCAGGGTTTCCTCCAGGCAGCTTTGCGCCGTGCCCGCTTCCACCAGCGGGTCGTCGTCACCGCCCAGAATGAACTCGGCGCTTTCGCCCTCCTGCAAATCGAACTCGGCCATCGCGCTGTGCTGCTCGACGTGCAGAGTCCGCGTGGCGCTCAGGCGCACCGTGGGTTGGCCTGGGGCCTCGAAGCGCACGTCGTCGCCGGCCATGCCCGCCACGGTATCGGCGCGGCTGTAGTCGTGGCGCACGCGACAGCGCAGGCGAATGGTGGCGCTGCCGTTGCGAACTTCCACGCGCCGCACCAGCCGTGGCAGCGCGTCGCGCTCGGCGGGGATAGGCATGAAATCGGTAATTTCCACCACCGCGTCTTTGTCGACCCAGCGGGTCTGCAACACGTTGCTGTCCGGCAGGTAGATCTGTTGGCGGCGTGCGTTGGGCAGGTCCGGCGCCAGTTCGAACACCCCGGCGCGGTCGCAATCGAGCAGGGCGGTAAACAGGGTCGGGCTGTCGAAGTCCGGCCAGCACATGAAGTCGACGCTGCCATCATCGGCCACCAGGGCCGCGCTGCGCATGTCGCCAATGATACCGTGGGCTTCGATCGGGCTTTGCAGGGTACTGCAGACGTCTTCAGCCATTGTTTCGGAACCCCGCGTACAAGCTCATGCCGCCATCGATGAACAGCGTGGTGCCATGGATATAGTCGCTTACGTCCGAGGCCAGCCAGACCACGGCGTTGGCGACGTCGTCCACCTCACCGACGCGGCCGTAGGGGATCAACTCCAGCAGCTTCTTCTCGGCGTCGCCTTGAGTGACTTCCTCGTTGATCGCGGTACGGATGGCACCCGGTGCCACCGCGTTGACCCTGATCCGCTGGTTACCGACTTCCTGGGCAATGCTGCGCATCAGCAGATCGATACCACCCTTGGACGCGGCATAGTTGACGTGCCCGGCCCAGGGAATCAGCTGGTGAACCGAACTCATGTGGATGATCTTGCCGGCGGCCCGAGACAACCAGGTACGCGGGCCTTGTTTCTGGAATTGGCGCAGCGCCGCGCGGGCGCAGAGAAACTGGCCTGTCAGGTTGACGTCCAGCACCTTGTTCCAGTCGGCCAGGGTCATGTCCACGGTCGGGGCATCTTTCTGCAGCCCCGAGTTGGCCACCAGGATGTCCAGCGCGCCATAGGTATCGACCGTAGCGGCGAACAGGCGCTCGACGTGGTCTTCCTTCGATACGTCGGCACCCACGGCAATGGCCTTGCCACCGGCCTGGCGTATTTTCTCCACCAGTTTTTCGGCAGGCTCGGCGTGGCTGTTGTAGTTGACGACCACGGCTGCGCCGGCGGCGGCCAGCGCTTTGGCAACCCCCGCGCCCAGGCCTGAGCTGGCACCTGTGACCAAAGCGACCTGTTTATCCAATGAAATATGCATAGGGCTCGACGTCTCCAGTAATGGCACTTGTAGTGCTGACTGGTAATCGAGGGCCGGAGTTCAGCCGCGAAATATCTTGGCACCTTGTGTGTCGGCCGCTGCCTAATACTGAACAAGAAACCCATCCGTGCCTGGAGAATGACCGTGAACAAAGAATCGCAGCGCGAAGATTTGAACCATAAGCCCGAGAACGCAGGGAAAGTGGGAGCGGAGCACAAGAAGGCCAATCAGGAGGGAGAGAAGGCTCGCTCACCCTCGAATGAGCAGAGCGAGGACAAAAGCAAGCCCGTTTGAATCAGGGCGTCGTTGCACGCCTTGCGTAGGGAGAACTCGCTCCTGCGGAACTGAACAGCAGTCCAGAGAGGACCCGCCCAGCGCAGGAGCGGGTCTGCGCGATAGCGTCAGCACTATCCAGCCCAGCTAAGCCCAACCTAGCCCAGCAAGGCGGCCTGCAAATAACTGGCGGTGCGACTTTCTTTACATTCAGCCACGGTTTCAGGCCGTCCGGTCGCTACAACCTTGCCGCCCAGATCGCCCGCTCCGGGTCCGATATCGATTACCCAGTCCGCCTGGGCCACCACCCGCATGTCATGCTCGACCACCACCACGCTATTGCCACTGTCGACCAATTGGTTGAGCTGGGTCATCAGCCGGTCCACGTCACTGGGGTGCAATCCGGTGGTCGGTTCGTCCAGCACGTACAAGGTAGCGCCGCGCTGGCTGCGTTGCAGCTCCGTTGCCAACTTGATGCGCTGCGCTTCGCCTCCGGACAGCTCGGTCGCCGGTTGGCCCAAGCGCAAATAACCCAGCCCGATGTCACGCAGCACGGTCAAGGAGCGCAGGATTGCGGGCTGCTGGGCGAACACCTCGCAGGCTTCGTCCACGGTCAACTCCAGCACCTGGGCGATCGTGCGACCCTGCCACAGTACCTCCAGGGTCTTGGGGTTATAACGCGCACCATGGCAGGTGGGGCAGGGGGTGAACACACTTGGCATGAACAGCAGCTCGACGCTGACGAAGCCTTCACCCTCGCAGTGCGGACAGCGCCCCTTGGCGACGTTGAACGAGAACTGGCCGGCGTCGAAGCCCCGTTTGCGCGCCGACGGCTCCGCCGCGAACAGCTTGCGCACGTGGTCGAACAGCCCGGTGTAGGTGGCCAGATTCGAACGCGGTGTACGGCCGATAGGCTTCTGGTCCACCTGCACCAGGCGCTTGACGGCCTGCATGCCGGTCACGATATGCCCCGCTTCGGTCTGCGGTGCCTCGTCTTCGAGAGCTGCGGCTTCTTGCTCTACGGTCTGGCCCAGATGCTCGCCCACCAACTCCAACAGCACCTGACTGACCAGGCTGGACTTGCCCGAACCGGAGATGCCCGTGACCGCGGTAAAACAATGCAGCGGGAATGCTGCGTTCACCGCCTGCAAGTTGTTGCGCGTGACATTGGCCAGTTCCAGCCAGGTCTCTGTCGCGCGACGCGGACGTGGCAGCGCCGGGGCACCGCCAAACAAGTGCAGCCGTGTCTGCGAGGCTTCCACGTCGGCCAAGCCCTGGGGCGGCCCGCTGTACAGCACTGTGCCGCCGTGCACGCCGGCACGCGGCCCGACATCCACCAGCCAGTCGGCCCTGGCCATGGTGTCCAGGTCATGCTCGACGACGAACAGCGAGTTGCCTGCCGCCTTGAGTCCCTTCAGGGCATCGTGCAGCGCTTCACCATCGGCCGGGTGCAGGCCCGCAGTGGGCTCGTCCAGCACGTAGACCACGCCGAACAACTGTGAACCCAACTGGGTGGCCAGGCGCAGCCGTTGCAGTTCTCCGGATGAGAGGGTCGGCGTGCTGCGCTCCAGCGACAGGTAGCCCAGGCCCAGATCGATCAGGGTGGTCAAGCGTCCCAGCAGGTTCTGAGCGAGTTGCTGGGCCGCCAGGCGCTTCTCTTCGCTGAGCTTGCGCCCGCTGCGCTCGCCATTGGCCACCGGCAGCAGGCGTTCGGCCAGGCGGTTGAGGGGCAACCGGGAGAACTCGCCGATATCCAGGCCGGCAAAGGTAACGCTCAACGCTTCACGCTTGAGCCGTTTGCCCTCGCACAGCTGGCAGGCTGTGCCCACCATGTACTGGCTGACACGCTTCTTCATCAATGCGCTTTGCGAATGGGTGAAGGTGTGCAGCACGTAGCGCCGGGCACCGGTGAAGGTCCCTTGATAGCTGGGTTCCAGCTTGCGCTTGAGCGCCTCGCGCGTTTGCGTCGGCGTCAGGCCGGCGTACACGGGCACGGTTGGGGTTTCTTCGGTGAACAGGATCCAGTCGCGCTGCTTCCTGGGCAGGTCGCGCCACGGGATGTCCACGTCATAGCCCAGGGTGACCAGGATGTCGCGCTGGTTTTGCCCTTGCCAGGCCAGCGGCCAGGAGGCCACCGCTCGCTGGCGGATGGTCAAGCTGTCGTCGGGCACCATGCTCTGCTCGGTGACCTCGTAAACCCGACCCAGCCCGTGGCAGTGAGGGCACGCGCCTTGGGGTGTGTTGGGCGAGAAATCCTCGGCGTACAGCATCGGCTGACCCTTGGGATAGGCCCCGGCGCGGGAGTAGAGCATGCGCACCAGGCTGCCAAGGGTGGTGACGCTGCCCACCGAGGAGCGAGTGCTGGGTGTGCCGCGTTGCTGTTGCAGGGCAACGGCCGGGGGCAAACCATCGATGCTGTCGACATCGGGGACGCCGACCTGGTCAATGAGGCGTCGCGCGTACGGCGCTACCGATTCGAAATAGCGCCGCTGGGCTTCGGCATACAGCGTGCCGAAAGCCAGGGATGATTTGCCGGAACCGGAAACGCCGGTGAATACCACCAGGGCATCGCGAGGAATGTCGACATCGACGTTCTGCAGATTGTGTTCGCGCGCACCGCGCACCTGTACGTAGCCGCTGGGGGCGTTGGATTTCATGAAAAACCTTTGTTGCAAATGGGGGTGTTATAACCGACCCCCAGAGCCGGGGACAATTCCGGTGGGGGTCGGATGAGCCGTGTGAGGCGCCGTGGTTCGCTATGCCGCCTTGACCAATCGCTCCAGAAAGGTCGCGAGCGCGACTTCTTCCATGCGCAAGCCTTTGCGTGTCCTTGGCCTGGGCAGCTTGGCCAATTCACCTTCGACGAAATGCTCCAGCACCTTGGGATGGATATAGCACTTGCGGCACACGGCAGGGGTATTGCCCAGCTGTCGCGCCACCGCCTTGACCATGTCGACGATATGCTTTTTCGCTTCCGGCTCCGGTTGCCAATGCAGCTCGCGCAGCATGGCCAGGGCCAAGGCGCTGCCGGCCCAGGTGCGGTAGTCCTTGGCGGTGAAGTCGCTGCCGGTGATCTGATGCAGGTACGCGTTCACGTCATGGGAGCTGACGCCATGGCGTACGCCATCGTCGTCCAGGTACTGGAACAGGTTCTGCCCCGGCAGCTCCATGCAGCGCTTGACGATATTGGCCAGGCGCCGGTCCTTGACCGTGACCTTATGCTCGATGCCGCTTTTGCCGCGAAACTCGAAAGCGATGCTGTTGCCCTTCACCTCGACGTGGCGGTTACGCATCGTGGTCAGTCCGAACGATTTGTTGTCGCGGGCGTATTGGGTGTTGCCGACGCGGATCAGGGTACTGTCGAGCAGGGAAACCACCGCCGCCATGACCTTGTTGCGGTCCAGCCCCGGCGCGGCCAGATGGGTTTCCAGCTGCCGACGCACCTTGGGCAGCATCTTGCCGAACTCGATCATGCGCTCGTACTTGTCCTTGTCCCGCACCTCGCGCCAACGCGGGTGGTAGCGGTACTGCTTGCGGCCCCTGGCATCACGCCCGGTGGCCTGCAAATGGCCCCGCGGGTCGGCGCAGATCCACACATCCTTGTAGGCAGGTGGGATGACCAAGGCATTGATGCGCTTGATCTCGTCGGCGTCGGTGATGCGTTCGCCGTCGGCAGTGAAATAGGCAAATTTGCCCCGCAGGATCTTGCGCCGAAGGCCGGGTTGGCTGTCGTCGACGTAGTGCAGGTCTGCGGGCAGGTCGATCTCGATAGGGTCTGACATTGCGTATCAATCGTGGCCAGTGTGAGCAGTGGACCGCGCAAAAAGATGGAAATCCCCCCGGATTTGCGGGTCTCGGAAAATTCGCACAAACGTTGGGAAACGTCTGACTTCCTCAGTACAAGCACGAGGGAATAATCGTCGCCCAGGCCTGCTGCGCAGACGGTCAAGGCGCGCCGGAAGAGACGCGGTAAAGGAGGGGGCGTAATTATCCTGCACAACACAGCGAAATTTCCCATAAGAATTTCGGAAGCGGCCGGCATATTTCCTATCGAAACTACCGAATACTCCTACAGCGCACCGGCCAGGAAGGCCCACTCACAATCCAGGCTGCATTCCTTCCACAGGACGCCCTGCAAAGGGCCTGCGGGCGTTACCGGCCGCCTCGCAATCAGGAGAGCGACATGCGAACAGCGTTAGTGATAGACGATCACCCTTTCATTCGGGCCAGCGTCAAGGTGCTGCTCAAGCAGGAACGTTATCAAGCTGTCACCGAGGCCAACGACGGCGTCCAGGGGCTGGCCATGGCCAAGAGGTACCCGCCGGATCTGGTGGTGCTGGATATCTCGCTGCCGGGCATGGATGGCATGGAGGTGATCACTCGGCTACAGGAGCTGATTGCTCACGTGCGCATCGTGATTCTGACGTCGCAACCTGCCGAGCACTTTTCCCTGCGCTGCATGAAGCTGGGGGCCAAGGGCTTCGTGTCAAAGGGCGATGACCTCAACGAGCTACGCAAGGCCGTCACGGCCATCGCTTCGGGGTTTGCCTTCTTTCCCGATGTGTCATTGAGTTCGGTGAGGCGCAGCGACTGCATGTGCAGCGAGGCCCAGAGCATCGCTCGGCTGACCAATCGCGAACTGGCGATCCTGCAGCATCTGGCCAGGGGCATGAGCAATAAATCCATCGGCGAAATGATGCTGTTGAGCAACAAGACCATCAGCACCTACAAGTATCGCCTGATCGAGAAACTGCGGGTCGGTACGGTGGTGGAGCTTGCGGACTTCGCCAAACGAAATTCGCTAGTCTAGTGCACATGTTCATTGCGCTGAGCCGTGGTGCACTGGCGCTGTGGGTCCTGAGTTGGGCCAGCTCCTCTTTGGCCGGCGACGGCGGGCCGGCCCTGCATGGCCGTTCGGCATTGAACCCCGCCTGGCTCAGCCAACTGCAGCTCACCGACGACGACCGCCAGTGGCTGCGGTCCCGGGGAGTGTTGCGCGTGGCGGTGAACCAGCCCGACTACGCACCCTTTGACATCAGCGCCGACGGGGGCGCCTACGAAGGTATCAGCGCCGACTACCTGCGCCTGGTCGGTGACCTGCTCAACCTCAAGATCCAGGTACGCCCTTACGCAACCCGGGCGCAGGCGGTGCAAGCCGTTCAGGATGGCGAGGCGGATCTGGTCAGCACCTCCAGTGTTCACGAAGCCACTGTGCACGGGCTGCAACTGACCGATCCCTATATAAAGGACCAGCCCGTGCTGGCGGCCCGCGTCGATGACTGGCCGCAGGCCACGCAAACGGGGCCTCCCCGTGTTGCCATGGTGGGCGGTTATCTGCCGCTGGATCAGCTGCGCGAACGCTTTCCCGAGGCGCAGCTGAGTGTCCACGCTACGCCGACCAATGCCATGGCGGCCGTGGCGTTCGGCCAGGCCGATGTCTACGTGGGCAGTGCATTGGGGGCGTATTACCAACTTCATGGCAGCCAATTGACCCGCTTGCAGTTGTGGCCGCTGAACGGTGTCGACGCCAATCATTTCGGCTTTGCCGTGGCGCGGCGGGAAGGGCGGCTGTTGGCATTGCTCAACAGCACCTTGAACGTCATTCCAGGTGATGCACGCTGGGACATACTGCGACGCTGGAGCGTCGACCAGATGGAACTGGCCGAGCCACTGCCCTTGCCCTTGACCGCCCCGGAACGGCAGTGGCTGCAGGGGCGGCAAGAGCTTCGGGTGCTGATGCACCCGGGCTTCATGCCCATTACCTACCGCGACAGCCAAGGACGATTTGCCGGCGTCAGTGCCGATGTGCTGGCGCAGATCGCCCGGCGTACCGGGTTGACGATCAGTGTCATCGAAGCGCGCTCACTGGAGCAGATGCGCCAGATGATTGCTCGCGGCGAAGCCGACCTGATCGCGGCGATCGTTCCCAGCGCCGAGCGCGAGGTGGAATTGGCGTTCACCCGCAGTTTTCTGACCAGCACCCTGGTGCTGGTCACGCCAGACATCACCAACGCACCCGCTGCCCTTGAACAACTGACCGGCCAACGCCTGGCGCTGGTTCAAGGCAGCGCCTTGCAGGCGGACCTGCGCGACACGCACCCGGCAATCACCCAGCTCGCTGCTGCGCAATCGAGCGAAGCGCTGGCCCTGGTCGACAGCGGCAAGGCAGCGGCTGCGGTGTTGCCGCTGATTGCCGCGCGCTACATGATCGCCAGGCAGTACCGAGGGCGTCTGCGGATCAACGCAGCGCTGTCGGCGCCGCCGGCCCGATTCGCCTTCGCCGTATCACCCCGAAACTCGGCCCTGTTGTCGATCCTGAACAGCGCGTTGCTCGACATCCCGCCGCCTGCCATGAGCGAACTGACCCGGCGCTGGAAGGGCGAGCTGATCGTCACCGATGGTTTCTGGCAGCGCCACAGCCGGTCGGTGATCCAGGGCCTCGTGGCGGCGTTATTGTCGTTGCTGCTGGCACTGGCCTGGATCACCTATCTGCGACGCTTGATCCGTCGGCGTGAGATCGCCGAAGCGGCACTCAACGAGCAGGTGGATTTCATGCAAGTGATGATCGATGGCACCCCCCATCCGATCTACATCCGTGATCGTCAGGCATGCCTGGTGAACTGCAATGTCAGCTACCTCAAGGCGCTGGGGCTGGAACGCAGCGACGTCATGGGCCTGCCGGTCACCGGCTACGCGGTGGTCGACTCGGACCAGGCGCACCTGGCGCAGCTGACCTATATGCAAGTGATGGAGTTGGGCGAGCCCATCGTCGAGGACCGCCAGGTGCTGCTGGCCAGTGGTCAGGTGCTGACCATCAACCACTGGATGCTGCCTTACCGTGGCAGCAATGGACAGATTCACGGGCTCATTGCCGGCTGGGTGGACATCACCGAGCGCCAGCGCCTGTGCGAGGCCTATCAGGATGCCCAGGAACGGGCGGAGGCGGCCAACCAAGCCAAGACCAACTTCCTGGCGACCATGAGCCACGAGATTCGAACGCCCATGAACGCCGTGCTGGGCATGCTTGAACTGGCGCTGAAGAAAGCCGAACAGGGCATGCTCGACAAGCCCGCACTGGAAGTCGCCTCCCATGCCGCCAACAATCTGCTGGCGCTGATCGGCGATGTGCTGGACGTCACGCGCATCGAAGCGGGGCGTCTGGAGCTCAACCCCGAACCGTGCCAGTTGAGCCAGCTGGCCAGCACCGTTACCCGTCTCTTCCAGGCCCAGGCTGCGGATAAGCATCTGGCGCTGGTGCTGGAGATGACTGGAGCGCCCGATACGTGGGTGTCGGTGGATTCGATACGGTTCAAGCAAATCGTCGGCAATCTGATCAGCAATGCCATCAAGTTCACCGCGGAAGGGCACGTCAAGGTGCTGCTAGGGGTATGGCCTAGCGCTCAGGTTGCCCATGTCAGCCTGAGCGTGGAGGACACCGGCGTGGGCATCGCCGAATCGGAGATCCAGCGTCTGGGCGGCGCCTACCAGCAGGTACCCAACAGCGCGATCGCACCGCGGATGGGGGCGGGGCTTGGGCTGAACATCTGTCAGAGCCTGCTGGCTTTGATGAAGGGTACCCTGCGCTTGCAGAGCGTGCTGGGCAGCGGCACGCGGGCGGAACTGCAATTGGATGCACCCCTGTGCGACGCGCCCCTGGGCATCGACAGGGCGCATGACCAGGCCGCGGTGGAGTCGGCACTGCAGGTACTGGTGGTGGATGACTATGCGGCCAACCGCGTACTGCTGGAGCGCCAACTGACGTTTCTCGGTCACCGCGTGACCTTGGCCGAGCACGGCACGGCCGGGTTGCGCGCCTGGTTGCGGGGTAACTTCGATGTGGTGATCAGCGATTGCAACATGCCGGGCATGAACGGCTATCAGCTGGCCCAGGCCATTCGCTTGCATGAGCGGCGCAGGGGGGAATTGGCCTGCCTGTTGCTGGGCTGCACCGCCAATGCACAACTCAAGGAACGCGAGCTGTGCATGGCCCACGGCATGGACGATTGCCTGTTCAAACCTCTGAACCTGCAAGGGCTGGCCGAAAAGCTCAGTACCCGTCGCCGCCGTTGGCAAAAACCCTGCGACACCGAGGAAATCGACCTCACTGGCCTGCATCAATTGACGGCAGGGGATGAGCTGTCGCTCAAACGACTGCTGGGCGATCTGGCCCAGAGCAATGCCGAGGACCTGTCGCGCTTGCAGGCCCTGGGAGAGCCTTACAGCCATGCGGAGGTTGGCGATCTGGTGCACCGCATCAAAGGTGGCGCCCGGATCGTGCGCGCCGGGCGCCTTGTGACGGCGTGCGAAGCCCTGGAGCAGCACTGCCATCCTGCCGCTGCAGCCGAGGATGTACGGCGCGGCATCGATGCCCTGGCAGCGGCGATGAGCAGCCTTGGGCAGTACTTGCAGCGCTATTGCAGGGCGGGGTAGGTCCTAGGAGATTTCCTCGATGAATTTGGGAAATTGCCTGCTTTCGCGGCGCTGGACAAAGTTGAACATCAGGTCGAAGACAAAGAGGACGCACCCATGTCGGCGATCAAAACAAGTGTTCTGCTCGTGGAAAGTCACGGTTTCCAACGTGCTATTGCGGCCCAGATGCTGGAGCAACTGGGGTGCGGCCCCATTCATCAGGCACAAACCGGTGAGGAAGCCTTGCAGCTGTTGCGCAAGCACCGTGGGATTGCAGTGCTGGTGTGCAACGTCGATATCCTTGGGGTGGATGCCCTGGCGGTGATTCAGCAGGCGGCGGCGCAGCAGTTGGTCAAGGCAGTGCTCATTTCCGGAGGGTTGGACGCGGAGGTGCGCACGGGTATCACGCAGTGGGTGTCGATGCTGGGGCTCGAGTACCTGGGGGACGCGGGCAGCCCGGTGGAGTTCGACAAACTGCACCGCTACCTCAAGACCCTGGGGCTGCCTCGCCCGCCGCAGCCGCCACTGACCGAGGTGCCGCTATTGCCACCTGATGATGTGCAAAGGGGGCTGGCAGCCGACGAGTTTTTCGCCTGCTTCCTGCCTCGCTGTAACGTGGGCGACGGCCGGATCAAAAGCGTGGACGTCAAGCTGCATTGGCAGCATCCCGAGCATGGTGTATTGACCATGATGCAATTCTGGGCTGCGGTGGAGCGCGACGGTCTGGCCAACCAACTGCTGCTGCACATGTCCAGCCAGGCGCTCAAGGTGCAGCAGGCGTTCGTGGCCGAGGGCTTGTTGGTCGGGTTGAGCATAGGTATCCGGCTCGAGCAGTTGGGGCACCGGAAACTGATGAGCGAACTGCTCGAAATGATCCGCAAGCACCTGGCCAACAATCGTCGCGTGGCGCTTGAGCTGAGTCATGTGGGGCTGGCAAGGCCGCAACCGGAGTACCTGGAAACGCTGCTGCGGGTGCGCCTGATGGGGTGTGATCTGGGCATGCAGGGTTTCGGATCGGGTGGGGCTTCGCTGCAGCGACTGTGCCAGTGGCCCATCAATCAGTTGCGCCTGGCTTCACCGTTTCTGCTGGAGGCGCCACATCAATCCCGACATCTGGCGGTGGTGCAACATACGCTGGTGGCGGCCAGGACCTTGGGGATCGAGTTGACCGTGACCGGCGTGCAGACGTCTGTGCACCATTTGTTGCTGTATGACCTGGGGTGCCTGAGGGGGCAGGGGGATTACTTTGCCGGAGCGTTGACGGCCGAAGAGCTTAGGGAGAGGTTGCTCAGGCCCAAGGTGATTGAACCGATTTGGCGGGGGTGAGCGGGCGGACGCCTTCGCGGCTGTACGCCGCTCCTACAGGGGGGTGGCTGTGCGCCCTGTAGGAGCGGCGTGCAGCCGCGAAGGGGGCCTTTGGGGCAATGCATCATGTGGATCAAACCCTCACGCCAACACCGCCACTGCCTTGATCTGCGCCCACGCACGCTGTCCGTTGTGCAATCCCAGATGGTCGGCCGAATAACGTGTGATCCGCGCGATGATCACGGTTTCCCCTGCCAACAGGCTCACCAGCACATGGGCAGGGTTGTCGGCAGGGTGCTGATCGATCACCACCACGGCCAGCCGGTTGAGGATGGTGCTGTGATCATCGGCAGTCAGACTCAGGCTCACATCCCTGGCCTGAACCTTGATGCGCAGATGGCTGGCCCGCGGTTGCTCGGCATGGGTGACGCGCAGGCAATCCGCGCTGCCCGGCAGGCGCAAGGTCAGCAACTGATAGGCGGGGTCGTAGCCATCCACCTGACCCTGAATCACCACGCCGGCACCTTCCTCCTGGGCCAGGGGAAGGTCCAGGCGCGCCAGGGTTTCACCCACCGGTCCGCTGGCCAGCACACGGCCTTGCTCGAGTACCACCACGTGGTCGGCCAGGCGCGCCACTTCTTCTTGAGAGTGGCTGACGTACACCACGGGAATCTCGAGTTCGTCGTGCAGGCGTTCCAGATAGGGCAGGATCTCGGCCTTGCGGCGGCTGTCCAGGGCGGCCAGAGGCTCGTCCATCAGCAACAGACCGGGGCTGGACAGCAGTGCCCGGGCGATGCCGACACGCTGGCGCTCGCCGCCCGACAGGTTGGCCGGGCGGCGTTGCAGCAGATGCTCGATACCCAGCAGTTCACAGGCTTGCGCCATCTGCACCTTGCGCGCGGACGGCGCAATGCGCCGCCAGCCGTATTGCAGATTTTCGAGTACCGACAAGTGCTCGAACAGGCTGGCCTCCTGGAAGACATAGCCCAGTGGTCGTTTATGCGGTGGCAGGAAAAACCCCGAGTGGCTGTCCTGCCACAGCTCACCATTGACCTCGATAAATGCCGAATCGGCTTTTTCAAGCCCCGCCAGGCAGCGCAGGCAGGTGGTCTTGCCGGAACCGGAATGGCCAAACAGAGCACTTACGCCGCGCTTGGGCAATTGCAGGTCGACATCCAGCGCGAAGGTGCCATAGGCCATCTGTATACGGGCGCTAATCAAACCACTCAACTCCACGAGGTCTTGCGGTGACGGCTGCGATACAGCGCCAGCAACACCAGAAACGAAAACACCACCATCGTGCCGGCGAGCCAGTGCGCCTGCGAGTACTCCATGGCTTCGACGTGATCGAAGATCTGCACCGAGACGACCCGGGTTTTCTCGGGAATGTTGCCGCCGATCATCAGCACCACGCCGAACTCGCCCACGGTGTGGGCGAAGCCCAGGATGCTGGCGGTGATGAAGCCTGGCCGCGCCAAAGGCAGGACCACGCTGAAAAAACAGTCCCACGGGCTGGCCCGCAGGGTGGCGGCGACTTCCATGGGGCGGTCGCCAATCGCGCCGAAGGCGTTCTGCAGGGGTTGCACCACGAAGGGCATGGAATAGATCACCGAACCGATGACCAGCCCGGTGAAGCTGAAAACCACCGTGCCCAGGCCCAGGGCCTGGGTGGCCTGACCGACCGCCCCGTGCGGGCCGAGCAACAACAGCAGATAGAAACCAATGACCGTCGGCGGCAATACCAATGGCAGTGCCACCACCGCGCCAACGGGGCCGCGCCACCAGGACTTGCTGCGCGCCAGCCACCAGGCAACCGGCGTACCGATCAGCAATAGAATCACGGTGGTCAGGCTGGCGAGTTTGATCGTCAGCCAGATCGCCGCCAGGTCACTGGCATCCAATCCCATCAGAGTTCGTAACCGAACGACTTGATGGTGGCGGCGGCTTTAGGCCCCTTGAGGTATTCGACCAATGCCTTGGCAGCAGGGTTGTCCTTGCCCTTGTTCAGGATCACGGCGTCCTGCTTGATCGGGTCGTGCAGCTCGGCCGGGACGATCCAGGCCGAACCGCCGGTGACCTTGCCATCCTTGTAGATCTGCGACAGTGCGACGAAGCCCAATTCGGCATTGCCGGTCGAAACGAACTGGAAAGCCTGGGTGATGTTCTGGCCCTCGACCAATTTGGCCTTGGTGGCGTCGGTGAGTTTCAGCTTCTCCAGCACCTGAGTCGCGGCAAGCCCGTAAGGCGCCGCTTTGGGGTTGGCGATGGACAGATGCTGGTACTGGTTGGCCTTCAATACCTCACCCTTGGCGTCGACATAGCCTGGCTTGGCCGACCAGAGGGCCAGGGTTCCGACTGCGTAGGTAAAGCGCGAACCTGCGACGGTCTCCTTTTCACTCTCCAGTTTGGCTGGGGTACTGTCGTCCGCCGCCAGGAACACTTCGAACGGTGCGCCGTTCTTGATCTGGGTGTAGAACTGACCCGTGGCGCCATAGGCGGCAACCAGCTTGTGGCCAGTGTCCTTTTCGAAGTCCTTGGCGATGGCCTGGATCGGCGCCGTGAAGTTGGCCGCAACCGCGACCTGCACCTCATCAGCCTGGGCACCATTCAAAGCCACAGCAGCGGCAAGGGCTAGCAAAGAAGTCGTGAATTTCATCGAACGGCAGGCTCCGGTTTTTGTAGGTGCTCGTTATATATCTGAATATATAGCGAAGCGCCATAGTTTCCGTCCAGCGTATAGCGCCTTATGGGCTGGTCACCGAAGACCCCTGTGGGTGCGAAGCCTGAGGCTGCCGTTCACGCTGAAGCAGTTCGCGTTTTCGTTCCACCCCCCAGCGGTAGCCGGACAAGCCGCCGTCGGTACGCACCACACGATGGCAGGGAATGGCCACGGCCAGAGCGTTGGCGGCGCAAGCTCCGGCGACAGCGCGGACGGCGCTGGGCGAACCGATGCGCTCAGCGATCTGGGCATAGCTGGCGGTCTGGCCCGGCGGAATCTGCTGCAGGGCCTGCCACACCCGTTGTTGAAAGGCGGTACCCCGGATGTCCAGCGGCAGATCCAGGCCGAGCTCCGGCGCTTCGATAAAGCCCAGCACCCGAGCCACCCAGGTTTCGAACTCGGCTTCTCCGCCACGTAACCGGGCCTTGGGGAAGCGCGCCTGCAAGTCGACCAGCAGTGGCTCCGGCTCGTCCCCCAGCAGGATCGCGCACACGCCGCGTTCACTGCGGGCTACCAGTACTGCCCCAAGGCTGCACTGGGCGATGGCAAAGTGAATCTCTACATTGGCACCCCCTTCGCGATACGCACCGGGGGTCATGCCGAGCATGCCGTCGGCCGCTTCATAGAATCGACCCGTGGAATTGAATCCGGCGGCATAGACTGTTTCGGTGACCGAGGCGCCGGCCAGCAGATGCTCGCGCACCTTGTGCGCACGCCGCGCCTGGGCGTAAGCCCTGGGCGTGACGCCGGTGACGGCCTTGAACACGCGGTGGAAATGCCAGGGGCTCAGGTTGGCCTCTGCGGCCAGCGCGCTGAGGTCCGGCAGCGCCGCGCTGGCCTCGATCCGACGGCAGGCAGCGGCCACGAGCTGACTGTGATGGGCAGTGACACTGGGCATGGGAGCCATCCTGTGGAAATCGACTGTGCCCATGGTAGCGCCGGACGCGCCGCGGGACACTCCGTTGCTTGCGCTCAGCGCGCCTTGCGCAGCGTGAAGTTGATGCGTTGCGCACCCATCACTTCATGACTGCCGGGTTTGAGCGGCAGCACGCCATGGAAGCGCAGACGATCGACGCCACCCCACACCATCACATCTCCATGCAGCAACGGCACCCGCAGCGGCCGATCACTTCGTTGTGCACCGCCCAGCTGAAACATGGCAGGAAGGCCGAGCGACACGGAAACGATCGGTGCAGTGAAATCCTGTTCGTTGCGGTCCTGATGCAACGACATCTTCGCCCCTGGCAGGTAACGGTTGATCAGGCACGCATCCGGGGTGAAGTCCGGGAAACCCGCCACTGCCGCTGCCTCGGCGGCCATTGTGCTCAGCGCCAGGGGAAGTTCGGGCCAGGGCAGGCCGGTGCTGGGATCGTGTTCGGTGTATCGATAGCCGCTGGCGTCGGTGGTCCAACCCCACTGTCCGCAGTTGCTCAAGGCCACCGACATGGTATGACCGCCAGGGGTGACCATGCGCCGGAACGGCGCAGCCTGGAGCACCGCGCGCAGCGCTGGCAGTACCTGCTCCAGCCAGGGCAGGGCGAAGCCACGCAACAGCCAGGTCTGCTCGGCCAGTCGTTCGTGACGTGACGGTTGCAGCGGCTCGTCGAACAGTTGCATCACGCACCGCCTTTGTGCCAAACCCCACGTCCCGGCAAACGTTCGCGGTCGTGAGGCTGGGTGAAGGTCTGTTGCGGTCCCTTGGGCACGATACGGGTGGGATTGATGGTGGGATGGCTCGTGTAGTAATGCCCTTTGATATGAGTGAAATCCACGGTCTCGGCGATACCAGGCCATTGGTAGAGCTCCCGCAGCCAGTTCGACAGGTTGGGGTAGTCGGCGATGCGCCGTTGGTTGCACTTGAAGTGCACGTAGTACACCGCATCGAAGCGAATCAGGCTGGTGAACAGGCGCACATCTGCCTCGGTGAGGTATTCACCGGCCAGATACCGCTGGCTCGCCAACGTCTGCTCCAGGCGGTCGAGCTCGGCGAAGACATCGTCGAACGCCGATTCATAAGCCTGCTGGGACGTGGCAAAACCAGCGCGGTACACACCGTTGTTGACGTTGGGGTACACGGCGTCGTTGATCCGGTCGATGACCGGTTGCAAGGGAGGCGGGTAGAAGTCCAGGCGGTTGCCGGTCAGCGCATCGAATGCCGAATTGAACATCCGAATGATCTCGGCCGACTCGTTGCTGACGATGCACTCCCGCTGTTTGTCCCACAGCACCGGCACGGTCACGCGCCCGGTGTAGTCAGGTGCATCCTGGGTGTAGCGCTGATACAGATACTGCATAGGGCCCAGAGCATCACCACTGGAGCCTTGAGCGGTGTCGAACGTCCAGCCGTTTTCACCCATGTGCCAGCTGACCACGGACACATCGACCAGACGCTCCAGCCCCTTGAGCTGACGCAGGATGAGGGTGCGATGCGCCCAGGGGCACGCCAGCGACACATACAAGTGGTAGCGGCCTTCTGCGGCGGCGAAGCCGGCCTCGCCACTGGGCCCGGCACCACCGTCGGCGGTGACCCAGTTGCGTCGCTGCGAGGCTTCGCGCTGGAAGGCGCCGTCTTTGCTGCTTTCATACCATTGGTCGTGCCAACGCCCTTCGATCAGCAACCCCATCTTCGACTCCTTGGCTCAATACTTATCGGGTAAGAGTCCAGTCTAAAGCTCAAGGTTCGAAGCAACCGCGCAAAGGTTGGGTCGATGTGATCGGTCAGGCCGATAGATCGCGCGACTCCCAATAGCTACGGGCTTGCTCGAAGGCCTGGTCACGCGGTGTACCCAGGCCACGCAGTGCCAGTGCCATGGTGGACATCAGCGCCATTTCCCCATAGCTGTCCTGGCGCTCGCCACGCCAGAATTCCAGCAATTGCTCGGGCTCCAGGCTGACGGGTTTGACATGCCGCTGCGACGACAGCGCCGGCCATTCCTCATCCCATGACTGATGCGCCTGGGTGCCGTAGAGGTGACTGGGGCTGTCCGGGTTGACTTCGATTTCGCCGCCATCGCCCTTGATCACGATGACGTTGTCGCCCAACAGGCCACTGGCGTCGCGGTGCACCGACTGGTAGCCCGGATGAAAGATGCTTTGCAAGCCACAGCGTGCGCCCAGCGGGTTGAGAATCCGGGCCAGGGAGTGGATGGGGGAGCGTAGGCCCAGGGTATTGCGCAGGTCGATCATGTGCTGCAGCCGAGGCGCCCAGTCCACCAGCGGCGCGAAGGCAATGCCGCGGGTGTCCAGGGCCGCGCCCACGCTCGACCAGTCGCGGCACAGCGGGATCGACAGCAGGTCCAGCAGTTGCTCGGTGTACAGACGCCCGGCTGTGTGGGCACCGCCACCGTGCATGAAAATGCGCTGGCCGTTGCTGGCCAGACATTTGGCTGCCAGCAGGTACCAGGGCAGGTGGCGTTTCTTGCCGGCGTAGGTAGGCCAATCGATGTCCACGGCCAAGGCGGGTGCCTGCAGACGCTCGCGCAGCGCCTCGGTAAAACCTGCCAGTTCCTCGGGGCTTTCTTCCTTGTGCCGCAGCAGCATCAAGAAGGCGCCCAGTTGCGACTCTTCGACCTTGCCGTCGAGCAGCAAGCCCATCGCTTCCCTGGCTTCCTCCCGCGTCAGGCTGCGTGCGCCACGCTTGCCCTTGCCCAGGATGCGCACGAAGGGTGCAAAAGGATGCTCGGCGGGTGTCTCGAGTGTCAGTGCAGGATAATCGGTCATATGCAATTGGTCGGTTTGGGCAGGCCTGCCAGTTTCGCGGCAAGCTTGGCAGGCGTGCCCTTGAACAGGCGATTGAGGTGCAGGCTGTTGCCTTTTTCTGCACCCAGTTTGAGAGCGGTGTATTTGATCAGTGGCCGGGTGGCCGGGGACAGCTGGAACTCGGTGTAGAACTGGCGCAGCAGCTCCAGCACCTCCCAATGGTCGGCGGTCAATGGCAGTTCTTCCCGCTCGGCGAGGGCGACAGCCACCTCAGGGCTCCAGTCGGCCAGATCGACCAGGTAGCCATCCTTGTCCAGGGCAATGTTCCGCTGTGCAACGATCAAGGTGTTCATAGCCAACTGTTGACCTTGTCGTAGGCCAACGTGAGTTCGACGAATTCAGGGTAGTCGATGACCGTTACCCCGGTGCCGGGCGTCAGCCCCCGAGCGTGAACATCCTCGCCCAGTGCATAGAGACGGATGGCTGCCTGTTGCAGAGGCGCCCCCACCTGGGAATCAGCGCCAGCGTAGACGGCATCGCCGGTCAGCAGCACGCCATCGTCCGGGCCCAGCAGCCGCAGGCAGCTGGCCAGGCGGCTGTCAGTGAAAGGCGAATGGGAAAGCAGGTGCAAAGTACTCATCAGAGGGTCACCACCAGGTCATGGCGTGCCAACAATGCACGCAGGCCGTGATCGTCCAAGGTCACGGCGGGTAGAGCGAGGGCGGCTGGGTTGAGGCCACGCTGCTCGAGGCTCAGCGCGCAGGCGTACAGTTCGTCGACGCCGAACAGCGGCAGGGCCGCCAGGTTGGCGCCCAGATGTTTCTGCTCGACCAGCGCCGGCTGTTGCGCATCGGCAAGCTGAAAGACACCGTCGTCGAGAAACAGCATGGCCAGGGGCAGGTCGTACGCCCCGCCGGCCAAGGCAATGTCCAGCGCCTCTCTGGCCCCAGGTCCGCTCCAAGGCGCCTGGCGGCTGATGATCAACATCGATTTGGCCATTTCACATGCCTCCGAAACTAACGAGCCGATCAGCCTGTTGGGCGGCCTCATGCAATTGGCCCAGGCCCGACAGCTGCCAAGGCTGGGGCAGGTTGGCGGCGGGGCGCTCATAGCGCCGGGCCTCTTCTTCATTGAGCACGCCGCGGCGCAATGCGGCGGCGATGCACACCACGGCATCGATGCCATGCTCGCTGACGAAGCTGCGCCATTGTCCAGCTATGTCGGCTTCATCCTGGGGGGTGACGACGTTGGCCGACGCGCTGTGTACGCCATCCTGATAGAAGAACACCCTTGTCAGCTCATGTCCTTGGGCCAGCAGCGCGCGGGCGAACTGCAGGGCGCGGCGTGACGCAGGCGAGTAAGCGGGGGCGTAGACGGCAATGGCGAATTTCATCAATGGGCTCGTGTCAGCAACTGCGGCCATGATAAAGCCTGAAAGCGCAAAAAGCCCGTACGCTGAACGGCAGCCAGCGGTGCAGGATACGGGTGCGACAGGATGTCGCGACGCGATTTCGAAGGCTCTGGGAAGGGGCTTGTGGCCGGATCGGGGGCCAAGTCATCGTACCTCTTTGCCGGAAGGGCATTTACAGCGACCGGGCAGGGGTCTAAAATTCCCTCAAGTGTTACAAAGTGAGTCGGTTGACCGCCTCAATAGATAGCACCCTACTTATAAAAAAAGCCCGTCATAGACGGGCTTTTTGCGTTTTCGGACCACGGTCAATGCCGCTGTCCCGGCTTTCCCACCGCTGCCCCCACGTCATCGAGGCTCGTTTTCCCATGTTGCGCCTGTTCTTGCTGGTCCTGTTCCATGTCTACAAACGCTGCGCCGCCGGCCTGGCTTCCATCCGTGGCGAGCGCGCCGATGAAGGGTATGCACGGTATGACGAGGCCGAGGAGGGCGGACGTTGGTCGGCGCTGACCATCCTCACCATCACCGTGCTGAGCTTCTACATTCTGGGCAGCCTGGGTTTCTACGCCAAGGTGCACATCTGGGACACCCTGACCGAAGACCAGAAGGCTTTCATCGTGCAATCGATGCTGGTCGATCAGCAGATGCTCTGAGCCCTCAGGGCGTCTGCACGCAGTAGAACGCCGGAAAGATGCGATTGCGCCCGCTGCTTTTGGCTTGATACAACGCCTGATCCGCAGCCTGGACCAGGCCCTGTGCGCTGACCTGTCTGTCGCTGTTGCGCCACACATGGACCCCGGCACTGATGGTCACTAGACCGGCGTCGTTGCCGGCGTGATGGATGTTCAGGTCGCGCACCGCGGCGAGGATCTTGTCCGCCACCTGCCAGGTGCCGCTTTCATCGCTTTCCGGTAGCAGCACCAGCAGCTCTTCGCCGCCGTAGCGCACGACCAGGTCGCCGGCCCGGCCGACACAGCGCAGCACCGCCTGACCTACCGCCTTGATGCACTCGTCGCCGGCAGGGTGGCCATACAGGTCGTTGAAACGCTTGAAGTGATCGATGTCGAGCATGATCACCCCCAGCGGCCGGCCATTGCGTCGGGCCCGGCCGATCTCGTCGGGCAGGGCAGCGTCCAGCTGCCGCCGGTTGGCCAGGCCTGTCAGGCCATCCTGCATCGCCAACTTCTGCAACGCCGCGTGGGCATTGCGCAGTTCCGACTCGGTGCGCACGCCATGACGGATCTGCCGCATCAGCGCCACCGCGCACAAGCACAAGGCGACCACGACCACCAGCACGAACAGTGCCGAGCGAATCAGGTTCTCTTGCCAGTTGGCCAGTAAAGACTGCTTGGACTGCGCCGCTTCCACCACCAGCGGATAGGCCCCTGAAGCGTGGTAGCTGTACATGCGTTCCACACCGTCCACCAGCGAGCGTTGCAACAGTGTGCCCCGGGGCGACTCCGGCAACATCTCGCTGAACATCTTGCCTTTGGCGACGCTGGTGCCGATCACGCCTTCATCGAACGGCCGGCGCAGCAGAATGGTGCCGTCGCGCAACAGCAGCGCAATCACGCCTTTGTCGTCCAGATCGAATCCGGCATAAAACGCGTTGAAGTACTGCACCTTCAGGGTGGCCAATACCACTCCAGCGAAGGTGCCCTGGGCGGTGTTCAGGCGCCGGGACACCGGAATGATCAGGGTATCGGTGGAGCGGCTGCGGATCACCGGACCGATGTGCACACCGGGGTCGGGATTGTTGCGGTGATACTGGAAATATTCACGGTCTGCGTTGTTGACGTTGACCGGATCGACGTCGTTGGAAGTCACCACCCAGCGGCCTTCGCTGTCATAGATGAACAAGCCCTGAAGCTGGCTGAGCGAACGGGTCCACCCGCGCATCAGGTGGCGCAACCGCGCCAGCTCGGCAGGGGCAGTGCCGTCCACCTGCACCCGTTCGATCAGACCCAACAGTACGGTGTCCGACTCCTTCACCGTGTCCTCGGCGTGCTGGGCCAATGACCTGGCAAGGTTGGCCGTGGTGGTCTCGCTGACCCTCAAGGCCTGGGTGCGCGCGGTCCATGTCTGCCACACATCCAGCGCCACCAGCGAGGCAATCACCAGCGCGATGAACACAAAGGCCATCCGCTGAGTGGATAGGCTGGCTTTCTGGGTGGGGCGGTAAGGCGAGTCGGGAGGCATCGGCAAGCTACTTTTGTGCGGTTCTGTGCAGTCTAGTGCGATATGCCCGTCCTTCCATGGGTGATACGCAATCCAGAGTCGCATCGACTGTGGAATGGTTGTCACCCGGACCAGCGTGGTTGTACGATGACCTACATCACTCCGCCGCATGGTTCACCCTGCGGCCAGCAAAAACAACAACCATACAGATGCCTACAGGAGGTTCCATGACCCAGCAATCCACCCAGAACGTACCGGTCTTGATCATCGGCGCTCTGCTCCCCAGCCTGCAAGAGGCCGTGGAGTCGAACTTCGCGGCCACGCGATTCTGGCAACTGGATGATCAGCAGGCCTGGCTGGCCAACCATGGCAGCAGCATCAAGGCCATCGTCACCACCGGCGCCTGGGGGGCCAGCAGCGAGGTGATTTCGCAGTTGCCCAACCTCGAGGCGATTTTCAGCTTCGGTGTCGGTTACGACTCCATCGCGGTGGACGCTGCCCGCGACCGCGGTATCGTCGTGACCAACACCCCAGCGGTGCTGGACGACTGTGTGGCCGACACGGCCATGGCCCTGACGCTGGATGTGATGCGTCGCTACAGCGAGGCGGACCGTTTCCTGCGCGCGGGGCGCTGGCTTGAGGGACGTTTTCCGCTGGCGAGCAAGATCGGCGGCAAAAAGATGGGCATCGTGGGGCTGGGGAATATCGGCGAGGCCATCGCCAAGCGCGCCGCAGCCTTCGATATGCAGGTGCTCTACCACAACCGCAAGCCCAAGCCTGGGGTGGCCTACCCGTATTACGACGACCTTGAAGCGATGATCGCCGACAGCGATGTACTGATGCTGGCATTGCCGGGAGGCAAGGCCACCGACGGCTTGATCGGCGCAAAACAGCTGGAGGCTTTGGGCAAACACGGCTTTCTGGTGAACATTGCCCGCGGCAGTGTGGTTGACCAGGCTGCGCTCATCGAGGCGTTGAGCGCAGGCCGGATCGCCGGGGCCGGGCTCGATGTTTTCGAAGACGAACCCAAGGTCCCCCAGGCGCTTATCGACATGGACAATGTGGTGCTTTTCCCGCACCTGGCCAGCGGCACCCACGAAACCCGTCAGGCGATGGGTGATCTGGTGTGGAGCAATATCCAGGGCTGGTTCCACAATGACCGCAAGGTGCTCACGCCGGTAGGCTGACGGGCGGGCCAAGGGCGCTCGCTGCGCCCTTGGCCGATTGCGCCGCTGTCAGCTCACGCCGCGCCGGCTGCAATCGCGGGTTTGCTGGCCGCTCTGCGCAGGGCCACCGGGGCGCTGGGCAAATGGATCTCGGGGTTGGCAACGCCGCTGGGAGAGAGCTCATGGGTCATCTCGAACTCGGCACGCACCGACCACCCGCAGACCTCGTTGGTGCACTGCAAATACGCTACACGAAGAAAGACGTGGGTGCCCTCGCTGGTGCGAATTCGCATCCGGTTCTGGCAGTGCGGGCAAACCATCTTGTAAGTACTCATGCGATCAACCTTATTGCCAGCGTCACGTGCGCAGGGCACGCATCGCCAACAAAAATCAAAGTGTTTTGGGTAAATCGTCCCTGACCAACATCCTGACGCTGCCTGCGTGCTTGAAAAGTTTGTATTAATTTAAGAGCGAATAGGTCATGTTACCTAGTGTGTGTAGGAAATTTCTCCGTTGTAAGTTTTAGTTTGAAGTTTCAGCGTTTTTCAATTTCGTCAATGGGAAGAGTTTGTAGGCTATTGATGGCCAACAAGTTAATCCACTCAAATTGATGGGGTCAAGGGTATTGCCAAAGTATCGGTCTAGAGCCTTGGAGTCGATGTGAAGCAGCTATCGACGGTATTGCCTCTTTCATCGATCATCTCACCCATCGGAGCAGGTGAAAGTTCAGGCATCATTGACCTTTGAAGCGTTTTACAAGTTCACGAATGTCCACCTGTTCCACCCACACCATCAACTTGATACTGAGCGGAATCACTACCAGTGCGCAGAAAAATGCCGCAACGCCATTTGTAAGTTGGGGTAAAAGCATCACTGCCAGGGGTGTGAACAACACACCCACACCCGCGGACATCGCCAGGCTGCACAGGGTCTGCCAACCTTTGAGCGGCTGTCGGACACTGACCACCAGACAGGCACCCAGCCCGGCACCGAACAAGGTTTCGAGATCAAACCACGGCCCCTGTACCCAGGCGCTGACCAATGGCCCGACCTGCTGCAAGAATTCATTGGTCATGGTCGGCTCGCTCTGAACACATACTCCTGCCTACGGAAGGCCGGGCGCTGCGGTGATGGGCGTGGTGGACGAACATGGGACTACCCGGTCTCGAAGCCGCGGTGTGCGGCGTTGAAGTCATACTCGCTGCGCCAGGGACGAGCAGCAACCGGGTGGGCTTGTAGGCAGCCTGCACAGAGGCAGACCGCGCGGGTGAACCCGCGCGCAAGAAGGGAGAGAGGTATCAGCGAGCTTGGGGCGGGCCCCTCTAGGCAATGGCCACAGCGGCCCCGGCTTTCTCCAGCAGGCGCTGGCAGCGGGGCGACAGGCGTCGCAGTTGCAGTGTCTTGCCGAACTTCTCGTAGCGCCCTGCCAGGTTTTCCAGCGCGGCAATGGCGGAATGGTCCACCAAGTGCAGATGGCCGCAGTCGATGTCCACCTGTTGTGGATCGTTCTGCGGATCGAACAGCGCCTGAAAGTGAGTGGTGGAGGCAAAGAACAGCGTGCCCCGAGGTGTATAGGTGCGCAGCCCGTCGATGCTGTCATCGACTTCACAGGTGATTTCCCGCGAGTGCTGCCAGGCGAACGCCAGGGCGGCGATCAAGATGCCACACAAGACGGCAGTGGCCAGATCGGTGAATACCGTAATGATGGTCACGGCGATGACCACCAACGCATCGTTCAATGGCACTTTGCCCAGTACCCGCAGCGAACCCCAGGCGAAGGTCTGCTGAGCCACGACGAACATCACGCCAGCAAGGGCGGCCAACGGAATCCGTTCGATCAGGGGCGACAGGAACAGGATGAACAGCAGGATCATGATGCCGCTGACTACACCGGACAGCCTTCCTCGGCCACCCGAACTGAGGTTGATCACGGTCTGCCCGATCATGGCGCAGCCACCCATGCCACCGAACAGTCCGGAGATCACGTTGGCAAGGCCCAGCGCTACGCATTCACGGTTGGGTTGGCCGCGGGTTTCGGTGATCTCATCGGTGAGATTGAAGGTCAGCAGGGTTTCCAGCAAGCCGACCATGGCCATCAGCATGGCGTAGGGCGCGATGATCTTCAGGGTGGCTAGGTCCAGCGGCACGCTTGGCCAGTGGAAGCTCGGCAGATTGCCGGCAATGGTTGCCATGTCGGCCAGGGTGCGGGTAGGCAGATGCAGGAGCTCGACCAGCACGCTGACGCCAACGATGGCCACCAGGGCGCCCGGAATCGCCTTGGTCAGGCGTGGCAGCAGATAGACCACGGCCATGGTCAGAGCCACCAGCCCAGCCATCACCAGCAACGGCGCGGTGGCCAGCCAGTGACCGTCTTCGGTCTTGAAGTGCTCGAGCTGCGACAAGGCGATGACAATCGCCAGGCCATTGACGAAACCCAGCATCACCGGATGCGGCACCATGCGCACCAGCTTGCCCAGCCGCAGCAGGCCGAACAGCAACATCACCAGCCCGCTGAGGACCACGGTCGCCAGCAGGTACTGCACGCCGTGCTGCACCACCAACGCCACGATGACCACCGCCATGGAGCCTGCAGCCCCCGAGATCATGGCCGGTCGGCCACCCAGCAGCGCGGTGAGCGTGCAGATGATGAAGGCGCCATACAGACCCATCAATGGGTTGACCTGAGCCACCAAGGCGAAGGCGATGCACTCGGGCACCAGGGCGAATGAAGAAGTCAGGCCGGCAAGAACGTTGCGGCGTATATCGGTCAGCGACATGCGGTACCTATCAGCACAAAAGCCCCACGGCCGGTAAGGGCCGTGAGGTGCGGTTTCAAATTCTTGGAAGGTGCGCAGTTTAACAGGTGTTGCGAGGTGTGTCTGTCAGGCACCCATATCGAAGGTGTCCGGGTTGGGACCCAGGCGCCCGGTGTGGGGAATGTGCGCAATGCCTTGCAGATCCTGCTCATCGAGCTCGAAATCGAACACGTCGAGGTTCTGCGCGATGCGCTCCGGGTTGCTGGAGCGAGGGATGACCACATGACGGTTCTGAATGTGCCAGCGCAGAATGACCTGGGCGGCGGACTTGCCGTGTTTTTCGGCAATCTGCGAGATCACCGGCTGCGACAGCAGTGCGCCGCCCTGGCCCAGCGGGCTCCAGGACTCGGTGACGATGCCTTTGGCCTGGCAATACTCCACCAGCTCCACCTGGGGGAAGTCCGGGTGCAGCTCGATCTGGTTCACCGACGGTGTAACGCCCGTGTCGGCGATGATGTGTTCCAGGTGCTCGGGGTGGAAGTTGGACACGCCGATCGAACGCACACGACCTTCTTCCTGCAGGCGCACGAAGGCTTTCCAGGTGTCGCGATACGCGGCCTTCTTCGGCAGGGCCCAATGGATCAGATACAGGTCCAGGTACTCCAGCCCGAGCTTTTGCAGGCTGGCGTCGAAAGCACGCAGGGTACTGTCGTAGCCCTGATCGGCGTTCCACAGCTTGGTGGTGATGAAAATCTCTTCACGGGCCAGGGCGCTCTCGGCAACCGCGCGACCGACGCCCGCTTCGTTGCCGTAGATCATCGCGGTGTCGATATGGCGGTAGCCTGCTTTCAGAGCGGCGACGCTGGAGGCGTAGGCCTGATCATCGTCCAGCTGCCAGACGCCGAGACCCAGTTGGGGAATCTGGATACCGTCGTTGAGGGTAATGAGGGGGGCTTGAGGCATGAATAAACTCCAGTCGATAAAGTGAGTCACCGGAATGTCGACCCCAGTGTTCACGACGGAGTTCAGCCGATAGGCAAGCCGGCGCTCGAGGCGCCGGCTCGTACTCAAGGTTCGAGGAACAGCATGGCAGGTTGTTCCAGCAAGGCGCGCACGGCCTGGATGAACCGTGCGGCATCCATACCGTCGACGACCCGGTGGTCGAACGAACTGGACAGATTCATCATCTTGCGCACCGCGATCTGACCGGCCACCACCATGGGCCGCTCGACGATGCGGTTGACCCCGACAATGGCCACCTCAGGCTGGTTGATGACCGGCGTGGAGACGATCCCGCCCAAGGCGCCGAGGCTGGTGAGGGTGATGGTCGAACCGCTCAGTTCCTCGCGGCTGGCCTTGCCCGAGCGGGCGGCCACGGCGAGCCGATTGATCTCTGCGGCCGTGCGCCACAGGTCGGCCGCTTCGGCATGCCTGAGCACCGGCACCATCAGGCCGTTGTCACTCTGGGTCGCGACCCCGACGTGCACGGCGCCGTACTGGGTGATGACCTGTTGCTGGTCATCGTAGTGCGCGTTGATCTGCGGGAAGTCGCGCAGGGCCACCACCAGGGCGCGGATCAGCAAGGGCAGCAAGGTCAACTTGCCGCGCTCGGCACCCCACTTGGCATTGATATCGGCACGCAGCGCTTCCAGCGCAGTGACGTCGATTTCTTCCACATAGCTGAAATGGGCGACCTGGCGTTTGGCTTCCTGCATGCGCTGGGCAATACGTCGGCGCAGGCCGATCACGGGGATACGTGTCTGCTCCTGACGTGGCGCTCGACCCTGCTGGAGGGGTTGGCGCTGTTCCAGAAACGCATCCAGATCGGCATGTCGGATACGCCCGGCGGGGCCAGTGCCGCGTAACTGCTGCAGATCGACGCCTTCATCCTTGGCGCGCTTGCGCACCGCAGGCGAGGCCAGCGCACGGCCCGGCTCGGGGGACGCAGGCGGTGCTGGTACCGGTTCGACCCGCGCTGTGGTATCGGGCGCCGACTCGGGCACCTGGACCGCTGGCGTCGTGGCCGGCTCGGCATCACGATGGTTGCCATCGCCCAGCACTTCAATGCGAATCAGCTCCGAGCCCACCGCCATGACTTCACCGGGCTGGCCGCCCAGGGCCATGACGGTCCCCGCCACGGAACTGGGAATTTCCACCGTCGCCTTGTCGGTCATCACATCCGCCAGCACCTGGTCTTCGCTGACGGTATCACCGACCTTGACGAACCACTCCACCAACTCCACTTGTGCAATGCCTTCGCCAATGTCCGGCATGCGGATCACATGAGTGCCCATTCAAGCCTCCATTACACGTTGCAAGGCGGCGCCAACGCGGGCCGGCCCAGGGAAATACGCCCATTCCTGCGCGTGGGGGTAGGGGGTGTCCCAGCCGGTCACGCGCTCGATGGGCGACTCCAGGTAATGGAAGCAATGCTCCTGCACCAGCGCCACCAGTTCGGCGCCAAAGCCGCAGGTGCGGGTCGCTTCGTGAACCACCACACAGCGACCGGTCTTGCGCACCGAGTTGACGATGGTGTCCAGGTCCAGCGGCCACAGGCTGCGCAGGTCGATGACTTCGGCATCGATGCCGGTCTCCTCGGCGGCAGCAGTGGCGACGTACACCGTGGTGCCATAGGTCAACACCGTAACCTGCTTGCCCGGGCGCACGATGGCCGCGCTGTCCAGTGGCACATTGTAGTAGCCCTCCGGTACGGCACTGGCGGCGTGCTTGGACCACGGTGTTACCGGCCGGTCGTGATGGCCATCGAATGGGCCGTTGTACAGCCGCTTGGGTTCTAGGAAGATCACTGGGTCATCGTTTTCGATGGCAGCGATCAGCAGGCCCTTGGCGTCGTAGGGGTTGGACGGCATCACCGTGCGCAGGCCACAGACCTGGGTGAAGATCGCCTCGGGGCTCTGGCTGTGAGTCTGGCCGCCATAGATACCCCCACCGCAGGGCATCCGCACGGTCATGGGCGCGCTGAACTGCCCGGCCGAACGAAACCGCAACCGCGCCGCTTCCGAGGCCAGTTGGTCATAGGCTGGATACACGTAGTCGGCGAACTGGATTTCAGCGACCGGGCGCAATCCATAAGCGCCCATGCCGACAGCGATACCCACGATGCCGCTTTCGGAGATGGGTGTGTCGAAAACCCGCGAGCGGCCGTACTTGGCCTGTAGCCCTTCGGTGCAGCGAAACACGCCGCCGAAATAGCCGATGTCCTGGCCGAACGCTACCACATTGGGATCGCGCTCGAGCATCACGTCCATGGCCGAGCGGATGGCATGGACCATGCTCATGATGGAGGTGGCACCCTCGGTGCGTTGCAAACTGTCCGTGCTCATGTTCATCGCCTCACACTCCCATCTGCTGACGTTGCTGGCGCAAGTGTTCGGGCATGTCCTTGTACACGTCCTCGAAAATAGTCGCCGCGCTGGCCACCTTGCCGCTGACCAGGGTGCCGAAGCGCTCGGCCTCCTTCAGCGCGGCGATGATCTGCGCCTCCACTTCGGCGTGCAGCGCCTGATGCTGTTCCTCGCTCCATTGCCCGGTGACGATCAGGTGCTGCTTGAGACGGGCAATCGGGTCGCCCAGGGGGAAATGCTTCCAGTCGTCTTCAGGCCGGTATTTGGAGGGATCGTCGGAGGTCGAATGAGGGCCGGAGCGGTAGGTGACCCATTCGATCAAGGTCGGCCCATGATTGCGCCGGGCACGCTCGGCTGCCCAGCGGGAGGCCGCGTACACGGCCAGAAAGTCGTTGCCGTCGACCCGCAGCGAGGCAATGCCGCAACCTACGCCACGGCCCGCGAACGTTGTGGCTTCACCACCAGCGATGCCTTGGAAGGAGGAGATGGCCCATTGGTTGTTGACCACGTTCAGTATCACCGGCGCACGGTAGACGTGGGCGAAGGTCAAGGCGGTATGAAAGTCCGATTCAGCGGTGGAACCATCGCCAATCCAGCCGGATGCGATCCGCGTGTCGCCCTTGATCGCCGACGCCATGCCCCAGCCCACCGCCTGCACGAACTGGGTCGCCAGGTTGCCGGAGATGCTGAAGAAGCCGTCGTCTTTATAGGAATACATCACGGGCAACTGCCGGCCCTTGAGCGGGTCCTGCTCATTGGACAGCAACTGACAGATCATTCCCACCAGCGGCAGCTTGCGTGCCATCAGAATGCTCTGCTGGCGGTACGTGGGAAAACACATGTCATCGCGGTTGAGCGCCAAGGCATGGGCGCTGCCAATGGCTTCTTCGCCAAGGCTCTGTATATAGAAGGACATCTTCTTCTGGCGCTGGGCGGTCACCATCCGGGTGTCATAGATACGGGTGGTGAGCATGGCACGCAGGCCATCGTGCAGCACCTGGGCAGGGATGTCTTCGGCCCAGGGGCCGAGTGCATGGCCCTGGTCATCCAGTACCCGCACCAGGCTGGCGGCCAGGTCGGCGGTGGCTTGGGGTTCGACGTCTATCGGCGGTTTGCGGACGATGCCGGCATCGCTGAGGCTGAGGTAGGAAAAATCGGTCTTGCACCCTGGCCTTCCGGTAGGTTCGGGCACGTGCAGTTGCAGCGGGAGATAGTCGTTCACGTCGTCACTACCCTTGATCTTGTTGTTGTGGGTGGGGCGCTATCGTTCAGTCTAGTCGGCAAATGCCGGCGTCTCGGTGCTTATGCTAATGCCAGTGCCGAAGAAAAATTTTCCTCAAAAGAGCCACGCCGACGCCTGCGCAGCATCGTTCATGCAGTTTTGCTGCTTCCACAGGCAAAAATATGCAGTCATCGGACGATTGCCTGCGCGGTCGGCAGACGCTGGCTGGGGGGCGAAAACGACAAAACCCGCCGAAGCGGGTTCTGTGGTCAATCAGTCGCACAAGCGCTGATCAGGGGTGTGCAGCTTCGGGTACTGCATAGGTCTCCGGTGCGCCGCCCAGCCCTGCCAGCATCGGCAGATCTTCCACCAGCACGCGAGGTGCACGGCGCTGTTGCAGGACGATATCCAGTGCGCGGCTTGGCAGGAGGTCGACGTCGTCGAAGGTGATGATCTGCCCAGGCTCGACCGCACGGGTCAGCACAGCGTGATTCATCAGGCCGATCGGCACGTGGTTGGGGTTGCGCTCGATGATCAGCCCTTCGCCGCGGAACTGGAATCCGCCGATGCCGCGCACCACGCGCTCACCGGCGGGCATCGCATGCTTGGCGATGGCCGCCACGCCCAGGGTCGGCGTGGTCGAATTGTTGAGCAGCACGCCGCCACCGCCCAGAACCCGGCGCAGGGTCTTGCCGACCTCCAGGGAGCACAGGTGGAAAGGGCGGAGCAGGGCATAGTAGGGGCCCCCACCCATTTTCAGGTATTGCAGCGCTGACTGTTGAACGCGATCGTGCCGCCCCACCAGGAACACGCCCCCTGCCGGATAGCCGCTGGGGATGACGTAGTCGACGATGGACTGGCCGATACTGTCGGCCATGGCGCCGAGTACGGCAGCGCTCTCGTCCAGGTTGGTGGAGGGGATACCTTCCAGGCCCTGGCGGGTGATGGTGGCGCCGAAGCCATTACCGACCAGAACCTGCTCGATCTGCACCTTGGTGCCGTCGGTGAACGAGGTGGTCTGGTCGATGCTGATGCCCTGGCGACCCGACCAGTAGGCCATGTCGGCGGGGGTCGGGTTGTGGTTCAGGTAGCCTTTCATGTTGCCGTACACCAGCGGCTCGAAACCCATCAGGATGGCTTCTTCGCGCAGGGCAGCGAGCGAACCCGGCTGATCGCCTTCGGCTTCGGTGATGAAACCCTTGCCGGCCAGATAGGACCCGGTGGTCACTTGCAGTTCGGCATTGACCGTGACCACACGCAGGCCGGCGCTGAAGGCGCGCTCGATGACCACCGTGCCATGGCACACGTCGCCGCTGCACTCGATCAGCAGGTCGCTGTTATCGATCAGATCGTCCAGCGAGTTGGTCAACACATCATTGAGCGGGAAGTCGGCGACGTCACGCAGGGGGCGGCGGGTCAATACCCGCGTGACCTGCATGTCCTTGTAGTGCCTGGCGATCAGCAATACCAACGCGCGTGCAATCATGCCCGTGCCGCTTACTCCAATTCTTGTAACAGTCGATTTGTCCATGCGGGCGCACTCTATCTGGTTGAACAGCAGGAAAACGGCTACGCATACGCGCAAGCCCAGGAAAAACGGGGGTGCAGCCAGGCGGTCAACGCAATGGGTACGTCGAACTCATGCCCAGCTTGGAATTTTCACCGTCGTGGATCGCCCGCCGCAGCAGCGCTAGGCGCTCCTGGGCATTGCGTCTTCGCGCAAAATGGCTGAGCAGTGCATTGAAGATCTTGCGATTGAGCTGGTAGACCCAGGGCGAAGCCAGCCATACATGTTTGTCGAACCAGGCCTGGTTGCGCGCCGAGTAATAAGCACGGAAGTCAGAGTTGCCGAGCAGAAAGGCTTCATAGATGTTGCTGGTGCGTGCCTTGTTGTTCCAGGAATCTTCCAGCTCGTCGATGACCGCGTCGGTCAGCAGGTACAGATAGCCCCCATTGGCGGTGATACGGCGGGTGTATTCGGTATCGTCGACATACAGCACCAGCTCGCGGCGGGGCACGCCGATGCTTTCATACAGGCTTCGATGCGCGAGCATTCCGCCATAGGGAGCGAACGGCAGGCTGACCATGGCGGCCGGCTTGCCTGTACGCTTGCCCCATGGACGTCGACGCCAGAGCTTGTAAGGGATTTGGGCGAAGTGAAAACCGAAGTAGCTGGAGGGCAACTGGGTGGCGAAACAGGTCGGTACGCCCTGGGCAATATCCTCTTGCTGGCCAGGACGGAAGCCCAGTACCGCCACCAGGCTGCGGCCGTGCACGCCTTCGAGTGCCTTGAGTTCGGTATGCAGCAGCTGTACGGCGGCTGGCGTTGGCGTGTTGTCGTCGTCCATCATCCAGATGTATTCGGCCCCGCTGGCCAACGCGGCTTCGATCCCCACCGCGTAGCCATTGGCCGATCCGCTGTTCTCGTCGAGCTCTATCAGGCGTACCCGGCCAGGCCAGCGAGCGGCCAACTGATCGATGGGGGCGGTGGCAGCGTTGCTGACAATCAGCACCTCGTCGATCTCGCTGAACCCCAGGGCGTCGGTCACCAGTTGATCGAGGTAGCCCAGGCGATCGCCATAGGTCACCGTGACTATCGTGGTGCCGAGTTTGGGCTGCGCTTGCTCTGTGCCGGCGAACACCTCACGGTAGGAATAGCCATCTACATAGATCGTGGAGTTCGGTTCACGAATATCGACCATGGGAATGCCTTCGCTTGAGGATGATGGGCACAGAGCTGCCAATTGGGATACAACGGTTGTCCACATAAAGGCGCGTCGAGTTTTTGTTCAAGCAGCAGGCAAATGCCATTAATGGCAGCAACTTTCCACTTCGTGAGAAAGAGCGCGCAAGTCGCCAATGCTATAGCTACCGCACAGACCTGCCATGCAACAGGTTCCAGATCCAGCACGTAAGGTCCCACGGGAAAACACAGACTTTTGCACTAAGGCCAAAGTGACTTGACCCGTCCTGGCGCCCTAAATCAAGGGTCTGCGGAGTGCTGAAATGGATTAAAGGCGTCGAGGATGAAGAAGTCAACGCAGCACCGGCCAAATATTGACAAAATGTTTATATTTGTAACAGAGCATTGTTAAGTCATTGATTTATATAGGCGCCATTAATGTGGCGCATCGATTGTCAAGATTTTGAATGACGGTTTTGCTGCGTCAAAAAACAAAAAGTGTGCTACCAAGCTGATTTTTAGCGGGTTTTTTGAACTATTTAAGTGCGTTGTAAGTACAGGCTTGCGCTGGTCATTTAATTGATCCATTCTTTTGCCGTCCGTCAGCACTATGGAACTTGCCCCATCTCTCTGCTTTTGACGGCTCTGCCCTTTGAAGTTGATGCACTTCGATATCGCCTGTCGGCGATGGCTGTGCGGTGAAGGTTGCCGGCACGGCGCTACTTTTTGTCAGTATCTTTACCGGTCACGGGGTATCGCCGATGTTATTCAACTCCATGGTGTTCATCGCAGGTTTCCTGCCTATCGTGCTGTTGGGTTTCTTCCTGTTTGCCGGCAGCGGTCGCAAGCGCTGGGCAGCCCTGTGGCTGACGTTGGCCTCACTGGTGTTCTACGGCTGGTGGAATCCGGCGAACGTGCCTTTGCTGCTGGGCAGCATTGCTTTCAACTACCTCCTGGGCGGCTATCTGTTACGCAGCCGCTCCAAGGTGATGCTGGTGGTGGGCGTGGCCGCCAACCTGGCGCTGCTGGTCTATTACAAGTACACCGGCTTTCTATTCGGCACCCTGGACCAGGCGTTCGACCTGGGGCTGAGCCTTGAGCACATCGCCTTGCCACTGGCGATTTCGTTCTTCACGTTCCAGCAGATCGCCTATCTGGTGGACACCCACGATGGCGCGGTAGTGGAGCACGACTTCCTCAACTATTGCCTGTTCATCACCTTCTTTCCTCACTTGATCGCCGGGCCCATCACCCATCACAAGGAAATGCTCGAGCAGTTTGGCCAGGGCAACGACTTCAAGCCCAGGTTGCTGAACCTGTCCATCGGCTTGACCATCTTTCTGATGGGCCTGTTCAAAAAGGTGATACTGGCCGACCCCATGGGCGAAAAAGCCTCGCCAGTATTCGATCTGGCAGCTTCCGGTACGGTCCCTGCGCTTCCGGATGCCTGGATTGGCGCACTCAGCTACACGCTGCAGATCTATTTCGACTTCTCCGGTTACACCGACATGGCTATAGGCCTGGGCCTGTTGTTCGGGATCAGCCTGCCGGCCAATTTCAACAGTCCGTTCAAGGCGCGCAACGTCATCGACTACTGGTCACGCTGGCACATGACCCTGACGCGCTTTCTCACCAGCTACATCTACAACCCCATCGTGCTGCGCATCAGCCGCCGGCGTATGGCGGCGGGCCTGCCCATGCCCAAGCGCGGCAAGATGAGCCTGGGCACATTCTGCATGCTGGTGGCGTATCCCACCGTGCTGACCATGTTCATCTCCGGCGTGTGGCATGGCGCTGGCTGGCAATTCGTCGCTTTCGGCCTGGTGCATGGCTTCTATCTGGTGGTCGCTCACGGCTGGCGTGCCTGGAAGGCGCGGCGCGGCTGGGCATTGGACAGCGACCGCTGGGTACACCGTATTCCTGCGGTGTTGCTGACCTTCACGTGTGTGATCGTGGCCATGGTGTTCTTCCGCGCGCCGACGTTGAGTGCTGCTCTGGCGGTGCTGGCCGGCATGTGCGGCTTGAGTGAGTTGCCCGCGCACGTGCACATGGCGCACCTGCGCACACTGGTCATGATTGCCGCGCTGTTGGTGTGGGTCTGGAGCTTGCCCAATATCCAGCAATGGATGGGGCATGTGCGTACCGCATTGAATGCCCGAGTGGAAACCCACTGGCTACAGCGCTGGTTGCCGATCACGGGCTGGCAGCCCAGCCCGGCCATTGGGGTGGCTATCGGCGTCTTTGGCTTCTATGCCTTGGCCACGGCGTTCTCCGTGGCCCCTACCGAGTTTCTCTACTTCCAGTTTTGATCCAGCGAGGGGTTTGCGATGGAACAGCTCCAATGGCTTGCACGGCATCCCGACCTCGGCGCCGCCATCACGGCGGCCAAGGCTGAACCGGACCCGCTGGTGCGGTTGCAACAGGCGGCGCAGCTGGCCGGCTATTGTCGCGATTTCACCGCCACCCTGCGCATCGACCGGCTGGCGCAAGCCGGTCTGGCCGCCACCGGAGCACGTGCGCTGGAGGGTTTCACGCCGCTGCGGCTGGCCATATTGTCTTCGCACACCATGGATCATCTATTGCCGGGCATCCGGGTGGGCGGCTTGCTGCGCCAGGTGGCGGTCAGCCTGTATCTGGCACCCTATGGAATGTATCGTCAGGCGCTGCTGGGCCATGACCCGGCCCTGGCGGCGTTTGCCCCGCAAGTCATCTTGTTGGCCCTGGATGCCAAGGATGCGCCGCCCCGGGTACCGCTCGACGCCACTGAACAGGAGGCCGCGGCTGCGGTGCTCGAGCGCGTGAACGAATTGCGTGGCCTGTGGCGGCAGGCCCGCGAGCGGCATGCCGCCCAGGTGATCCAGCAAACCTTTGTGTCGACTGATCCTTCGGTGTTCGGCAGCTTCGACGCCATGGTTCCGGGTTCGCCTCGCGCTGTGCTGGAACGTCTTAACCACAGCATCCGCCAGGCCGCCAAGGACGAGGGTGTGTTGTTGCTGGACCTGGCCTGGAGCGCGGCCCAGGGCGAGTACGCCGACGGCCTGGCCAACCCGGTACGCTGGCATCAGGCCAAACAGCTGGTAAGCCCGGTGTGGGCGCCGCTGTATGGCGATCAGGTGGCGCGGATCGCAGCGGCCGTGGTCGGGCGTTCGCGCAAGTGCCTGGTGCTGGATCTGGACAACACCCTGTGGGGAGGCGTGGTAGGCGATGACGGCGTCGACGGTATCTACCTGGGGCAGGGCAGTGCCACCGGCGAAGCCTTCCTGGCCTTTCAGCAATACGCTGCGCAGTTGGCGCGCCGCGGGGTGATTCTGGCGGTGTGCAGCAAGAACGACATGACGGTCGCCGAAGCTGCGTTCGAGCATCCGGAGATGGCGATCAAACGCGGGGATATCGCCGCCTTCGTTGCCAACTGGGAAGACAAGGCAGGCAATCTGCGGCGTATCGCGAGTCAATTGAACATTGGCCTGGACAGCCTGGTGTTCGTGGATGACAACCCTGCCGAGCGCGATATCGTCCGCCGCGAGCTGCCTCAGGTAGCGGTGCCGGAGCTGCCCGACGACGTTGCCGATTATCCGGCGCGAGTCGCCGCGGCGGGCTATTTCGAAGCCATTGCCTTCACCGCCGATGACGCTGCGCGCACCCGTACCTACGTTGCCAACAATGAACGCCAGGCTGCCCTGGGCCAGGCAACCGATATGGCCGGCTACCTGCAAGGCCTGCAGATGGTGCTGCAGGCCGCGCTGATCGGCCCCGGTGAACTGCCCCGCGCCACGCAACTGATCAACAAGACCAACCAATTCAACCTGACCACCCGGCGTTACAGCGAGGCTCAGGTGCAGCAGCTGGCCGCCACGCCCGGTGCGGTCGCCCTGAGCCTGCGGCTCAAGGACAAGTTCGGGGACAATGGGTTGATCAGCGTGGTGCTGGCCACACCGGGGGCGGAGCCGGGGGAGCTGTTTATCGACACCTGGCTGATGAGCTGCCGCGTGCTGGGCCGTCAGGTCGAGCAGGCGACCCTGCAAGTGCTTGCCCTGCACGCCGAGCAGTTGGGCTACAGCGCCTTGATCGGTGAGTACCGTCCCAGCGAGCGCAATGCCATGGTCGCCGAGCATTATTCGCAGTTGGGTTTCGTCTACGAACCCAGCGTTCTGAATGCGCAATCCAGCACGTTATGGCGCTATGCGCTGCCAGCTACCGAACGACCCACCCACTACATCGAGATCAGCCATGACTGAAACCACCCCTGTAATGAGCGAACTGACCGAGCTTTTTCGTGACCTGTTCGACGAAGAGGCCCTGGTGCTGACCGGCGAAACCACTGCCGATCAGATCGACGGCTGGGACAGCCAGATGCACGTGATGTTGATCGTGGCGGCGGAGCAGCGCTTCGGCGTCAAGTTTCGCACGGCAGAATTGGAGTCCTTGCGTAACGTGGGCCAGTTCGTGCAATTGATCGAAAGCAAACGCTCAGGGAGCTGACCCATGCAGCCGACCACCCAGCCAGAAGTTTGCGACGCCGTCTCGCGCCCCATGCGTGCGAGCTATCTGCTATGCATTTTTGCTGGGCTGTTCGGCAGCCTTGCGGTGTTCGCAGGGCTATTGTTGGGTCTCGAAATCACCGGCCATCTGCCGCCGCCCGCGTTTTCCAACAGCCTGTGTGCGGATGAAAAATTGACCTTCATGCGCGACAACCCGGTGCAGTCGCCCAACCTGCTGGTGGTCGGCTCATCGGTGGCCTGGCGCCATTTCGACGGCGAGACGGTGGCTAACCAACGGCCAGGAACGCGCCCGCTCAATGGCGCCTTCTGTGGATTGCATGCCAACCAGGCGGTGTATGTGGCGAACTGGCTGCTGGATCGCGAGGCGTCGGTGCGCGAGGTGGTGATGATCGTCGATCCGCAGGATTTTGCCGGTTGCGCGGCGGTGCCCGATGCGGTGTTCAACCGTGCGGACGCGGATGCTTACGTGTATGGCCAGGGTTCGGGGTGGCTGCCGTATATGCGTTATTTTTCGCCGGCGTCGTTGCTGCGCAATGCCCGTACGGTCAAGGCCCAGCGTGCCGACCTGATGGAATTCGATCCGTTGGTGTTTGACCGCTACGGCGACGGTCCGCTCAATACGGCCAACTCTCGAGATCTGCTGTATGGCCAGCCGGATCCGCTGGACGAGGCCTGCTTCCGGGCCCTCGATTCGCTGGCTCGACGATTGAAGCAGGAGGGGCGCGCGTTGACCGTGGTCGCGACGCCCATGCACCCGCAATGGAAAGCCGAGCATGACAGCCAGGGGGCGATGATGAAGGCCTTCGACCAGAAACTGCGTACAACCCTGGCCCGCAGCGGTGGTGACTATTGGAACGGCGATGCCGATCACACGATGGCTGCGGCGGCGTTCATCGATGCCATCCACCTGCGCTGGAGCGCAGCGCGCACCTTCTCCGCCCAGATCGCCACCCGCCTCACACCCCCCATAGCCACCCTGACCCCGTAGCAGCGGCGTAAGCCGCGTCCGTCCATCGCCCATGCGCCGCCCATGCCGGCCCCATCGCGGGCAGAGCCCGCTCCCACAGGGGGGGCTGGGTGTGGCACAGATAGTGGGCAGATTCCACAGGGGATTTGGATGGGGCACAGATGGGTGGCAGATTCCACAGGAGATCTGTGTGGGGCACAGATGGGTGGCAGATTCCACAGGAGATCTGGGTGGGGCACAGATGGGTGGCAGATTCCACAGGAGATCTGGGTGTGGCACAGATGGTGGGCAGATTCCACAGGGGATCTGGATGGGGCACAGATGGGTGGCAGATTCCACAAAAGATCTGTGTGGGGCACAGATGGGTGGCAGATTCCACAGGAGATCTGGGTGTGGCACAGATGGTGGGCAGATTCCACAGGGGATTTGGATGAGGCCAAATGGTGGGCCAGACCCAAAACCCCTGTGGGAGCGGGCTCTGCCCGCGATGGGGGCGGCACTGGCGACATGTATTGGGCAGGGGACGCGGCTTACGCCGCTGCTACGGGGTTTTTGACCAGGTGGGCCAGCCATAGGCACAGCGCAAATGCCACCAGCGCCAGGCCTGTCAATACATGCATCATCACCTCGGTGCCCAAGGTGGAAATCACATAGCCACAGGCGATTGGCGCGGCCGCCTGGGCGAGCAGGGCGGGGCCGGCCATGCGCCCGGACACCACGGCATAGTCAGCAGCGCTGACCACCATCAGCGGCAGGGTGCTCTTGACGATTGCGCGCAGGCCGTTGCCGGCGCCAAAACAGATCAATCCCCAGGCTACCCAGCCCGGTGCAAAGTCGACGATCAGCAAGCCCAGCGCGGTAAAGCCGCTGGACAGCAAGGCGGTGAACATCGGCGCCTGACGTTTGAGCAATAAATCGATCACCCGGCAAAGCACCTGTGCCGGGCCGATCATCGCGGCCAGGCCGATGGCGGAGGCCAGGCTGTGGCCACGCGCCTGCAATACGGTCAGCAGCACGATGTACAGGCACGTCATCAGGGCCGCCGCAATGGCAAACAGCGACGTCATCGCCCAGTAGATCGAAGGCGCCAGTGGCCGGCCAGCGACCTGAGCGTCCCGCGTGCTCAGGGTAATCGGGACCTGGGCATCGAGTGCGTAGCGATACAACGGATAGAGCGCTACCAGCGCGACGCTACCCAATGCCGCACATGTCATGCGCCACCCCAGCCAATGCTCCATCAGCGCCAGTGCCGGCCAGATGACCGTGGTGCAGAAGCCCGAGATCAGCGTGATCCCCACGATGATAGGCCGCGCATGCAGCCCATAGGTCGCCCCCAACGACGTGAACAGCGCGTCATACAAGCCGGTGGCCATGGCGGCACCAATGATCACCCAGGCCAGCAGAAACACTGGCAACGACGGCGCCAGCGCCATCATCCATAGCCCGGCGGCCAAGATCAGCCCGTGAGCGCCCAGTACCTTGCGGCCGCCGACTCTGGCGATCAGCCGGCCGCACAGCGGTGACAACAGCGCGGCGACCAGCAAGCCGATGGACGCACCCCCCAAGACCCATTGATGAGGCCACCCGGTATCAGCAGCAATAGGGTCGGCCAGCACCCCCATCAGGTAGAACGAGCCGCCCCACGAGAGGATTTGCAGGAGGCCAAGCAAAGCGATTTTTCCGGTGCCGGGACGGCGAGGCAGGAGAGCGGAGGTCACGGAAGGTCCTTGGGACGGAGGGCGGTGGCTGTCGAGGCGGGTAATGCTAGCAGCGTTTGGCGTCGCTGGGTCACGCTTGAATTGACTCTATGGATGCAAATAGACTATAAATGATTCTATAGATGCATATCAGGAGCCACCATGCCAGCCAGCCTTCCCATCACCGAGTTCACCAAGGACCAATGCGTGGCCGGCCTGCGCGCGGCGTTGCGCATCATCGATAAATGGCAGGCGTCGAGTGAGCAGGCTTGCCGCATTCTGCGTATATCGCGCAGCACCTACACGCGCGCGCGGCAGGCAGACGACGCCTGGTCCATCGGCCTGGATCTGGACCAGATGCACCGCATCAGTTTCGTCCTGAACATTCATGCGGCCCTGCGCACGGTGTTCGACAACCCCGATAACGTCTACGGCTTTCCATCCATGGAGAACCGCAACGCGTTTTTCAACGGTCGCAAACCGCTCGATATCATGGCCCAGGGCGACTTCATCTCGCTGTACGAGACATTTCGGCGCATCGATGCGCTGCGGGGTGCGCAATGGTGACGGCAGAGCAACTGCCGACGCTGAGTGACGCCCGGCAGCAAGGCTATCGACTGGTCAACTCGAAATTTCCGCCCATCGAATTGTTCGACGACGTGGCCGGTGCCGACGAATTCCAGGCCTTGTACCAGATCCAGGCGTTGACCAACCCGCGTCTGCAGAACGAAGTGGGGCGGCTGGAATTGGTGGCGCTGGACCAGATCCCCTTCGGCATCGCGGGCTGCTCTTACGCTACCGCGCCGTTCACCCACGTCAACCCGGAGGGCTCACGGTTCAGCGACGGCTCTTTCGGCGTGTTGTATGTGGCTGATCAGATCGATACCGCCATTGCTGAAGTGCGTTATCACCAGAACCACTATTGGTCCCAGGTCGTGAAACTCAACTATGACCGGTTCGTGTTCCGTGGACTGAACTGCCATTTCAGCGAAGCGGGGCTGGTCGACGCCACCCGCGTCTCGCCCAACGATGGCATTTATGCGTCCGAGGACTACAGCCAATCCCGTCAGCTGGGCCAGCACCTGAAAAACCAGGGCAGCCCAGGCCTTCGCTATCACTCGGTGCGCTCGCCCGGCAATGTGTGCTGGGGACTGCTGACGCCCCGATTGGTCACTTCGGTCATTCAGGGCGCCCATTTCGAAATGATCTGGAACGGTCAGATCACCAGCGTCAACCGGGTCAGCAACGCCTGACTCAGGGTCACGCATCCTCACACCGAAACTTTCCCCGTCGCGCTCGTGTCAGCCGTAGACACACGTTGCAGGGACACGATGATGGCAAGGGCAATCTGGAAGGGCGCTATAAGCTTCGGGCTGGTACATATCCCTGTGCAGCTGGTGTCGGCCACCTCGCAGCAGGGCGTGGACTTCGACTGGCTGGACAAGCGCAGCATGGACCCGGTGGGCTACAAGCGCATCAACAAGGTCACCGGCAAGGAAATCACCAAGGAAAACATCGTCAAGGGTGTGCAGTACGAGAAAGGCCGTTACGTGGTCATCAGCGAGGAAGAGATCCGTTCCGCTCATCCCCGGTCCACCCAGACCATCGACATCTTCGCCTTTATCGACAGTGCCAAGATTCCGCTGCAGCATATCGACACCCCGTATTACCTGGCGCCGGATCGCCGCGGCGAGAAGGTCTATGCGTTGTTGCGCCAGGCCTTGCTCGACAGCGGCAAGGTGGCTATCGCCAATGTGGTTATCCGCACCAGCCAGCACCTGGCGGCAGTAATGCCGCTGGATGAGGCCATTGTCATGGTGCTGCTGCGCTGGCCGTCCGAGGTGCGCAGCCTGGACACCCTGGAACTGACCAAGGACGTTACCCAGGCCAAGCTCAACAAGAGTGAGCTGGACATGGCCAAACGCTTGATCGAAGACATGTCTGCCGACTGGGAGCCTGATGAGTATCGGGACACCTTCCAGGACCAGATCATGGCGCTGGTCGAGACCAAGGCGCGCGAGGGCAAGATCGAGGACGTCGAGACCGGTGCCGAGGAGGCGGATCGCAAGACCGCGGATGTGATCGATTTGACCGAACTGCTCAAGCGCAGTCTGGGCGGCAAGGGCAAAGCCGCTGCACCGGCCAAGGGCAAGGCGACGAAGGCCAAGGCTGACAGCGCGGATGCCGAGGAGAAACCGAAACGGCGGGCTACGCCGCGCAAGAAGACTACCAAGGCTTCTTGATGGGAGCGGGTGGGGGTCTGGGGGATCTGGGTTGAATGGTCCCCTCACCCCAGCCCTCTCCCTGGGGGAGAGGGAGCCGATCACTGCCAGCCGACCCACCGCGATCCGCCTTTAGCTCCCTCTCCCCCAGGGAGAGGGCTGGGGTGAGGGGACCATCCACCGCAAACATTCCAGACATTCCAGACAACCCAAACAACCAGACCCCAACCCTCAAGGCCCCATCAACTCCCGCACCCGCGCCGCCAGTGCATCCATCGAAAAAGGCTTGGTCAGAATCTGCATGTCAGGCCCCAGCACATCATTCCCCACCGCCGCATTCTCCGCATACCCGGTAATGAACAACGTCTTCAACCGTGGGCGTACTTCGCGCCCGGCGTCGGCCATCTGCCGGCCGTTCATGCCACCGGGCAGGCCGACGTCGGTGATGAGCAGGTCGATATGCACATCCGAGCGCAAAACCTTCAGTCCCGAGACGCTGTCGCTGGCCTCGATCAGGCTGTAGCCCAGATCACCCAGCACGTCCATCAGCAACATCCGCACCGTGGGTTCGTCGTCCACGATCAGAATGGTTTCCCCACCAACGGCAGGCACGACCGTTACCGGGTCATCTTCGCGGGTATCCTGCGGCGAATCGCCAAAGTAACGCGGCAGGTAAATGCTGATGCGCGTGCCCTGACCCACTTGGGAATGGATTCGCACCTGCCCGCCCGATTGCTTGGCGAAACCATAGATCATCGACAGCCCCAGGCCCGTGCCTTGGCCAATGGGTTTGGTGGTGAAGAACGGATCGAATGCCTTGGCCACGACTTCTGGGGCCATGCCGGTGCCGGTGTCCGTCACGCTCAACGAGAGGTACTGGCCCTCCGGCAGGTCGAATGCCTTGGCCGCCTCCCGGTTCAGCCAATGGTTGGCGGTGGCGACAGTGATGCAGCCGCCGTGGGGCATCGCGTCACGCGCATTGATGCACAGGTTGAGCAAGGCGTTCTCAAGCTGGCTGGCGTCCACCAGCGTCGGCCATAGCCCTATGGCCGGTTGCGTCTGCACGCTGACGCTGGGGCCCACGGTGCGTTGAATCAGTTCGTCCAGGCCTTCCATCAGTACGTTGACATCGGTAGGGCGGGGATCGAGGGTTTGCCGCCGCGAGAAAGCCAGCAGTCGGTGGGTCAACGAGGCGGCTCGTCGGGCGGCGCCCTGGGCGGTGGCGATGTACTTGCTCACGTCCTGCCAGCGGCCATGGGCGATACGGCTGTCCATCAGCTCCAAGGCGCCGGAGATACCCGCCAGCAAGTTGTTGAAGTCGTGGGCGATACCGCCGGTGAGCTGTCCCACCGCCTCCATTTTCTGCGACTGACGCAGCTTTTCCTCGGCCTGCATCAACTCGACCGTGCGTTCGGCCACCCGCAATTCGAGGGTGTCGTTCAGTGCACGCAAGGCCGCGGTGGCGCGATCCCGCTCGGCTTCGACCGAGCGTCGCTCCTCGACGTCGATCACCACGCCGGGCAGGCTGATCGGTGTGCCGTCGGCTGCAAGATCCACCCGTCCGTTCGCCTCGATCCAGTAGTACTTGCCATCGGCGCGCCGCACCCGGTATTGATGCGCGTAGGCTCCGCCCCTGCCGATGGCGGTATTGATCGCCTGGGTCAGCCCGTCCTTGTCCTCGGGATGCACCGTTTCGATGACCTGTTCGAGGGTCAGGCCTTCGTGCCCCAACGCCGGGTCCAGGCCGAACGCGCGGGCGAAGGCTTCGTCGACGGTAAAACTGTCGGTCTGCAACTCCCAGTGCCAGGTGCCGATGATTGCCCCGGCGGCCAGGGCGAGTTGCACCCGTTCGATGTTCTGACGGGCGAGGGCTTCGCTGGCACGCAGGCGCTCCTGGGCAGTACGCCGCTCGGTCACATCGCTGAAGATGATCGCGATCTGGCGATCCGCCCGGTCGCCGACACTGACAGCGCGCACGTCGAACCAGCGCTTGAAGGCTTCGGCATAGTTTTCGAAGGTGGCCGGTTCGCCGGTCTTGGCCACGTGGCCATAGGTGTCGAACCAGAACTGTTCCAGGTTCGGCGCAAACTCGGTGACCCATTTGCCCCGCAGGTTGACCCCGGCCTGGTGCTCGAACGCGGGGTTGGCCTCCACGAAGCGGTAATCGATGGGCTTGTCGTCGGCGTCGAATTTCACCTGCACGATGGCAAACGCCGATTCCACGGTTTCCAGGATCGTGCGGAAACGCTCCTCGCTCTGACGCAGCGCAGTTTCGGCGCTGCGCATGCGACTGGTGTCGAGCATCGCGCCAATCATGCGGATGGCCTGGCCGTTGGCATTGCGGATCACATGGCCACGGTCCAGTACCTCGGCGTAGGTGCCGTCGACCCGACGAAAGCGGTACTCGTCGGTCCAGGCCGACGCCGTGCCATCGATCACCGCGTGAATCGAGGCGTCGATGCGCGCGCGGTCGTCAGGATGAATCTGGGCAATCCACCAGTCGCCGGTGGTCTCGATGCTGCTCAGCGAGTGGCCGTAAGCCTCTTCCAAGGCTTCGTTCCACAGCACATGGTTGGCTTGCAGGTCCCAATCCCAGATGGCGTCGTTGGTCGCCTTGGCGGCGAGGCGATAGCGTTCATGAGTCTCATCGACCTGGGGTTGCGGGTCGATGCCGGCTTTCTCCAGGGCATTGCGCAGGCGGGCGATCTCGGCCAAGAGCACTTCACGAGTCTGGTAGTCCAAAGCTTTTACTCACCCACGCCTGTAGTTGGTCCAGGGCCCGATTCTCGAGGCACCTTTCATGGACCGCAATCAGATCAGAAATGCTCGGATTTTGCACTGCCAGATGCATCTGCCAGAAGCCAGGCTTGCAACTGGGCAACGGCGTTGGGCCGCGCCGAGTGTTCGTTGACGGCCAGAAAGTAGCCACGGCGGGTGGCATAGCGGTAGGGCAGCGCCTCGACCAGCCGCCGATCGCGGATCAGGTCCGCCAGCATCTGCGGGCTGCCTAACGCGATGCCACGGCCTTCCAGCGTGGCCTGGATCTGTTGGGCGTGGTTGTTGAACGCCATGCGCGCCGGGGGCAGAGGGGCGCGCACGTTCATCTGATCGAACCAGGCGGCCCAGTCCGCCACGGCCCAGTGAAACCCGCGCCAATGTTCACGATCAAGGTTGAGCAGGCGCTCGCCGAGCAGTTCCTGGGGCTCGTTCAGGCTGCGTCCCTGAAGGTAGGAAGGGCTGCACAACGGCACCAACTCCTCATCCATCAAATGGGTCATTCGCACGCCATGGCGCTGGCCGTCGTTGCCGCACGTCACGGCGATGTCCACGTTCTCGGCGCGCAGGTCGATTTCCCGGTCGAAAGCGAACATGCGCAGCGCGATATGCGGGAACTCCTGCTGAAAGGCGTCCAGGCGTGGCATCAGCCAGTAGGTGGACATGCACACGGTCGCAGCGATAGTCACGGCATCGCTGGCATCACCGCGAATTTCGGTGCTGGCCTGCGCGATGGTTTCCAGACTCTGGTCCACGGCCTCGAACAGTCGCTCACCGGCAGTGGTGAGCGTGACGTTGCGGTGGTTGCGGATGAACAACGGGTTGCCCAGATGCTCCTCCAGCTGACGAATCTGCCGACTCACCGCCGCCTGGGTGATGCACATTTCCTGTCCTGCCAGGGTGAAGCTCTGCAAGCGCGCGGCGGCTTCGAACACCACCAGAGCGGTCAAGGGCGGCAGGCGCCGGCGAAGCCTTTCCATAACCTTTCCTTATCTCAACCGGCAGTTTTAATCGATTGCGCGGGGCACTGGGCTTTGGTGTCATCAGTGCCAAACAAGAGTGCTGCCTTCGACTGCCAAGAAAAACATAACCCAACGTTGAGGATCGAGCCCATGAACGCCTACCCCCTGTATAGACCAAAAGCTTATGCCTGGCTCTGTGGCCTGGCGCTGATTGCCAGCAGTGCACTGGCGCAGTCGGCCGAGAAGCCCCCGGTGCGGATTGGCTGGGTCAACTGGTCGGATACCGAAATCACCGCGAAGTTGGCAAAAACCGCTCTGGAAGATCACCTCAAACGACCCGTCAAAATGGTCCAGGCCGACATCGGCATTCAGTTCCAGGCCATGGCCAACGGCAATATCGATCTGATCCCGATGGTCTGGCTGCCCAATACGCACAAGGGCTTCTGGGACAAGTACCAGGATCAACTGGAAGATCTGGGTGTGCTGTACGAAGGACGCATAGGCTGGGCGGTGCCCGAGACCGTGCCCATCAGCGAGGTCGCCAGCGTGGAAGACCTGAACAAACCCGCGGTACGGGAGAAACTGGCTGGGCGGATCTTGACGTCCGAAGCGGGCAACGGCCAATACAAGCTATCGCTCAAGGCCATCGATGAATACAAGCTGACCGGCTACAAGCTGGTGGCGTCGTCGGAGACCGGCATGTTGACCGAGATGGACCGCGGTCTCAAACGTGGCCAATGGGCCGTCATCAACGCCTGGAACCCCCATTGGATGTTTTCCAAGTACAAGCTGCGCTATCTGGACGAACCCAAGGGCCTGTTCGGCGGTGCCGAACAGATCCATGCCGTGGCGCGCAAGGGTTTCAGCCAGGAAAACCCTGATGTGGCCTATTTCTTCGCGCACTACTCGCTGCCGCTGCCAGAACTGCAGGCGCTGATGATGAAGGCCAAGGAAAGCAGTGTGGATGCGGTGGTGGCGCAGTATTACGCCGACAACAAGCCACGATTCACCGCCATGTTCGAACAAGCGGCACAGACCGCCAGTACTACCCAGCCCTGAACCGCCGACGCCGATGAGGATAATCCATGTCCAGCGCCAATGACCCGCTGTTGCAGCCTTTCGCCCTGAAACATCTGCACCTGCGTAATCGCGTGGTGAGCACCTCCCACGAGCCAGCCTATTCCGAAGGCGGCATGCCCCGGGAACGCTACCGCCTTTATCACGAGGAGAAGGCCCGGGGCGGGGTGGCCCTGACCATGATCGGCGGTTCGGCCATCGTCGCCCCGGACAGTCCGCCGGCCTTCGGCAACCTGCACCTTTATAAAGACGAGGCGGTGCCGTGGCTGGCCGAACTGGCCGACGCTGTGCACCAGCACGGCTGCGCCGTGATGTGTCAGCTGTCCCATCTGGGCTGGCGGGCGAGCAATTTCACCGACGACTGGTTGCCGTTGATGTGGCCGCAGCGGGGCCGGGAACATACCCATCGCAGCTTTACCAAGCAGATGGAGGACTTCGATATCGAACGTATCGTGCGCCAGTACGCCGACGCCGCCGCGCGCTGCCAGGCCGGCGGCCTGGATGGCGTCGAAATCGAGGCCTATGGGCATTTGTTCGATGCGTTCTGGAGCCCTTCGAATGTGCGCGACGACGGTTATGGCGGGGGCCTGGAAGACCGTTTGCGCTTTCCCCTGCAGGTGCTGTCGGCCATGCGCAAGGCGGTGGGCGAGCAATTCATCATCGGCGTGCGCATGGCGGTTGACGAGGACATGCGCGGCGGCTTGGGACAGGAGGAAGGGCTGACAATCGCACGCACGCTGGCTGACCACGGCATCGATTTCATCAGCGTGATCAAGGGTCGCATCGACACCAGCGAAGCATTGGCACAGGTGATTCCCGGTATGGGTACGCCGGCCGGACCCCATCTGCAATTGGCCGGCGCAGTGCGCCGTGCCGTGCCGGTGCCGGTGATGCACGCGGCGCGGATCAGCGATGTCGCCACGGCCCGCCATGCACTGCGCGAGGGCCTGGTGGACCTGGTAGGCCTGACCCGCCCACAGATGGCGGACCCCCACTTGCTGGCCAAGGTCGCCGCTGGCCAGGAGGAGCGCATTCGCCCCTGCGTCGGTGCCAGTTACTGCATCGACCGCATCTATATCTCCGGCGAGGCCCACTGCATTCATAACCCGGCCACCGGCAGGGAAAGCACCATCCCCCATATGACCCCGGCCAGTGCCGGACCCGCCCGCCACGTGGTGATCATCGGCGCGGGCCCCGCCGGCCTGGAGGCCGCGCGGGTATGCGCCGAGCGCGGGCACCGGGTCAGCGTACTGGAAGCGGCAGACAAGGTCGGCGGGCAGGTGCGCGTGGCCGCCATGCCGATGCGCCGGCGGGAGCTGATTGGCCTCATCGATTGGCGGCTGAGCGAGTGCGAACGTCTGGGCGTGGACATCCGTTACAACTGTTATGCCGAAGCCGATGACGTATTGGCGCTGATGCCGGAGGTGGTGATCGTCGCCACCGGTGGGATTCCCGATTGCGATTTCCTGGAGGAGGGCAACGACCTGGTGCGCAGCACCTGGGAAGTGCTGACCGGCGACTTCAAGCCGCAGGGCAGGGTACTGGTATTCGATGGTCACGGCGGGCACCAGGCCATGAGCTGCACCGAGGTTCTGGCACAGACGCCAGGCGTGAAGGTGCAGCTGGTGACCGGCGAGGCGATGCTGGGCCCTGACGTGGGCGGGCTGAACATGCCGCCCTATCTGAAGGTGTTTGTGGAACGAGGGGTCGAGCAGATTTTCCATCACCGGCTGGTGGGCGTACGTCGCCAAGGCGCCGAACGGGTGGCCAGACTCTGGTGTGAAGCCACTCGCCAACACTACGAACGCACGGTAGATCATGTGATCGTCGAGCACGGTACGCTGCCACTGGATGAGTTGTACTTCGCTCTCAAAGAGCATTCGAGCAATCGCGGTGAACTCGATCACCAGGCTTTTATCGATATCCGCCAGCAGACTTTGGTCACGCAGCCTGAGAATGCATTCCAACTGTTTCGCATCGGTGATGCGGTAGCCAGCAGGGACATTCATGCCGCCATTTATGATGGACTCAGGCTGTCCCTGGCGATCTGAATAGTGAGTGCGTTAAATAGCAGGGCGACGGCATTGCGGGAGCCAGTGTACGTCCCGCAATAGTTGCGCGTCATGAACACTTCATTCAACTACGCAGATCCATCGGTGGTCGTGGCGGTAAGGCGCGCGGGTGAAGTGACAGTCACGCATTAGTTGCAGGCCGCGGTTGCGCAAGGCTTCGGTAAGTTGGATCAATGTATCGGCTTCGATAGTCATGGGTTTATCTCCGTACTGTTTCAGTCTCTAATAATCCTGACCCTGCACAGTTTTGGAAGATTCCAAAAAGTTGTTACACCGCTTGTCGGCGGCCGACCAGCGGCATTCTGCCCGGCGAAGGGGGCATGGAATGGAAACATTTGCCCCGCGCAGGGTCCATAGTCAGGCAAGCCTTACCAAAACAATGCTCGATGCCGGGCTTATGGATAGAAGGACATACAACATGACCCACAACAACTGCCTGCCTCGCCTACTCCTCGCCGCCTTGTTTGCCCTGCCGATAGCGGCCCACGCAGCGGAAGAGCCTGCCGTCAATCTTGATCGACCCGGTGCGGGAATGGTGGAAATCAAGGAAGGCGATAAAGTACCTGACGAATACAAACGCGAAACATTGGCGCTCAAGGATTGGCAAAAGCGTCACCTGACGGCACCTGGGGAAAATGAACAGTGGGTGGAAATCCAGGACAAGTATGTGTTGGTGAACATCCCCAATGGCACGGCTAAAGAGATGATCGAAAAGTCTGCCGTACACAAGAAATAATTCCGACCAGATACGCTGAACGTTCTCCACATGACCTCTCGTCCCTTAAGTTGAAACAGAAGGGACGATTGCCGAAGGCTATACCTCCTATTACTTGCAGGCGCCGCGCATTTCCTCAGTCTCCTTGAGCGATACGGCGTCACTCATAATAGAAAGCCTGAGGAAGTGATCATGTTCTTACACAACAAGCGTCTCCAGTACACCGTGCGCGTGGCCGCACCCAATCCGGGCCTGGCCAATTTGCTTCTCGAACAGTTCGGCGGTTCCCAGGGCGAACTAGCGGCCGCAGCCCGTTATTTCACCCAGGCTCTTGCCGAAGACGATCCAGGCCGCAAGGACCTGCTGATGGATATCGCCACCGAAGAACTCAGCCACCTGGAGATCGTCGGTTCCATCATCGTCATGCTCAACAAAGGCGCCAAGGGCCAACTGGCTGAGGGTGTAGAAGAGGAGGGCGAGCTGTACCGGGCGATCAATGGCGCCGGCAACGACTCTCACATCACCAGCCTGCTGTACGGGGCCGGTGCTCCCCTGGTGAACTCTGCGGGTGTGCCCTGGACTTCAGCCTACATCGACACCATCGGCGAGCCCACTGCGGACATGCGTTCCAACATCGCGGCGGAGTCACGTGCCAAGATCGTTTACGAGCGCCTAATGAACGTCACCGATGATCCCGGCGTGAAAGAGGCCCTGGGCTTTTTGATGACCCGTGAAATCGCCCACCAATTGTCCTTCGAGAAAGCGCTGCACTCCATTCAGCCCAACTTTCCGCAAGGCAAGCTGCCAGGCATGCCGAAGTTCACCAACAAGTACTTCAACATGTCGGGCGAGCCCAATGTGCGCGGTCCGTGGAACGAAGGCGAGGAGTGGGAATACGTCGAGTTCCCGGAACCGGCAGTGGACGGCGGCGACGGCCTGGCTTCGGTGACCTTGTCCGAGGCGGACAACGAGGTGCTCGAGCAGTTGAAGGTCCGTACTGCATCGGACCCGACCAGCAATCCGGTCACTGGGGCGGACCTGGGTTCAGGGATGGCCGACAAGGCACTTCTGTAAGCGCCGCACCACTGGGCGCTACAGCTCGCCGAGCATTTTCTCGAGCTGGTTATGCTCCCAGATACTGAGCAGACTCACCGGATCGGTGCCGTACCTTTGCCAACTGGCAAAGTCCCCGCGGCGCCCATCCGGTGACTGACAGGACTGTACATAGTCCAACTCCCCGCCATGGCTGTACAACACCAGCGTCCACCCTTCCACCTCCAGGGTCATCGGCCCCGTGCGGATCTGCGCCCAGCGCTGCCGGGTGATACGCCGCATGCGGCGGGTACCCAGCGCAATATCCTTCAATACCTGATACACCTCCCGCGCGGTGAGCGGCTGCAACGAATCGGTATCCGGGCTGTGTTCAGTCATATCGATCCCCTGTCGCGCCGATTGGAATGTGCTGTGGATCACGGTAGGCCTTTGCCGGCTCGCTGACCATGGGGGACAGCAGGCTTTTGTTGTGGATGGCGGCAGCTTCGATACGCGCTGTTACAGAACTCAGGGCGTCATAAGATCCTGGCATTGTCATACCGTTTACTCAACCACTCCGGGAAAACGTTATGACTGTCATTGCCGAGCCTGCAGCCGCCGTTCTGAATGCCGACTCGATCAAGTCCGCCTACCGTGAAGCGGCGACCCTGCGTAACAAGGTACAGCAGGCCCAGCAAGGCGTAGAGGGGTTCACGGTTCATCCTTCCTATGCGCAAAGCGCTGCCAACCTGCTGGGCTACCTGGCATTGCGTCGTAACGATATTCGCGCTCTGCAACGGCAACTGGCCAATCTCGGCGTGTCGTCCCTGGGGCGCTGCGAGGCCAATGTCATGGCGTCGGTTGAACGGGTCACCGAAGTGCTTCGCCAGCTCACACCGGGGCGGCGTCCACAGCGCAGCGGCTCAATGGTGTCGGCAGGCGACGGCGAAGCGCTGCTGCACGCGCATACCGCTGCGCTGTTCGGCAGTGACACCCCGGAGCGCGGGGTGCGCATCATGGTCACGATGCCCAGCGAAGCGGCAACGAGTTATGCCCTGGTCGAGTCGCTGGTGAAGGCTGGCATGGATTGCCAGCGCATCAACTGCGCCCACGACTCGCCCGCCGCCTGGCTGAAGATGATCAAGCATGCGCGGCGGGCGGCCCGTGCCCAGGGACGGCCGTGCAGCGTCATGATGGACCTGGCCGGGCCCAAGTTGCGTACTGGGCAGATCGACCAGAAGCCTGAGGTGATTCGACTCAAGCCGCAACGCGACGATCTGGGGCGCGTCGTTGCCCCTGCCAAGGTCTGGCTGTACGCCCAGGCGCGGGCAGCCAGCAAGGCCGAACAGGGCATTCGCGTCGCCGGGCCGTGGCTGGGGGCATTGAAGGTCGGCGACGAGGTTCGTCTTCGGGATGCCCGCGGTTCGAAAAGACGCCTGGTGATTACGGCCGTGGGCAAGACCGGCTGCTGGGCCGAGGTGCACAAGACCACCTACGTGACCCAGGGGCAGCGCTTGAAGTTGAAGCGGGCAAAAGGGCGTTCCGCCAATACGCCCGTGCTGAGCGTGGTCGGTGCCAAGGAAAAGAGCATCAAGCTGCATGAGGGCGACATGCTGGTATTGACCCAGGATATCGAGACAGGTCGTCCGGCAACCCTCGACACTCGGGGCAATGTAAAGACGCCGGCCACGGTGGGGTGCACATTGGGGCCGGCATTTCAGGACATTCGCGCCGGTGAGCCGATCTGGTTCGACGACGGCAAGATTGGCGGCGTTATCGAGGTGGTGGAAGCCGATGCCCTGCATATTCGCATTTGCCATGCTCCCGCCGGGGCCAAGTTGAAGAGCGACAAGGGCATCAACCTGCCCGATACCGAGCTCAAGCTCGATGCGCTGTCCCCCGAAGACCTGCAGGCCCTGCAGTTCGCCTGCAAGCATGCGGACGTGGTGCAGATGTCGTTCGTGAACACGGCGGCCGATATCAATGACCTCATCCGTCATCTGCAACGCCTGGATGCGCAGGATATTGGCGTGGTGCTGAAGATAGAAACGCGCCGTGGCTTCGAAAACCTGGCCCAGTTGCTGCTGGCCGGGATGCAACTGCCTCGGTTGGGCGTGATGATTGCCCGAGGCGACCTGGCTATCGAGAACGGCTTCGAGCGCACGGCGGAGTTGCAGGAGCAGATTCTGCATCTGTGTGAGGCCGCCCATGTGCCAGTGATCTGGGCGACCCAGGTACTCGAAACCCTGGCCAAGACCGGCAGCCCTTCGCGGGCCGAGATCACCGATGCCGCCACCGGGGGGCGCGCCGAATGCGTGATGTTGAACAAGGGGCCGCATATTCTGAAGGCCATCGGCACGCTGGACGATGTGATCGGGCGGATGCAGGGGCATCGAAGCAAGAAGGTGGACCTGATGCGCAAGTTGCGACTGGCCGAGATAGGTGAATGGTCCTAGGCGAAACGGCTGGGCGCAGGGATCATCCCGCACCCAGCCCTCATCTCAGCTCTCTTGCCAATTCAACCCCTCTGGCGGATCGATAGCCGGAAGCACCTCCAGCGGCACATGCGAACCCATGCCCCGCAACTGGTTCACGGCATAGAGCAACACCACCTGGAAGGTGACGCTGTTCTCCAGCTCATGCTTGGCGAAGCTGCGCTCCACCGTCGCCGTCGGCACCGTAGGGTCGCTAAGGCTCAGATGAAAGGAGCGGTCCCGCATCTCGCATTCGTGCTTGAGCGGAGGATCCAAAGCACTCAGTACCTCTTCAATCGATGCCATCGAACCTCTCCAGATCAAGTGCCAGCCAACAAGGCTTCAGGTTAGACATTACTTTGCGCGTCCGTCGAACTGTACAGCAGTTGTGCAAAATCTAGTGGTAAGCGCAGTTTTGCGTGAGATAATGCAGCCCGCTGCTCGATGATGCCTAAATTGCGCTGCCGCTGCTTGGATTGTTCCCCGTGCCCCTTGGAGTGCACCGATTGCCTGACGATAGTTTCAGTCTGCCGAATGTCCAGCCGTCGCTGGGCGAGCGTTATTCTCCACTCGCATTGATCGAGCGGGAACGGCATGTCTTGAAGGAAATCGCCGCCGGCGTACCTATCGAGCAGGTGCTCGAGGGCCTGCTCAGAGCTGTCGAAGCCCACGGTGGCAACGACATGAAGACGTCCGTGCTGTTTCTCAGCGACGACGACCGGTACATGCTTCACGGCGCCGCGCCCAGCCTGCCCAAGGCGTACAACGACGCGATTCATGGTATCGCCATTGGCGAAGGCATTGGCTCCTGCGGGACCGCCGCCGCCCGTGGCACGCCGGTATACGCGCACGATATCGCTACCGATCCGCTCTGGGAAGGATACGCCGAACTGGCGGTGGGCCACGGGCTGCGTGCCTGCTGGTCCATGCCTATCAAGGCGGCGCAGGGTCGGGTGCTCGGCACCTTCGCGGTCTATTACAGTGAACCCCGCGCACCTACCGAGGCCGACATCGAGGCGATCGCTCTGGTTACCCAAACCGCAGCGCTGGCCATCGAACGCCACCAATCGGACCGCGAGTTGCGCCGCAGCCAGCATGAACTGAGGGTTTTGAACGCTGAGCTGGAGAAGCAGGTGCTGGAGCGGGCGGCCAAATTGGACGCGCGCACGCGCGAACGTGATCGCGCCTGGGGGCTCTCCCAGGAACTGCTGGTGATCAACCTTCCGGACGGCACATTCGAGTCAGTCAACGCGCGTTGGGAAGAGCACCTGGGTTGGACCGAGGCCGAGTTGCTCGGAACCCGTTTTACCGACTACACCCATCCCGACGACCTTGAGGCGACGCTGGCGGCCTTTCACGGGGTATTCGATGCGCCGCTCACGGTCCCACACGAGTACCGTCTGCGGCACAAGGACGGTTCTTATCGCTGGTTCAGTTGGACCGGAAGCTGTGAAGGCGGCAAGGTGTATGCGGCCGGCCGCCATGTGACCGCCGAGAAAGCTCAGGGAGAAGCCCTGCGCCAGGCGCAGAAGATGGAGGCGGTGGGTCAGCTCACCGGCGGCGTGGCACATGATTTCAACAATCTGCTCACGGTGATCCGCTCTTCAACCGACATGTTGAAGCGCCCGGATGTGACCGAAGAGCGGCGCGCTCGATACGTCGCGGCGATCTCCCAGACCATCGACCGTGCCGCCAAGCTCACCGCCCAGTTGCTCGCTTTCGCCCGGCGCCAGACGCTGCAGCCGGTGGTGTTCGCGGTGTGTGACAGCGTACGCGGGGTCGATGAAATGATGGGGACATTGACAGGTTCGCGGATTCAGATCGTCACCAATCTGCCTTCCCTGCGTTGCTTCGTGAACGCCGATCCCAGTCAGTTCGACACGGCACTGGTCAACATGGCACTCAATGCCCGGGACGCCATGAGCGGCGAAGGGCAACTGATCATCACGGTCAAATCGGTTGACTCGCTGCCGGCGATCCGCAGCCACGTGCCCATTCGCGGGGCGTATGTCGCGGTCTCTGTCGCCGACACCGGGGTCGGCATTCCTGCCTCCAGTCTGGAGCAGGTGTTCGAGCCGTTCTATACCACCAAGGGGGTGGGGCAAGGGACCGGCCTGGGTCTGAGCCAGGTGTTCGGCTTTGCCAAACAGTCCGGCGGGGAAGTCGATGTGATCAGCGAGGTCGGCAGGGGTACCACCTTCACGTTGTACCTGCCCAGGGTCGACGAGCCGGCGCCGCTGGTTGCATCCGCCACCTAGCGAGCTTCGGGCGGAGTTCCAAACATCGACACAGCCTGTGCGCACCGTTTCCGTTGCGCACTGTCATAGTGGTTCCAGTTCACCTACCGGATGAAGAAATGCAACAGATGTCGCCCGACGAGACGGTTCGCACCGCCCTGCAGATTTCCCAGAGCCGGCTACGTGCCCAGCATGAGCTGGTGGTGGAATTCGGGGTGAAGTCACTCAAGGCGGACGACATCGACGACTTGCTGCAGCATGCATGCGCCATTGTCGCCAAGGGCATGAGTACCGCCTATGCCAAGATTCTCCGATACCGGGCCGAGTTGACCGATTTCCTGCTGGCCTACGGTGTAGGGTGGGACGCTACGGACATCGGCTCCGCCACGGTAGGTGCAGACGAAGCCAGCCCCGCCGGTTATGCGTACGCCACCGATCGTCCGGTGATTTCCAACCATCTGGGCAGGGAGCACCGCTTCAGAACGCCGTCATTGCTCAGAAAGTACGGCATCGAGCGGGCGATCAACGTTCCGATTCGTGGCGCATCCACGCCCTATGGCGTGCTCGAGGCGGACAGCAGCGATGGCGACGACTTCATCGAGACCGATCTGGTGTTCATGGAGGGGATCGCCAACATCGTCTCCATGGCGCTTGAGCGCATTGCCCTGCACGATACTCCGCGGGGCCAGCACCTGTATTCCGAGACCATCCTCAACGCCAGCCCGGACTGCGTGAAGATCATGTCGCCCCAGGGCGAGCTGGAGTTCTTCAACGCCCCCGGCCTGTGCCAGATGGAGATCGACTTCACCGACCAGGTCTACGGCAAACCCTGGCCGCAGCTGTGGCCCGACGAGTCGCGTTCGGCGGTGGTCGACGCCTTGCAGCGGGTTACACAAGGGGAATCGGTGAGGTTCGAGTCCTATTGCCCCACCGCCAAAGGCGAGCCGCGCTGGTGGGACGTCACCGCTGCGCCGATCTATGGCGAAGGCAACAAGATCGAAAAGATCATCGCGGTATCCCGCGACATCACCGAACGACACATTCATGAGCGCCAGTTGGCATCGCTCATCGAAGTGCAAAACAACCAGCTGAGCCAGACCGACCTGCAACTGGAAGAAATTCACCATCGGGTCAAGAACAGCCTGCATCTGGTCAATACACTGCTGTTGTTACAGGCCAACATGGCCGTGGAGGAGGCGGTGCGCATTCAACTGCAGACGGCTGCCGCCCGAGTGCTGACCATCGCTGCCGTGCATGAGCGTCTCTACCAGAACGGCGATACCCAATCCGCCGGCGCGCGGGATTATCTGGAGGCCTTGCTGATGGATATCAGCAAAGCCTTCGGCGACAGGGAGATCGAGCTGAATGTGGAGCCCTTCGCCCTGCCGCCTGAAAGGATGGCGCCGCTGGGCTTGATCATCTCCGAGCTGATCACCAACGCCCTCAAGTACGGCAAGGGCACCATAACGGTAGACGTGCGCAGTGTCGCAGACGATGCGCTGATTACCGTGTGCGATGAGGGTGACGGGTTTCCCGAAACCTATCCCAAACCCAGCGGAACCGGGCTTGGGATGCGTTTGGTCAGCAGCTATTCAGGCTATGGCAAGGACGCGGTGCGCGTGGATCGTTCGGCCAGCAACAGCACCATCGAGGTGCGGTTCAAGCTTTGATTCCCTGTTTGGCTCAGTTCTGTATGGCCTTGACCGAGCCACCGTCGACGCGCACGTTGCTGCCATTGATGAACGAGGCCCGCCCTGAGACCAGCAGGGCGATAGCGGCGGCGACCTCTTCAGGTTGGCCGCGGCGTTTCTGCACGATGCCCGGCCGTTCTTCCTCCAGAAAGCTTTCCACGGCCTCTTCGAACGAAACCCCCATCTGCTGCGCGCGCTGCTCCATCATCGAGTCGGTCATGCCGGTTTCGATGAAGGCGGGGGCCACGGTATTGCACAGCACGCCAAAACCCGCTTCCTTGTAGGACAGGTTCTTGATGAACGCCGCCAGGCCGGCCTTGGCCACGTTATAGACGGCTTCTTCCCAGTAGGGCTGCACAGCGTTCTCGGACGTGATGCAGACGAATCGGCCCCAGCTGCGCTCGCGCATCGAGGGAATGGTGGCCCGAGCGATGCGCACGGCGGAAAAGAAGTCGGTGTCCCAGGCTTCCTGGTAGTCGGCGTCGGACAGCTCCAGTGGCTCGCCTTTGGCACCCGTGACGCCGGCGGTATGGACCACAATGTCGACCGCACCGAATTTCGCCTCGGCCTGCTTGACCAGATCGTCCACGGCGCTTTGATCGGTTATGTCGGCGGTCAGGAGCAGGGCGTCCCCACCGATGCCGGCGCAAGACGCTTGCAGCTTGTCCGCGTCCTTGTCACTGAGCACCAGGCGTACGCCTTCCTCGCTCAACAGCTTGGCCGTGGCCAGGCCGATGCCACCTGCTGCGCCGGTGATGAGGGCTACACGCCCCTTGATTTGCAGATCCATGAAAACCTCATTCTCGCCGGTTGATAGAGTGCCGGACTTGCCGGCTCTGAATTTCTGACTGGCGAGAGAGGGGACGGACTCAAATTATTTGCCAGGCGGGGCAGGGCAGCTCAACGCTTCGGCTCAAGCGCCTGCCTGGCTGGCGAACATGCTCACGGCATCCACCGCCGAGGTGGTGCCCTGGTTGATCTTGACGATTACCCGCCCCGCTTCGTCGGCCAGTTCGACACTGTTGCGGGCTCGATCGCGGGTGTTGTTCATGCTCGACACGGCCTGGCGAGTTTCATCCTGAATGGTGTCGATCATTGCCGAGATCTCCGACGTGGACGCACTGGTGCGGGCGGCCAGTTGGCGAACCTCGTCGGCCACCACGGCGAAGCCGCGACCCATGTCGCCGGCCCGAGCGGCTTCGATGGCGGCGTTGAGGGCCAGCAGATTGGTTTGCTCGGCAATGCTGCGGATGGTCTTGACGATTGCCGTGATCTGTTCGGACCGCTCGCCGAGCTTGGTCATCATCACTGACGACAGATCGACGTCCGCAGCGATGCTGCGCATCTCATCGGCGGCCTGATGGATCACGGCCGTACCTTGCTCGGCGACTTGCCGGGTGCCTACCGAAATCTTCCACGCCTCGGCAGCACTTTGGCTGTTGCGCGCCTGGCTCTGGATACGCGCGGTGATGTCACTGGCGAACTTCACCACCTTGCACAGTTGCCCGGCAGCGTCGTAGACCGGGTTATAGCTGGCCTCCAGCCACAGCTGCTGACCCTGCTTGCCCACTCGTTCGAACTGGCCACTGGAGAACTGCCCGGCATTGAGCCGCTGCCAGAGTTGCGCATATTCAGGGCTGCTGACCACATGGGCGGGGCAGAATTGACGGTGGTGCTTGCCCAGCACCTCGGCGTGGCTATAACCCATGAGCTGCAGGAAGTTGTCGTTGGCCTGAATGACCGTGCCATCGAGGTTGAACTCGATCACCGCCATGGCCCGATCGATGGCCTTGAGCATGGCCTGGGCCTGCTGCTCCTGCTGGATGCGCTGGGTGACATCGGTGGCGTACTTGATGATGCGGACGGTTTGACCCTGGGCATTGCGGATGGGGTTGTAACTGGCCTCCAGCCAGATGGCCTTGCCGGCGCTGTCGCGACGCTCGAACACACCAGACACGAACTCGCCGCCGCGTAGCCGACGCCACAGGTCCTGGTATTCGGGGGAACGGGCGTAGCGCTGTTCGCAGAACAGCCGATGGTGCTGGCCGATCACGTCTTCACGGCGGTAGTTCAGGGTGGTGAGGAAGTTGTCGTTGGCCTGCAACACATGGCCATCAAGGTCGAATTCGATGCTGGCCATGGACCGATCGATAGCGTGCAGCCGGCTTTCCAGCTGAGCCAGTTGCTGTTCGCGCAGCGCCTGGTCTTTCTTTGTACGGGACGAGAACAACATCTGACGACTCTCATGTGGCCAAGTGAAGGGAGCTCGGCCTTGAGCTGCAGATAGAGAAACATGGATCCAATATCAAAGTGCTTCCATGCGGGGAACATATACACATCGGAGGTTTTGTACAATATATTGCCCAGCCGTTCATGCCATTTAATCTGCCGCTCGGCTAGCGACAGACAAAGGCTTTCGCGGTTGGGCAACTGTACCGAGCTGTAGATCAGTGACCTGCCAGGGTCACGTCAGCCGACAACTGTTCGTCTTCGGCATGGTCAGCGGCATGAAACCGGTAGTCGCCTGGTGCGACCACGAAACCGTCAGGCTGGTAGCTGGCCAGGATGCGCGGTTCGATGTCCACCTGCACCGAGGTTTTCTGCCCTGGGTTCAGGAACACTTTCCTGAAACCGGCCAGGCGCTTGGCGAATCCCTGCGGGCCCAAGCGCGTGACGTAGATCTGCACCGTGGTGGCGCCCGGGTATTTTCCGGTATTGCTGATGGTCACCGTGGCCTGGTGCGCGTCGCCTGCCGTCACTTGCAGTTCGCTGAATTGGAATTGGCTGTACGAAAGCCCGAAGCCGAAAGGCAGCAGCGGTTTCAGTTGTTCGCGCGCGAACCAGCGGTAGCCTACGTCCGAACCTTCGATGTCATGATCCACGGCAATGATCGTCCCCTTGCGCGGCATGCCGGGGTTGGATGTGGTGGTTTCCGGGTCCAGCTGCTCGGGCCGCGGCAGTTGCGCCTCGCTGGCCGGGAACGTCACGGGTAGACGTCCCGATGGATTGACCCTGCCGGACAGCACCCCGGCAATCGCCGGTCCGCCCCCAGAGCCTGGATACCAGGCAGCCAGTACCGCGTCGACTTGGTCGAGCCAGGGCATCAGTACCGGGCCACCGGTCTGCAATACCACGACTGTCTTGTGGCTGGCACCGGCCAGTCTGGAAATCAACTCATCCTGGTCCGCGCCAAGGCCCAGACCTGACGCATCCAATGCCTCGGAGCGCCACTCTTGGGCGAATACGATTACCGCGTCAGCGAGGCCGGCCTGGGCAACGGCCAGCTCCACGTCGGTTCCATCCAGAAAGTCGACCTGCTGCGCCCCGCATTCTTCGCGGATGGCTTGCAGGGGCGAAGAGGGTTGGTACACCTTCGCTACGGGCATGCCCATGATGTCGATGCCCGGCAGCGACAGGCTGCCGATCGGCGTGACCGAAGACGACCCACCGCCACACAGCACACCATGATCGACGTGGGCGCCCACCACCAGCAGGCGCTTGAGACGCTGCGCCAGGGGCAGCGCTTGCGCACCGTTCTTGAGCAGCACGATGCCTTCCTCGGCCTGGCGCTGGGCGATCAGCTTGTGGGCGCTGAAGTCGATCGGTTGGGGAGGGGTGGGCGGTGCGTCCAGGGCACCCACTTCGATCAGGCTGCGCAGAATGCGAGTGACCATATCGTCGATGCGCTCCTGCGGCACCTCACCGTTGTTCACGGCCTGACGCAGCGCATCACCGAAGTAATGCGCATCGTCCAGATTGGCCCCGGACTGCACGTCGAGCCCGGCCAAGGCTGCCTTTACCGTGGAGTGCGTCGCGCCCCAGTCGGACATGACCCAGCCCGGATATGCCCACTGCTGCTTGAGCACGGTGTTGAGCAGAAACGCCTGTTCGGAAGCGTATTCGCCGTTGATCAGGTTGTAGCCTGGCATCACGGCGCCGGGTTTGCCGATCTCGATGGCCAACTGAAAAGCCAGCAGGTCCGATTCCCTCAGGGCCGCCTCGCTCAGGTTCGAGCTGACCATGACCCGGCCGGTTTCCTGGGAATTGGCGACGAAGTGCTTGACCGTGGACACCACCCGTTCCGATTGGATGCCTGCGACCGAATTGCCGGCAATGATCCCGGTGAGCAGAGGATCTTCGGAGACGTACTCGAAATTGCGCCCGCCACGCGGCTCGCGAATGAGGTTGGCGCCGCCTGCCAATTGCACGTTGAAGCCCTTGTGCCGTGCTTCGCGTCCGACCATGGCCCCCGATTCGTAAGCCAGGGCGGGATTGAAGCTGGCGCCCAGGGCGAGCGAGCTGGGCAGCGCGGTGCAATGATCGCCAGGGCGAACGTTGCCCAGGTTGCCGACACCCAGACTGGCGTCTGCCTGCTGCATGGCTGGAATGCCCAGTCGGTCGATACCGGGGTAGAAGCCGGCCGAGCCCAACGCACCTTCAGGTTTGGCTTGATCGCCCAGCGGGATCGCCATGGGGCCGGACAGCCAGGCGAACTTCTCGTCCTCGGTCATCCGGGCCACCAGTGCACGGGCGCGGTCGTCGGTTGAAGGGGCTGGGCGGGAGGAGTCTGCAGCGCTCATCGAGGGTCACCAAAACAGGAATGTAAACGTCCGATTCCTGTCTGGCGCGCGGGTTCCAAGGGATTGCTGCGACATATCGGCCATGGCCTGCACCCTGCCGGGGTGGCGTTAGGCAGGGCCGCTCGCCGAGGGATCGTTCAGAGCACCGACACCGGGTAGACGGCGGTGAACCTGCCATCGTCCACGCTCAAGGCGCGGCAATCCACGCCGTATACATGGGCAAGGTTTGCCGGAGTCAGGGTCTCTGGGGTGCTGCCGCTGCAGAACACCTTGCCGCGATGCAGCATCAAGGTGTCGTCGGCGTAGCGGCTGGCCAGGTTCATGTCGTGAAAGATCGCCAGGGTGACGATGTTGTGCTCGCGGGTGTACGCGCTCACCGCGTCGAGAATCTGCAGCTGGTTGGCCAGATCCAGGGCTGAAGTGGGCTCGTCGAGCAACAACAGGCGGGGGCTGCGAATCAACGCCAGCGCCAGCGAGATCATCTGCCGCTCACCGCCGGACAGCTCGCCTGGCTGGCTTTCGGCGAAGCGTTGCAGGCCCAGCAGTTCGAGCATGTCGCTGGCATTGCGCTGGGCCTGTTGGCCCGTTGCCCAGCGTCGGCTGGCGCCTTGCTGGGCCAACAGCAGAAGCTCGTAGGTGGACAACCGCACATCCAGGTGGGCCATGTCCTGAGCGACATAGCCGATCAATTGGGCGCGGGTGGTGGGGGAGGCGGTGAGCAGGTCCGTGCCGTCGATGCTGGCTGCGCCCCGGGCCGCCACCAGCCCGCACAGGCCTTTCATGAACGTCGACTTGCCCGCACCGTTGGCGCCGAGGATGGCCAGGGTACGACCCGGGGCAGCGTTGACCGCGAGGTTGTCGAGAATGGTCCTGCCGCGCAGGGTGACTTGGTAATCCGTGGTGCTGAAGCTCATCGCGCGGTCAGTCTCCGGTCTCGCAGAACAAGGATGATGAAGAACGGCAAGCCGATCAGCGAGGTGACCATGCCGATGGGCAGCACCGCACCTGGGACGATGATCTTGCTGGCCAGTGAGGCGAGGGTCACGAAGATGATGCCGCAGGCGATGGTGACGCCGATGGTGAAACGCTGGTCTTCACCCACCAGCAATCGGGCCACATGGGGGGCGACCAGACCGACGAAGCCGATGATGCCCACCACCGACGTCACTGCACCGGCCAGCAGGGCGGCCAGCACCAGCATCAGGGTGCGCAGCCGCCGCACCGGGATGCCGAACACCACTGCCTGCTCGCCGAAGCTGCGCAGGGCGGTCAGGGCCCAGGCCTGGACCAGCACTACCGGAATCGCAACCACAGCGATGACGCCGCACAGCGCGACCTTGTTCCAGGTCGCGTGCAGCAGCGAGCCCATCAACCAGAACACGATGCTCTGCAGTTGGTCGACATTCGCCACGTACTGCACCAGCCCCAGCAACGAGCTGAACACGAAGTGCACGGCAATGCCGAGCAGCGTGATCGCTTGCAGGCCGATGTGGCCGCGGGTCAGCAGCAGGATCATGCCGACGGTGAGCAGCGAAAACAGAAAGGCATTGGCGGTGACCAGCAGGTCTGCACCCAGACCCGGCAGCGCCTGGCCCAGAGACACGTTGAAGGCCAGCGCCAGGGAGGCGCCGAAGCCCGCTGCCGAGGAAATGCCGAGGGTGAAGGGCTCCGCCAGGGGGTTGTCGAGCACGGTTTGCATCACCAGCCCGGCCAGCGCCAGGCAGGTGCCGGCCAGCACGGCCATGAGCGTCATGGGCATGCGCAGCTCCCAGAGAATGACGCGGGTACTGGCATCGACACTGTCAGGTTGCAACAGACCGCGCAGGGCTTCGCCGAAGGTGAGGGTGCCGGAGCCGACGATCAGGTCGGCGACGAAGGCCATGCAGGCAATCAGCAACAGACTGGCCAGCAACAGGCTGCGTCGCCAAACGGCGCGGCTGTAGTTGGCCTGGTAGCCGGGCACCTCGGTGCCCGCGGTGGATGTGCAGGTAGGGGTGCTCACAGGTTACTTACCACTGGCCTGGGCCGGCGCGAACAGGATGGCCGGAACGGGTTTGATGCCGGTCAGCGCAAACAGGCCGTTGAGGGTGTCAGCGGGCTTGAGTTGCGCAGCGCTGTCCGGATAGAACGCCTGGTTGAGGTTTTCCACGGCCACAATGTTCCAGCTGCTGGCGTAGAACTGGTGATAGATGCCGTACACCCGGTTCTGTTGGCTGGCCTTGAGCTGGGCAAAGCCTGGTCGCTTCTGCAGCAGCGCCAGCGAACGCTGGATGGCGGCGGCATCGACGCCTTCACCGAAGCCGAAGGGCGGGGCCACCGAAGTGTTGCCGGAGAAGCGCGAGCCGGTCATCACATAGACGTCCGGCTGCTTGCCCAGCACGGTTTCCAGGGTCACGTCGCCGGTGGCGCCGGGTACCAGGCTGGAGCCCAGGTTGGTACCGCCGGCGGCCTGAACCAGCTTGCCCCAGTAGACGTCGCCGTGGGTGAAGCAACAGGCGCTGGCGCCGCCCTGGCCGGCCTTGGCTTCGACGAAGACCAGCGGCTTTTGCGCGTGCTGGGCAGTGATTTTCTCGATCGCGCTCAGATGCTGCTGGTAGAAGTCGACGTAGGCCTTGGCCTCTTCTTCGCGGTTCAGCACCTGGCCAAGCAACTGCACGGTCTTCACGCTGTTGACCACAGGGTCCAGGTCGCTGTCGACGAACACCACGGGGATCTTCAGGTCCGCCAGCTTCTTGGCCACGCCGGCGTTTTCCAGGGAAGTCTTGGCACGGGTCTGGAACACCAGCAGGTCCGGACGGGAAGCCACCACGGCCTCCAGGTTCAGGTCGCCGTTGTCACCGAACTGCATGTCGGTGGCGCGGTTCGCGGTCTGCGGCCATTGTTTTTCGAAGACCTGCCAGGTGTTGGGGTCCGAACGCTTGACCACGTTGTTCCACGCCACGATGCGCTCGAAGGGGTCTTTGCGGTCCAGCAGCGCCAGGGTGAACAGGTCTCGGCCATCCTGCAGCACGATGTGCTTGGGCTCGCTCGGAATCTCGACCTGACGGTTGGCCAGGTCGGTCACGGTAACGGGATAGGTGGTGGCTTGCGCGAAGGTGTGGCTTCCCAGCAGGAGGCCCACGCCCAGGAGAGTCTGTTTGAACAGGTGCATTGGTAATCCATTTCGTCGAGGGGTGGTTTGATGTGCAACACGACCTCGGGCCGCAGAAGACCGCGACAGGTTATAGGAAACATTCGCATCCGTCAGGTTTGATGTGGGGTGAGGGCTCTGGCTGGGGGCTTGGAGAGGGAGTGGGGCGGGGGTTTGGTGGTGGATGGTCCCCTCACCCCAGCCCTCTCCCTTGGGGAGAGGGAGCCGTACGCGGTATGCCTTTAGCTCCCTCTCCCTCAGGGCGATACGGCGGCCCGGGAGGGCTGGGGTGAGGGGACGATCCCCCCCAAATCCCCCCACCCACAATCAAGATCGAACAGCTCACCCAGCCCGCACTCAAACCCCTGTTAACATGGTCAGCTTTTCCACCCCCCCGCTTCCGGAGACCCTTATGCTCCGTTCTTTCGAACGCCGCCTCGACCCTTTTCCGCCCGACGAGGCGCCACCGCCGCCGCAGGGCCTGGCACGCTTCCTGTGGGCCTGCACCCGCGGGGCGCGGGGGCACATCCTGGCCCTGGCGGTGCTCAGCGCCGCGGTGTCCATCTACGAAGCCTGGTTGTTCTCCTTCCTCGGCCAGGTGGTCGACCTGCTCGCGACCTGGCAGAAAGACGGATCGATAGGCCGCCCCGAGAGCAGTGTGCTGTGGGGCATCGCCGCGGTGCTGCTGATCAGCATCGTGCTGGTGGCGTTGCGCACGATGGTGCAGCACCAGGTATTGGCCATCAATCTACCGCTGCGACTGCGCTGGGATTTTCACCGGCTGATGTTGCGCCAGAGCCTTTCGTTCTTTTCCGACGAGTTCTCCGGGCGCGTGACCACCAAGGTCATGCAGACCGCCTTGTCGGTGCGCGAGGTGCTGTTCACCCTCATCGAGATCGCGCCGGGTATCGGCGTGTATTTCATCGCGATCATCGCCTTGGCCGGCGGGTTCGATCTGCGCCTGATGCTGCCCTTCGTGGGCTGGGTGGTGCTGTTCGGCCTGGCCATGTGGTATTTCGTGCCGCGCCTGGGCAAAGTAGGCCAGGAACAGGCCCACGCCCGGTCATCCATGACCGGCAGGATCTCCGACGCCTACACCAACATCACCACGGTGAAGCTGTTCTCGCACACCAACCGCGAAGCGCACTTCGCCCGTGCGGCCATGGAAGACTTCAAGGACACCGGCTTCCGTCAGATGCGCCTGGTGAGTCAGTTCGAGATCGTCAATCAGGCGCTGGTAGTGGGGCTGATTCTGGCGGCGGGCGGCTATGCCCTGTGGCTGTGGCACGCCGGTGAAGTGGGGACCGGCGCGGTGGCGGCAATTACCGCCATGGCGTTGCGGATCAACGGCATGTCCCACTGGATCATGTGGCAGATGACTTCGCTGTTCGAGAATATCGGCAATGTCCAGGACGGTATCTCGACCCTGACCCGTGGCCCCAAGGTAAAGGATGACCCCGACGCCGCAGTGCTGCAGACCACCGGGGGCGCCATCGCCTTCAACAACGTCAGCTTCAACTACAACGGCGAACGCCAGGTGCTCGATGGCCTGAACCTGAACATCCGTCCGGGCGAGAAAATCGGCCTGGTGGGCCGTTCCGGGGCCGGCAAGTCGACCCTGATCAACCTGCTGTTGCGCTTCTACGATGTGGACAGCGGTGCGATCACCGTCGACGGGCAAAACATTGCTCACGTCACCCAGGACAGCTTGCGCAGCGCCATGGGCATGGTGACCCAGGATACCTCGCTGCTGCACCGCTCCATCCGTGACAACATTGCCTACGCACGGCCCGACACTACCGATGAGGACGTGCGCGAGGCAGCGATCAAGGCCCAGGCCGATGCTTTCATCCAGCAGTTGAGCGACAAGCAGGGGCGCAGCGGGTATGACACGCTGGTGGGTGAGCGGGGCATCAAGCTATCCGGCGGTCAGCGTCAACGCATCGCGATTGCGCGGGTGATGCTCAAGAATGCGCCGATCCTGCTTCTGGACGAAGCGACCAGCGCGCTGGATTCGGAAGTGGAAGTGGCCATTCAGGAAAGCCTCGACGAGATGATGCAGGGCAAGACCGTTATCGCCATCGCCCACCGGCTTTCCACCATTGCCGCCATGGACCGGCTGATCGTCATGGACCAAGGCCGCATCATAGAGGAGGGCACCCACGGCGAGCTGCTGGCCCGCAATGGCGTATACGCGCGGCTTTGGCAGCACCAGAGTGGGGGGTTTCTCGGCGAAGACCAAGGCATAGCGGAAGCCCTCGAATAATCCCCCTTGCCCCCACTGTAGGAGCGGCGCCCTAGCCGCGAAGACGCCCGCCCGTGCGCCGCCCGATCTGGATATTGCACAAAAGCCACCGGCCCCTTCGCGGCTATGACGCCGCTCCTACAAAACCACCGCGAAGGCGCCCGCTCGTGCACCGCTGGATCTGGATATTGCATAGAAGCTACCGGCCTCTTCGCGGCTATAACGCCGCTCCTACAGAAGTACCGCGATTCCGCTGTAGGAGCGGCGTGCTAGCCGCGAAGGCGTCAGCATGGCCGCCGCCAGATCCGGATATTGCACAAAAGCCACCGGCCCCTTCGCGGCTATCACGCCGCTCCTACAAAGCCACCGCGATCCTCCCCCTGTAGGAGCGGCGTCATAGCCGCGAAGGAGTCAGCATGGGCGCCGCTGGATCTGGATATTGCATAGAAGCTACCGGCCTCTTCGCGGCTATGACGCCGCTCCTACAAAGCCACCGCGATCCTGCCTCTGTAGGAGCGGCGTGACAGCCGCGAAGGCGTCAGCATGGGCACCGCTGGATCTGAATATTGCATAGAGGCTGCCGGCCCCTTCGCGGCTATGACGCCGCTCCTACAAAACCACCGCGATCCTCCCCCTGTAGGAGCGGCGTGATAGCCGCGAAGGCGTCAGCATGGGCGCCGCTGGATCTGGATATTGCATAGAAGCTACTGGCCTCTTCGCGGCTATCACGCCGCTCCTACAGAAGTACTGCGGTCGTCCCCTGTAGGAGCGGCGTGATAGCCGCGAAGGCGTCCGCATGGGCGCCGCTGGATCTGGACTGGGCGCAGCTATCACACCGCTTCTGCGGTTGACACATGTGGATGCAGATTACGGATATCCCGTCCTGCGGCGCGGTCTACTTTTAGTGCAAAGCAGAACAATAAAAAATCCAGCCACCCTTGTGAGGCAACGATGCTCTCTCATCTTGAGTTGCGCCACGTATTCGAGTCCGCGTTCCTGCCTACCGAGTGCAAATGCACGATCGGTTCGGGCAGGACCATGACCATCCAGCTCATCAATCCTCGGACCAAAAAAGCCGAGCTCACGCGAAGCGCGATCCCGATCGGCAGTTTGACCTCGAGCAGGGCCATAGCGGAGCTGGTCACCGAGCTGAAGGAGGAGCTGCGGCTCTGGCCGATGGCGCATCAGGATCGCCGCAAGCATCGGCGCTAGCCCCACCTGTCAGCGGATGCTCAGCCCTTGGACTCAACCCCTCGCGACCGTGCGACCCAGTCTCGGGCGGAGCAGCCATGACCCAGGGATTCTGGCAGCGCCGCCTGCACCACACCGAGCCGGGTCCAGACAGCGCCAGGGCGCGGGCCACGACATGAGTACACAGCTGCCCGTACTCGTTCATCTGGTGCAGCGGCATCCCTATCAATTCGGCGGCGACAGCGCGCGACGTCGCTGCCACCACCCATTCAGATTCTTCCCAGCGACACTGATAAACCCTAAGCGTCCGGCGCATGGTTACAACTCCCTATTTCATACGCTATACGCTTATGTAGCGCGCCCTTGCGACCCTGTCCAGCACCCGCAGTAATCGCCCATTGCCATCACTCCGATTTGCGACCTGAATCGTTGGAGCACCTCTAAAACGGTAGAATGCATATCCACCACCGCTCAGTCATGTGAAATATGAACCCTGCGTTGTTTGTTTCCGTCGATGGCCCCAAGGGAACCGGCAAGACCACCCTGTTGGAGGCGGTCACCCACACCCTGCGGGCAGACGGTAGAAAAGTGGTCCGACTCTGCGAAAGAAAGAGCGACCCGTTCAGGGCCGACACCATGGCCTTGGTCAACAGGCTTGCCCGCGATCCCAGCCGCGACCTGGAATGGGAAGTGTGCCAACGCCTGGCAGACAGCCGGCACTGGATTACCCAGCACGTGCTGCCCAGGCAACCTGCGGGCAGCATCATTCTGATGGATCGGTGGTACCCGTCCGACGCCGCGTTTCGCCGCACGATCCCCTTCGCGGACATCCTGCGGCTGAACATGGAGCGCCAAGTACGGGTCCCGGACCTTCTGGTCGGGGTGATCACCGACCCGCACGTTTCATGGGCCAGGGCCGCGGCACGGACGCGAGGTCTGGGCAGCACCGTCATGCACCAGCTCAACGAGCATGTCGCCTGCACAGAAGCCTTCGAAACGGCCATAGCGGATCAGGGGTGGACTCTGTGTCGAAACCAGGGAACCATCGAGCAGGCAACCGCGCAGGTGGTTGCCGACATCAACAGCGCGCTGGATCGCTCCATTCAAACCGAACGCCGTGAAGCAGCCGCTCAGGGAAGGACGATGTAGTCGTTGCGCTGAACCACGCCCCGATGTGCCGCGTCTACCAGATGCACGTAGCGGCCACCGACTGAGTCGATAGGCAGGCAGTCGTCTACATCCAGCACCGCGTCGGTATGTGGCTGTGTCCAGTGCGTCAGCATCTGGCGCTTTCCTTTGGCCATAGCCTCTTTACGGTTTGCGGCAGCTACCAGCAGATAGTGATGGGCCTCGCCAAACACCTGCCGTTCGTAGCCGCCCAGGTTGATGAAGTACAGTCGAACGGAGTCCGGCGACGGTGCCAGGGGGCTGAGTTCCACTTTCCAGTGTTCGATGCCGTCTACCATCATCCACGAGTCGATATGCACGCCCTTGGCGCTGCCGAACCAGGCTTCGCGCAGCTGTGGATAGGTGGCTTCCAGGCTATCGGCCACCACGAACACCACATCGTGTACTTCGATCTTCGCTTTGGGATGTTTCCCGCCCAACATCACGACATACAGCATGGGTTCGCCCTAGGTAATCGAATCACTGGGGGAATCAGTCAAACCGGCCAGGCGACAGTTCGCCTATCACTGGCCGGGCGAACAGATAGCCTTGCATCAACTCGATACCCAGTTCCAGGATCGCAGCACTCTCTTCACGGGTTTCGACACCCTCGGCGATGACGACGATGTTCAACCGGTTCGCCACCAGTACGATGCCTTCCACAATGGCTTGCTTGGTGGGGTTCTTGTCGATGTCCCGCGTCAGCGCCATGTCGATTTTCAGAACACCGGGCTGGAACATGGCCAAAAGGTTCAGACCCGAATAGCCCGAGCCAAAGTCATCGATAGCCGTGGTAAAGCCCTGGCGTTGGTATTCGGCGAAGATCGACTTGAGATGATCGGGATCGACCACTTGCTCACCCTCGGTCACCTCGAACATCAGTCTGTCCAACGGGAACTCGAATTGCCGCGCGGCTTCCAGCGTGGCACGAATGCAGGTTTCGGCCCGATAAACCGCGTTAGGCAGGAAATTGATACTGAGCAGGCAGCCAGGAATCGCCGGGAGGCCCAGCCGGGCCGCTTCTTCGATCGCCTTGACGCGGCAGGCCTGATCGAACCGGTAGCGATTGGTTTCGGTGACCTTGCTCAGAATCGAGAAAGCCGACTCCCCATTCAGACCGCGCACCAGCGCCTCGTAAGCGAACGGCTGGCGTGTACGCACATTGAAGATCGGCTGGAAAGCCATGGTGAAATCGAAGCCCAGGGCTTCGTGGTTTCTGCACTCGGCGCAGCCCAGGGCTCGAAAGGGGAGAACGGCAGGTTGGTCAGGCATATTCGGGTACCGAGACGGTGAAATTTGCAACGCCGCAGCGTCAAGCTACGGTTCAATGCCATGCTATCGGCAGACGGCACTAAAACTGAAGGGTGCCACGGTGCCGTTTATCATTTACCGGGTTCAGTATCACCCGCGTCCAATGCGCGAAACCAGTCCGCGTAGGGTGTATTGGCCACCTGATAGCGGTTCCAATCCGCACTGCCGTCGTTCCACCACACTGGACCGCGTTCGCCCAGTGCCACTTTTGCGGTTTGAACGACAGCCCTTGCTGCCTTCATTTGAGCAGCATCACCCGATGCCTTGGCCGCTTTTACCGCTCGGCGACCGTTCATGAGGTCCTTTACCAGGCGCGCCCGATCTTCTTCTCCAAGTGACGGATTGCTACAGCGCCACAGTTGGCCTTTGATCACAAAATAGCGGCCATCAGGGGTGGTGGGATTCATATGGCTGGACCGACGCCGCACAGCCTATGCGTACAGCTTGCTTGAATGGTTCTCAATGGATGGTGCTCCTGGCGCTTGTGCGCATGGGACAACAGCGACGCCCCAGGATTTCAGACGGTCCCGAGGGAAGGTGACATTACCCACGCAGATCGTCCGGGCCACTTGAATCGAACCCTAAAATCGAACAGGGACACATCCGTTCAAACTTTTACCGGCTTGCACCAGTCCGTTCTTAAGTCACCTGCGGGCCATCGGCTGCGGGCCTTTCATTACGGAGATATCCAATGAGTTTCTTCAGCACGATTCTAGAAAAACTGGGATTGAACAAACACGAACAAGCACCCCCAGCCCCTGAACCTACTGGGACACCGGCGCCGACCGACGCCACCACCAGCGTTTCTTCCGGCGCCACACCTGCGGCCACCGCGATCAGCGAGGTCGACGTCGCCCAGAAACTCGAGACGTTGGCTGGCCAGAGTTCGGCAGAACTCAACTGGCGCACCTCGATCGTCGATCTGCTCAAGCTCCTGGATATGGACAGCAGCCTGACGGCTCGCAAAGAGCTGGCTGAGGAATTGCACTACACCGGTTCCACTGACGACTCGGCCGCCATGAACATCTGGTTGCATTCGGCGGTGATGAAGAAGCTGGCCGAGAACGGCGGTAAAGTGCCGGCCGATCTGCTGGACTGAGCAACCGGTATCTCGTTACCTATAGCGAATGTCTTACAAATCTTTGCGACCGCAGCCATAGGCTCACGCAAAGGCTTTGGATTTAATAGAGCCATCAACTGAGAGGCCGGACGCTCTCGGAGGTCACGGACGATCAACCATTGCCTGGAGGCTACCGACAGGATGTTGGAATGGTTTTGATAACAGAAAAGAACCCGCTTCGGCGGGTTTTTTATCGCCTGCAGGAAAGTGCTTCGGCCCGCGCCAGCTTTCGACTACCCAGGCGTTGGATTTGCGCTTGAACCATGACGGCTGCGCTCCGCTCATATCCAGTACTCAAGTTGATGTACTCGGAAAGGAACGGCGGATGATCGAAATCAATAGCTACACCACAGTAAAGCGCCGGGAACGTGTGCCTCACGATGTCTTCGCCACCTACTGGCGCGATGTGCATGGCCCCCTCTGTGCGAGGCTCCCCGGGCTAGGCCTGTACATTCAGCATCATTTCTCCCGTGAACAGGATGCTCACCTATGGCCACTGGCGCCAGGCATCACCCAGATTCCGGATTACGAACTAGACGGTGGGGTAGAGATTGGCTTCATGGCGGCCACCGAGCAGGAGCGCTTCAAACAGGCAAGTTCCATTCTGTTCAGCGATGAACAGAACATGTTCGACGAAACGCTCGCCTACGATCTGCCGACTGGATCGCTGACGCTGAGCAATCATCTGCATGACGAAGCCGTGAATGGACGCGACCAAGCAGACCGCATCCACCTCCATCTGGGCCCCCGTGGCAGCCTCGAAGACCTCCATACCTATCTGCGCGAGGATTTGGGGCCCAAGCTTGCCGAGGATGAGACCGTCGAGAAGGTTCGTCTTCACCTGTGCTCGCCATTTGTGAACGACGGCGAGCATCCACCGTCGCCAGATGTTGCCCATACGGCCACACCGATACGCGCAGAGTTGGCAATCATCGAGATAGCCTTCGAAAACCCCTTGGCTCGAAGACGATTCTTCGCCAGCGACGCGTATCAAAACACCTTGCAGGCCCAGGCCGCCCACATCGCGCAGCTGAAGGCCTTCGCGGTGTCAGGTGTCTACACCTACGTTTTCGAAGGGGTGATCACCACGGCGGGGTTGCGAGGCAGTCGCGCGGCAGAACTGATCGAGTACCTGGGCGCGGTGAATCAGGTGACCACCGAGGTGGAGTCGCTGTTCCTGCGCGACGCACCCCTTGGCTGACGCCTCCAGAGCGGGGAACCGTCGGTAGTCGAGTCATCGCGGGCAGCGCACGGCGCACTTGATCAAGTCGGACGATGCTCTGGGTGTACACTCAGGTCTCACTTGAGATCAGAGATGCAAAATGGACTTGCCCGAGATTCCCACGTTCATCCCAGGCTGGCCGGCGTTGGGCCTTGCGCCCGACGCGGCCTGGCTGATTACCCAAGATTGCGAAAGTCATGTATTGGCGTTGCTGTCCAGGCTGGGCCCGGGTTATCGCCGCGACGGCGATCAAGCTGTCCACGAAACGGCTATCGTCGAGCAGGGCGCCGTATTGAAGGGTGCCATCATCATCGGTCCAGGCTGCTTCGTTGCTGCAGGTGCATACCTGCGGGGCGGGGTCTACCTGGGCAGCGACTGCATCGTAGGGCCCAGTTGCGAGCTCAAAAGCAGTTTCATGCTGGCCGGCAGCAAACTGGCCCATTTCAACTTCGTGGGTGACTCGATCATTGGGGAGCGGGTGAATATCGAAGCCGGCGCGATCATCGCCAACTACCGTAACGAACTGGATGGAGCGCCTATCAGGATTCGTTTCGAAGGCGCTGTCATCGAGCTGGGTGTCCGCAAGTTCGGCGCCTTGGTGGGCGACGACTGCAAGATCGGCGCGAATGCCGTCGTCGCCCCCGGCGCGTTACTGCGCCCGGGCACGCGAATTCCCCGCCTTGGGTTGGTGGATCAGTTTGCCTATGACTGACGGGTTGATCACCCTCTACGGCGTTCCTGGCTATTCAAACGTCGTCACTTCGTCCAGGTGATTCAGCAGGTCCAGAGGGTCGGCATACACCCTCAGGGCCCCGGCCCGTTCCAACTCGCTGATATCGTAGCCACCGGACAGCAGGCCGATGCCCAGCGCCTTGGCCCGCCGCGCGGCAAGCATGTCCCAGATGGCGTCGCCCACCACCAGGCATTCGTCAATCGGCACGCCCAGCTTGTCGGCGGCGGCAATGAACAACGCTGGGTCAGGTTTGCCCTGCTTGACGTCGTCGCGAGTTACCAGGTTGATCTCATGACTCTTGAGGCCCAATGCCTTCAAGTTGATGTCAGCCGTGGCCACCTCTCCACTGGTGGCGATGCACCAGGAGAGGTTTTCACTGTCGAGTTTATCCAGCAGCTCGACCGCGCCAGGCAGCGCAATGATCTGGCCTTGCAGTCTTTCGTAGGCCTGGGCGTGCAATTCGCCCAGTCGCTGCGCCTGTTGCTCGCTCAGATCCAGGCCGGTCTCTCGGCTCAGGTTTTTCAGCATCAAACCGCCGCTCATGCCGATCTTGCGGTGAATTCGCCACATGGCCAATGGGATGCCCTCGGCGTCCAGCGCTTCCTTCCAGGCGGCGACGTTCTGGTAAACGCTGTCGGTCAAGGTGCCGTCGAGGTCGAAGATGAAAGAAGTCTTGTCGCGCATGATCTGAATCCAATAGGGAGGCGGGCGTGTTCATGAGAGAAATAGCCTATCCAGATGGTTCAAGTGCATCGCAAAGCCAGCGAACGGGCGGAGGAGGGAATCGAGAGGTTGTCAGGAAGCAAGTTGCATTGCGGGATTGGACTGGATTTGTCAGAATCGATAACCATTCCCATTAGTGACTCTCGCCATGGCAGCCCATCCCAGCGTCGCCTGCGTCAACCAGACGGCCCGGCAAAGCCTGCTCCACCAACTGTTCGGCGATCATCACGGCTGGCTGTTCGACCGCTTGCGAGCCCGATTGGGCTGCCCCAGTGATGCAGCGGACATGGCCTCGGAAACCTTCGTCCATGTGGTGGCACTGGACGACCCCCATGCGATTCGCGAGCCACGGGCGCTGTTGACCACCATTGCCAAGCGATTGATGTACGCCAGTTGGCGCCGGCGTGATCTGGAGCGGGCCTATCTGGATGCTCTGGCCTGCGAGCCTGAGCAGTTCGTGCCTTCCCCGGAGCAGCAGGCGCTGGCCATCGAAGCCCTGGTCGAAATCGATCGTGTGCTGGAAGGGCTGTCGTCGCGCGCCCGTGCGGCGTTTCTGTACAGCCAGCTCGATGGACGAACCTACGCCGACATAGGCCGCGAACTCGGCGTATCCGCGCCTCGGGTCCACCAGTACGTGGTCCAGGGACTGCGCGCCTGTTTCCAGGCGCGCGCATGAACGCGGCCCTACCCAATGCCGTGCAAGAGGCCATCGACTGGATGGCCTGCCAGCGCTCCGGGTATTTCGATGCCCAGCAGCAGCGCACCTTCGAACAGTGGTTGGCTGCGGACCCACAGCATCAGCACGCCTGGCAGCAACTGCAGCAGCGGCTGCAGGCCACGTTCGCCGGTGTCGACGGGCTGTCTGGACGAACCTTGGCCAAGGACCGGCCTGTCCGTCGTCGGGCCTTGCTCCGGGGGGCGCTGGGATTGGGTGGGCTCGCGGCCGGTAGCTACTGCCTGACGCCTGGCTGGCAACTGGCAAGGCTGCGTGCCGACCTGAGCACCGGCACTGCCCAGCGCGAGCGCATCCCTCTGCCGGGCGGTTCGTCGTTACTGCTCAATGCCCAAAGCGCGGTCAACCTGCATTTCGAAGGGCGCAGGCGCGATGTTGAATTGCTGGAGGGCGGGGTGATCGCCGAGGTGCTGGCCAGCCAGCGGGATGACCTGCGCCTGTGTTCCCGGCAGGGGATTGCGAGCATGGCCGAGGGACGCTGCATGATGATGCTCGATGCTGATCAGAGTCGGGTCTGGGCGTTGCGTCACAGCCTGCGGGTAACCCACCGCAATGGCTCGCAGATGATGTTGACGCAAGGGCAGGGGGCTCGCCTGACCGCCTCGGGCATCGAGATCATCAGCACGCCTGCCGAGCGCGCCGACGCCTGGTCTCAGGGCCGCCTGGAAGCCCGCAACCATGCCCTCGCAACGGTGATCGACGCCCTGCGGCCTTATCACCGAGGCGTACTGACCCTCAGCCCCGAAGCTGCCCGGCTGAAGATCTCCGGCGTGTTCAGCCTCGATCACAGTGAACAGGCACTGGCAGCCATGGCCGATGTCTTGCCGCTGCGCGTCGAGCGGGTGTTTGGCTTCTGGACTCGCGTAACCCTGGCCTGATACACGCCAGCCACTTTTTTTCAGCCCGGCCCTTAATAATTTCGAGACTCATCGCACAAGCAAGACAGTGCTGTGCCGTTTGCAGCTGTTCCGTCCTGTCACCGAGGGTCATCCATCCATGCGTCCCCAGCTCCTTTGCCCGATGTTCGTTGCTGTCAGCATCGTTGCCGTGCCTGTAAACCACACCTTCGCCGCAGAGCCAGTCAGTGCCGCCGTGCGGCAGTCGTACGCCTTGCCGGCAGGCCCCCTGGAGGCAACCCTGTTGGCGATCGGACAACGCAGCGGCCGTCAGGTGGTGTTCGTGCCTGACGACGTCGCCGGGCGGCGGGCCCATGCCGTTGCTGGCCAATTCACGGCCGAACAGGCCGTTGAGCAGGCGTTGCAAGGCACCGGGCTCTCGCTGCTGATCAGCGCCAGCGGCGCACTGAGCGTGCAGCCCGAGACCGGCGCCCTGACCCTCGGGGTATCGAACATCGATGCCACCTCCGACCGCGAATCGGCCTACGGTCCGGTCTACGGCTATGTGGCCAAGCGCGCGTCCAGTGCGACCAAGACCGATACGCCCCTGATCGAAACACCGCAGTCGGTTTCCGTGGTCACCCGCGCTGAAATGGACGACCGCAAGAGTGACACCCTGGCCGATGCCCTGGGCTACACCCCTGGATTCGTCAGCCAGCCCAACGGCTTCAGCCGGGTGGCGGACGACTACACCCTGCGCGGCTTCAACGTCGGCTCCGGCACCGGCGGCATGTTGCTCGACGGCATGAAATTGCAGTCCAGCGTTTACGATGGTGGCATCGAGCCGTTCGGTCTGGAGCGGGCCGAGGTGCTCAAGGGCGCATCGTCGGTGCTGTACGGGCAGTTGTCGCCGGGAGGCGTGATCAACGCAGTCAGCAAGCGTCCCACGCAAACCCCGGTACACCGTGTGAGCGCCGAGTACGGCAGCCACGATCGCCAGCAATACACCTTCGATCTGGGTGGCCCGGTGGACGAGCAGGGTGAGTTTTCCTATCGCCTCAACGGCCTGTGGCGCGACGCCGACACCCAGGTGGACCACATCCGCGACGACAAGCGCTACATCGCCCCTTCGTTCACCTGGACCCCGAACGAGGACACCTCGCTCACCGTGCTCGCGGCCCATACCGAAGCGCTGACCGGCCTGACGCCACCGCTGACCTACGCCATGACCACCTACAGCCCAGGGCCGGGGCGCAAGATTGGCCGTGACGATTTCGTCGGCGAGCCCGGTTACGATCATTTCAACAGCCGTATCGACACCTTGGGCTATCTCTTCGAACATCGCCTGAGTGACAGCCTCAAGGTCCGCCACGCCCTGCGTTACTACCAGTCCAACGTGTCGTGGAACTACCTGCTGCCGTTCAGTATTGCAGGCGACACCCTGCGCCGGCGCTACAGCGAGCGCGAAGAGCGCTCCACCGGCTGGACCAGCGACAACAACGTGGAATGGAAGATCGACGCTGGCCGCTGGCGTCATACCCTGTTGGCGGGGATGGACTACTACCACAAGACCTACGACACCCACCGCCACATCAGTGTCACTGTGCCGCAGTTGGCACCCAGCCTCGATCTGTCGACTTTCGCCTACACCGGCGTAGGCGCCAACACGGCGCCGGAGTCGGGCTGGGACATTCACAGCCGCCAGGTAGGCGTCTACCTGCAAGACCAGATCACCTTCGATGAGCACTGGGTGTTCCTGCTGGGTGGCCGTCAGGACTGGGCAGAAAGTCGCAACTACTCCTTCGTCAACGGCGCCCGCACCCCGCGTAGCGACCGCAAACCGACGGCTCGCGTCGCGCTGCTCTATCTGTTCGATAACGGTGTCGCGCCGTATGTGAGTTACAGCCAGTCGTTCCAGCCGGCCGACGTTGCCAACCCGGGTGTCACGGCGACGTTCGATCCGATCGAAGGGGAGCAGTACGAGGTGGGCGTACGTTATCAGCCACCGGGCAGCAACACCTTGCTCAGCGCGGCGGTCTATCACCTGACCCAGACCAACGCGATCACCTACGACGCTCTGGCCGGCCAGTACGAGCAGTACGGCAAGAGCCGCTCCAAGGGGCTGGAGCTGGAAGCCAAGACCGACCTGGGCGACAACCTCAGCATGACGGCGGCCTACACCTATACCGATGCCCATGTGCTGGAGGACAACGTTGTGAGCAACGTCGGTAAACGCCTGGAGGGCGTGCCGTACCACAACGCGTCGCTTTGGGCGGACTATCGTCTGGCGGCCTTCGGCCTACCGCAAGTCAAGGTCGGCGCGGGCGCCCTGTACATCGGCACTACCCGCACCACGCCCACCGTCACGGACCGCAAGATCCCGGCCTACACCCGCTTCGACGCACGAGTGAGCTACGACGTGGACGAGCACTGGCAGCTCGCGGCGAAGGCACAGAACCTGGCCAACGAAACGTATCTGTCGTGTACCACCGCCTGCCGGTATGGCGATGGGCGCAGTGTTGTCGGTTCGGTGAGTTATCAGTGGTGAGGGCCGGGGCTGGTCCGAGGCTGAGAGGCTGCAGACTGAATGCCAGCCTTAGTCGTCTCTTGGCCCCGATCCCGCCCGATCTCCAGCAGGTCGAAGCAAGCTCATGACCGCCTGCGCGAAATCAACCGGTGCCTCCTGAGGAACATTGTGCCCCACACCCTTAAGCATCACTCGGCGCGCGGGGCCAGAGAATTTGCGTAGCGCTTGTTCCTCGTCCTGAGGCGGTGTGACCCCGTCGTCGGCGCCCGCCAATATCACCGTGGGTACGGCGATGCGAGGCTGCTCGGCGAGCTTCTCCTGAATGGCCGCGTACTGCGGATCGCCGTCGACCAGGCCAAAGCGGTGTCTGTACGAATGGGTCACGACATCCACAAAGTCTGGGTTGTGGAAGGATTGCACAGACTGTGAAAACGCCTGATCGCTGAAGTCCCAGGTAGGCGACCACTGTTTCCACAACAGCTTGCAGAAAGCCTCCCGATTAGCCTCAAGCCCTGCGTAACCTCGGGCACTGTGCAGGTAATACTGATACCACAGACGATGCTCCGCTTCAGGTGCGACAGGACTGCCGGCATTTGCAATGTCCTGGATGTTGTAGCCGGGTTCACAGCTGACCAAGCCAATCACTCGCGCGGGCCACAGGGCAGACACCACACACGCGGCACGGCCACCCCAGTCGTAGCCCGCGAGCACCGCTTGCTCGATGTTCAGTGCGTCCATGAGTGCAAGCAGGTCAGCGCCCAAGGCTGCCTGCTCACCTGAGCGAGGGGTACTGGCGGACACGAAGCGAGTGCCGCCGTAACCACGCAGAAAGGGAATCACGCATCTGCAGCCTGCCGCAACAAGACTGCTGGCGACCTCGTCATAGGCATGGACGTCGTATGGAAAGCCATGAAGGAGCAGGACTGTCGGCCCATCGGTGGGGCCGACGTCTAGATACGCTACGTTGAGTGCGCCTGCTTGGATTTCGTTCATGGTGGCTGTCTCCCGGTGTGTCACCTTGTGACAGCGCCGATGGGCGGGCGTCTCCAAGGAAAGCTGATGCAGAGGGTCGGGCACCGTCGAGGCCGGCTTATTAGATGGCCAGTCGTAGAATCGCGGGCATGGTGGTGAGTATCAAGATAATGGACATGGAAACGTTGAACGCCAGTGCATAATTGGGCCGTGTGAGTACCTGCCGCAGCGCGACCCCGCCAACCGCCCAGACACCGACGCACACGGTCGATAGAATCGCCAGCATTGCACCGGCCAGGCAAAGATTCAGGACGTGGTTTTCGGCAGGAATGTAGGTCGCGGACGCACTGATTGAAAGCGCCCACGCTTTCGGGTTGATCCATTGGAAAGCCGCGCCTGCGAACAGCCCCATCGGCGGGCGGTTCTCTTCGCCGATTTCAAGGGGGCCGCTGGTGGCGATCTTCCAGGACAGCCAGAGAATATAAGCGGCACCGACCACTCCCAGGATGGTGTGAAGCAGGGGCACCGCGTCGAACATCGCTCCCAGGCCCAGCCCCAGCAACACGAATTGCAAGCTGACGCCCAAGGCGATACCCATCACCAGTGGCATGGTCCGCGTTACACCTACTTTCGCGCCTGAGATGAGTACCATGGCGTTGTTGGGGCCGGGAGTACCCGTCATTACGATTGCGAAAATCAGAAAGGGAATGAGCAAGGCAAGGTCAGTCATGATGCATAACGCCTGAGGAAAGTAGATCAATTTTATGGCGTTGCAGCCGGTGATTGGTTGCATAATGGTTTCTTTTGAAAGTGGCTACGCAACAAATGGCTGATATTGATCAGATAGACCGAAGGATATTGCAGGAGCTGACGCGGGACGGGCGGCAGACCAACTTGAAGCTGGCCGAACGGGTCGGTTTATCGGCCTCCGCCTGCTTGAGAAGGGTGCAGGAGCTGGAACGGTCCGGCGTCATCACCGGCTATCGCGCAGTGATTGATCGGTCCCGGCTTGGGGCAGGGTTCGTGGCCTACGTAACGGTAGGGCTTTCCCATCACACCAAAGACAGCCTTCGCGCCTTCGAGCGCGCAATCAGCGCGTGTCCGGATGTAGTGGAGTTTCACACTGTCACAGGGACCATTGAGTACCTGCTGCGGGTGGAGCTGGCCGATATGAAGGCTTACAAGACGTTCCACAATGATGTGCTGGGTACACTGCCGCATGTCTCCTCGATCACGAGTTATATCGTGATGGACACGCCGAAGAATGAGCGGGCTTGAGCCCCTCGCGATTGAACAGTGCCACCGCCGTCGTGCGCCGATAGTCACTGGGCGTCTGATTCATCTCATGCCGGAAGTGCCGGTTGAAGTTGGATACGTTCTCGTAGCCGACCTCAAAACAGATCTCGGCGACCGAGAGCCTGGTTTGGACAAGAAGCCGGCAGGCGCGCTGAATGCGCAACTTGCGCATCAGATCGATGAACCCATGGCCCGTGATTCGTTTGAAGAATCGCGAGAAGCCAGCCTCACTCATTCCGACGCGCTGGGCTATCACCGACAGGCGAAGATCGGACGTGAGTTCATTGATCAGATAGTCGAAAGCCTGGTTGATGCGCTCGGAACTGCGCGCATCCAACGACGGCGAGTAGTACGCGCTCGCCAATACCCGGATATCACTTTTGGGGGCTTTGGCGAGTGTATCCAGCAACTGCAGAAAGCCTATCAGCCGCTGCAAGCCCTGAGCCTCGCCAATGCGTTCAAGCAGCAGGGCCGCTTCTCTGGCCGTGGCGCCGGTGAACTCGATCCCGCGCTGTGCCGCCTCCAATAGCGTTTTCAGCTGCGATAGCTCAGGCAACGACCCTCGAAGGTTGAGCAGGCTGGCACCATCGAACTGCAGAACCACATCACGACCCGCAATAAGCTCGCCTGGCGCTACGTCCCCCATCCAGTCATGAGGCAGGCCAGGGCCGATCAGCGCGACATGGCCGGCGCAGAAGGGGCCGATGTAGTCGCCCGCCAACAGTTTGCCGCTACCTTGCCGGATCAGGTGGATTTCATACTCGGGATGATGATTCCAGCGCGCAAGATCATACGGGTAGTCGTGTTCATACCATCGAAAGCTCTGGTCAGGCCCTGGGAGAATGACCTCGAGATCGGCGGGACGATGCTCGAACAGAGCGGCTCGGTTATCAGGCATCTGATCGCCTTTTTTGTTTTCTGGATCGAGTGCACTCACGATACGCCGGTCTCGCGCTCATCGGATAGCCCCTGCAATCCCATCCGGTCGATACTTTTTTGATCGATACCTGCCCATGGCCTGGCGATCAAAAAAGTATCGATTCGACGTCCGCCATTCGTTTGAGGGGCCATTTTGAAGCTGATCTAATCGGCTCGTACAGCGCTGGTGCCGAGGCAGTAGCTGGCAGCAGAGGTCACAACAACAATAACGGCTCCGGTCGAACCGGCCTGGAGCGGAGAGCCCCATGAAGATTACGAATGCGCTCGTCCTTTCTGCTGGTCTGTCATTCGCCCTTGCCAGCCACGCCGCCGAGACCTTGACGATCGCGACGGTCAACAACGGCGACATGATCCGAATGCAGCGGCTGTCCAAAGTCTTCGAGCAGCAGCACCCCGACATCAAACTCAACTGGGTCGTACTCGAAGAGAACGTACTGCGCCAACGCCTGACGACCGACATCGCAACCCAGGGCGGCCAGTTCGACGTGTTGACCATCGGCACCTATGAGACGCCGCTGTGGGGCGCGAAAAACTGGCTGGAGCCTATGAACGATCTCCCGGCCGGTTACGACGTCGATGACCTCTTCCCGGCAGTTCGCCAGGGTCTTTCCGTCAACAACACCCTGTACGCATTGCCTTTCTACGGGGAAAGCACCGTTACCTACTACCGCAAGGATCTGTTCAAGGCCGCCGGCTTGGCCATGCCTGAAAAACCTACCTGGTCACAGTTGGGTGAGTTCGCCGCCAAGCTCAACGATCCGTCCAGGGATCAGTACGGCATGTGCCTGCGCGGCAAGGCCGGCTGGGGTGAAAACATGGCGCTGCTGAGCACCATGGCCAATGCCTTCGGTGCGCGCTGGTTCAATGAAAAATGGCAACCCGAACTCGATAGCCCGGAATGGAAGGCAGCCGCCACGTTCTATGTGGATACGCTGAAAAAATACGGTCCTCCTGGCGTGTCCAGCAATGGCTTCAACGAGACCTTGGCCCTGTTCAACAGCGGAAAATGCGCGATCTGGGTGGATGCCAGCGTAGCTGGCTCTTTTACCACGGATAAGGAACAGAGCAGGGTGGTCGACAGCGTGGGCTTCGCGCCTGCACCGACTGAAGTCACCGACAAGGGCTCGTCCTGGCTGTACGCCTGGTCATTGGCGATCCCTGCAACATCCAAGCACAAGGACGCCGCCAAATCCTTCGTCACCTGGGCCACCTCCAAGGAATACATTCAGCTGGTCACCGACAAGGATGGCATCACCAACGTCCCACCCGGTACGCGTCTCTCGACCTACAGCGATGCCTACCTCAAGGCAGCGCCGTTTGCTCAAGTCACATTGCAGATGATGAAGCACGCCGATCCTTCCCAACCCTCGGCCAAGCCGGTGCCGTACGTGGGCATCCAGTACGTCGTGATACCGGAGTTCCAGTCGATCGGTACCTCTGTAGGCAAGCTGTTCTCCGCGGCGTTGACCGGCCAGATGTCCGTGGATCAGGCCTTGGCGTCGGCTCAGTCCACCACCGAGCGTGAGATGAAGCGAGCCGGCTACCCCAAGAAGTAGCTGGCCCAAGACACTCGCCGGCCTGATGCCGGCGGGTGTCGCGCGCAGCTCGATTCCAATCCGGCGGGCTTGCCGACAAGGCCGCCCCGCAATCAGAGGTAAATCCCATGAAACGTCTTGAAGGAAAAAGTGCGCTGATCACCGGCTCCGCGCGCGGTATCGGTCGATCTTTTGCCCAGGCCTACATTCGCGAGGGCGCAACCGTGGCAATCGCCGACATCAACCTGGAGCGCGCCCAGGCGACGGCGACCGAGCTGGGTGAGCAGGCTTATGCAGTGGAGATGGACGTGACCCAGCAGGCATCCATTGACGCGGCGATTGGCGCTGTCGTCGCCCATGCCGGCAAACTCGACATCCTGGTGAACAATGCCGCGTTGTTCGATCTTGCGCCGATCACCGAGATCACTCGGGAGAGCTATGACAAGCTGTTTGCGATCAACGTCAGCGGCACGCTGTTTACCCTTCAGGCCGCAGCCAAGCAAATGATCGCGCAAGGTCAGGGCGGAAAGATCATTAACATGGCCAGCCAGGCCGGTCGCCGCGGCGAAGCCCTGGTTGGTGTCTACTGTGCCACCAAGGCCGCGGTCATCAGCCTCACGCAATCGGCTGGTCTGAACCTGATCAAGGACAAGATCAATGTGAACGCGATCGCTCCCGGGGTCGTGGATGGGGAGCATTGGGACGGCGTCGATGCGTTGTTCGCCAAGCACGAAAACCGCCCACTGGGTGAGAAAAAGAGGCTGGTCGGGCTCGAAGTGCCGTTCGGACGCATGGGCACCGCCGAAGATCTGGTGGGGATGGCAATTTTCCTGGCCGGCTCGGAGAGCGATTACATCGTCGCGCAAACCTACAACGTCGATGGGGGTAACTGGATGAGCTAGTGATAGCGGCCAGCGTGCGCGGTGCGGTGGTTATAGCGCTGCGCGGGCTTATCCCGTCATGCCCTGCTCATCGAAGATAGCGACTAGCCAGTCCATGAAGGCGCGCACTTTCGGTGAACGATATTTACGGTCGGTGAACAGTAGCGATACGGGTTTGGGAAGGGTCTGCAGGTGAGGCAAAATCTCGATCAGCTCACCGGAATCGATATGTGCCTGAAGGGAAGGGCGCAGTCCCTGGAGCAGTCCCAACCCCGCCAGCCCACAGCAAAGAAAGGCCTCGGAGTCATCCACTACGATGCCGCTTCGCAACGTTATCGAGACGGGCTCTGCACCGCCCTGGAATTTCCACGGCATGATTTGTCGGCGGTGATCTATCAGAAAGTTGACTGCCAAGTGATCAGCCAGATCATCGAGGGTTGACGGCGTGCCGTACTGCGACAGATAGGCGGGCGCAGCGCAGGTGACCATGGAAACCGCTCCGATTCGCTTGGCCACCAGGCTCGAAGAGTCCAGCTCCCCCAACCTGACAGCGCAGTCCACGCCTTCGGCGATCAAATCGACCTGGTGATCCGTGGAGCCCAGTATCAACTCTATCTCGGGATACGCCACGCGAAACGCTGGAAGAGACGGAATGATGAACGCTTTCGCGAGCGTGATCGGCACATCGACACGAAGCTGGCCGCGGGGAGGGCGATCAGGGGAGAACCAGGCAACGGTGTCCGAGAGGTCCGCCAGCAGCTGCTTGCACCGGTCGTAGAATTCCTCTCCTTCAGGAGTTACGTGAATCCTGCGTGTCGTGCGATGAAGCAGCTGCACGTTCAGCTCCCGTTCGAGGTTCTGAATGGCTTTGGAGAGCGCGGGTCGGTGCAGCCTCAGGGACTCGGCAGCGCGGGTATAACTGCCGCGCTCAACAACGGCCACATAGATCTCCATCGCCTCGATCATGTTCATAGTCAGGGCCTTCGCCTACCAATTATCGGGCTGAGTGCTTGATCCGCACGGTTGCATTACTGCAACAATACACTGCGCCGCGGTGCGCTCAGGTCCCTATTGTAATTTTCCGAATAACAATCTTGTATTCCCATCGATATTTATCCTGATCCGTGCAGCGTGAACAATGCTCCCCAGCTCGGGCACGGCCGAATGACTCGGCACGCCCTACATCGCTCGGAGTAAAACCATGAAAGCGTGGTTGCTGCACGATTTTGGTTTGGATCACCTGAAACAGAGTGAAGCTCAAACGCCTACCCCGAAAGCCGGCGAGCTGCTGGTCAAGGTCGGTGCCGTGTCCTTGAATTTCCGCGACAAGGCAATCGTCGATGGTATCTACGAGCCGCACACGGTACCCAAGCCTCTGATTCCGGTCAGCGACGCTGCGGGTACCGTCGTAGCCGTGGGCGAGGGCGTAAGCCGTTTCGTCGTGGGTGATCGCGTCAACTCGCACCTCTACTCACATTGGCTCGATGGCATGCCGGCTCACGACGAACCCGACTATTGCTTCGGCTCTCCGCTGCCCGGCGGCCTGGCAGAATTCATGATCATCCATGAAGACAGCGCAGTTCGTGCCCCAGATGACATGAGCGACGAGGAAGCTTCGACTCTCCCGATTGCGGCGCTGACCGCCTGGTACTCGCTGGTGGATTTCGGGCAAATCGAAGCTGGCCAAACCGTCCTAGTGCAAGGCACGGGCGGTGTCTCGATTTTCGCCGCGCAGATTGCAATGGCACTGGGCGCCAAAGTCATCATCACATCCAGCCGTGACGAAAACCTCGACTCGGTGATCAAGCTGGGCGCAGTGGCCGGGGTCAACTACCGTAAAACTCCAGACTGGGCGGCGGAGGTATTGAAGCTCACCGACGGCAAAGGTGTGGATCTGCTCCTGGACGTTGCTGGCGGCGACGGCATCAACGAATCCGTCCAGGCAACCAGAGTGGGCGGCAAGATTGCCCAGATCGGCTTTCTCACAGGGCAGACCACGAGCCTGAACCTGATGCCGTTGATCTTCCGCCAAACCACCATTCGCGGGATCGCCGTGGCGCCGAGATCGTCTTTCGATCGGATGAACGAGTTCCTGAACACCCACCACATCCGTCCGGTGATCGACCACGTGTACCCGTTCGAACAAGCACGCGAGGCTTACGAACATTTGGCACGCGGGCCATTCGGCAAGGTTGTGATCAAGGTTGGCTGAAACGGTGGATGCCGAGCTGCGATCGTTCGCCGAAACGTTACGCCATAGGGCACGGGGGCAGCATCATCGAGTGGTTGACAGCCACTCGGATGAACGTTTACGTTAACGTCAACCCAGTCAGGAAGCTTCACTGTGAGCACCACCTATAGCATTTCGGATCTATCCCGGTTGTTGGACGTGACCCCCAGGACGATCAGGTTCTACGAAGAGCAGGGCATGGTTGCGCCCACCCGCCGCGGCCAGGAGCGTATCTACTCCGGGCGCGACATGGTGGCCATGAAGCTGATCCTGCGCGGCAAGCGCATCGGTTTCTCCCTGGCAGAGTGCAAGGAGCTGATCGACATGTACGACCCGACCGGCAACAAGAAGCAGCTCGACCGGTTCCTCGAAAAAATCACGCAACGCCGTGAGCAACTGCAACAGCAGATGCTCGACATCGAACAGATGCAGGTGGAGCTGGACACCGCCGAGGAGCGCTGTCGCACGGCGCTCGAGGCGTTCTGAAGGCTCTACCGTTATCTACTCCCGCACCAATAACGACAAGTATGTGAGTGGTGGATATGACATTGGTACCTGGACTCAACTTCTTCCTTGGCGAAGACATCAACATGCTGCGCGATTCGGTCGCCGCCTTCGTGGCTGCCGAGATCACCCCGCGCGCGGAACAGGCTGACCGCACCGATCAATTCCCCAACGACCTCTGGCGTAAATTCGGCGACATGGGCCTGCTCGGCCTCACGGTTTCCGAGGAATACGGCGGCGCCGGCATGGGCTACCTGGCGCACATGGTCGCCATGGAGGAAATCTCCCGCGGCGCGGGCGGTATCGGTCTGTCCTACGGTGCCCACTCCAACCTGTGCGTGAACCAGATCAACCGCAACGGCAGCGAGGCGCAGAAGCGCAAATACCTGCCCAAGCTGATTTCCGGCGAGCATATCGGCGCCCTGGCGATGAGCGAGGCCAATGCCGGCTCGGACGTGGTTTCCATGCGCCTGCGCGCTGACCTCAAGGGTGATCACTACGTGCTCAACGGCACCAAGATGTGGATCACCAACGGGCCTGATTGCGATGTGCTGGTGGTCTACGCCAAGACCGACACCAGCGCGGGTTCGAAGGGCATCACGGCGTTCATTCTGGAAAAGGGCACCCGTGGTTTCTCGGTGGCGCAGAAGCTCGACAAGCTCGGCATGCGTGGCTCCCACACCGGCGAGCTGGTGTTCGATAACGTCGAGATACCGGTCGAGAACGTCCTCGGCAGCGTAGGGCAGGGCACCAAGGTGCTGATGAGCGGCCTGGACTATGAGCGCGCGGTGCTGTCCGGTGGCCCGCTGGGCTTGATGCAGGCGGCGATGGACGTGGTAGTGCCCTACATTCACGACCGCAAGCAATTTGGCCAGAGCATTGGCGAGTTTCAGCTGATCCAGGGCAAGGTGGCGGACATGTACACCACGCTACAGGCCTGCCGCGCCTACCTCTATTCGGTGGGCAAACATCTGGACGCGCTGGGTTCGGATCACGTGCGCCAGGTGCGCAAGGATTGCGCCGGGGTCATCCTCTATGCCGCCGAGAAGGCCACCTGGCTGGCCGGCGAGGCGATTCAGATCCTGGGCGGCAATGGCTACATCAATGAGTTTCCGGTGGGGCGAATCTGGCGCGACGCCAAGCTGTACGAGATCGGCGCCGGCACCAGCGAGGTGCGACGCATGCTGATCGGCCGCGAGCTGTTCGACGAAACGCGCTGAGCCCGTTTCCGCCTTCCCTCACAGCAGGAACCTTTCATGGCCATTCTGAACAGTCAGGTCAATGCTCGCTCGGCGTCCTTTGAATCCAACCGCGAGGCGATGCTGAACCAACTCGACACCCTCAAAAGCCTGGCGGCGGACATCTACGAAGGCGGAGGCAAAACCGCCCAGGATCGTCACCTGGCGCGCGGCAAGCTGCTACCCCGCCAGCGCATCGATTTACTGCTGGATCCCGGCTCGCCGTTTCTGGAAATCGGCCTGCTCGCCGCCCATGACGTGTATGGCGAGAAGGTAGCCGCCGCCGGCCTGATCGCCGGAATCGGCAGAGTCAGCGGTGTCGAATGCATGATCATCGCCAACGATGCCACCGTCAAAGGCGGCAGCTACTACCCCCTGACCGTCAAGAAACACTTGCGCGCCCAGGAGATCGCCCGGCAGAACCGCTTGCCCTGCTTGTACCTGGTGGATTCCGGCGGCGCCAACTTGCCGCGCCAGGACGAGGTGTTTCCCGACCGGGAGCACTTTGGCCGGATCTTCTTCAACCAGGCCAACATGAGCGCCGTGGGCATCGCCCAGATCGCCGTGGTGCTGGGCTCCTGCACCGCCGGCGGCGCTTATGTGCCGGCGATGAGCGATGAAACCATCATGGTGCGTAACCAGGCGACCATCTTTCTGGCCGGCCCGCCCTTGGTCAAGGCGGCCACGGGCGAGGTGGTCACTGCCGAAGACCTGGGTGGCGCCGACGTGCACTGCAAGCTTTCCGGGGTCGCCGACCACTATGCGGAGAATGATGAGCACGCGTTGGCCATTGCCCGCCGCTGCGTGGCGAACCTCAACTGGCGCAAAGAAGCCGTGCTTTGTCGCGCCGCACCGGTCGAGCCGCGCTATCCGGTCGACGAGATCTACGGGCTGGTGCCGGCCGATCCCAAGCAGCCGTTCGACATTCGCGAGATCATCGCGCGGCTGGTCGACGATTCCAGTTTCGATGAATTCAAGGCGCTGTTCGGCGCCACCCTCGTCTGCGGTTTCGCCCACCTTGACGGCTACCCCGTGGCCATCCTGGCCAACAATGGCGTGCTGTTCGCCGAAGCGGCGCAGAAGGGTGCGCACTTCATCGAGCTCGCCTGCCAACGCAAGATCCCCTTGGTATTCCTGCAGAACATCACCGGTTTCATGGTCGGGCAGAAGTACGAGGCCGGCGGTATCGCCAAGCACGGCGCCAAGCTGGTGACCGCCGTGGCCTGCGCCCAGGTGCCGAAGTTCACGGTGATCATCGGCGGCAGTTTTGGCGCCGGCAATTACGGCATGTGCGGCCGCGCCTACGACCCGAGATTCCTGTGGATGTGGCCGAACGCCAAGATCGGCGTGATGGGCGCCCAGCAGGCTGCGGGCGTGCTGGTGCAGGTCAAGCAGGAGCAGGCGCAGCGCGCCGGTGCGGCGTTCACCGAGCAGCAGGCGGATGAACTGCGCCGTCCCCTGGTGGAACAGTACGAGCAACAGGCACACGCCTTTTACTCTTCCGCGCGGCTCTGGGATGACGGCGTGATCGACCCCGCCCAGACCCGTACCGTCCTCGCGCTGGCCCTGTCGGCCGCGCTGAATGCGCCATTGGCCGATAGCCGCTTCGGCGTCTTTCGCATGTAGGCCACGGTCAATTCTGGGGTTCGCGAACATGCACGCTTTCTCGACCATCGAAGGGGAATTTCCAGAGCAAGGTGTGGCCACGCTCTGGCTCAACCGGCCCGAGTGCGTACCGGCGCCGAAGGGGAGGAAGAGATGAAGGCATTCCTGGGAAAACGCAGCCGGTCCTGGCTAGGAGCATCGACATGAGCAAGCCCATCACCACCTTGCTGATCGCCAACCGCGGCGAAATCGCCTGCCGGATAATCCGCACCGCCAAGGCCCTTGGCATCGTCACCGTCGCGGTCTACAGCGATGCCGACGCCCAGGCGCGCCACACCCGGGAAGCCGATATCGCGGTTGCGCTGGGGGGCACCAAACCCGCCGACAGCTACCTGCAGGTCGAAAAAATCATTGCTGCGGCGAGGTCGACCGGCGCCGACGCGGTGCACCCAGGGTACGGTTTTCTCTCCGAAAACGCCGGCTTCGCTCGTCGCTTGGAGGAAGAGGGGATCACGTTCGTTGGCCCTCCGCCTGCCGCGATTGACGCGATGGGCAGCAAATCTGCCGCCAAAAGCCTGATGGAAAGCGCCGGCGTCCCATTGGTGCCTGGCTACCACGGCCAGGCGCAGGATCTGGACACCTTCAGGAGCGCCGCCGAACGCATCGGTTATCCGGTGCTGCTCAAAGCTGCGGCCGGTGGCGGCGGCAAAGGGATGAAGGTCGCCGAGCGCGCGGAAGATCTGGCCGATGCGCTGGATTCGGCCAAGCGTGAGGCGCTGTCGGCTTTTGCGGACCAGCAGATGCTGGTGGAAAAGTACCTGCTGGCGCCCCGTCATGTGGAGATCCAGGTGTTCGCCGATCAGCACGGCAACTGCCTGTACCTGCATGAGCGCGACTGCTCCATCCAACGGCGCCATCAGAAGGTGGTCGAGGAGGCCCCGGCCCCCGGCTTGTCTGCGCAGTTGCGCAAGGAAATGGGTGAAGCGGCCGTGCGTGCGGCCCAAGCCATTGGCTATGTCGGCGCCGGCACCGTGGAATTTCTGCTCGACGCCAGGGGCGAGTTTTTCTTCATGGAGATGAACACTCGTCTGCAGGTCGAGCATCCGGTCACCGAGGCAATCACGGGCCTCGATCTGGTGGACTGGCAGTTGCGCGTGGCGGCAGGTGAGCCGCTGCCGCTGCAACAGGACGACGTACCGCTGTTGGGGCATGCCATCGAAGTGCGGCTCTACGCGGAAGACCCCGAGGGTGGCTTCCTGCCCGCTAGCGGGCAACTGTCGCTGTACCGTGAAGCCGCTGCGGGCCCTGGGCGCCGGGTGGACAGCGGGGTAGAGCAAGGGAACACGATCTCGCCGTTCTACGACCCGATGATCGCCAAGGTCATTGCCTGGGGTGAGACCCGGGAAGAAGCTCGGCTGAGGCTGCTGGCCATGCTCAAGGAGACGGCAGTGGGTGGCGTGAAGACCAACCTGGCGTTTCTGCGGCGCATCCTCTCAACCCCGGCGTTCGCCAACGCGGAGCTCGATACCGGGTTTATCGACCGCCACGCCCAGGCGCTGCTGCCGGATCGTCCAGCACTGACCGACGCGTTTTGGGCGCACGCTGCCCAGACCTATCTCGACACTTCGACCAGGCTTGATCGCTCCGACGATCCGGCTTCCCCGTGGAGCCAAACAACCGGCTGGCGGATGCTGGCGGCGCCTCAGGCCCTGCTGCATCTGCGCTGTGGAGCTGAAGACCGGCTGTGCGTCATCGCTGCGCCTCCATCAACGCCACATCACGGAGTCAAGATGCTGGCCCGCCGTGGGGAGGTGCTGTACCTCGAATGGCAGGGCGACTGCTACGAGGTGACCAAGGTCGATCCCTTGGCCGAAGCCGCTGGCACACAGGCCGGCGACGGTGGCCTGGCGGCGCCCATGAACGGCAGTATCGTCCGCGTGCTGGTGGCTCCAGGGCAGCCCGTGCAAGCCGGCGATGCGCTGATCGTGGTCGAGGCCATGAAGATGGAGCACAGCATCCGCGCACCCTACGCCGGCCGGGTCTCGGTGGTGTTCTGCAGCGAAGGCGAAATGGTTGCCGAGGGACTCGTGCTGGTCGAACTGGAGGAGGTGAGTGATGACGCTGCCTGAGCGGGTTCGTATCGTGGAGGTCGGCCCCCGTGATGGGCTGCAGAACGAGAAGGCGACCGTCAGCGCGCAGGACAAGATCGCCCTGGTCAACGGCCTGGTAGAAGCAGGCCTTGGGTACGTTGAAGTCGGCAGCTTCGTGTCACCCAAATGGGTGCCGCAAATGGCCGACTCCGGTCAGGTCTTCGCCGGCATCGCGCGCCAACCCGGCGTGGTCTATGCAGCCCTGACCCCCAATCTGCAAGGCTTCGAGGCCGCGGTAGCGGCGGGCGCCTCGGAGGTCGCGGTGTTCGCCGCGGCGTCCGAAGCTTTCTCGCAAAAGAACATCAACTGCTCGATTGCCGACAGCTTGCGACGCTTCGAGCCGCTGATGGAGAAAGCCAATCAGCAGGGTATTCGCGTTCGCGGCTACGTCTCCTGTGTGCTCGGCTGCCCGTACGAAGGGGCAGTGGCTCCCGACAAGGTGCGCGAAGTGAGTACGGCGATGTGGCAGATGGGCTGCTACGAGATTTCCCTGGGCGACACCATCGGGGTCGGCACGCCAGAGCAGGCGCGGCGCCTGATCGACAACGTCAGCCGCGACGTTGCCCGCGAGCACCTCGCCGGGCATTTCCACGACACCTATGGCCAGGCCATCGCCAATATCTACGCCTGCCTGCTCGAAGGCGTCGCGGTGTTCGACAGCTCCATCGGCGGGCTGGGCGGCTGCCCCTATGCCATGGGCGCCAGCGGCAATGTGGCGACGGAAGATGTGCTTTACCTGCTCAATGGCCTGGGGATAGAGACGGGCATCGATCTCAACCGACTGCTTCAGGTCAGCCGGCGCATCATGGACGTGCTGGGCAAGGGGGCTGGATCACGGGTGGCCCGCGCGCGAGCGATCTGACGTTCAGGTGCCATGATTCGATAAGGCAACCCACCACTTGGCTGTACAACAAGCATAAGAAAGGTTTAACCCATGAACCCGCTGAGTTACTCGCAAGGCTCCAAACACCCCCCGCTGATCGCGCAGACGATCGGGGAGGCGTTCGACGCGACTGTATCCAGGTTCGGCCCGCGGTCGGCATTGGTGATTCACGATCAAAGCATCCGTTGGTCGTGGTCCGATCTGAAAGCCAATGTCGATCAACACGCGCGCGCGCTCATGGCTATCGGCATCCAGGCAGGAGATCGGATTGGGATATGGGCGCCTAACCGAGCCGAATGGTGCCTGACCCAGTTTGCGTCGGCAAAAATAGGGGCCATTCTGGTCAACATCAATCCTGCCTACCGCACCAGCGAGTTCGAGTACGTCGTTGCTCAATCCCAATGCAGCTGGATCATCAGCGATGAGACCTTCAAGGGCTCGGATTACCACGCGATGGTCAACGAGGTCATTCCTGAGCTGGCATCAAGCGAGCCGGGCGAACTGACAATCGATCGGCTGCCGAGCCTGCGAGGCGTCATCAGTCTGTCGGATTCACCGCCATCAGGTTTCCTGAGTTGGGCGCGGCTACAAAGCCTGGCCGACCGCGTATCCCCCGAGCACCTGGCTACTCGCCAAGCATCACTACAGTTCGATGACCCCATCAACATCCAGTACACGTCTGGTACGACTGGGTTCCCCAAAGGGGCGACGCTCAGCCACTACAACATTTTGAACAATGGTTTTCTGGTGGCCGAGAGCCTTGGTTTGACGGAGCAAGACAGCGTCGTCATTCCGGTGCCGCTTTATCACTGTTTTGGCATGGTCATGGGCAATCTGGGGTGCCTGACCCACGGTAGCGCCATGATCTATCCCAGCGCGGCTTTCGATCCACTCAAAGTACTGCAAGCGGTATCGCAGGAACGCGCCACTGCGCTATTCGGTGTGCCGACGATGTTCATCGCCGAGCTGGAGCATCCGCAGCGCGAAGCGTTCGATCTGTCCAGCTTGCGCACGGGCATCATGGCAGGCGCATCTTGCCCAATCGATGTCATGAAGCGCGTCATGACCGAGATGCATATGTCGCAAATACAGATCGCTTACGGTATGACCGAAACCAGCCCCGTGTCCTTGCAGACCGGCCCAGACGACGCGGTCGAGCAAAGGGTTTCGACTGTGGGGCGCACGCAACCGCACCTGGAGAACAAGATCATCGACGCGGATGGCAGAATCGTTCCCCGAGGCCAGGTCGGTGAGCTCTGTACCCGTGGCTACAGCGTGATGCTGGGCTACTGGAATAATGCACAGGGAACATCGGAAGTCATCGATGCCAGCCGCTGGATGCACACGGGGGACCTCGCGACCATGGACGAAGCCGGGTTTGTCACCGTGGTGGGGCGGATCAAAGACATGATCATTCGGGGTGGGGAGAACATCTACCCCTGTGAGGTCGAGGAATTCTACAGAGCTCATCCCGCGGTCGCGGACATCTACATCATCGGTATTCCCCACCCAAAATACGGCGAAGAGTTGGTCGCATGGGCGAGAATTCATGTAGACGAGACCGTGACCGATGAAGAACTCAGGTTGTGGGCCAAAGACAGGATCGCCCATTACAAGGTTCCCAAGCACTTCAAGTTTGTGGATACCTTCCCGATGACGGTAACCGGGAAGATCCAGAAATTCAGGATGCGGGAGATGAGTATCCAGGAAGTGGGGGAGTGAAGGGATTGCCAAGGCTAAAGGTCACACGCCATGGTCCAGCATGCAGCGGAGATGACATGCAGGATCCCCCAAGTCTTGATCTCCCAGGTCAGTAGTGACCTCGTTAGTGCAGCTACTGCTGGGGCTGGCCATGCGTGTGACACTTCGTATACGACTGTTCGATTTCACGGAGGCATGCCTTCCAAACTATCGAATTTTAATCGTTCGCTGCCACGGCTAGCCTCGAGTCACTCAGGCACCAGCCTCAAATTCCTTTGACGGCGGCACCTGTTGTATCGAGCCAGGTCAAGTCGGCCAGGCAATCTCCGCTACTGACCCATACTGCGTCCATAAACTGAGGAACAGCATCATGCCCTTCGTTCAGATATCGCTTCGTAAAGGTAGAACCTCCACTGAGCTTCGCGCGATAGCAGACGGGGTTCACGAGGCGCTCGTGGAAACCTACAAAGTACCTGTTGACGACCGATTCCAGGTCATTAACCAATACGATGAGGATACATTGATTTTCGACAGTGGATACCTGGGTATCCAGCGCTCGGACAATGTCGTGATCATTCATATTCTGGCAAGCAACTGGCGCGATACTGCCGCAAAGCAGGCTCTATACAGCGCCGTTGCCGATAAGCTATCCGCCACCGCTGGCGTACGCCCTGAGGACGTCCAAGTTTTTATCTCCAACAACAGCAAGGAGGACTGGTCGTTCGGTAAAGGCATCGCCTCGTATGTTCCCGCAGCATGACATCGCGGCCCGTGATTGGTGGTCACTGGAGGTTGTGGTGGTTGTGAGGCCGGGCGCGTAGAACGCTGGCAATCGCCACTTGCTGACACATCCCCGCGCTATAGGAATGAGCGCTGTATCTCCAAGTAATTTACTCGCAATAATGGCTGTGAAATCAAATCTCGCCGCGATCCTTTGGGGGCATGGAGCTATGGCTGGTCGTATCAATCTGGACATGGACGTTTTGCGTACCTTTGTCACCGGCTTCGAACTCGGCAGCTTTGCACGGGCAGCCGACCAACTGGGGCGCTCCCAGTCGGCCATCAGCACTCAGTTGCGCAAGCTTGAAGATCAGATGGGAGTCCCCCTGGTGCAGAAGTCGGGGAGGGGGCTCGCGCTCACTACAGCCGGTGAGGGGCTGTTGAGCTATGCAAGGCGGATGCTGGAGCTTAATGACGAAGCGGTTCAGACCATCCGCGCATCAGATCTCGACGGCTGGGTAAGGCTAGGGCTTCCTCAGGATTTCGCCGATACATTCTTGCCTTTGGTCCTTGAAAGCTTTGCCCTCGCGCATCCCAAGGTACGCGTAGAAGTGCAGGTCGATCGCAGTGCGCCGCTAATTGATAAGACGCTCAAGGGAGAGCTGGACGTCTCGCTTGTTTGGGGCGATGGCGGCTCAGCGCCCAATGCCGAGCGGATAGCGGACTTTGCAGTTTCGTGGATAGGCCGAAAAGATTGGCAGGATCAGCTGAGACTGAGGGAAGAGCCGGTACCCCTGATTGCGTTCGAGCCGCCCTGCCTGTTCCGCGCGGCTGGGATCGCGGCGCTGGATGAAGCTCATATCCCATGGAAACTCGTCTTCACCAGCCCCAGCCTTTCCGGGCTGTGGGCCGCCGCAGGAGCAGGGCTTGGTGTAACTCTGCGAACGACCGTCGCGATGCCGGCAACACTGTCTGCTCTGGAGTGCAGCTCAAATGGCCTGCCGACCCTGCCAACGATCCCGCTTGCTCTGCACCGTGCGCAAGCCGAACCTCGTCCCGAGGTTCAGCGATTGACCGAGATTGTGGTGCAAACGATCCAGAGAGAAATCCAGGTGTCTGCTCGGAGGCTGCGTGTAGGGGCGTTCTGACCGCCTACTCATCGATGGGTGCTCGCTCAATGCGCCCGTTGTTAGCTAGGGGTGTGTCGAGTGCAGGGTATATGAAACTTCACCCTGCAAGCGTGCTGGCCCGGCGGCGATTTGGTAGTCTCGATCCCTATTTGGAGAGCTCGAATGACCGCCAACGCCCAATCGAAACTGGCTGCCCGCTACGGCGCGGCAGATATCTCACCTCTCAAGCCCTGGAACGAGACGATCGACCTGCTTCTCGACCATCGGAGCGTTCGCGCCTTTACTGATCAGCCACTACCCGACGGCACCATCGAGACCTTGGTCGCCGCAGCGCAATCAGCCTCCACCTCATCGAATCTGCAGGTCTGGAGCGTTGTCGCTGTCCAGGATGATGATCGGAAGGCACGTCTGTCAGCATTGGCAGGAAACCAAGCCTATATCCGCCAGGCGCCGCTGTTCTTTGTCTGGCTTGCCGACCTGTCCAGAGTAGCTCGAGTGGGTGAGCAACAAGAGGTGGCTCTGGAAGCAGTGCCGTACCTTGAAAGCTTGCTGCTCGGGACCATCGACGCAGCGCTCGCCGCGCAAAACGCAGTCGTGGCTCTGGAGTCGCTCGGGCTCGGTAGCGTCTATATTGGCGCCATACGCAACGACATCGAAGGGGTGGCCAAGGAGCTAGGTTTGCCTCCCCAGGTCTATCCTGTGTTCGGCCTTTGTGTCGGTTATCCATCTACTGAGCGGCCCGCACATGTGAAGCCGAGATTGCCGCAAGGGGCAGTGCTTCACCATGAGACCTATTCGGCGACTGCAGATGTGGAAGCGGTGGCTGAATACGATGAGCGCTTGGGGGCTTTCTACCAGCGTGAGGGAATGAAAGCTTCCGGGTGGTCGGAGCAGGTGGTCAATAGACTTCGCAGTGTTTCGAGCCTTCATGGGCGGGAAGAGCTTGTGGAAGAGTTGAAGCGGATGGGGTTTGGGCTGCGCTGAGCAATGTGCGTGGTGCTTTCAGACTGCACCGGGCGTCGTTGAGAGTAGGGGGGCTACCGATTCCGTACTATGGCAGCTTGCCATGCGGAGATGTGAGCCCCCACCTTCTGCAGGTAATGACTAACTTGAAGGGAAGGCGATGGCCAACTAAGCGTTGTCCACCGCGTAATCTCCAATGAACGCTTTTTACTGGTTCGAGGTGACTGGCTTCAGCCTTTGCTATGGCTATCAGATGTCGGCGGGATCGCAACACCCCTTGGGCCAGCAATACCCCAAATAGCAAGGCCAACAAGCGGCAGTATAACGATCAACGCTGTCCATCCCAGTTTCGTGCCGGAGCTTTTGGTGCTCCGCCAGACGCTCACCAATACCCAAACGTCCAGCAACAGAACGATCACGGCGCATGCCGTCCAGAAAATCGAGGTTTCCATGGTTCATCACTCCTAAGGGATCACCTACGGGAGAGGGATAGTTTTCCCACCAAGTTCCCGCCCGCTTCCCAAAGGCGCCCAATCTTTCGCTTTACAAGCTAGTGGGTATGGGCGCTGGTGGGGTCTTTTACCTGGAAGGTATTCCCGTTCATCCATGCATCGGCGCCCGGATCGATTGGAGGAGTCGGAATATCTGCTCGAGCTTTCTTTTCTTCCGAGCTCTGTACGCCAAATCGCGCATCACGCTTCTGAACGAGGGAGGGGTCGATCTGGCCGTCGGCCGTGAACCCCATCATGAGCTGAGGCACGCCCAGGGGCAGGTCTTTATTCAGATCGGTATGCCAGGTGTGCCACGTCTTGCCATAGGTGCCCACCAGCTTCTGCATCAGCGCATGCTCCGCCGGGGCCGGAATACCAGGCGCAATGAGCTGGCCTGACTTCACTTCGTGGACATGGCTGTGCCAGAGCGCTTTTTCACTGGCAGGCAACTTGGCGAACAGTTTCGCGCTGATGATGTACTCGACGCCCATCAGCTTCGCGTCTTTGACATTGCCGTCGTAGATCACGCACTGGATCACTTCGTCGTTCAAGATCGAACAATAGTGATGGGCTTCCATCTGCGACTTCATCTGACCGTTATAGAAGTGAAAGCCGTCCAGATAGGCGTTGAGCGCATCGATTGGCGGGCGAGACTGCACAAGGCCGGCTCCCGCATCCAGAACTTGCGTGGTTGCGGAGATAGGCTCGCCGGGCGCACTGACATTCGACGGAGTATTGCTGCCTGCGCAGGCGCTGAGAACTAGAGGGATGGCCAAGGCTAATAGAGCCTTCGGTCGGCTTTTACGGGGTAACGAGAGGTGCTTTGTGTCCATTCCAGAATCCTTGTGGTGATCGCGCGAGGGGTGCTAGCTATCGTTATCAGTTCCTTACCATCATCTGCTTATTGCGCATCAAGCTCGACGTGTCATCAATAGCAACGAGGCGGCAGCCGACAACAAACCAGCGCAGCAACGGTTGAAAATTTGCTTACCACGAGGCAGAGCGAACCAACGTCGCATATGCAATCCGATGTACGCATAGATGCCAATCGCAATCCACTCCAATACCAAAAACAGAACACCGAGCAACGTAAACTGAGAGCCAATGTCTGCCGTTGGGTCGACGAATTGAGGCAAGAACGCGGTAAAAATCAGGATGGCTTTGGGGTTGCCTGCGGCAATGAGGAATTCCTGCCTTGCCAGCGCCCATAGACCTATCGGGGCGTTTTTTGACTCAGCATCCGCTTGCGGTGCAGCTCTCCACAACTGGTATGCCAAGTAAAATAGATAGGCCGCGCCAACTATTTTGAGCCCATAGAAGATTAGCTCTGAAGTTTGTAACACTACGGCCAAGCCTGCCGAAGCCAGCGCAATCATCACCGCGAACGCTAGCAAGCGACCAACACCTGCCATGCATGACGTGCGGTATCCGTAGCGTGTTGCATTGCTGATAGACAGCAGGTTGTTAGGTCCAGGCGCCATATTCAGCGCAAAGCAGGCGGGCAGGAATAACGCTAGCGTCGCAAGGTTCATATGGATATCCATAACCATTTTCCGTCAACTCTACAATTGAACTGCCGCATGTGCCACCGCGCTTGGGGTCATACGCGGAGCACGTGCAGTCAGGACGCCGGCGCAATCAGAAAGGTGTATCCCCCGGACGCTTACGGTTAACTCGCGTGCATAGCGTCCCGGCTGCAGCCGCCAGGTAACGGAGCGTAAGCGTCCGGCATGTCATCCAGACAGTTACGTACACTGTGAGAGGGTGCCCGGCTATGCGGACGCCCTCTATGGATAACTAGGCGTCTGGGCTTACCGATATTTCGGGTACGTGACTGACTGGAAAGTTTACCGAGCGAGCAATGAAGCATTTTTCGTGAGCTATTTTGTGCAGCGTCTGAGCTTTTACCATCTCCGAACCCGATGCCAGTATCACTTTCGGCCGCAAAATAACTGAGGTGAATTGACCTGCGCCATCGCTCTCCTCGACCATCGTTCCTTGAGCGTTGTCCTCATAGTCCACCACAACGATTCCGGCCTCAGCGCAGAGCCCCAGGTACCAAAGCTTGTGGCATGCAGATAAGGATGCCAAGAGCAATTCCTCAGGATTCCAGCGGGTGGGGTCTCCCCGAAAACTAGGATCTGACGACCCCTCAATTGGTGTTTTGCCGTTAGCTGCGATGATGTGTGCCCGGCTGTAGCCTCGATAAGATGACGTTCCAGTCCCATTGTTGCCGGCCCAGGTCACTCGAACTTCGTACTCGTGCGTTTTATCTACCATTGATCCCTCCTGGGGAAGTTTTCGAAAAGTCTGAAAATAATGGACTCATTGAGCAAGCATTCATTGATTAGGTAGAAGGTCCATAACTTCATTAGCCCGCTGCGTAGGCAGGCGAGTGAGGACGTCCTTTGAATAAGCATACGGATCATGCCCGTTGAGCCGCGCAGAGTGCATCGAACACGTGATCGCCGCCGGCCGTTTTCCGCTGGGCGGCGCCCCTGCAAAGAGCCGGTTCCTACGTTCAAGAGCCCATGGCTGGATTAGATTCTCGGCAGCCGTGTCGCAATATCTTACGATTCTACGAGTTCGACTGGTGCCTTCCATGCCCTTGTGACGCCGAATGTCCAAGGGTGAGGGGCGCTTGCATGAAGCATTAGGAAAGTGATCACCAAACGACTAATGGCCCATTACTGTAGCTCTCAGAAACGCTATCATCGGGCCATCAGCTCAAGCGGGGCCTTTTGGCCGGCCAACTCCGGCACTCCCTTGGGTACCTCGACAAGGATGTTTGCGCATGGACCACACAGTTCAGTCCCTCACGCCTGAAGAAATTGTCCCTCCGAAAGAAGTCAAAATCCTCGCAACCCTGGTGACAAAGCTCAATCTGGCGGACTTCCAGAACGCTGTTCCCGTTATCCGTGAGCTTCGGGTTTCCAACGAAACCAGCGACCGATTCGTCAATGTGACACTTACCCTGACATCTGCTCCCGAAGTGCTCAAGGTCAAGACCTGGCGAATCGATGAAATCGCGGCTGATAGTTTTCGGACCATCCCGGACCTCGATCTTGTACTGGATGGGCCGTTGCTGAGCCGGTTGACAGAGTCGGAGATGTCGACTTTTACGTTTGTCTTGGAAGCTGATGACAAAGCGGCTGAGGGTGGTCGCAAAGAGATTGCCCGTCTTGAGCAGGTCGTAGATCTGCTTCCTCGTAACCAATGGGGTGGGCTGCGACATATCCCTGATATGACCGCAGCATTCGTTCAACCTAACGATCCAGCGGTTGAGCGCTTACTCAAGCAGGCCGCTGAGCTTCTTCGTCAAAGCGAACTATCGTCGGCGCTCGACGGGTATGAGGGTGGCTCCAAACGAGCCTGGCAGTTGGCCTCTGCAGTATGGAGTGCTGTTGCCCGGATGAAGCTTGACTATGCATTGCCACCGGCAAGTTTTGAGCAGTCGGGTCAAAAAGTGCGCAGTCCAAGTCAGATCACAGATACCGGTCTGGCAACCTGTTTCGATCTAACGTTGCTTTTCTGTGCGGCACTTGAGCAAGCGGGTCTGAACCCTGTGATCGTATTTACCCATGGACATGCGTTTGCTGGGCTTTGGCTGAGGCCGGAAGAGTTCACAACTGCGCTGGTCGACGATGTCACTGCGGTGCGCAAGCGAGTCAAGCTTCAGGAGCTTGTGCTCTTTGAAACTACGCTAGTCACACAAAACCCAGTTCCAGCTTTCTCCTATGCAGTTGAACGAGGAGCCAAGCAGGTTGAGGAATATGCAGAAAGTCGTTTTGAGATGCTTCTGGACATCCGCCGGGCGCGCCTGCAGCGAATCAAACCGCTTGCAAGCGCTGAGTCCCAGATCGCGCGCGTAGCCATGGAGGAATCGTCGGATGTACCACCTCCGTTGCTGGTGGAGGAAGGGCTTGGTCTCGCGGAGGATGATGTTGAGGTTCAGGTCGATGATCTGTCCAAGTTAAATCCCTCCGATCGTCTGGGCCGCTGGCAACGCAAGCTGCTGGATCTGTCTCTTCGAAACAACCTGCTCAACTTCAAAACAGGCAAGCGTTCGCTGAAACTTGAGTCTCCAGACCCGGGAGCACTCGAGGACATCTTGGCGAGTGGCCAGTCACTAAAGCTTCTCACTCGGCCAGATCTAATGGACGGTGCTGATCCACGTGAACGAGCGCTTTATGAGCACCGCGAGCGGGAGGACGTGCGACGTCGACATGCCGAGGATGCGCTCAAGCGCAGAGAAGTTTTTGCTGCACTGAATTCCAGTGAGATGGATGTACGACTCACCGAACTTTATCGAGGGGCGCGTACCGCCCTGCAGGAAGGTGGCTCCAACACGCTTTTTCTGGCGATTGGTTTTCTTAGTTGGACGCGAGACGACAGAGCAGGGCAGAAGTACAAAGCACCGCTTGTACTGATCCCGGTCACGTTGGAGCGTAAGAGTGCACGATCGGGGTTCACCATGGTACTGCACGATGATGAGCCGCGCTTCAACCCCACGCTGATCGAGATGCTCCGGCAGGACTTTGAACTGGGATTAGGTTCGCTGGAAAACGAGTTGCCTCGTGATGATTCGGGCCTTGATATCGCAGGAATCTGGAAAAAAGTTGGGCATGCCATCAAGGATATTCCTGGTTGGGAGCTAAATGAGGATGTGGTGCTGTCCATGTTCTCATTCGCCAAATACCTCATGTGGAAAGATTTGGTCGAGAACGCCGAGCACCTGCGGCAGAGCCCGGCAGTCCAGCACCTGCTAGATACTCCTCGGGACTCGTTTGTCTCCGATACGCTGTTCCCCGAAGCTGAGTCGTTAGATCGTGACTTTGGCCCGACTGATGTCTTCTGCCCGCTACCATCTGATTCATCCCAACTCGCGGCGGTGATGGCGGCTGCGAAAGGTAAGGACTTCGTGCTGATCGGCCCGCCCGGTACCGGCAAGAGCCAGACTATCTCGAACATGATTGCGCAGTCGATCGCGCAAGGCCGTCGAGTGCTTTTTGTCTCTGAGAAGATCGCTGCGCTGGACGTGGTTTATCGACGCCTTCGTGAAATCGGTTTGGGTGAGTTTTGCCTTGAGCTCCATTCAAGCAAGGCGCGGAAGACTGATGTGCTTGCGCAACTGCAATCAGCATGGGAAGCGAAAGGGTATGTCGATTCGGAAGCATGGAAAGTCGAGGCCCAGCGTCTGGCGACATTACGGGACAGTCTCAACATCTACGTTGAACGGCTTCATCGCCGTCATCGCAATGGCTATACAATCTATGACGCCATTGGCACTGTCACATCAGGAGATGACGAAGCTGTAGCGTCCATTGGCTGGGCGTCCCCTGATGTCCATGACCAGAAGGCGATGCTTGCACTCCGTGAACTGGGCGATCGGCTTGAGCTTAACGCGCAGGCTGTTGGCTTTGATCAACTTGCTGGCAATGCCTTGTCTACGGTTGGTCAAGCCGAGTGGTCACCCAACTGGCAACAGCAATTTGTGCAAGCGGCGAGGGACGTCTTGCCTAGTGTATTGGAAGTGCAAAAAGCTGCAGATCGCTTCATTGAGTTGACTGGGCTTCCTGCTACTGAATACAAACCCACAACGCTGGACGGTCTGTCGACTCTTTCACGGTTACTACCACAGGCCGCAGGGCACGACTGGCGCTTTGCTCTGAGGCCCGATGCCCGCTCCATCTCTCAACGTCTGAGCGATGGCTGTACATGGGTTGAACAGCACCGCGAAATCAATTCGAAGCTTTCGACGCCATGGTCGCCTCATGTCATTGCAGATGCTAAACAAGGCATCGATCTGCTGCAGCAACGCCGCGCGACTTTCACCGATCTCGGGCCTGCCTGGCCACCAAGCGTTACTGATGTACTGGAGCAAGCGGTCGTGTTGTTTGGCCAAGTGCAAGACCTCCAAGCACAACTGCGAGCGACTTACAGTGATGGGATCGAGACGATTGATGTCGAACTCCTCCATCGTGAGTGGACTGAAGCCGAGGAAGCTTTCTGGCCTAAATCCTGGTTCGGCAAGCGTCGAATCACAGGGCTCTTGGCTCCAGTGCAGACGTTCGAAGGCGAGATCAACAACGCCAAAGAGCTGTCAACTTGGGTCGAAATTCGAACTGTGCGCCGTGCCATTGATGACCTCTCACCTGGGCAGGAATGTGGCGCGTTGTGGCAGGGCGCTATGTCCGATGCCGACTGGATCGTTGCAGCCATCAAGCTTCAGGCGGCAGTGCGACTCCAGAAGGAAAATTCGTCCTGGGATGACGATGGGCTGTTGTTGGTAGAACAAGGCCATTTGGGTGATGAGCTAAAAGACGAACTTCATCGACTGCGCACTGTGGTTCGCTTTGATGCCGAGATGGAAAAATTGGCCGACCTCGGCGCAGGAACTCACTCCCTGTGGAGCGGGCTTTCTACAGACGTTGATGGGCTCACTGCTGCAATTCGGTTTCAGGTTGAGCGGCGTGATATCGAGGAGCGTGGACGGCTTGTCGACGATCATCCTTTCGTAGAAAAGGGCCGTTGCGGTGATACGCTGAACAATGATTTTGAGTTGCTCAAGCGCAGGGCTGCTGTCGAGCGAGAGTTAGCCGATCTAGCAGATCTCCGCGAAACGGTGCCTGCCTGGAATGACCTGAAAACCAAGCTTGAGGTAGTTCGCAATGCAGTGGTCTTCCAAGGAGAGCTGACGACGGCGATCGCGAAGTTGGCGCTTAATCCTGAGCAGATTGGTGCTTACAAGGCACCCCTCCAGACGCTGCTTGGCGATGGCAATGCATTGCTGGAGCCTGATGGTGCTATCCCTCTGGCAGGCGGTACTTTGCGCGAGAAGCTCGGATTGCTCCAGGTGCGTACCTCGCATCTGACAGCGGTTGGTCACTTCACCGATTCGGGTATCGACGAAACTGCTCACTTGGCATTAAGCGATCTCAAGAAAAACTGTGAAACGGTTGTTTCCTCCGAACCGCGTTTGAAGGCCTGGTGCTCTTGGCGCAAGGTTCGGGATGAAGCCTTTGCGATGGGACTAGCCCCCATAGTCAACGCGATGGAGATAGGCGCGATTACGTCTGGAAAAGTCCGTCGAGTACTGGAAGTAAACTATGCCCGCTGGTGGTTGAATACCACGGTGGACAACGAGGAGGTTATCCGGACGTTCGTCAGCGTCGAGCATGAACAACGTATTCGCGATTTCCGCACGCTGGATGATAAGTTCACGGCGCTAACCAAAGACTGGCTTCGTGCGCGGCTGTGCGCAGACCTGCCAAGCCAGGACAGTGTCAGTCGTTCCTCGGATTGGGGTTTGCTGCGCCATGAGATGGGCAAGAAGACTAAACACATTCCGTTGCGTGAGCTAATGACTCGTGCACCCGATGCCTTGACCAAGCTGACCCCTTGCTTGCTGATGAGCCCGCTTTCCATCGCGCAATATCTGCCGCCGGCATCTACGCCATTCGACTTGGTCATCTTCGACGAAGCTTCTCAGATACCTGTTTGGGACGCCATCGGTGCCATGGCCCGGGGCAAACAAGTCGTGATGGTAGGCGACCCTAAACAGCTCCCGCCCACGTCCTTTTTTGATCGAGCCGAATCGACCGCTGACGATGAGGACGTCGAAGCCGATCTTGAAAGCATCCTAGACGAGTGCATCAGCGCAAACCTGCCGATGCGTAATCTGAACTGGCACTACCGCAGCCGTCATGAAAGCTTGATCGCGTTCTCGAACCAGCGGTACTACCAGTCGAAGCTGGTGACTTTCCCATCGCCATTCACCGCAGACAAGGCCGTAAGGTTGTGCCCTGTCGCAGGTATCTACGACAAGGGTGGCTCACGCACGAACCTGATTGAGGCGAGGGCATTGGTGGCAGACCTCGTTGCCCGGCTTCAATCTCAAGCGTTCCGGGAAAGCCGGAGAACAGTCGGGGTTGTCACGTTTAACGGTGAGCAACAGAAACTCATCATGGACATGCTGGATGAGGCATGCCGAAAAGATCCGTCGTTGGAACCGTACTTCGCTGAGTCCGAACTGGAGCCGGTGTTCGTGAAGAACCTGGAGAGCGTTCAGGGTGATGAACGAGACATCATCTACTTCTCCACAACCTACGGTAAAGACGCTGCCGGCGTACTGACTATGAACTTTGGGCCGATGAACCGCCCCGGCGGCGAGCGTCGGCTCAACGTCGCAATCACCCGTGCCCGTCAGGAGCTTGTTCTGTTCTCCACGCTCCGGCCGGAGCACATCGATCTGGCTCGGACTCAAGCCATCGGAGTCAGAGACCTCAAGCATTTCCTGGAATTTGCAGAGCGCGGGCCCCGAGCTTTGGCTGAGGCTAATTTGGGCAGCGTAGGCGGGTTCGATAGTCCATTTGAGGAAGCGGTTGCCGCGGCCTTAGCCAAGAAGGGTTGGTACATCCAGACACAGATCGGTGTTTCCTCGTTCCGGATCGATCTGGGGGTCGTCCATCCTGATGCACCCGGGCGATTCCTTGCTGGTATTGAATGTGATGGTGCGACCTACCATCGCAGCGCCACTGCCCGAGACCGGGACAAGCTTCGTGAGTCTGTACTACGTGGCCTAGGCTGGGAAATCGTGAGGATATGGTCAACGGACTGGTGGATCGACGCGCTTGGCACCGCGGAGAAGGTGCACCAACGTCTGAACGAACTCCTTGCAGAATCCCGCGCCAAGCAGGCAGTTATCGATACAGCGCAGGAGGCAGAACGCTTGAAAGTCGATGCCGCTATGGCAGAGGTAGTCGAGGTAGTGGAGAAAGTCGCTGTGGTAGCTGCTGCGACTGATGCCGCTGAAGCAAATGATTCTTCAGGAGCCTTGCCAGAGCTTCAATACGCTAGGTCGGCAACTGTCGCCCAGGTTCAGGACGACACGGTTTACTCGGCCCCATCTCAGCAATTGATCTATGTTGAAGCTGATCCTAGTAGCGCCGTTGACGCCGTTGATCCTGATCGATTCTTTGAATCCAGCTACACCGAAAACTTAGAGAAGATGATTGCCCATGTGGTTGAACATGAAGGCCCAATCCTTGATGTAATTCTGGCTCGTCGTATTGCACGCGCGCACGGCTGGATGCGCACTGGCGCGAAAATCCGAGATCGTGTAGATCAACTGGCCAAGCTGCGTTTCCGTTTCCACGATGAAGGTCAGGTTGGGATTTTTTACTGGCCAACAGGCCTCAAGGACAATCAACAGGTAGTGTTCCGCCGATCTGCCGACGACGATTCTCTTCGAAGCCTAATGGAGATCTGCCTCGCTGAGATTGCCAGTATCGCCGCTAAGTTTTCTGAACGGGCGCTCGATGACGAATCAATGATTTACAGCATCGCAAAAGAAGCTGGAGTTCAGAAGCTAACTGCTTCTGTTAGGGCTCGTATCGTCAAAGCGATCCAGATAACTAACTGATCGTAAATGCGTCGACGCCCTGCGATCATTGTGAACGCATTGATTGCGGGGCGTTCTAGCTTTTGTTCATTATTGAGGGAGTCGCCAAGGGCCTGGTCCTCCAGCACAGGTGTATCCGGTATTTGGACTTTGCGTCGGTCATCCCTCCACTGAACGCCCAACGCAAGTGAAGCCAAGACTGCCGCAAGGCGCAATGCTTCACCACGAGACCTACTTGGCGACCGCAGATGTGGAAGCGGTGGTTGAATACGACGAACGCCTAGGGGCATTTTACCAGCGAGAGGGGATGAAAGCTTCCAGGTGGTCGGAGCAGGTGGGGGGTCGGATTGCGCTGATCGGCCTAGATAGTGCTCTCGGACGTGCATGGCTCGCTGTTGAGAATGTGATTACTGCAAGTGCTTGAGGGTGTAAGAAGAAGGCCGGCGCAGCCCGTTTGCGAGAGGCGGCTCTTGAAAAAAACTTTCCTACGGTCTGTGACACCAGACCATGAGAGTTTCAATACTCCACCGACCGGGCGAATGTCTGTTTATATGGGGCGGCTCAAATAGCACTTATCAGGGAGCCTATAGCTCCGTTCCTTAACAGCAATACGGTCGGACGCCTAAGGCAAATCCCATCCCCGGTCGCTGTGGTGCTTCTGTACACAGAGACTCAAGTGTGGGGCAGGGGACTTGTAGAGAGCAGCCGTCGTAGTGCGCGGGATGCGATGACCGCAAGGCAAGGCAAGTCTAAGCAAGCAGAGCGCGCACGCGTGAGGATGGAAGCCCACAGGGCCAAGACGAACGCCTAGCGGGAGGCTTGATTCCCGACAGCCGAGTTCGTAGAGCCACGCATTAAAGCCCTGTGCAGCCGAGTTCGTCCATCCTGCGTGAACCCCCGCAAGCAAACTAACGCTGCCCAATGAACGCGCCTACGATAACAGTGAAACTCGTGAATCTACGAATCGTTGTGAACAACATGTCTTTGGCTACCATCGTTGGTAGGGAACGTAGGCACCGATGGCAGCGGCTCGTTGGGGTCAATGGCGTACCATTTGAGGTAACGCTCCGAGTGGGCGGAGACCCCTTGAGTAAGCTCTGTCATTGATGTGGGCACCAAACCATTGTCGAAAACCCAGACACCATCGGGGTTCTTTTGAAACTGGCTCAATGACTGGACGTGGGAGATTTTTATGGCGGAGAACCGGGCAATCACCATGTAGAACAGGAGCTGGTCCGGCCGTAATACCGGGACAGCACCGTCAGCGATCTGTTGAAGTGCCCAATCCAGCTCGTGAGGCTCAAGGGTGATCAAAGGCCGGCTCCAGCGGGGGTCGTGGAATCCAGTGCGTAGGTTACTGGGAACAGACAAGACAACACGTCGAAAGGCAGGAATACACTTAATTTAACATAATATACATTATGCGTAACGTCTTGTTACGCATTCACGGTGATGGGGCTGCAGATTTGAAACACCGTATGTACCTTGGAGCCCATCCCCGGGCCCACCCATCCCATCCCTTCACCAGGCCTATCGCAAGCAGTCATCCTAACGACCATCACCCATCCCCTATACGTTCACCTCAACCGCTTGCACAGAATCACTCGAGTCCTCGTGCTACAACCACCGAACATTCACCCAGCCAAATCATGCGGCTGCAATCCGAACACTACCGACAGCACGAAACCACTGCCTTCGGCGTATAAGCATCTCACGGGACCACTTACAGCCCAGCTGGATTCCAGGACATTCGCCAGGCTGTGCCTCAGCCTCTAAGCAACAGCCTCAACACAGCATCATGCGGACGCTGATAACACCGGCGGCTTGAACTGCATCTGGCAACGTTCGCTCCAACGGCACTGGCTCAATCCATGCCAACAGAGCTATCAGCACCATATCGCTAACGGCGAGTGCCATTACCTACAGCGAACCACGATATGAATCCCACACGGCAATGAGGCAACGCTTTGACCTGCTGAGTCGAGACGGACACGATCCCCGCCAGTCGATCGCCCGATTCGTTGCCTCGGTAAGCAAAGCGGCAGATGCCGTCGATACCGAGTAAGGGGCTCAAATCACTACGTCAAAAATACGCTATATTCTCCTAAAACCAGCTAAAATCATTTAACTACATTAAATGTCTCTTTAGTAGAGTTATCTGCATAGGCCCTGGAAATCAAGACCTAGTCCCTGCTCCACCGTTAACCTTTAACCCCTGTATCGCAACGCATCCACCATCAGCGCAAATGCCGGCAGCGACTGGCGTCGACTCGGATAATACAGGTGATACCCAGGCACTACGGGGTACCAGTCCTTCAGTACCTTGATCAGCCTTCCGCTCTCCACGTCTTCCTGCACAACATCTGCCGGCGCATAGGCCAGCGCATAGCCCTCCCGAGCCGCTGTGACCACTTGGGATGAGGTGTTGAATATCATCTGCCCCGTCACTTGCACCTGAAGCGCTTGCCCTGCTTTTTCGAACTCCCAGGCATACAGGCCGCCGTGGGTGGGAAGTCGCAGGTTGGCACAGTTATGCTGGGTCAGATCCTGCGGAATCACCGGGATAGGTCTCTGCGCAAAATAGGCGGGAGAACCCACCACCACCATTTCGAAGTCTGGCGAGATGCGCACGGCAATCATGTCTTTGGCGATCTGGTCCCCGGCTCTCACGCCGGCATCGTAGCGCTCCGCGACGATATCGATCAGGCCGTAGCCGACATTGATCTCCAATGTCACGTCCGGGTATTCCGGCAATAGCTTGGATAGTTTTGGCCACAAGATCGTGGTGGCGGCGTGGTCGTGGGTGCTGATTCGGATCGTGCCTGCCGGTTTTTCTCGTAGTGCCCCAAGCGAGGCAACTTCGGCCTCGATGCCTTGATAGTAAGGAGTGAGCTTGTGCAGCAGTCTTTCGCCCGCTTCCGTGGGGGATGCGCCACGGGTTGTCCGATTCAGCAGGCGCACACCCAGCCGCTCCTCAAGTCCGCGAATGCTGTGACTGATGGCGGACTGCGAAACGCCGAAATGGGCGGCCGCCCGGGTAAAACTCCTTTCTCTGGCCACGGCAATGAAAACCGCGAGACCGTTATAGTCATGCATGCTCATGAATTCAGCTCATGTCGGTAATCGGAGTATGACACTTCCTGCATGGGTAAGCGGTTCTTTAAGGTGGCGCTGCCACTATCAACTGACTCAAGGAAAACCCATGAAGATCTTCCGCCCCGGCTCCTCACCGTCACAGCGGGGTCCCGCTGAGTACTTCACTGGAACGGTACGCATCGATAGTCCTTTCCAGGGCCAAGAGCCCTCGCGTGTAGCGGGTGCGCTGGTCACCTTCGAGCCGGGTGCTCGCACGAACTGGCATACGCACCCGGCGGGCCAAACCCTTATCGTGACGCAGGGTAAAGGCTGGACTCAGTGCGAAGGCGGCTCAAAGGTGGAGATCCATGCCGGCGATGTGATCTGGTGTCCTTGCCAGCGACGTCATTGGCACGGCGCTACAGCAACGACGGCCATGTCCCACATAGCGATCGCCGAGTTCGTCGATGGCAAGAACGTCAACTGGCTGGAGCCTGTTTCAGATACTGACTACGAAGCGCCGATCGGAAGTGCCGAACAGTAATGCCCTGCCCCGCTCCCTCAGGATTTCAGCCGGGTTCATTCCTGAGGTTGTGCCTTGTCGGTGGCGGGCTTTGGTGGTCGTCGGGTCCGCGGCGTGGACGATTTGCCGCTCAGCAGCGTCAGCTGTTGTGCCAATGTCTGCGCGCGGGCCGTGGCCGCGGCGGCGTGCTCGCGGGCCGCGGCCAGTTCCGTCCCATTCAGCGCCAGGCGCTGCTGCAGTTCTTCTTTAATAGCGAGCAGGTTTGTCTCGGCCTGTTGGAATCGTGCGGCCTGCTCCTGCAGCGCCAGTAGCTGCAGGCGGGCATGGGCCCCCTCCTCCTGGGCTTTGCCCAGCGCCGCTTGAGCGTCCCGCACTGCCTTGTTGGCGTGCTGCAACCGCTCTGCGCCATCCTTCAATTGTACGGCCAATGATTTGCTTTCCTCTCGGGCACGATCGATCTCGCGGAAGGCCCTGTCTTCTACGTCCCTGGTGTAGCGTTCCTGGTCGATTCGGGCCTGCTCCGCCTGACTGCGTACTGCGTGTAACTGCTCCCGCAGCCCGGCCGTTTCGGTTCGTGCTTCGTCTCGTTGGCTGCTGAGCTCGTCACGTTGGCGGCGCAGGTCGTCAATCTGAGTCATTCGCTGTTCAAGCAACGTCGCCAGGTCCGCCAGACGGGTTTCTGCTGCCTGTCTGGCGGCCGCCGCTTCGGCGCCTTGCTGGCGAATGCGAGCGGCTTCCTGCCTGCCCTGCTCTTCCCTTTCGGCGAGAAGCTCACGTTCTTCCATCAACACCTGCCGCTGCGCGGTCACCGATAGCTCGACCACCGCTTGCGCTTGCACCGTTGCCTGCTGCCAGACAGCGGTGAACGCCTGTGCCACTTCTGCCGGCAAGCCAGGCATCCGGGTTTCGCCGCGCAGGCGACTGGCAAGTTGCTCCCACCACTGATCCAGAAGCGCCCCGACTCTTGCTGGGCTGCCCCGGCCTAACTCAAGGCGCACTCGCTCGACGGTTGGGCGCTCACCGCGTGCCAACACTGCGTCCGCCGCCTCGAATACAGCTGTTTCCGGTACGCCTACAGCCATAACCCCTCCGAGCGAAACATTAGGTATGATAATGAAAGATTATCCGACCTATAGATACATAACTGGATATATAATACGTTGAACGTAACAAATAATACAGTAACGATAAATACGGGTATGGAGCCCTCGCTGGACCCCAATACCGTGGCTCGCGAGGCCCAGGATGCGGTCGCAGCGTTCGTCATCGCCGGTACGGCCGAAAATACGGTGCGCAGTTATCGCACTGCCCTTGCGTACTGGGCTGCCTGGCTGCAGTTGCGCTACGGTCAAGTGCTGGGGGATGGTCCGGTGTCGGTGCCCGTGACGTTGCAGTTCGTCGTTGATCACCTGTCACGGCCCCTACCAGACGGCGGCTGGACGCATCTATTGCCGCCGCTCGTCGATGCCGCGCTGGTCAACGCCAAGGTCAAGGCGAAACCCGGTCCGCTCGCCTTCAGCACGGTCAGCCACAGGCTGGCGGTGCTCGGTAAGTGGCATCGCCTGAAAGACTGGGATAGCCCAACCGAAACGTCAGCCCTCAAGACCTTGCTGCGTGATGCCGGCAAAGCCCAGGTCAGGCGCGGCATCGCGGTGCGCAAGAAAACGGCTGTGGTCGTCGAGCCGCTTCAGGCGATGCTGGCGACTTGCGACGATGGGGTGCGGGGGATACGTGATCGTGCTTTGCTGTTGCTTGCCTGGAGCGGCGGTGGTCGGCGACGTTCCGAGGTGGTGGGCTTGCGCGTCGGTGATGTGCGCCGGCTCGACGAAGACACCTGGCTCTACGCGCTGGGCGCGACTAAAACCGACCTGGGCGGCATGCGTCGCGAGAAGCCGTTACGAGGCCCCGCGGCTCACGCGTTGGCCGCCTGGCTCGATGTGGCCCCGGCCAGTGCCGGTCCGCTTTTTCGGCGACTGTATAAGGGCGGCAAGGTCGGGACCACAGGCTTGTCCGGCGATCAAGTGGCGCGCATCGTCCAGCGTCGGGCCAAGCTCGCCGGGCTGGATGGAGATTGGGCCGCTCACAGCCTGCGCTCGGGGTTCGTGACCGAAGCCGGGCGCCAAGGGGTGCCACTGGGCGAGGTGATGGCCATGACCGAGCATCGCAGCGTGGCCACCGTGATGGGCTACTTTCAGGCGGGGTCGTTGCTGGGCAGCAAGGCTACGCAGTTGCTGCCTTCTTCCCGTGTGAGCGATGTGCTGGAGG
>NZ_DFUE01000014.1:0-27174 GCF_002379585.1 Pseudomonas sp. UBA4194
GGGGCGCTGCTGGCGCGGAACCGGTCGCGGCGGTAGCAGGCTTGGCCGCAGCAGCAGGCTTTTTCACCGCTGGCTTGCGCGGCGCCTTGGCGGCAGGCTTGGCAACGGTTTTCGCGGCGGGCTTGGCGGGTGCCTGGCCGGCAACGGTTTTCGCGGCGGCCGGCTGCGTCGTTGCGCCAGTGGCGGGCTTGGCGGGCTTGGCGGCGGCAGACTTGGCCGGTGCAGCTTTCGCAGCAGTGGCCGGCTTGGCGGCGGTACGGGTCGCAGGCTTGGCAGCCGAAGACTTGGCCGCTCCCGGTTTGGCCGCCTCGCGCGTGGCGGCAGGCTTGGCGGCAGCGCGAGCAGCAACCGGCTTGGCGCCGGTGGTGGTGCTGGCGGCTTTTGCCGCAGCTGCGCGCGGCGCAGGCTTGGCCGGCGTCTTGGCGGCGACGGGCTTGGCCGCTGCCGAGGCTTTGGCCGCAGGCTTGGCAACACGCTTGGCGGTCGAAGCTTTGGCAGCAGGTGCCTTGGAGGTTGCAGCTGGGGTAGTCGAGGTTTTGCCAGCGGCTGGGGCCTTGGCTTTCGCAGCACGCGAATCCAGCGCCTTGCCGGCGGCTTCCTGCACCCGACCGACACCGGCCGCCAATTTCAGGCTTTCCTGGGCATCACGCTTGAGTTGCACGATGTAGGCGCGGGTTTCGGCTTGACGGTCCTTCAGGCTGTCGAGCAGTTCTTCCAGTTCGCCGATAGCCGACTTGGCCTTGGCCTGGGCCTTGTTCTTTCCAGCGCTGGCAGCGTCTTGCAGCTTGGTACGCGATTTGTGCAGCTTTTGTTGAGCCTTGCCCCGTTGTTTTTCCAACTTGGCGAGCAACTTTTCTGCATCAGCCAGTGCTTGGGAACAGGCACTTTCCAAATGTTCGAGCAGGCTGCCCGAGAGCTGTTGGAGCAAGTGCAACGGCGTGTTTACTGGCTTCTTGGTAGCCGACATGTGTTACCTCCTGGCTGATTGATTGCGGCTCATACTAGACCTCTGCCAGCACCGCCGCTAGGGCATGTTGACAGCCTGCGCGCCGCCCTGTTGCATGCCTGGGCAAATGTTGTTATTCGGAAACAGCGGTTCAAGTGTAGAACCGCTTTTGCGCAGTTGCCTTGGTGCGCTGCTACCCACGGCATCCAGCGCTGGCCTCCTGATCGCCAACCGCTGTGCCTAGAAGTCACGGAGCCCTGCGATGTCGCGCCAACTGTTGTTGTCACTGTGCCTGGCTGTGCCGGCGATCCATGCCGCCCCTACCCCGCCCGCCGACCCCGCTCACGACCTGGCCTACAGCATCGGTGCCAGCCTGGGCGAGCGGCTGCGGCAGGACGCTCCGGGCTTGCAGCTCGACGCGCTGGTGGAGGGCTTGAGGCAGGCTTATGAGGATCAACCGCTGGCACTCAGCGAACAGCGCATCGGGCAGATTCTGGCTGATTACGAAGCTCAGGCCACCCCCGCGACGCCCGCCTCCGAAGTGGACGGCAAGCTCGCGGCCGAGCGTCGTTTCATGGCCAACGAGCGAGCCCGTGCCGGGGTCAGGGAAGTGGCTGAAGGCGTGCTGGCAACTGAACTGCAGGCCGGCACTGGGCAGCGGCCCACAGCGGATGGCCGGGTGCAGGTGCGCTACACCGGACGGCTACCGGACGGGACGGTGTTCGATCAGAGTGCACAGCCGCAATGGTTTCGTTTGGGCAGCGTGATCGAGGGCTGGCGCGATGCGCTGCAGCAGATGCCAGTGGGGGCGAAATGGCGAGTGGTGATTGCCTCGGACAAGGCGTATGGCGCCGAGGGCGCAGGTGATCTGATAGCGCCGTATACGCCGCTGGTGTTCGAGATTGAACTGGTTGGGATTGGGGGGTGATACCGGGGGCAGGACTTGTGCTGGATGTTCCCTGACCCCAACCCTCCCGGGCGTTGTGTCGCCCTGGGAGAGGGTTGGGGTGAGGGACCGTTTACCACCAGAACCGAGGTCCGAATCAGACCTGAGCTTCAGCCTCTTCCTTGTGCGCCGTATGCAGCACTTCGATCAGGCAGTCTTCCAGCTCGAAACGCTCGTGCAACAGGCGGCCCAGTTCCTCGCGCTTTTGCAGGATCACCGCGGCGTCAGAGCAGTCGCCCTTGTCGCAGTAATCATTGAAGTCCAGGGCTTTCTGGGTGATCTCGTCGATCCGTGGCCAGATCGTCTCGGCCAGTTCCAGTCCGCGCGTGTCATTGAATGCCTTGGCTTCGTTGGTCAGCTGTTCGTAGATCTCGAAATGCCCGGCCGACGTGTAGTCGACCAGCACGCCGCAGAATGTCTGCAAGGTCTTGCGATTCTTGACCAATGCCTCGGGCGTATCGCCCAGGGCATCGAATGCCTTGATCAGCTCATTGCGTTCCTGCAACCAACGATCAATCAGCAGGTGAACTCCGCCCCAACGTTCCTGGGCATTCTGGCAACTTTCCAACATGATGAGTGCTTCCCTTGTGGGTCATGCCCGGCTTCCCATTCCAATGCGACGTGGAGCGGGGCTTGGACCAATCCGGCAGCGTTGCCGACGGATTTCGATAATGCGTGCAAGGGAGATTATGCCCGTGCGCCGATGGCTTCAAGGTACGCATCAGACAAAGTTCATACAAGTGTTTAATCACGACGATCGCGACATTACCCCCGATTTTGTTCACTCACGCCGATGTCGGCACTGCCCGGATGCGCTCAACGACGGCGCTCGAACAGCTGACTCAGGGCGAACAGCGCCAGTCCGGCGAACGCCAGCAGGCTCCATTCGGGCAAGCTCAAACCGAATAGTGTCCAATTGATACGGGCGCACTCGGGCGTGCCGAGCAACAACGCGTGCCACAGTTCGCTAGGCGACCAGATCTGCATCATGTAGTGCAGACCCGGATGGCAACCCTGGGAGGGGATCGGCGCTTGCGATTGCAGCCAGATCTGTCGCGTCGCCGACAGGCCGCCGGCAATCGCCGTGGTCAGCACCAACGCTGAATAGATTCGCCAGCCGATGCGGCCGGGCGAGTGCGCCGCCACCACCAGCGCTACCAGCGCTATGGCGCCCAGCAGCACCCGTTGCGTGATGCACAGCGAGCAGGGCTCCAGCCCCACCTGGAACTCCAGATAGAACGCCGCTCCCAGTACCGCCAGACACGCCAGCGAGATCAGCAGGTAGAGGGAGCGGGAGCGGGCCAGAAGCATGGTGGTTCCAGAAAAACAGCGAGGTCAGGCCGCCACGGTAGTGAAACTCGTGATGGCTTTCAAGAACCCCGCACGAGTGCCGGCAACGGTGCCGCGAGCAGACGTTCGTCCAGCAGACCCAAACCTTCCTGGAACAGCAGATTACTGCGTTCGGTATCACCCAGCTGCGCCAGCAGGCGCGCCAGTTCGGCGCAGGTTTCCGGGCTTCGCTGAAAGCGCAGACTGGTTTCCAGGTAATCACGGGCCTTGCCCCACAGACGATTCTGCAAGCACAGCCGGCCCAGGGTCAGCAACAGGCCGGGGTCTTCGGGGTGCTGCTTGAGCCAGCCTTCTGCGGTCTGCAACTGACGCGCCGGATCGCTGCCATTGACCAGTCCGTACAGGCGCGCCAGGTGGGTATCGTACTGACGCTTCTGCGCCGTACGCAGCACCTCCTCGGCGGCCGCATGCGCGCCCAGCTGACGCAACTGCTCGGCATAGGCCAGTACCAGCGCGGCCTCCTGACGCTGCGCCGAACTGAGCTGCTGCCAGGCGCGCTCGAGCGCGGCCAGGCCCTGCTCGCTCGAACCTGCGGGGTCGCTTTCGGCATGCGCAGCCAGGCTAAGGTTCTCGCCCCAGGCGCGGCGTTCCAGTTCCGCCAGCTCGGCCGCCGGCAGGGCCTTGTCCTTTCGCAACTGAGGCAGCAGGCGCACCACTGCCGACCAATCGCCCCGCTGCTGGTGGGCCCGCTGCAACTGGCGCAACACCTGGACATTGTGCGGATGGCGTTCGTGCATCACTTCCAGCGTTTGCAACGCACCGTCGCTGTCGCCTCGGTCCATCTGCAACTGCGCGTGGCTCAAGGCAATGGCAAGTTCGGCATTGGGCTGGCGTTCAAGGGCGCGTTCGAGCAACTGATCGCACGCTTCGTAGTGACCCAATTCATTCGCGGCGCGGGCGGCGCCTAGGTAGTACAGCAGCGGCTGACGCTCATGCTCGGCGGCGCGTTGCAGGTGTTTCTGCGCACTGGCCCAACGACCTTCGGCCAGATCCAACTGGCCCTGCTCGATGGCCGCCTGCACTCTTCGGCTGCGGTTACGGCGCGACCACGGGTTCACCACGCGACCGGACGTGGCGAGCACACTGACCAACAGGTAGACCACGAACACCAGCAGCGCCAGAACCAGCAGCGCCAGCAACGTCGACCACAGACCGGACTCGTAGCGGAACACGTGGGGATAGTCGATCAGCACATAGCCTGGATGTTTGGCCACGGCCACCCCCAGCCCGACCATCGCGGCGATCACCAGAAACAGGATCACGTAGAACCGTTTCATGGTGTGCTCTCCCCAGCACCCGGCTGTTGCGCAGGCGTGCTCTGCAAGCCCTCGACCGGGGTGTGGCGACGTTGCAGGTAGGCCTGCACGGCGTCGAGGCTGGCGTCCAGGTCAGGCGTAGTCACCGAGACGGGCTGGGCCTTGAGGCGGGTGATCTGCTCGATCATGCCGTGGCTTTGTACGTTGTCCTGGTTGAAACCTGCCAGCAGGATACTGCGGGCATCGTCAAGCGCCTGGGTGTAGACCTTGCCCTGGCCGTTGAGCGCAGCCCATTGCGCCTGCTCCAGAGCGAGGCTGAGGGCCAGACGCACCTGGTTCAGTCCTTGGCCAGCGAGCAATGGGCGAATGTTGTCATCAGGATTGAAGTCGACGCGAAAGAAGCTGGAGATCTTTGCCCACCACTCACGCCAGCGGCTTTGCGTATCGCTGGCTGCCGCTCGCACGGCCGTGCCCGAGGTCTCGAACTCGGGCGCCAGGGCGGTGAGCTGTACGGTCTGCTCACGCAGCGCCGCCAGTTGCAGAAACAGCCCGGTGCGGTCCGGCTGTGCGGTGCCTTCGAGAGAAGCGAGGCTGCGGGTCAATTGTTCGCGGGCGGCGAAAGCCTGCGGATCGTCCTGCTCACGCAGGATTTCATCGGCGCCTTGAACCAGCGCCTTGGCGCTGGTGACATCCTGCAAGGCCGACAGCCGCAGGCTGGCCAGGCGCAGCAGATGCTCGGCTTCGGCCAGACGCCAGTCCTTGCGGCTGGCACCCAGTACCGTCTCCAGGCGCTGACTCAGGCGCTGTTGATCGCCCTGCAACTGCGCGACCAGACGGCGCCGCTCTTCCAGCTCGTTGGCATCGGGCAACTGAGCCAGGTCAGCGCTGAGCTGACGCTCGTTGTTTTCCAGGGTCATGGCCTGAGTGGACAGGCCTTCGAGGACTCGGGACTGTTGCTGATGGCCAGCGGTCAACGTGCGTACCTGCCAGACGCCCCAGCCGGCAGCAGCCAGGCCCGCGGCCGCCAACAGCAGGGCAATGATCGCCAGGCCGTTACCGCCACCGCTTTTCTTCGCAGGTGCGCTGGGTGGCTGTTGATACGGCGCTTCAGGCGCGATTTGCGGTTCGTCTTTTGGCAAGGCTGTTTCGCTCACGTGTCCATCCTTTGCATAGGGGTGTGATCACTTCGTTGGCGATCACACCTTACGGTGTGGGTGCGGCGTGCTCGCGCAACGCCGTCAGCAACGCCGCGGCGCTGGCGCCACGGCAATCCACGACATTTCGAGCCCCGGCAGCTCGAGCCATTTCGGCCACACGGGGGCTGGGTACGAACAGCGGCAGGGACCTCAAGGTCGACCACTGCTCACCCGCCAATTCCTGCAAGTGTTGCAAACCCTGCCCACTGCTGACCACCAGCCCGTTCAAGCGTTCCGAGACAATGCGTTCGCACAGCGCGCCGGCAGGGTACTGGGGAAGGCGACGACGGTACACCTGCAGATAGTCGACCGCGACGCCCTGGGCACGCAAGTGCTCGGCCAGGGCCTCGCGACCGCCTTCGCCCCGGATGATCAACACCCTGGGCTCGGGTGTTTGCAGGGCGGCGTGCAATTGAGCCAGATTCAGCAGCGCTTCGCTGTCGTCGGCTGTTTCAGGATAAGTCACGCTCAGCTCGTGCTCTTGCAGGACTGCAGCCGTTGCGGCGCCAACGCTGAACCAGGTGCCCTGGTTCGCCTCGGCAGCCAGTCGTTCGATGGCCAGGCGGGCAGCGGGTTTGCTGACGACAATCACCGCGCTGTAGCGCTGCGCCTGACGCAGCATCGCGAGCTGGCCTGGAGTCAGCGCCAGTGGTTCGATGGCCAGCAATGGCATGCAGCTGCCGTAGAACCGGTGCTCTGCCAAAGTTGCGGCCAACGCCCGACAGTCATCCGCGGGGCGCGTCAGCAGCACACGCCATTGCCTCAAGGATGGCCCGCCTCACCGTAGACCGCGCGCAGGATTTCGTCCGCGCCCTGGCTGAGCAGATCTTCGGCGACCTGCACACCCAACTGCTGGGCATCGGCCAATGGCGCGCGCGCCTGGGCGTTGAGCAAACGAGTCCCGGCAGGATCGCCCACCAGGCCGCGCAGCCAGATGTGTTCATCCTCGAGCACCGCGTAGCAGGCAATCGGTACCTGACAGCCGCCGTTGAGGTGCTTGTTCAAGGCGCGCTCGGCACTGACCCGCAACTCGGTGTCGCGGTGATGCAAGGGACCCAGCAGCGCATGGATTTCACTGTCATCGGTGCGGCATTCGATACCCACTGCACCTTGGCCACCGGCGGGCAGGCTGTCGTCGACGCTGATGGCGGCCGTGATGCGGTCTTCGAAGCCCAGTCGGATGAGCCCAGCGGCCGCCAGGATGATGGCGTGGTATTCGCCCGCATCCAGCTTGGCCAGGCGGGTGTTGACGTTGCCGCGCAGGAAGCGGATCTGCAGGTCCGGACGGCGGGCCAACAACTGGGCCTGGCGACGCAGGCTGGAGGTGCCGACGATGCTGCCTGGCGGCAGGGCTTCAAGGCTTGGGTAGGTATTGGAAACGAAGGCGTCACGCGGGTCTTCGCGCTCGCAGATGCAGTACAGGCCCAGACCTTCGGGGAAGTCCATGGGCACATCCTTCATCGAGTGCACGGCGATGTCAGCCTGGTTTTCCAGCAGCGCGGTTTCCAGTTCCTTGACGAAAAGCCCTTTGCCGCCAATTTTCGACAGAGGCGAGTCGAGCAGTTTATCGCCACGGCTGACCATCGGCACCAGGCTCACCACCAGTCCCGGATGCGCGTGTTCCAGGCGAGTCTTGACGTATTCGGCCTGCCACAGGGCAAGGGCGCTTTTGCGGGTGGCGATGCGGATTTCGCGAGTGGGCATGGATCAATCCGTAGTGAAGAGATACGGGGGATGATACCAGTAGCGGTTGATGGGTGTATCCGGGGTGGCGGACAGAGGTCATCAACCCGCGAAATGGGTGACCACTGATGTCCTCGCCCCCACCCTCTCCCTTGGGGAGAGGGGCCGGCCAATGGTGGCCGCTACAGCTGCTGCATCATCTTGCGCACGCCGGCCACATGCCTGCGGCTGACGATCAGCGCGTCGCCATTGAGCCCCTTGAGGAACAGCTGGAAGTGCCCCAGGGGCGTGCGCTGCAGACGCTCGATGCGTTCGCGGGCCACCAGGGCATTACGGTGAATGCGCACGAAGCGGTCGCCAAACTCGTCTTCCAGGGCCTTGAGCGGCTCATCGAGGAGCACCTCGCCGCCTTCGTGGCGCAAGGTCACGTACTTGTGATCGGCGATGAAGTAGATCACCTGATCCAGCGGAATCAGTTCGATACCCTTGCGGGTACGCGCGCTGATATGGCTGCGCGGGCCAGTACCGGCCTCCGCTGCCGGGCGGGTCAGGGCCGCCAGCTGCACGCGATTGGGTTTTTCCGCCTTCTTCAGGGCCTCTAGCAGGTGCTCGGGTCGCACCGGCTTGACCAGATAGCCCACCGCGCTGACCTGAAAGGCATCCAGCGCGAACTCGTCATGGGCGGTGCAGAACACCACGGCGGGCGGTGCCTCACGTTCGCACAACCGGGCGGCGACCTGCAGGCCGTCGAGGCCCGGCATTCGGATATCGAGCAAGACCACATCGGGCTTCTGGCTGTCGATCATCGACAGCGCCTCCTCGCCATTGCTGGCACCGGGCTCGATCACATGGTAACCCTCGAGTTCGCCGACCAATCGGCTCAGACGCTCGCGGGCCAGGGGTTCGTCATCAACGATCAGGACATTCATATAGCGCTGGATTCCTGCGTGAGTCTCGCACATGGATAACGTAGACAAGTGAAGTGACGACCGTCACGGCGATTCACGCTCAGACTCGCGCGCGGGCCAAAAAGTGCCGCAAGTCGAGCACCAATATTTGCCAACGCCTGCTGAGTACCGCCCGAAATACGCATTGCTGCGGCCTCGTCATAGGGATTGCTGATGGTCAATATGAACTCTCCCCCTTGATAGTCGGCCTCCACGCTGACCACTCCGCCCTCGATCAGTGGGGCGATACCGTGCACCAGCGCATTTTCCAACAACGGTTGTAAGGTTAGCTGCGGGATCGGCAAATCATCAGGAATTGTTTCGACCCTCCAGTCCAACTGTAGACGCTCGCCGAGCCGATATTGCTCAATCGATAAATATCGTTTCGCCAGCGCGAGTTCGTCGCACCACTTCACCAGGCTGTGAGGTTGGGCCAGGCTGGCACGAAACAGGTCCGAGAGGTCCAGCACAGCCTGCTCGGCCTTGTGCGGATCGCTGACCACCAGGCTGGCGATGCTGTTCAGGCTGTTGAACAGAAAATGCGGCCGAATCCGCGCCTGCAACGCCTGGATGCGCGACTGCAACTCGGCCTGTTCCTGGCGGCGCCATTGGCTTTGGAGGTAGAAGTAACGCAGCAGCAGTGCCGACATGATCAGGCTGATCAATGCATGGCGCAGATAGCGATTGACCTCCAGCACGGGCGTTTGCTGCCCGCCCAACTGGTAATAGTCGGCGATTGCGGTGCACGCCAGTGTCAGCGCCACTACCAGCGCGCAGCACAGCCCGCCGGCCATTCCGGGATGCAGCCGCGCCAACCACGGGCGCAGGCTACACAGCATGCTTGCCGACAACAGCACGATCCACTGTACGAACAACGAGGTCAGGGCCAGGCGCATCCAGTTGAACCCGGCCAGCATGGGCTCGGCCAGCACCAATACCAGCACCAGCAACTCGGCCAGCACGATGAGCACCAGCAGCGCCTGGGGCAGGCAAAGTTCAGGCAGGAAGAAGTCGGGCGAGTGGGTGTTCGACGGCTTTCTGAACATGGGGTTTCCTGGTTGTCTTGCGGTGTTCTGGAGGGCCTCATCGCGGGTAGAACCCGCTCCCACAGGGGATCTGCGCTCGGCTGGAGGTCATCTGTGCTCGGCCGGAGATCATCTGGCAGGCGGCGATCCAGTGTGGGAGCGGGTTCTACCCGCGATGAGGCCAGACCGGGCAACACACATGCTCGCTCCAGCATGCGCCCCACAGACCCGTGCCGCATTTGTTATTATTGTGCCAATTTCCCGTTCACGCCTTGCACGAGCGAATTCATGAGCACTGACAAGACCAACCAGTCCTGGGGCGGCCGCTTCAGTGAACCCGTCGACGCCTTCGTCGCCCGCTTCACCGCTTCGGTCAATTTCGACCAGCGCCTTTACCGCCACGACATCATGGGCTCGATCGCCCACGCTACCATGCTGGCCAAGGTCGGCGTGCTCACCGACGCCGAGCGCGACACCATCGTCGACGGCCTGCGCACCATCGAGAAGGAAATCGAAGCGGGCCAGTTCGAATGGCGCGTGGACCTCGAAGACGTGCACATGAACATCGAAGCACGCCTGACCGACCGCATCGGCATCACCGGCAAGAAACTGCACACCGGCCGTAGCCGCAACGACCAGGTGGCCACCGACATCCGCCTCTGGCTGCGCGACGAAATCGATCTGATCCTGGGCGAAATCACCCGCCTGCAGCAGGGTCTGCTGGAACAGGCCGAGCGCGAAGCAAGCACCATCATGCCCGGCTTCACCCACCTGCAGACTGCCCAGCCGGTCACCTTCGGCCACCACCTGCTGGCCTGGTTCGAGATGCTCGGTCGCGACTACGAGCGCCTGGTCGACTGCCGCAAGCGCACCAACCGCATGCCCCTGGGCAGCGCTGCACTGGCCGGCACCACCTACCCGATCGACCGTGAACTGACCTGCGAGTTGCTCGGCTTCGAGGCAGTGAGCGGCAACTCCCTGGACGGCGTTTCGGACCGTGACTTCGCCATCGAATTCTGCGCAGCGGCGAGCCTGGCGATGATGCACCTGTCGCGCTTCTCCGAAGAGCTGGTGCTGTGGACCAGCGCCCAGTTCCAGTTCATCGACCTGCCCGACCGCTTCTGCACCGGCAGCTCGATCATGCCCCAGAAGAAGAACCCTGACGTGCCGGAGCTGGTGCGCGGCAAGAGCGGCCGGGTGTTCGGTGCACTGATGGGCCTGCTGACCTTGATGAAGGGCCAGCCGCTGGCCTACAACAAGGACAACCAGGAAGACAAGGAGCCGCTGTTCGACGCCGCCGATACCCTGCGTGACTCGTTGCGCGCCTTCGCTGACATGATCCCGGCCATCAAGCCCAAGCACGCCATGATGCGCGAAGCGGCGCTGCGCGGTTTCTCCACTGCGACCGACCTGGCTGACTACCTGGTGCGCCGTGGCCTGCCGTTCCGCGATTGCCACGAGATCGTCGGCCACGCGGTGAAGTACGGCGTGGATACCGGCAAGGACCTGGCGGAAATGAGCCTGGAGGAACTGCGCCGGTTCAGCGATCAGATCGAGCAGGACGTGTTCGAAGTGCTGACCCTGGAAGGCTCGGTGAACGCACGCGACCATATCGGCGGTACCGCGCCAGCGCAGGTGAAGGCCGCCGTGATCCGCGGCACGGCGTTGCTGGCCGCTCGCTGAGCGCCTGGCAGGCCTGACCTTATCGCGGGCAGAACCCGCTCCCACAGGGGGGCTCTTCAGAACCCTGAAGACCTCCTGTGGGAGCGGGTTCTACCCGCGATGGCCCACACCGTCATTTTCCGATCCCTACCGAGACTCAATCATGACCGACACCCCCATCGACAACGACGAAGAAGAATTCACCGAAGCCACCCTGATCCAGGCCATCGAGAACCAGATCGAGAGCGACAACCCGCCCGCCGCCAAGGCCACCTTCAACAAGCTGACACTGGTGGGCTACGAGCGCGAGGACATCCTCAACCTGATGGCTCACGTGCTGGCCATCGAGATCGACGCCATTCTCGAAGAGGATCGTGCCTTCGACACCCAGTGGTATGAAACCGCTCTGCGTGCGTTGCCCGAGCTGCCACCGGAAAAAAACTGAGCCTTGCAGGCGCATTCGGCGCCCCCTGACTACACTGGAAAAACCCCGCTGCCCATCACGTCGGGGTCATTACGACCGGCGTCCACCTGGCGCGGTCGTTCATTCCATAAGAAAGTCCGGAGCGCCTATGTCGTCCTATACCCCCGAGCTGGTTGCCGAACTGGAAATCCTTGCCCTGTTCAACCTCGGCAACACCATGGAAGGTTTGAAAATCCACCACACCGCCGCCCCGGCCGCGATTGACGCCGCCACTCGCCTGTACGAGAAAGAATTGATCACCAAAGCCGACGGTGGTTATCTGACCAGCCTGGGCCACGAGGCTGCCGAACATGCGCAGTCACTGCTGACCATTCTCACGGTTGCCGAGCCGGCCTGATCAGTGTGGTATGACAGGGGGATCGTGAGGGGCTTTGCGCGGCTGCATGCCGCTGCTGCAGGAAAGCCCGCCACCTCATGGTCCCTGCCCATTCACCTGATCCCCTCAACCTTCCCCCAAACCCGCCGATAACCCGCTCAACGATCCCCTGCGCCAAGACCCACCGCCGCCCCATGACCCGCACCCAAGAAATTCGCCCCGATCTGGACGAAGGTATCGATCGCAAGGTCCTGGCGCAGCTGCGTGCGCGTTTTCTCAAGCTCAATCAGGCCAGGCTGGCCCGTGCTCATGAAGGGCTGTCGAGCCGTCAGCAGTTGGTGCTGAAGCTGTTGCCGTTGTTCTTTCACGTCAACCACCCTTCCCTGCCCGGCTACGTGTCCAGCGCCACCCCGGCGGGCATCGCCCATTACCAGCCCGACCCTGAAACCTTGGCCGAAGTGCAGCGCCTGACCCGCTCCTTCGCCTACAAGGCTCGCCACGGCAACCCACCACGGCCGATTCAGGGCCTGTTTCTGATGGGCAGTCTGGGCACCCTGGCCCAGGCTGAACAAAGCGACCTGGACGTGTGGGTCTGTCACGCGCCCGATCTCAGTGCCCAAGAACTGGACGAGCTGCGGCGCAAATGCGCCTTGCTGGAGGCCTGGGCCGACACTCAGGGTGCCGAAGCGCATTTCTTTCTGATCGATCCGCAGCGCTTCGTGCGCGGTGAGCGTGACGCCCAGCTTAGTTCGGAAGACTGCGGTACCACCCAGCACTATCTGCTGCTCGACGAGTTCTACCGCACCGCGCTCTGGCTGGCCGGGCGTACGCCGATGTGGTGGCTGGTACCGGTCTACGAAGAAGCCCGCTACGACCAGTACACCGGTACCTTGCTGCACAAGCGCTTCATTCGCGGCGACGACTGCGTCGATCTCGGCCACCTCGCCCATATCCCTGCCGGCGAGTACGTCGGCGCCGGTCTCTGGCAGCTGTACAAAGGCATCGAGTCACCCTACAAATCGGTGCTCAAGCTGCTGCTGACCGAGGTCTACGCCAGCGAGCATCCACAGGTGGAATGCCTGAGCCTGCGCTACAAGCGTGCGGTATTCGCCAACCAGCTGGACCTCGACGAGCTGGACCCGTACATCATGGTCTATCGGCGTATCGAGGAGTACCTGCTGGCGCGCAACGAGCTTCAGCGCCTGGAACTGGTGCGCCGCAGCCTGTACTTGAAGGTGAACAAGCGCCTGACCGGTCTGCCGCGCTTCCGTGCGCTGGGCTGGCAGCGGCAACTGTTGGCCCGACTGGCGGCCCAATGGGGCTGGGATGCCCGGCAGCTGGCGCTGCTCGACAGCCGCAGCCAGTGGAAGGTGCGCCAGGTGCTCAGCGAACGTCGCGATCTGGTCAGCGAGCTGAACCACAGCTACCGCTTCCTCAACCAATTCGCCAAAGGTCAGCAAGGCGGCAGCCTGATCACTCGGCGCGACCTCAACATTCTCGGTCGGCGCCTGTATGCCGCGTTCGAGCGCACGGCTGGCAAGATCGAGTTCATCAACCCGGGGATCGCCTCGGACCTGGCCGAAGACACCGTGACTTTGGTGCAGGCACCCAACCGCCGCGCGCCAGGCAAGTGCCACTGGAGCCTGTACACCGGCAACCTGGGCGTTCAGGAGTGGGAGCATTTTGCGCCACTCAAGCGCTGCCACGAACTGCTCGAGCTGCTTGCCTGGAGCCATCGCAATGGCGTGATCGACAGCAGTACCCGCATCGCTCTGTACCCGGGCACCAGCGACGTGAGCGAATCCGAGCTGTTCAACCTGCTGACCAGTCTTCAGCAAAGCATTGCGTTGCCTCTGCAGCCGGTGGCCGATGAGGTGCTGCTGCGCCCTAGCCGGCCGTGCGAAGTGTTGCTGACGGTGAATGTCGGCATCGATCCGCTCAAGCACCACCGCGATCTGAACATCCACATGACCACCCAGCGCACGGATTCGCTGAGCTATGCCGGGGTTCGCGAGAACCTGGTGCTGACCCTCGATCAAGTCACGCTGAACAGCTGGAACGAGGTGTCGGTGGCTCGGTACGCCGGGGACAACGCCCTGCTCGACTGCATGCTGGCGGTGCTGCGCTCACTGCCGGCCAACGCGCCGGCGCCGCGGTTGCGGGTGCGCTGTTTTTGCCATAACCGCGCCGCCGCCATCGCGCAGCGCGTGGAGGCGCTGCTGCTCGAGGCCCAGCGACTGCTGCAGCTGGGTCTGGGCTATCGCTTCGTGCTGCAGGTGCAGCAGCGTTACCACGTGCTGGAGCTGACTCGCGGGGAGATCAGCCACGCGTCCGCCGACAGTTTGGCCGCGCTGACTGCGGTGCTGAGCCGTGAGCGCAGTCGCTACAGCCCGCTGCAGCTGGACGACTTTGCCCTGCAGGAGCATGAATTGAGCCTGCTGCTGGCGCAGGGGCAGCCTGACTGTGTGCAGGTGTTTTTCCGTCAGCAGGGCGACTGGGCCCAGGTGTACGTGCTCGACGAGTTCAATGCGTTGTGGCAGCGGCGCCTGCCGTTCCACGATGAGCAGAGCCTGCTGCTGCCGTTGCAGCGTTTTCTGGATTCGATCCTGCATCGGCGCGAAGCCTTGCAGCCTGAGCAACCGCCGGTGCAGGTGCTGTATTACCAGATCACGCCTGCCGGGACGGGGCCAGCTCGAAGAGTGCAACCCTGGACGGCGCCGGCCAGTGGGCTGGATCGGGGCTTCTTTGCTGTCCAGGCGATCGTTGGGCATCAGGGCGCAACGTTGTACTGTGATCAGAAGGAGTTTTCGACGCTGGAATACGGTGACCAGCTGTACGCCGCCGTTGCCGCGCACATCATCGGCAGGCGCCACCAGCAACAGCGTTACCGGTGCTATATCACCGATCTGGACCTGGGCCCGACGCAAGCGTCCACTCAGGTCTACCTCCGCCACAAATCCGACCTCGAAGACGCCCTCGCCGCCGCCGTAGCAGCGGCGTAAGCCGCGTCCAAAGCCGCCACGGCCGGCCTGAGGTGCGCGGTGTTGGCTGACGCGGCTTACGCCGCTGCTACAGGATACTCGGCACGGCACCGTCGCGGCGGCACGACCCGCAGGACCGTAGCAGCGGCGTAAGCCGCGTTCAGGGCCACCGCGGTCGGCCCGAGGTGAGCGGTGTGGGCTGACGCGGCTTACGCCGCTGCTACAGGGGGCTTGGCAGGGCGGCGCCGCGGTGGGCATGAGGTGCACGGTGTGGGCTGACGCGGCTTACGCCGCTGTTACGGCTTTGCGGGCGGCGGCTTGGGCGATGATTTCGCGGCGGCGGTCGTCGTCGGCCGAGCGCCACTCGCGGATGTCTTCCACATGGCGGAAGCAGCCCACGCAGACCCGCTCCTCATCGAGCTTGCACAGGCTTACGCAAGGCGATTGCACGGCGCTGCTGACGTTGCTGTAGAGCGGCTTGGGCGGGCGGGGGGCGGGTTGGGTCACGGTCAGATCTCTTCGAAGTCCAGTTCGACGCCGGCCTGCGCCTTGACCGCAGTCTGCAGCACTTCGCCCAACAGCTCATCGGACTTCTCGCAGCGCCACTTGCCCGACTCTTCGTCGTAGTCGAAATGATAGCCACCGGAGCGCGCCGCCAGCCACAGCTGGCGCAGGGGTTCCTGGCGGCTGATGATGAGCTGGCTGCCATTGTCGAATTTGATGGTCATCATGCCGGCGGCGATCTCGATATCGTCGGCATGGTCCTCGAGCAGCTCTTCCAACGCCTGTTGGGTGGCATCGACCAGGTCGTGAAAGCGGGCTTCGGTCAAACTCATTGCTGGAACCTCGAAAAGTGTCTGTGCGCGCTACGGGCGGCAAGATACGAGCAGCGCGCGACGAATGCAAAGAATAACGCACCCATCTGGATCGGTGGTGTGTTTGCTGCCCCCTCGCGGGTACAACCGCTCCCACCATGGATATTCGCCCCAGGGCGCCGCGAACCCTGTGCGAGCAGGTTCTACCCGCGATGAGGGCGCCACCGCCACCCGGCCGCCCCGCATAGCCACCATGCCGGGGGCTGGGTATACTCGGGCGCAATTACTGCTTATACAAAGGATTTCGCCATGAAGCGCCTGATCACGTCCCTGGCCGCGCTTGTCGCCGTTGCCTGCCTGGTTTCCGCCTGTGGTCAAAAGGGCCCGCTGTACCTGCCCGATGACAGCAAATCGCCCGAAGACCAAGCCAAGTCGTCGCAACCGCACAAGCACTACTAAGGGAACACCATGGACGCTTTTCAACGCCGCGACGGTGAGCTGTTCGCCGAAGGCGTAGCGTTGTCGGCCATTGCCCAGCGCTTCGGCACGCCGACCTACGTCTATTCCAGGGCCCATATCGAAGCCCAGTACCGCGCCTACGCCGATGCCCTGCAAGGCACCTCGAGCCTGGTCTGCTTCGCTGTCAAAGCCAACTCCAACCTGGCCGTGCTCAATGTGCTGGCGCGCCTGGGCGCCGGTTTCGACATCGTGTCCGGTGGCGAACTGGAACGGGTTCTGGCCGCAGGTGGCCGCGCCGACCGCGTGGTCTTTTCCGGCGTTGGCAAGACCCGCGCCGACATGCGCCGGGCGCTGGAAGTGGGCGTGCACTGCTTCAACGTCGAGTCCACCGATGAGCTGGAGCGCCTGCAACAGGTGGCCGCCGAGCTGGGCGTTCGCGCCCCGGTGTCGCTACGGGTCAACCCGGACGTCGATGCAGGCACTCACCCGTATATTTCCACGGGCCTGAAAGAGAACAAGTTCGGCATCGATATCGCCGCCGCCGAAGACGTCTACGTGCGCGCTGCCCAGTTGCCGAACCTGGAAGTCGTCGGCGTGGACTGCCACATCGGCTCGCAGCTCACCAGCCTGCCGCCGTTCCTCGATGCCCTGGACCGCCTGCTGGACCTGGTCGATCGACTCGGCGATTGCGGCATCTACCTGCAGCACATCGATCTGGGCGGAGGCCTCGGCGTGCGCTACCGCGACGAACAGCCGCCGCTGGCCGCCGACTACATCCAGGCCGTGCGTCAGCGCCTGGAAGGCCGCGACCTGACCCTGGTATTCGAACCGGGCCGCTTCATCGTTGCCAACGCCGGCGTGCTGCTGACCCAGGTCGAGTACCTCAAGCACACCGAGCACAAGGACTTCGCCATCGTCGACGCTGCCATGAACGACCTGATCCGCCCGGCCCTGTACCAGGCCTGGATGGACGTCAGCCCGGTCAAGCCTCGGGAAGGTGAACCGCGCCCGTACGACATCGTCGGTCCGATCTGCGAAACCGGCGACTTCCTTGCCAAGGATCGTGCCCTGGTGCTGGCCGAGGGCGATCTGCTCGCGGTGCACTCGGCCGGTGCCTATGGTTTCGTCATGAGCTCGAACTACAACACCCGTGGCCGCTGCGCCGAAATCCTGGTCGACGGTGACCAGGCGTTCGAAGTGCGCCGCCGCGAAACCGTGGCCGAGCTGTTCGCTGGCGAAAGCCTGTTGCCGGAGTAACCCCATGCTGCTGCGTTTTACCAAGATGCATGGCCTGGGCAACGACTTCATGGTCCTGGACCTGGTCAGCCAACATGCACACATTCTGCCCAAGCACGCCAAGCAATGGGGTGACCGCAATACCGGTATCGGCTTCGATCAACTGCTGATCGTGGAAGCGCCGAGCAACCCCGAGGTGGACTTTCGCTACCGTATCTTCAATTCCGATGGCTCGGAAGTGGAGCAGTGCGGCAACGGTGCACGCTGCTTTGCCCGCTTCGTGCTGGACAAGCGCCTGACGGCGAAGAAAACCATTCGCGTGGAAACCAAGGGCGGCATCATCACCCTGGACGTGCGCAACGACGGCCAGATCAGCGTCGACATGGGCGCGCCGCGGCTGGTGCCGGCGGACATCCCGTTCCAGGCCGATGCCCAAGCCCTGAGCTATTCGCTGGACGTCGACGGCCGGACCGTGCAACTGGCGGCCGTGTCCATGGGCAACCCCCATGCCGTGCTGCGCGTCGACGACATCAACAATGCGCCGGTGCACGACCTGGGGCCGAAGATCGAGCACCATCCGCGCTTCCCGGCGCGGGTCAACGTCGGTTTCCTGCATGTGGTCGATCGCCAGCGCGCGCAATTGCGCGTGTGGGAACGCGGCGCCGGGGAAACCCAGGCCTGCGGTACCGGCGCCTGCGCCGCGGCGGTGGCGGCCATCAGTCAGGGCTGGATGGATTCGCCCCTGTTGCTCGACCTGCCCGGCGGGCGTCTGTCCATCGAATGGGCCGGGCCCGGCCACTCGGTGATCATGACCGGCCCCGCCGTCAGGGTATTCGAAGGACAGGTTCGTCTATGAGTGAGCACACACAATGACCGATAAGCCTCAAGTACCCGCGCAAGCGCCCGCCTCGGAGGGCCAGGCGCCCGCGCTCGAGGCTGCCGCCATTGCCGACTTTCTCACGGCCAACCCCGGCTTCTTCGAAGAGCACGAGGAGCTGCTGACCACCTTGCGCCTGCCCCACCAGCGCGGCGACACCGTGTCACTGGTGGAGCGGCAGATGAAGCTGCTGCGCGAGCGCAACATCGAGATGCGTCATCGTCTGTCGCAACTGATGGACGTGGCCCGGGACAACGACCGCTTGTTCGAGAAGACCCGCCGCCTGATCCTGTCCCTGCTCGACTCGCCCTCCCTCGAGGATGTGGTGATCACCGTGGAAGACAGCCTGCGCCAGGAATTCCAGGTGCCCTTCGTCAGCCTGATCCTGTTCAGCGACATCCCCGCGCCCGTGGGCCGCAGCGTCACGCTGGCCGAGGCTCAGCAGGCCATCGGTGGGCTGCTCTCGGCGGGCAAGTCGGTCAGCGGCGCCCTGCGCGAGCACGAGCTGGCGTTCCTGTTCGGTGCCGACCAGGCGTCTGAGGTCGGTTCCACCGCGCTGGTGCCGTTGGATCACCACGGCCTGCAAGGCGTACTGGCCATCGGCAGCCGCGACCCGCAACATTACAAGAGCACGGTGGGCACCTTGTTCCTCAACTACATCGCCGAAGTGCTGGGGCGTGTGCTGCCCCGTTTCACCAGTGCCCTGCGCTCGGTACGCTGAGCATGCGCGAGCGCCTGGAGGCCTACTGCACGCACCTGCGCAGTGAGCGTCAGGTGTCTGCCCACACCCTGGACGCCTATCGCCGGGACTTGCTCAAGGTGGTGGGGTTCTGCGAGAAGGAACAGCTGGCCAGCTGGGACGCGCTGACCATCCAGCAGCTGCGGCGGCTGGTGGCACGCCTGCATCAGCAAGGCCAGTCGTCGCGCAGCCTCGCGCGCCTGCTCTCGGCGGTCCGCGGCCTTTACCGCTATCTGAACCGTGAAGGCATCTGCAGCCATGACCCGGCCAACGGCCTGGCCGCACCCAAAGGCGAGCGACGCTTGCCCAAGACCCTGGACACCGACCGTGCCCTGCAGCTACTCGAAGGTGCGGTGGAAGACGACTTTCTGGCCCATCGCGATCAGGCGATTCTGGAACTGTTCTACTCCTCGGGCCTGCGCCTGTCCGAGCTGACCAGCCTGAACCTGGAACAACTGGACCTGGCCGACGGCCTGGTCCAGGTACACGGCAAGGGCAGCAAGACCCGCGTCTTGCCGGTGGGCCGCAAGGCCCGTGCCGCGCTGGAGCAATGGCTGGCCCTGCGCGGCATGAGCAACCCGATCGATGACGCTGTGTTCGTCAGCCAGCAGGGCCGGCGCCTCGGGCCGCGGGCGATTCAGGTCAGGGTCAAGGCCGCCGGTGAACGGGAGCTGGGGCAGAACCTGCACCCGCACATGCTGCGGCACTCGTTCGCCAGCCATCTGCTGGAGTCTTCCCAGGACCTGCGCGCGGTGCAGGAGATGCTCGGCCACGCCGATATCGCCACCACGCAGATCTACACCCATCTGGATTTCCAGCACCTGGCCAGTGTCTATGACAGTGCCCATCCACGGGCCAAACGCAAAGGCGGCGACTCATGAGCATCAAGCTGATCACCTTCGACCTCGACGACACCCTGTGGGACACCGGGCCAGTGATCGTCAGCGCCGAGGCCATCCTGCGCGACTGGCTGAGCGAGCATGCACCACGGTTGGGGGCGGTGCCGGTGGAGCACCTGTTCGAGATCCGCAAACGTCTGGTCGAGGCCGAGCCGCAGCTCAAGCACCGCATCAGCGCACTGCGCCGACGGGTGCTGTTTCATGCCTTGCAGGACGCCGGTTATGCCGAGACCGAGGCCGGGGCTCTGGCGGACGAGGGCTTTGAAGCGTTCTTGCATGCTCGCCATCAGATCGAAATATTCCCCGAGGTGCAGCCCGCCCTGGAACTGCTCCGCCAGCACTACACCCTGGGCGTGGTCACCAATGGCAACGCCGATGTGCGCCGGCTGGGTCTGGCGGATTTCTTCCGCTTTGCGCTGTGCGCCGAAGACCTGGGCGTGGGCAAGCCCGATCCGCGGCCGTTCCAGGAAGCCATGCGCCTGGGCGAGGCCACGCCTTCGAACTCGGTGCACATCGGCGACCATCCAGGGGACGACATCGCCGGGGCCCAACGCGCCGGGATGCGAGCCATTTGGTACAACCCTCAGGGCAAGGCCTGGGCTGCTGATGGCCGGCCGGATGCGGAGGTGGGAAGCTTGGTGGAGGTGGCTGACGTGGTGCGCGGGTGGGGTTGAGGATGGGCTTTGAAGGCTCGAGGCGTTGATGGGTCCCCCCATCCCCAGACACCCACCCACAAAAAAGCCCGCAGCGACCGCGGGCTTTTTTTCATGCAGCATCAAACATCCTCAGCCTCAGATAGGCCGGCTGCCGTACTTGTTGTCCGGCTTCTTGGGCGGATCGGCCACCACATTGGGCTCCACTTCCTGCACCTTGCCACCGCGCGCCAGGAATTCTTCCATGGCCCGGGCGAGCGCATCGCGCTCCTTGTTCTTGGCTTCGATACTCGGCAGCTCGTCTACCGACACTGCGGCCTTGGCCTTGCCCTTGGCAGCCGGCGCCGGCGTATCGCCACCGTCGTCTTCAGCCACGTCTTCGGCTGCGGCCTCGAGGGTTTCCTCGGTATCGTCTTCGTCGCCTACTTCGAGGTCGTCGTTTTCCAGATCATCGTCGCTCATGTTCTACCTCATGACTTGCGAAAGCAGATTATTTATAGCCCAGCTTTACCTTCTGTCGACGGTTGCCGGAAAAAATTCACATCCACTGGTAACCAGCGGTCTAGGCGCTCTCGCCATGTAACGTGGCAAGCACCCTGCGAGCACCGCCATGGTCGCGATGTTCGCCTAAATAAACACCTTGCCAGGTACCCATCGCCAGTCGCCCATCGGTGACCGGAATGCTCAACTGGCAGCCTAGCAAACTGGCCTTGAAGTGCGCCGGCAGGTCATCGGGCCCTTCGTCGTTATGCTCGAAACCGTTGCCGCCTTGAGGCACCAGCCGGCTGAAGAAGCGCTCGAAGTCCCGTCGAACCGCCGGGTCGGCGTTTTCGTTGATGGTCAACGACGCCGAGGTATGTTGCAGCCACAGGTGCAGCAACCCGGTACCGCAGGTGCGCAGATGGGGCAACTGCGCCAGCAGTTCGTCCGTCACCAGGTGAAAGCCTCGGGGCCTTGCGCGCAAGGTGATGAGGGTCTGTTGCCACATACCGTTCTCGTCCATTCGGGGCGCATTCTAGCGCGCTCTGGGAAAAAGCAAAGAGGCTCTGGCGACTGTTTTACCGTGCGCTGCATGCGTACATTTGCCAGCGTCGAGGGTAAACCCCGTGCAAACCACAAAAGCCTGAAGCAGATGACAAATCGCAGGCAAAAAAATGCCCGGCAAGCCGGGCATTTTTTTCCGAACGGTTACAGGTTGTAGCCGCGCTCGTTGTGTTGCGCGAGGTCCAGGCCCACAGCCTCTTCCTCTTCGTTGACCCGCAGGCCCATGACCATGTCCAGCACCTTGAGGATGATGAAGGTCACGATGGCGGTGTAGATCACGGTGAAGCCGACGCCCTTGAGCTGAATCCAGACCTGAGCACCGATGTCTTCCACGGTGCCGAAGCCGCCCAGTGCAGGGGCTGCGAATACACCGGTGAGGATCGCACCGACGATGCCGCCGATACCGTGCACGCCGAACGCGTCCAGGGAGTCGTCGTAGCCCATCTTGCGCTTGAGGGTGGTGGCGCAGAGGAAGCAGATCACGCCAGCCACCAGGCCGATGACCAGGGCGCCCATCGGGCCCACGGTACCGGCAGCCGGGGTAATGGCCACCAGGCCGGCCACCACACCCGAGGCGATGCCCAGTGCGCTGGGCTTACCATGGGTCAGCCACTCGGCGAACATCCAGCCCAGTGCGGCAGCGGCGGTAGCAATCTGGGTAACCAGCATGGCCATGCCCGCAGTGCCGTTGGCGGCAGCGGCGGAACCGGCGTTGAAGCCGAACCAGCCGACCCACAGCATTGCCGCGCCGACCAGGGTGTAGCCCAGGTTGTGCGGAGCCATCGGGGTGGTCGGGTAGCCTTTGCGCTTGCCGAGCACGATGCACGCCACCAGGCCAGCCACACCGGCGTTGATGTGCACCACGGTGCCGCCAGCGAAGTCCAGAACGCCCCAGTCCCACATCAGGCCGCCGTTGCCGGACCAGACCATGTGCGCGATCGGTGCATAGACCAGGGTGAACCAGATGGCCATGAAGATCAGCATCGCGGAGAACTTCATGCGCTCGGCGAAGGCACCGACGATCAGCGCCGGCGTGATGATGGCGAAGGTCATCTGGAAGGTGATGAACACCGCTTCAGGGAACAGTGCCGCCGAGCCGGTGATGCTGGCCGGGGTCACGCCGCTGAGGAAGGCCTTGGAAAGACCACCCACGAAGGAGTTGAAGTTGACCACGCCTTGTTCCATACCGGTGGTATCGAACGCCAGGCTGTAGCCGTACACCATCCACAGGATGCTGATCAGGCCGGTGATCGCGAAGCACTGCATCATTACCGACAGCACGTTCTTGGAACGCACCATACCGCCGTAGAACAGCGCCAGGCCGGGAATGGTCATGAACAGCACGAGGGCGGTAGAGGTCAACATCCAGGCGGTGTCGCCGGAGTTGAGAACGGGGGCTGCCGCCTCTTCGGCCATGGCCAGGCCAGGCGTTACGAGGGACAACAGGGCTCCTAGCCCTGCGAATTGACGCAGAGTCATATTGTTTACTCCTGGGGCGTTGTGTTGGGTCGGCTTTTTTTAGATTGCGTCGGTATCGGTTTCGCCGGTACGGATGCGAATCGCCTGTTCCAGATTGACCACGAAGATCTTGCCGTCGCCGATCTTGCCGGTGTTGGCGGCCTTGGTGATGGCTTCGATGACGCGGTCCAGATCCTTGTCGTCGATGGCAACGTCGATCTTGACCTTGGGCAGGAAGTCGACCACGTACTCCGCGCCGCGATACAGCTCGGTGTGGCCTTTCTGCCGACCGAAACCTTTTACTTCGGTAACGGTGATGCCCTGCACGCCGATTTCCGACAACGACTCGCGTACGTCGTCCAGCTTGAACGGCTTGATGATGGCAGTGACTAGCTTCATGAAAACTCTCTCCCGAATTGGTGGACTTGCCCCAGGAAAACAAACCCGACTCAAGTCTAAGCGCAGTGCCTGGCTTTGTAACGCTTCGTCGATCCTGCATCCCCGGACCGACACCAGAAACAACTGCTCCTGACGAAACACTTCCCGCAAAGCTCAGCACTGCGTGTCACAGCGACTACATCAGTGCATGGGTCACTTGGCACTAAGCAGAAAGCTTGCCATGTCGCTCGAACTCAATAATTTCGGCGCTTGAGCTCGTCTTTCAGGTACGCGCGGCCATCTCCATGATGGGCAGCGCACAACAACAGTGCGCCGACGTTGACCCGGATGCGCGAAAACCGTGCACCTGCCCCGCCGCCCAATGACTATAGCCAGCGCGTGTTACAATGCCGGCCAATTCGACTCAGGAATTTGCCCATGCTCGCGCCCAAAGCCTTCCTCGACGCCCTCAGCGATCACGCCTCGCGCGTGTTCAGCGGCGACACCGCCCAGCCTCGTGCGGAACTGGAAAGCCAGTTCAAGGCCCTGCTGCAATCGGGCTTCAGCAAGCTGGACCTGGTGAGCCGCGAGGAATTCGACAGCCAGATGATCGTTCTGGCGCGCACCCGTGCGCGATTGGAGAGCCTGGAAGCCAAGGTGGCGGAACTGGAAGCCAAGCTGACGCCTGCCGGCCAGTGATGCCCTGTTTGGGGGCCAGGGCGGTTTTGCCGCCTGCGCGAACGGCATGCAGCCGCGAACCTGGGCCCCGTTAATTCTGGACGCCCACACCCGCGCCTCCCTACACTCGACCCCAAACAAGGACACGTGGGCTACCGCCGATGAATCGCAACGAGCTGCGCAAGGCTGATATCAACCTCATGGTGGTGTTCGAAACCCTCATGCAGGAACGCAACGTCACCCGCGTCGCGGAAAAACTCTTCCTCGGCCAGCCCACCATCAGCTCTGCCCTCAATCGCCTGCGCACCCTGTTCAACGATCCGCTGTTCGTGCGTATCGGCCACCGCATGGAACCTACCGCGCGCGCCGAAGAGATCATCAAGCACCTGTCGCCCGCGCTGGACGCCATGTCCGTGGCGCTGAGTCTGACCCACGACTTCGACCCCAGCGTCAGCACCATGACCTTTCGCATCGGCCTGTCCGACGATGTCGAATTCGGCCTGTTGCCCCAGGTGTTGCGGGCACTGCGTACCGAAGCGCCGAAGGTGGTGTTCGTGGTGCAGCACGTGGACTACTGGCGCATTCCCGACCTGCTGGCGTCGGGCGATATCACGGTCGGCATCAGTCAGACCCGCGGGCTGCCGGCCAACGCCAAGCGCAAACTGCTGCGGCGTATGCACCCGAGAGTGCTGCGGGCGGATAAATCCGATGCCCCGCTGACCCTGGACGAATATTGTTCGCGGCCCCACGTGCTGGTGTCGCCCAACGCCCACACCAGCGGCATCGCCGATGAGTGGCTGCACGAAATCGGCCGCACTCGGCAGGTGGTGCTGTCGGTGCCGCAATTCAGCTCCCTGCCCGCCTTGCTCGCCGGCACCGACCTGCTCGCCGGCCTGCCCGACTATGCCGCCAGCGCCATGGCTGCCGGCGGCCTGCTGTTCGACGAACCGCTGCCGTTCGATACGCCGACATTGGACTTGTCGATGGTGTGGTTGAGCATTACCGATACCGATCCCGCCGAGCGCTGGCTGCGTGCGCGGCTGGAAGCGTTCATGGGTGATCGACAGGCGCCGGTGGCGATGTGATCCAGCGTTCGGCGGCCTCTGGTCGCCTCATCGCAGTCCTCCCGTAGCACCCCGAATCACTTTCACTGTGGCACCCATCGCCGGCGTCACTATGCTTGCGCCCACCCCGCAGGAAGCGGTTCATTTCAGTGCACGGAGCCCCCATGTCCCTCGCCATCGTTCACAGCCGCGCCCAGGTAGGGGTGGGCGCCCCTGCGGTCACCGTCGAAGCTCACCTGGCCAACGGCTTGCCCGCTCTGACCTTGGTGGGGCTGCCCGAGGCGTCGGTGAAGGAAAGCAAAGACCGCGTGCGCAGTGCGATCATCAACTCGGGGCTTGAGTTTCCTGCGCGGCGGATCACCTTGAATCTGGCGCCTGCAGACTTGCCCAAGGATGGCGGCCGCTTTGATCTGGCCATTGCCCTGGGCATTCTGGCCGGCAGCGGACAGATTCCAGCCATCACTCTGGACAACGTGGAGTGTCTGGGCGAACTGGCCCTTTCCGGTGCGGTGCGACCGGTGCAGGGTGTACTGCCGGCAGCCCTCGCCGCGCGGGAGGCGGGTCGAGCACTGGTGGTGCCCAAGGAGAATGCCGAAGAAGCCGCACTGGCTTCCAATCTGGTGGTGATCGCCGCGGACAACCTGATGGAGTTGGTCAGCCACTTCAATGGCCGCAACCCCATCAGCCCCTACAACGCCAATGGGCTATTGCTGGTGAGCAAGCCCTACCCCGACCTCAGCGAGGTACAAGGCCAACTGGCCGCCAAACGCGCGCTGTTGGTGGCCGCCGCCGGGGCCCATAACCTGCTGTTCAGCGGTCCCCCGGGCACCGGCAAGACGCTGCTCGCCAGCCGCTTGCCCGGCCTGTTGCCGCCGCTGGACGAACGCGAGGCGCTGGAAGTGGCCGCCATCCAATCGGTGGCCAGTCACGTACCGCTGAAGAACTGGCCGCAGCGCCCGTTCAGGCACCCCCACCACTCGGCCTCAGGTGCAGCGTTGGTAGGCGGCGGCAGTCGTCCGCAACCCGGCGAGATCACTCTGGCGCACCACGGTGTGCTGTTTCTCGATGAACTCCCCGAGTTCGACAGAAAGGTCCTGGAGGTTCTGCGCGAGCCTTTGGAGTCAGGCGAGATCGTCATCGCCCGGGCACGGGACAAGATCCGCTTCCCCGCCCGCTTCCAACTCGTCGCTGCGATGAACCCCTGCCCCTGTGGATATCTTGGCGACCCCAGTGGCAAGTGCCAGTGCGGCAGCGACCAGATCCAGCGGTACCGCAACAAGCTCTCAGGCCCCCTGCTCGACCGCATCGACCTGCACCTCACCGTCGCTCGCGAAGCCACGGCCCTCAGCCATACCCCACAAACAGGCGACGACACGAGCACCGCCGCCGCCCGCGTGGCCGAAGCCCGCGACCTGCAGAACCGCCGCCAAGGCTGCGCCAATGCCTTCCTCGACCTGCCCGGCCTGCGCGCGCACTGCACGTTATCCACAGCCGACGAGCAATGGCTGGAAACCGCCTGCGAACGCCTGACCCTCTCTCTGCGCGCCGCCCACCGCCTGCTCAAGGTGGCCCGAACCCTTGCCGACCTCGAGCAGGTAAAAGACATCGGTAGAGCCCACGTAGCGGAAGCCCTTCAATACCGTCCGACCGCCCAATAGGCAAGTGCACCGGTGTGCAGGCCGATCCAACGCACCGTGGCCTAGCGGTGTCTGTAGGAGCGGCGTGAAGCCGCGAAGGGGCCGGCATGGCTGGCCATGATCTGGGATGTGTATCGCCTGGGCTGACGCTTTCGCGGCTTCACGCCGCTCCTACAGAGGGGGCGCGGTGTCTGTAGGAGCGGCGTGAAGCCGCGAAGGGGCCGGCGTGGCTGGTCATGGTCTGGGATGTGTATCGCCTGGGCTGACGCTTTCGCGGCTGCACGCCGCTCCTACAGGAGGGCGTGGTGTCTGTAGGAGCGGCGTGAAGCCGCGAAGGGGCCGGCATGGCTGGCCATGATCTGGGATGTGTATCGCCTGGGCCGACGCTTTCGCGGCTGTACGCCGCTCCTACGGGGGGGTGAATCCCCGTAGGAGCGGCGTACAG
>NZ_DFUE01000014.1:27302-32100 GCF_002379585.1 Pseudomonas sp. UBA4194
GCTGTACGCCGCTCCTACAGAGGGGGCGTGGTGTCTGTAGGAGCGGCGTGAAGCCGCGAAGGCGTCGGCCGGTACGCCGCCAAATCACAACACGACGCGCAGGCATTGTCCGGCGTGGTACAGCGAGAAACCGGTCTCGTACAAGCCCGTGCGCAACCCGGGCGCCGACACCGGTTGGCTCTGGCAAAACGGCAGCGGCAACTGTTCGGCGTCGCCTTTGAGCAGGAACTCTGCCAATGCCCGCCCCACCACGGTTCCGGTGGTATTGCCGCGACCGTTGTAACCGGTTACCGAGACCACGCCAGGCGCGGGTTCGAATAGACGCATCAGATGATCCGGGGTGAAGTCGATACAACCCGTCCAGTGCATTTCCCACTCGATCTTGCCCAGCTTGGGGAAGTAGTGGCCCTGAATGCGGTCGGCCCAACTGCGTACAAACCAGCTTGGTTTGTTATCGACCCGGCCCATGCTGCCCAGCAGCAACCGCCCTTCATCGTCGCGGCGAATGCTGCTCAGAACCAGGCGCGTGTCCCAGGACCCTTGGCCATGCTTGAGCACGGCATCGGCCGCGGCCCCATGGAGCGGCTTGGAGGCGATCTGGTAGTAGTAACCGCGGAAGAACTGCTGCTTCAGGTTGCTCCAGTCGCCCTCCGTGTAGGCACCGGTGGAAATCACCACCTTGGCTGCGCTCACCTCGCCCTTGGCGGTCTTGACCAGCCAGCCGTCGCCCTGCTTCTCCAAGGTCTGTACCGGCGAATGCTGAAAAATCTGCCCGCCCAGCCGCTGTACGGCAGCGCCCAGACCACGGGTGTAGGCCATGGGGTTGATGGTGCCGGCACGCCGGTCCAGCAATGCCGCCTCGACACGATCGGTGCCGCAGTAGTCGACGCACTCGGCACCGGTCAACAGTTCGACGTCGGCGCCACGGCGCTGCCACTGCTCACAGCGCGATTGCAGGTCGGCGGCGCCACTGGCGTTGTGGGCCATGTGCAGATTGCCTTGGTTGTGCGCCTGGCAATCGATGTTGTGGCGATTGATCATGGCAAAGACTTCGGCCGGGGCCTCGCCCAGCACCTTGTTCAAGCGGCTGCCCACAGCGCTGCCCAAGGTCTGCTCGACCTCGTCGGGCGCAATCCAGGTGCCGGCGTTCACCAGGCCGACGTTGCGCCCGGAGCCGCCGGTGCCGATTTCGCTGGCATCGAGCAGCACCACGCGTTGGCCTTGCTCGAGCAGGTGAATTGCCGCGCAGAGCCCGGTGATGCCGCCGCCGATGACGCAGACGTCAGCCTTTACGGCACTGGCCAGGGCAGCCGTTTGGGCAGGCCTGGCGGTGATGTGTTCCCAAAGACATTGTTGCCGCAGTTCACTCATGACTCATTCCAAGCCAGGGGAAATCGGGTTCGGACCGCGCCGCCGCCATCGCGGGCAGAGCCCGCTCCCACAGGGAATCTCCAGTGCAGCGAAGATCCCCTGTGGGAGCGGGTTCTACCCGCGATGGCGCCAGACCGGCCACCACATCATTCAGCCCCCACATCAGACCCATGCCCCACCCGAATCTCCAGATGCTCACAGACCCCCTGTGGGAGCGGGTTCTACCCGCGATGGCGCCAGACCGGCCGCCACATCATTCTGCCCTCACATCGGATCCATTCCCCACCCGGACCTCCAGATGCGCACAGACCCCCTGTGGGAGCGGGTTCTACCCGCGATGGCGCCAGACCGGCCACCACATCAACCATCAATCAACCATCAATCAACCATCAATCAATCAAACACGATGCCCTGGGCCAACGGCAGTTCGCGCGAGTAGTTCACGGTGTTGGTCTGACGACGCATGTACGCTTTCCATGCATCGGAGCCGGACTCACGACCGCCGCCGGTTTCCTTCTCACCCCCGAACGCGCCGCCGATTTCCGCGCCGCTGGTGCCGATGTTGACGTTGGCGATGCCGCAGTCGCTGCCCGACGCGCTCTGGAAGCGCTCGGCTTCACGCAGATCGGTGGTGAAGATGCACGAGGACAGGCCTTGTGGCACTTCGTTGTTCAGACGCAGGGCCTCGTCGAATTCGTCGTAGGTGAGCACGTACAGGATCGGCGCGAAGGTTTCGTGGCGCACCACCTCGCTCTGGCCGGGCATCTCGGCAATGGCCGGGGCCACGTAATAGGCGTTGGGGTATTGCTCAGCCAGCTGGCGTTCACCACCAAAGACCTGGCCGCCTTCGTCGCGGGCTTTGGCCAGGGCGTCCTGCATGGCGTTGAACGACTGCTTGTCGATCAGCGGGCCGACCAGATTGTCCTTGCGCGGATCGCCGATACGCACCTTGGCGTAGGCCGCCTTGACCCGGGTCAGCACTTCGTCCTTGATCGAGCTGTGCACGATCACCCGACGCAGCGTGGTGCAGCGTTGACCTGCGGTGCCCACGGCACTGAACAGGATGCCGCGCACGGCCAGGTCCAGATCGGCGCTGGGGGCCAGGATCATGGCATTGTTGCCCCCCAGCTCGAGGATGGTGCGACCGAAGCGAGCGGCCACTCGCGGCCCCACTTCCCGGCCCATGCGAGTGCTGCCGGTGGCGCTCACCAGCGGCACGCGAGGGTCGTCGACCAAGGCTTCGCCGGCGTCGCGGTCGCCAATCACCAACTGCGCCAGACCTTGCGGTGCGTCGCCGAACTGCTGCAGGGCCTTTTCGAACAGCGCCTGGCAGGCCAATGCGGTCAGCGGCGTTTTTTCCGAGGGTTTCCAGATCACCGAGTTGCCGGCCACCAATGCCAGCGCAGTGTTCCACGACCATACAGCGACCGGGAAGTTGAAGGCGCTGATGACACCTACCACGCCTAGAGGCTGCCAGGTCTCGCGCATGTGGTGGCCCGGGCGCTCGGAGGCGATGGTCAAGCCGTACAGCTGACGCGACAGGCCGACGGCGAAGTCGCAGATGTCGATCATCTCCTGCACTTCACCCAGGCCTTCCTGGGTGATCTTGCCGGCTTCGATGGACACCAGCTCGCCGAGCTGGGCCTTGTGTGCGCGCAGCACTTCGCCAAACAACCGTACCAACTCGCCACGGCGTGGCGCGGGCACGTTGCGCCAGGCCAGGAACGCATCCTGGGCCACGTCGATCTTGGCCAGCACCTGGGCTTTGCTTTCCAGGGTGACCGAGGCGATCTGGCTGCCATCGATAGGGGTATGAACGGGATGGTTGCCACCTTTGTAGGCAGTTGCCGGGACACCCAGGCTTTCGAGCAGGCCATCGACCATTTTTTTCTCCTTCACGACGCATAATGGAAAGAACTGATTGAGGTCAGTATTAATCCGCAGGGTAGGCCACCACAAACGACCAATATTCCATATATCATTCCCACGATTCGTGATGTAACGCGTCTGCCCACCCGATGAGTAACTCGCATGTCCAAACGTCTGGTCCCGTCCATGACCGCCCTGCAATGCTTCGAAGCCGCCGCGCGGCACTTGAGCTTCACCCGCGCGGCCGAAGAGCTGCACCTGACTCAGAGCGCGGTGAGCAAGCAGGTCGCGCAGCTGGAGGACATGCTGCGCCACCACCTGTTCCTGCGCATTCGCCGTCGCTTGCAACTGACCCCGGCAGGGTCGCTTTACCTGGCCGAGGTGAACAAGATCCTCACGCAGGTGGATATCTCCAGCCGCTACATCCTGTCCTATGGCGATGAGACCGAAGTACTCACTGTAGCCACCCAGCCGAGTTTCGGCGTCGGCTGGTTGATTCCCAAGCTCAAGGGGTTCGGCAAGGCGCATCCCAATATCCATCTGGATATCCGCAACGAGCTGGAGCCGTTTGCGTTGTTGCAGGCCAAGGCTGACGTGGGGTTTTTCTTCGGCCAGGGCACGTGGCCGGGGGCAACCTGCATCGAGCTGTTCGACGACCAGGTGGTGCCGGTGTGCGCACCGGACCTGCTGGAGCAGCCTCTGCACAGCGCCGACCAATTGGCCGAGTTGGTCCTGATGCAGTGCACTTCACGCCCGGAGGCTTGGCATGAATGGTTTCTGGAGCAAGGCCTGACGTCGCAGAACAGCTACCACGGGCCGCGTTTCGATACCTTCTATATGTGCCTGAGCGCTGCCCTGGCCGGGTGCGGCGTGGCGCTGGTGCCGCATTATCTGGTCCAGGCGCACCTGGCCAGCGGCGCACTGATCATGCCCTGGGCCCACACCATGCGCAGCAACGGCGCCCACTTCGTGGCGTTCGCCGAGCATGCCGCGGAAGTGCCCAAGGTGCGCGCACTGGTGGAGTGGATCCAGGCCCAACTTTCCTGATGCCAACCCCGGTGGTCCGCGTTTAGCCCCCTCTCCCTCAGGGAGAGGGTTGGGGTGAGGGGGCCAGACGTCGCGGTCTTCCAAACTGACCCACGGATGGAAACAATCGGATTGGTGCAAGGTTCGGGGATCTGCGGTGAATGGTCCCCTCACCCCAGCCCTCTCCCTGGGGGAGAGGGAGCTGATTTGCGGTGTGGGCGAAGATTGCCGCTGTGTCTCGGTCTGCTTTTAGCCCCTCTCCCTCAGGGAGAGGGTTGGGGTGAGGGGGCCAGACGCCGCAGTCTTCCAAACTGACTCGCGGACGGAAACAATATGGGTAGCGCGACGTTCAGGGAAAGAGGGGGGATCGCGGCCGCCGCCCTGCCCTTTACCAGGGGGAGAGGGAGCTGATCTGCGGCGTGGAGGAACTCGTTGCCATGTCTCGGTCTGCTTTTATCCCCCCCTCCCTCAGGGCGAGGGTGCGGGTCACGGGGTCTGACCCCGCCCTCCACCTAACTCAGCCCCTGACTGC
>NZ_DFUE01000025.1:0-7926 GCF_002379585.1 Pseudomonas sp. UBA4194
CAGTTCCGTTTGGCGTTCAAGCGGGATCAGGGGTAGTTGGCAGGGTTGGGTTTTGCGGTGAATGGTCCCCTCACCCCAGCCCTCTCCCTGAGGGAGAGGGAGCCGAACAATGGCGTTGCGGATATCGGCGATCTGCTTTTAGCTCCCTCTCCCTCAGGGAGAGGGCTGGGGTGAGGGGACCATCCACCACAAATCCCCCCCCCCACACCCCCCATCCAGCACACCCCCCGCAAAGCTGCACTTCCCCCCCAGTTCCTGTACCATCCCCGCATCAAATGAGAATCATCCGCACAACACCATGACCCAACCCTCCGACGCCCCTGCGCGCATTCTGGTGGTCGATGATCACCGCAAGATCCGCGAGCCGCTGGCCATCTACCTGCGCCGGTTCGGTTTCGACGTGCGCACCACCGAAGACGCTGCCGGCATGTGGGCACAGTTGCGGCAGAATCGTTTCGACGTACTGGTGCTGGACGTCATGCTGCCCGACGGTGACGGCTTCGAGCTGTGTCGGTTGCTGCACCACAAGCACGATGTGGCGGTGATTCTGCTCACGGCCCGTGATGCCTCCAGCGATCGCGTGCAAGGGCTGGATTCCGGCGCCGACGACTACGTGGTCAAACCTTTCGAGCCGCGGGAACTGGTGGCGCGCATTCACAGCGTGCTGCGCCGCCGCCTGCCTGCCCGCCCCGCCCCATTGGAGGCCGCCTCAGGCCTGCGCCAGTACGCGTTCGCCGGGCTGCAGTTTCGCAGCGGCTGCGGCACCCTGGTTCGTCGTGACCAGACTCAGGTCCGCTTGAGCACGGGCGAGGGTCGGCTGCTGGAAGTGTTTCTGCAGCACCCCAACGCCGTACTCAACCGCGAACGCCTGATCGAGCTGACCGCCCGTCCCGGCAGCGATCTGTTCGACCGGGCCATCGACCGTCAGATCAGCCGCCTGCGTCGCAAGCTGGCCGACAGCGCCGCGCAACCCGACCTGCTGCAAACCGTGTGGGGCGGTGGTTACCGCCTCGCCGCCCATGTCAGCCAACAGCCATCGTGACGCGCTGGGGGTGGTGGCCGAAAACCATGACGCGGCAGCTTGGCGTGCTATTGCTGCTGGCATTGTTGGCTTCCAACCTGATCGCCATGCTGTTCCTGCAACGTACCGGATCGTTGGTGCACCCGCTGTCCCGCACGCTGGTGGTCGAGCGCCTGGTGATCGCCTATCAGGCCGCCCGTGACCTGCCTGAGCGGGAGTCCAGACGCCTGCTCGAATCCATGGCCACCGTCGATGCACGGTTCTGGATTTCATCCCTTGCCGAAGTCGAACCGTTCGCCATGCATGCCGAGGAACGGCATCTGGCCACTGCGCTGCGCAAGCGCTTGGCCATCGACGACAATGGGCATGTGGCCATGCAACTGGAGCGGGCCAGCGGTGGGCCAGCCCGTGAGCACCTGTTCAAGCCAGCAGGGTGGGCGGCGTTGCGCTTGCGCAGCAGCATCGATCTGCCCGACGGCAGCCACCTGAATGCCGAGCAGGCACCGTCCGGCGCTTATGAATGGGGCCGTTTGCTGGCCTATAGCGTGCCGGTGAGTACCATCCCGGTGTTGCTGATCGTGATTTTCTTCATGCGCCGGATCGTCGCCCCGGTCCAGCGCCTGGCCCTGGCCACCGAGCGGGTCAGCCGTGGTGAATGGATCGCCCCCCTGCCCGTGTCCGGCCCCCGAGAAGCGCAGGAGCTGACCACGGCGTTCAACGTCATGCAGGAACGCATCGCCCGCCATGTGGAAGGACGCACCCGCATGCTTGCGGCCATCAGCCACGACCTGAACACGCCGATCACCGAATTGCGCCTGCAAGTGGAGTTGCTCGATAACGATGAGCTGCGCCAGGACATGCTCGACAGTCTCGACGAATTGCGCGGAATGGTCAGCGAGACCCTGGATTTCGTGCGCGGTGATGCGGTGCAGGAAGCCACCTGCAGCGTGTCCCTGACGGCGCTGCTGGAGGACCTGGCGCGACGCTATCGAACGTTGGGTACGCCGGTGAGCTGGCACGGTGCGCCGGACATTCTGTGTCGCTGCCGGCCACTGGCGCTCAAGCGGGCGCTGACCAATCTGATCGACAATGCCCTGCGCCATGGTGGCGATGCCCACATCAGTCTGGCGCGGGAAGCGTCAGGCGCTCTGTGCATCGAGATTCGTGACCATGGGCCGGGGATCGATCCGGCGTGGCTGAGCCAGGTGTTCGAGCCGTTCGTGCAGTTGGGTCGTGGCGGAGCGGACCCCAGCCAGGGCGGTGGCCTGGGCATGGGACTGGCGATTGCGCGGGCCTGCGTGCAGGCCCATGGGGGAGAGTTGGTGCTGGAGAATCGGATGCCGGCCGGGTTGGCGGCGGTGGTCAGGTTGCCGGGGTAAGGGGACCATTCGCCGCCGGCATTAACTCAAAACCGCAACGTGGTCCCCACCCAGAACGTACGCCCGTAATTCACCGTGCCATACGTCTCGTCGTCCAATCGCTTGTCCGCCAGGTTGTACACCGCCGCCTTCAAGGTCACCGCCTTGGTCAGGTCATACGACCCGCCCACATCGGCCGTGGTATAGGCCGGAGCCGGATCGCCGCTGAGCGTGGTGCCGTATTCGCGCCCATAGTAGTTCACCGAAGCCCACGCCTGCGCCTTCTCGGAAAGGGTCCAGTCGGCGCTGACATTGGCCTTGTGCTCCGGCGTCAGCGACAACGGCGCGCCGGCGTTGCTGCCACTCTTCTGCTCGGAATCGGTGTAGGTGTAGTTACCCTTGAGCGCGAACGCTCGAGTGATGTCCCAGCGGCCGTTCAACTCGACGCCGGTGATGGTCGCCTTGTCCACGTTGATGCGGTCCTGCACGATGTAACCGTTCCAGCGACGCGCCGTGTTCTCGGTCGACAGCTTGTCGTCGAACACGTTATGGAACACCGTTGCACCCGCCGACAAATTGTTGCGGTTGGACCACGCGGCCGACAGCTCATAGTTGGTGCTGGTTTCCGGTTTCAGGTCCGGGTTGCCCAGGTTCACATAGGTGTTACGTCGAATGGTGGCGTAGCCCGGCACCACCGCACGAATCTCCGGCGCCTTGAAGCCTCGGGCCACACCGCCCTTGAACGTCCAGTCCGGCGTCGCCCGCCACACACCGTACACGCGCGGGCTGAAGTGGGTACCGTACTGCTCGTGTTCGTCCATACGCAGGCCGGTGGTCAGCGCGAAGGTATCGGTCATGGACCATTCGTTCTCGGCGAACAAGGCTTTCTGCGTCACGGAGAACGTATAGTCGCGACCATCCATCAAGCCCTGGTTCCAGTCGGTCAGCTTCGACTCGTTCCACTGCAAGCCAGCGGTAGTGATGTTGTAGGTGGTTGGCATCACCAGCTTGGCGTCCAATACCGTGTTCTCGACCACAGGTTTGCGCCCCAGGATCTCCGGCTGCCCGGCCGAGGCCTTGCCTTCGCGGCTGGCCTTCTCGTAGGCCAGCGACACGTCGGAAGTCGCCCAGCCCCAGCGCCCCTGGTGGGAGATGGAATAATGGTCGCGGTTGTTCTCTTGCTCACGGGTTGCCCAGTTGACGCTGGTGCCGTCGCCGTTCTTCAGACGTGTGGCGCCAGCTTCGAGCAGAATGTCGTGGTCTTCGTTGGGGGTGAAGGCCAGGCGCGCAGTCAGGTCCTTGTGATCGGCCTTGGTGAAGCCGTTGGTGACTTCTACATCATCGTCGGCCTGCCGATCCAGATAGCGGCCCCACACCTGCAAGCCCAGGTATTTCTCGATGATCGGCCCGTTGAGGTAGAACTGGGTCTGACGCGAATTGCCCTGGTCGCTGTGCTGGCGGGCGGCGTAATCGTAGGAGACCGACCCGCCCCACTCTGGCGAGACTTTGCGGGTGATGATGTTGATCACCCCGCCGATGGCGTCCGAGCCGTACAGTGATGACATCGGTCCGCGTACCACTTCGATCCGCTCGATGGCTTCGGCGGGCGGCACGAAGCTCTGCTCGTAGCCGCGGTTGCCGTTGACCCGGGTCTCCCGCGCGCTCTGGCGCTTGCCGTCCACCAGAATCAGGGTGTAATCCGGGGGCATGCCACGAATGGAGATGTCGGTCTCGTTGGCGCCGCCGTTGACCACCACACCTTCGATATTGCGCACGGCGTCGCCCAGGTCGTTGTAGGACTTCTTGCGCAGTTCTTCGCCGGTGATGATGGTCACGGAAGCCGGAGCATCCTCGACACTCTGCTCGAAGCCCGAAGCGGTGACCACGACATCGTCGAGCTCCATGGGCGCGGCCAGTTCGAGCGGATCGGCCTGGGCGGTACCGCCGATGGCCAGGCAGATCATTACGGCCAGCGGCCGCAAGGACAGTGGAGGATGCATGGAACTTCCTTACGATTCAGTTGTAGACGCGAATCGTATGCATCCTCAGTTCCGAAGGTTGGACAAGGTGTGACAGGTTTAGGGGTGTATCGCTTTTGCCGGCCTCATCGCGGGTAGAACCCGCTCCCACAAGCATCGCCGCCGTCCTGGAGCGAGCCCCCTGTGGGAGCGGGTTCTACCTGCGATGAGGCCCGGCAGATCACCCGAACAGCCAATACCCCAACGCCGTCAGCACGATCACCGCCAATACCGGCCGCAACACGCGGTAGGCCTTGGGATTGGCGCGCTTGAACTGTTTCACCTTGCCGCTGAAACGGTCACTGAAATTCTTGCTCCAGGCATAGGCCTGGTTGATTCCGCCAACTCGCTCGTCGTCCAGGTTCTGCGGCGCCGTGGCGCGGCCCAGGAACGCGCTGACTCGGGTGTTGACGGCAGTCATGAAACCGTTGCTCAGCGGTCGCTCGATGTCGCAGAACAGGATCACTCGAGTGTGCTCAGTCTCATTCTTGACCCAATGCACGTAGGTCTCGTCGAACATCACGTCCTGACCGTCGCGCCACGCATATTCCTGGCCATCGACAAAGATGCGGCAAGCGTCGGAGTTGGGCGTGGACAGGCCCAGATGGTAGCGCAGCGAACCGGCGAAGGGGTCGCGGTGCGGGTTCAGGTGGCTGCCACCGGGCAACAGGGCGAACATGGCCCCCTTGACGTTGGGAATGCTGTTGACCAGTTCCACGGTCTTGGGGCACAGCAGATTCGCCGACGGCAGTGATTTGTCGTACCACTTGAGGTAGAAGCGCTTCCAGCCTTTCTTGAAGAACGAGCCGAAGCCGGCATCGTTGTTCTTCTCGGCGGCACGGATGTAACCCTCGTCGAACAGGTGCATGGCTTCGTCGCGAATGGTTTCCCAGTTGTCCTTGAGCACGTCGAGCTCGGGGAATTTGCTGCGATCCAGATAGGGCTTGGACGGCACGCTGGAGAACAGGTACATCAGGGCGTTGTAAGGCGCGAACAGAGCGGAATGGTTGACGAACTGGCGCAACACCGGCAGACGCGCCTTCCCGCGCAGGTGCACATACAGCGTGCTGCCGATGAACAGCAACAGCACGGCGGCCTTGGCGGCGAAGGAAAGGGTCATGAAGCGGATCCTCGAGTGGGCAGTCCGCCATGATAAACCTTGCAGGCGCAGGTTGAAATGAAAGGTGGCGGTGAGTGGACGATGGGTCGCTGGGGGTGACCTTCAGCAGGGTGTCTGGGCCGGCCTCATCGCGGACAGAGCCCGCTCCCATAGGTGAATCGGGAGCCGGCGCTGACGCCCTGGATCAATCAGGCCTGCAACTCCTGCTCGGTGAACAGATCACTGAACAGCATGCTCGACAGGTACCGCTCGCCCGAATCCGGCAGGATCACCACAATGGTCTTGCCCTGCATTTCCGGCTTCTCCGCCAACCTGGCCGCAGCCGCCATCGCCGCGCCGCAGGAGATACCACACAAGATCCCCTCCTCCTGCATCAAACGCAGGGCCATTGCCTTGGCCTCGTCATCGCTGACCAGTTCCACGCGGTCCACCAGGGACAGGTCCAGGTTCTTGGGAATGAAGCCTGCACCAATGCCCTGAATCTTGTGGGGCGCCGGGGTGATGTCCTGCCCGGCCTTGGCCTGGGTGATGATCGGCGAACCCAGCGGCTCCACCGCCACACTGAGGATAGGCTTGCCCTGAGTGTGCTTGATGTAGCGCGAAATACCGGTGAGGGTGCCGCCGGTGCCCACCCCCGCCACCAGCACATCCACGGCACCGTCGGTATCGTTCCAGATCTCCGGCCCGGTGGTTTTCTCGTGGATGGCCGGGTTGGCGGGGTTGTCGAACTGCTGCGGCATGAAGTACTTGTCGGTATCGCTGGCAAGGATTTCGGCGGCCTTGTCGATAGCGCCCTTCATGCCCTTGGCAGGCTCGGTCAGCACCAGTTCGGCGCCCAGCGCCTTGAGCACCTTGCGCCGCTCCAGGCTCATGGAGGATGGCATCGTGAGCATCAGCTTGTAGCCCCGTGCTGCCGCGACGAAAGCCAGGCCGATACCGGTGTTGCCGGACGTCGGCTCGACGATGGTCATGCCAGGCTTGAGCTTGCCGGTGCTTTCGGCGTCCCAGATCATGTTCGCGCCGATCCGGCACTTGACCGAATAACCGGGGTTACGCCCCTCGATCTTGGCCAGCAGGGTCACGCCACGGGGCGCGATGCGGTTGATCTGCACCAGCGGCGTATTGCCGATGGAGTGGGCGTTGTCGGCGAAAATGCGGCTCATGACGAAGGTGTCCTTGTGCGGCAGCAGGGGAAAAAACCAAGGGTAAGCGCGGGGCTCGAACGAGTCCAGCGAACCGATGGGACTGTGGACAGTCAATCTCCTTATATCGTTCGGAAGACTTGCCCATGAAACGCCGTTACAGCTGGCCACTGTGGACCGTCCTGAGCCTGATCGTCCTGCTGCTGGCACTGCACGTCGCCCTGCCCTATCTGGTTCGCGACTATCTGAATGACAAGCTCGCCGACATGGGCGACTACCGCGGCCGAGTGGCCGACGTCGACCTGGCCTGGTGGCGCGGCGCTTATCGGATCAACGGCCTGCAGATCGTCAAGACCACTGGCAAAGTGCCCGTGCCGCTGCTGGACGCACCGGTGATCGACATCGCCGTGAGCTGGCATGCCCTGTGGTACGACCATGCCGTAGTGGCACGGGTCGAGTTCCTGCGCCCGGAGCTCAACTTCGTCGACGGCGGCAACAACAAGCAGGCGTCCCAGACCGGTGCGGGCACGGACTGGCGCGACCAGATGAACAAACTGTTGCCGATCACTTTGAACGAGGTGCGCATCGACGACGGCAAGATCAGCTTCCGCAACTTCAGTTCCAAGCCGCCAGTCAACCTCAGCGCGACCCAGATCGACGCCAGCCTGTACAACCTGACCAATGTGCAGGACCTGCAAGGCAAGCGTGATGCGCGATTCGAGGGCAAGGGCAAGCTGTTCGGGCAGGCGCCACTGGAAGCCACGGCGACCTTCGATCCATTCAGCAACTTCGAGGATTTTGAGTTCCGCTTGCGCGCCACGGGCGTGGAGCTGCGCCGGGTCAACGATTTTTCCAGCGCCTATGGCAAGTTCGACTTCAACGCCGGCAGCGGCGATATCGTCATCGAAGCCGATGCCAACAAGGCTCAGCTGAGCGGCTATATCAAGCCGCTGCTGCATAACGTCGACGTGTTCAACTGGCAACAGGATGTGCAGGACCAGGACAAGGGCTTCTTTCGCTCCATCTGGGAAGCGGTGGTGGGCGGTACCGAGACGGTGCTCAAGAATCAGGCCGAGAACCAATTCGCCACCCGCGTGGAACTCAGCGGTAACGTCCACCGCCAGGATATCAGCCCGTTCCAGGCGTTCTGGCAGATCCTGCGCAACGGTTTCGTGCGAGCATTCAACGCCCGATATGAACAACCACCACCCAAACAGGGGTAGCCCTCCGCCCTTCCCCCCCTGTAGGAGCGGCGTAAAGCCGCGAA
>NZ_DFUE01000025.1:8013-30603 GCF_002379585.1 Pseudomonas sp. UBA4194
AAGCCGCGAAGGCGCCAGCCCCGCCCCCCCCCCTTGTAGGAGCGGCGTAAAGCCGCGAAGGCGCCAGACCTGACACCCCTCTGTAGGAGCGGCGTAAAGCTGCGAAGAGGCCAGAACTGACACACCCCGGTAACCAGCCCCACCCCCAATTCCACCCCCAACTGCCCACAGGCTATAGTCGCCCACTACACATCTTCACCGAGGACAGGCACATGAAGTTCGAAGGCACCCCCGCATACGTCGCCACCGACGACCTCAAGCTTGCGGTCAATGCGGCAATCACCCTGCAACGGCCGTTGCTGGTCAAGGGTGAGCCGGGCACCGGCAAGACCATGCTGGCCGAACAACTGGCCCAATCCTTCGGCGCACGCCTGATTACCTGGCATATCAAATCCACCACCAAGGCCCATCAAGGCCTGTACGAATACGACGCCGTGAGCCGACTGCGCGATTCTCAGCTGGGTGTGGACAAAGTGCACGACGTGCGCAATTACCTGAAGAAGGGCAAGTTGTGGGAAGCCTTCGAGGCGGAGGAGCGGGTGATTCTGCTGATTGACGAAATCGACAAGGCCGACATCGAGTTCCCCAACGACTTGCTGCAGGAGCTCGACAAGATGGAGTTCTATGTCTACGAAATCGACGAAACCATCAAGGCCCGGCAGCGCCCGATCATCATCATCACGTCCAACAACGAAAAGGAGCTGCCGGATGCGTTCCTGCGCCGTTGCTTCTTTCACTACATTGCCTTCCCGGACCGCAACACGCTCCAGCAGATCGTCGATGTGCACTATCCCAACATCAAGAAGGAGCTGGTGGCCGAAGCCCTCGACGTGTTCTTCGATGTGCGCAAGGTGCCGGGCCTGAAGAAGAAGCCCTCGACCTCGGAACTGGTGGACTGGCTCAAGCTGTTGATGGCCGACAACATCGGCGAGGCCGTGCTGCGCGAGCGCGATCCGACCAAGGCCATTCCGCCGCTGGCCGGCGCCCTGGTCAAGAACGAGCAGGACGTGCAGTTGCTGGAACGTCTGGCGTTCATGAGCCGGCGCGGCAATCGCTGATTCCTTCACCCGACTTCAAGGGCGACAGCCATGCTGCTCAACCTCTTCAATGAAATGCGCGCGGCCAAGGTGCCGGTCTCGGTGCGTGAACTGCTGGACCTGATCAATGCCCTGCAACAGCGGGTGACCTTCGCCGACATGGACGAGTTCTACTACCTGTCCCGAGCGATCCTGGTCAAGGACGAACGCCACTTCGACAAATTCGACCGCGCCTTCTCGGCCTATTTCAACGGCCTGCAGAACCTCGACCAGCACCTGGAGGCGCTGATCCCTGAAGAATGGCTGCGCAAGGAATTCGAGCGCTCGCTCACCGCCGAGGAGCGTGCGCAGATCCAGTCCCTGGGCGGGTTGGACAAGCTGATCGAAGCCTTCAAGCAGCGATTGGAAGAACAGAAAGGTCGCCACGCCGGTGGCAGCAAGTGGATCGGTACCGGCGGCACCAGCCCGTTCGGCTCAGGCGGCTTCAACCCCGAAGGTATCCGGGTGGGCGATGCTGGCGAGCGCCAGGGCAAGGCGGTGAAGGTCTGGGATCAGCGCGAGTACAAGAATCTGGATGACGGCGTGGAACTGGGCACGCGCAATATCAAGGTGGCGCTGCGCCGCCTGCGCAAGTTTGCCCGCCAGGGTGCAGCGGAGGAGTTGGACATCGATGGCACCATCGACCACACCGCTCGCGATGCCGGCCTGCTCAACATCCAGATGCGTCCGGAGCGACGCAACAGCGTCAAACTGCTGCTGTTGTTCGACATCGGCGGCTCGATGGACGCTCACGTAAAAATCTGCGAAGAGTTGTTCTCGGCCTGCAAGACCGAGTTCAAGCACCTGGAGTATTTCTACTTCCATAACTTCGTGTATGAGTCGGTCTGGAAGAATAACCTGCGCCGGTCCTCCGAACGCACCGCCACCCTGGACCTGCTGCACAAGTACGGACCGGACTACAAGGTGATCTTCATCGGTGACGCCGCCATGGCACCCTACGAGATCACCCATCCTGGGGGCAGTGTCGAGCACTGGAACGAAGAGGCCGGGTATGTGTGGATGAAGCGGTTCATGCAAACGTACAAGAAGGTGATCTGGATCAACCCGTACCCGAAAGACACCTGGGGGTACACGGCGTCGACGCATATCGTGCGTGAGTTGCTGGAGGATCAGATGTATCCGCTGACGTTGCGCGGGTTGGAGGAAGGGATGCGGTATTTGGCTAAGTGACTGACGGGGGGTCGGTGGTGAATGGTCCCCTCACCCCAGCCCTCTCCCTGAGGGAGAGGGAGCCAAAAGCAGATCATCAATATCCGCAACGCCGCCGTAAAACTCCCTCTCCCCCAGGGAGAGGGCTGGGGTGAGGGGACCATTCACCACCGATCCCCCCGCCAACCCACCACTCTACCGTTCCCGCCTTACCAACGGCTCAGCCACCGGCTTGGCCCTGCGCCGCCCAAACCACAGCGTCCAGCCAATGAACAGAATTACACACTCCACCACCCAAGCCAGCACCAACGCGCAGGCGACCCCCCAGGCAATCGCCTCGGGTGCCAGCAACACCTGATAGCTGTAGCCATTCAAGGTTTCCTGGCGCAACTGCGGATCGGCCTCGGCAAAAACGTGCCACGCCCGGGCATACCACGGACCTTGAAGCGCCTGCCATTCCCGTTCCAGCATCTGATTGCGTGCCAACAACCCGCCGATACTTTGGGCATCGCTGCGGAACACCGGGTCTTCGCTGGCGCGATAGTGCGCCACCAGTGCCTGCAAGTCGCCATTGAAGAACCGCTGAGCCGTTTCACTGAAGCCACGAAGATTCTGCTGAGCTTCGACGCGGTGCGCTTCGACGCGCTGGGTATAGTCGGTGATCACGCCGGGCACCTGCACGCCCACCAGCAAGCCGATGGCGAACAGGACAAGTCGTAGGTAGCTGCGCAGCATGGCGTTCCTCTCGATCAAACAGTGCAGTGGCGGAATGGCAACCGGCGACGGCGGTCTAGGCGACCTGCGTATGCCCCTTGGCCACACACTCCCCCTGACGCCACAGCCCCCAGTCACCGGGCTCATAGCGGTCCCAGGTCTCGTTCTCGGTCAACGGCTCGGTCGCCACCACGGTGACCACATCGTCCGGCGTGGTTTCGGCCTGGAAGTCCACGATCACGTCCACATCTTTGAGCCGCGCCGGGCCGAAAGGTGCCCGGCGGGTAATGTGCGCCAGCTTGGTAGTGCAGAAACAAAACAGCCAGTCGCCGTCGCTGAGCAGGCAGTTGAACACGCCCTTGGCACGGTACTCGCCACACGCCTGGACCAGGGTCGGCAGCAAACGCTCGAAATCCACCGGCTCCGGGAACGCCTCGCGTACCCGACTCAGCAGGTCGCAGAAGGCGGCTTCGCTGTCGGTATCGCCCACTGGCCGGTAGAGGTCGGCGCGAGGCTGGAAGTCGGCAAGCTGGCCGTTATGGGCAAAGCACCAGTTGCGACCCCACAGCTCGCGCACGAAAGGATGGGTGTTGGCCAGGCAGACCTTGCCCACGTTGGCCTGGCGAATGTGGCCGATCACCACTTCGCTCTTGATCGGATAGCGCTGCACCAACTGCGCCACCTCCGACTCGCTGCTGGCCGCAGGGTCCTGAAACAGGCGCAGGCCACGGCCTTCATAGAAGGCGATGCCCCAACCGTCGCGATGCGGACCGGTACGACCACCGCGCTGCATCAGGCCGGTGAAACTGAAAACGATGTCGGTCGGCACGTTCGCGCTCATGCCCAGAAGTTCACACATGCACAGTACTCGATGCGGCGGGCGTGGAATCAGATGCGGGGTTCGACCCGCAGGTTATCGCGTGGCGGCGTCGGTGGACGGCGTTGTTCACGTTCGTCGGGGCGAGGCTGCAGCGGCGCTTCATCGGTGTCGGCTTGCGCCGCAGCTGCCGCCTGGGCCTGCGCCTGGCGCCGGGCCTTGGCCTTGCGCAAAAACGGCAGGCGCACCAGGGCGAACACCACGTACAGGCCCAGGGCAATGACGGCCGCCATGGCCAGGTCCGAGATGGCGCCCCAGGCACTGCCGCCCATCTTGAACACCAGTTCCAGCGCACTGATGGCCACGGCGGGCGCGAGCAGGTCCTTGGCCGGATCGACCACGGTGGGCGTCAGCAACAGCACCGCGCCCAACAGGCGCAGCGGCTCGCGCAGGTAGCGCCACATCCAGCGGGTAATGCGAAACCACACCAGGATGCAACCCAAGGCGGCAAAGGCGTAGATGCCCCAGGCGAGGAAATAGTCGTTCTCGGTCATGGTGTCCGTGGCATGGCAGGCGAATAGGCGCTTATGATAACGGCTTTTCGCCCGGCAGGCGCCCCTGTTCGCCACCCTGCCTGCCCGGCCACGTCCCAGAGAGCTGCCTATGCCCATGTCGATCACTGCCCCCATCGCCCACCGCGCCCCGGGCGACGACCCGTACGCCTGGCTGCAGGAACGCGACAGCACGCAGGTGCTGGACCATCTCAAGGCCGAAAATACCTATCAACAAGCACAACTGGCCGACCAGGCGCCCTTGCGCGAGCAGCTGTTCGAAGAAATAAAGGGCCGAATTCGCGAGACCGATCTGTCTCTGGCTTCGCCCTGGGGCCCCTGGCTCTACTACACCCGCACCACGGCCGGGGATGAATACCCGCGCCACTACCGGTGCCCGCGCCCGGCCGATGACTCCGCCACCGTGGATGAGAGCGCCGAACAGCTGCTGCTCGACCCCAACGTCCTGGCCGCCGGCGGTTTCCTGTCCCTGGGCGCGTTCAACATCAGCCCCGACCACCAGCGCCTGGCCTACAGCCTGGACACCAGCGGCGAAGAAACCTACCGCCTGTTCGTCAAGGAGCTGAACAGCGGCGACGTGGTGCAGTTGCCGTTCGAGGACTGCGACGGCAGCATGACCTGGGCCAACGACAGCCAGACGTTGTTCTTCGGCGAGCTGGACGACACCCACCGCCCGCACAAGCTCTACCGCCACACCCTGGGCAGCGCCCAGGCCGAGCTGGTGTTCGAGGAAAGCGACGGCCGTTTCTTCCTGCACTGCTACCGTTCCAGCTCCGAACGCCAGCTCATTGTATTGCTCAACAGCAAGACCACCAGCGAAGCCTGGGCCCTGGACGCCGACACCCCGGAGCAGGCCTTCACCTGCCTGGCGCCGCGGGTGGAGCACCACGAGTACTACCCCGACCACGGCCAGCTCGAGGGCCAGTGGTGCTGGTTCATCCGCAGCAACCAGGACGGTATCAACTTCGCGCTATACACCGCGGCCGATGGCGATCTGGTCCCCGGACGCAACCAGTGGCAACGGCTGATCGGCCATCGCGACAACGTGATGCTCGAAGGCGTGACGCTCAATGCCGGTGCCTATACCTTGAGCCTGCGCGAGGGCGGCCTGCCGATCATCGAGGTGCACCCCAACGGTGGTGCGCCCTACCCCGTGCAACTGCCGGATGCCGCCTACAGCCTGTATATCTCCGACAGCCTCGAGTTCCCCAGCGACAAGATCCGCCTGCGTTACGAGGCACTCAATCGGCCCGGCCAGGTGCGCCAGTTGAGCCTGGCCGACGGCCAACAACAGGTGCTCAAGGAAACCCCGGTGTTGGGCCCCTTCGATGCCGATGCCTATGTCAGCCAGCGTCTCTGGGCCACGGCGGCAGATGGCACTCAGGTGCCTATCAGCCTGGTGGTCAAAAAGGAATTCGTGGGCCAGGCGACACCGCTTTATCTATACGGCTACGGTGCCTACGGCGAAAGCCTGGACCCTTGGTTCTCCCATGCGCGCCTGAGCCTGCTGGAGCGCGGCATTGCCTTTGCCATCGCCCATGTACGCGGCGGCGGCGAGCTGGGCGAGGCCTGGTATCGGGCTGGCAAGCAAGAGCACAAGGGCAATACCTTCAGTGACTTCATCGCCTGCGCCGAACACCTGATCGCCCAGGGGCTGACCGATGCTCGCCGTCTGGTGATCAGCGGCGGCAGCGCCGGTGGCCTATTGATTGGCGCCGTGCTCAATCAACGGCCCGAACTGTTTCAGGCGGCCATCGCCGAAGTACCGTTCGTGGATGTGCTCAATACGATGCTCGACCCCGATCTGCCGCTGACCGTCACTGAGTACGATGAATGGGGCAACCCCCAAGAACCCGACGTGTACGAGCGAATCAAGGCCTACGCGCCCTATGAAAACGTCAGCGCCCAGGCCTATCCCAACATCCTGGTGATCGCCGGATACAACGACAGCCGCGTGCAGTACTGGGAAGCCGCCAAATGGGTAGCCCGCCTGCGCGAACGCAAGACGGATGACAACCTGCTATTGCTCAAGACCGAACTGGGTGCGGGGCATGGTGGCATGAGCGGGCGTTATCAGGGGCTCAGGGATGTGGCGTTGGAGTATGGCTTTGTCCTGAAGACGTTGGGGCTGGCTTGATATCCGCGGTGAACGGTGCCCTTACGTTCGTGTTGTCCATCACCACCAAAGACCCAGAGCCATGTCAAACCCGACCCACCTGAACACCGAGATCCGCGACATGCTGCTCGATTGCGGCCTGTTCAACCAGATGCACCCTTCGGACCTGATGGCCGTGGCAGGCTATTTCTCCATCGTGGTGATGAATCAGGACGAGGTGATTTTCCACGAAGGCGATGCCGGCACCTTCATGTGCATCATCCGCACCGGCTCCGTCTCGGTGCGCAAGAACAATGCCGAAGGCATCCAGATCGAGATCGCCAGTTTGCGCAAGGGCCGTGCCTTCGGCGAGATGGCGGTGCTCGACGGCGAGCGACGCTCGGCAACCTGCGTCGCGGCCAGCCATTGCGAACTGCTGAGCCTGGGCAAGGACTCCCTGGACAAGATGCTCAACGAGGCGCCGAAAATGGCCGCCCGGATCATCCGCGCGCTGGCGGTGGCCATGTCCAAGCGCTTGCGGATGGTGGACGGGCAATTGCTGGCGCAGCAGGTGTGAGGATTGTGATGGCCAGGGTTCAAGGGCGGTGGTGAATGGTGCCCTACCCTCCCGGTGACTTCGGCTTCACCGGCGTCGGCGGCGTATCCTGCCGTTCCAGCTGCGGCAACGGCTCGGCCTTGGGCGGCAACGGCACCTGAATGGGCGGCAACAACGGCGGTGAACCGTTCATGCCTTCACCCCGTGGCGACGCCGGCACTGTCACCTGAGGATAAGGTGTAGGGGTGGGTGTACCCGGCGAGCCGGGCGGCAGATCGGACGCCAGGACAGCGCCAGAACACAGGGCAACAACAGCAAACACCGATACACTGCGTGACTTCATTGCACACTCCAACGCCAGACTGCTTGTTCTGATTCATCAGGCTACTACCATGCGGACACCTTTGTCCCCCTCCGAGATTCTTCGATGAAACGTTTTGTATTGCTCGACACCACGCCCATCCCGGACAACGGCGGTGCCCTGTGCCTGTTCGAGTACGGCGAAGACTTCGTCATCAAGATCCAGGGCGGCGACGGCGGTCAACTCATGAACACCCGCATGCATGGGTCCGAGGACGCGCTGGCCGAGATTCCCTGTCGCAAGGTGGCGGGGCGGCCTGACTCGCGTGTGCTGATCGGCGGCCTGGGCATGGGTTTCACCCTGGCTTCGGCACTCAAGCACCTGGGCAAGAGCGCTGAAGTGGTGGTCGCCGAACTGGTGCCCGGCGTGGTGGAATGGAACCGCGGGCCGTTAGGCGAAAAAGCCGGCAACCCGCTGCAGGACCCCCGCACCGTCATCCGCCTGGAGGATGTGGCCAAGGTCCTGCAAGCCGAGCCGGCGGGCTTCGACGCCATCATGCTGGATGTCGACAACGGCCCCGAGGGCCTGACCCAGAAGGCCAACAGCTGGCTGTACTCGGCCGGTGGCCTGAGCGCCTGCGCCAGGGCTCTGCGCAACAAAGGCGTGCTGGCGGTATGGTCGGCCAGCGCCGACCGGCAGTTCAGCGACAAGCTGCGCAAGGCCGGCTTCAAGGCTGAGGAGGTGCAGGTGTTCGCCCACGGCAACAAAGGCACGCGCCACACCATCTGGATTGCACAAAAGCTCTGACAAGCGCGCCCGCCGGCAAGGGACTCACTACCTGGCCTACGGCTGCCGTCAGTGCTCAGCACAGGGAAAGCGGCGTGAGGCTTTTTGCTTTAAGCTATCGCCCCTTTGCCCGCCCCTGTTTCTGGAGTTCCCATGACGGCCGTCGCCGACCTTTCGCCCACGCTGCAGCTCGCCTGCGACCTGATCCGCCGCCCCTCGGTCACACCGATCGACGCCGACTGCCAGAAGCTGATGATGCAGCGCCTGGGCCAGGCCGGGTTCACGCTCGAGCCTATGCGTATCGAAGATGTCGACAACTTCTGGGCCACCCACGGTACTGGGGAAGGCCCCGTACTGTGCTTCGCGGGTCATACCGACGTCGTGCCAACCGGGCCGACCCAGGCCTGGCAGATTGCACCGTTCGAGGCGGTCATCGACGAGCAAGGCATGCTGCACGGCCGCGGCGCCGCCGACATGAAAGGCAGCCTGGCCGCCATGCTGGTGGCTGCCGAGCGTTTCGTCGCCGATCACCCGGCGCACAAGGGCTCCGTTGCATTCCTGATTACCAGCGACGAAGAAGGTCCGGCACACCACGGCACCAAGGCTGTGGTCGAGCGCCTGGCCGCACGCAAGGAGCGCCTGGACTGGTGCATCGTCGGCGAACCGTCGAGCACCACCCTGGTAGGCGACGTGGTCAAGAATGGCCGCCGCGGCTCGCTCGGGGCGACCCTCACCGTCCGCGGGGTGCAGGGCCACGTGGCCTATCCGCACCTGGCGCGCAACCCGATCCATCTGGCCGCCCCGGCCCTGGCCGAACTGGCCGCCGAGCACTGGGACGACGGCAATGCCTTCTTCCCGCCCACCAGCTTCCAGGTGTCCAACCTGAACAGCGGCACCGGCGCCACCAACGTGATCCCGGGGGAGCTGACGGCGGTGTTCAACTTCCGCTTTTCCACCGAGTCTACCGTCGAGGGCCTGCAGCAGCGTGTGGCCGCCATCCTCGACAAACATGACCTGGACTGGCACGTCGAGTGGGCCTTGTCGGGCCTGCCCTTTCTCACCGAACCCGGCGCACTGCTGGATGCGGTGGCCGCCAGCATCAAGGACGTCACCGGCCGCGACACCCAGGCTTCCACCAGCGGCGGCACTTCCGATGGGCGTTTCATCGCCACCCTGGGCACTCAGGTGGTCGAACTGGGCCCGGTCAACGCGACCATTCACCAGGTCAACGAACGTATCCTGGCCAGCGATCTGGACGTGCTGACCGAGATCTACTACCAGACCCTCGTGAAGTTGCTCGCCTGATGCTGACCTGCCCGATCTGTACTGCCATGCTGGCCAACGCCGAAAACGGGATGGTCTGCCCCAGCGGTCATCGCTTCGACCGTGCACGCCAGGGTTACCTGAATCTGCTGCCGGTGCAGCACAAGAACAGCCGTGACCCAGGCGACAACCAGGCGATGGTGGAAGCCCGCCGAGACTTTCTCAACGAAGGCCACTACGCGCCGGTTGCCCAACGCCTGGCCGAACTGGCCGCCGAACGTTGGCCGCAGCGCTGGTTGGACATCGGTTGCGGCGAGGGTTACTACACCGCCCAGATCGCCCAGGCCCTGCCCCGTTCCGACGGCTACGCCCTGGATATCTCCCGGGAAGCGGTCAAGCGCGCCTGCAAGCGAGCGCCATCCGTGCACTGGCTGGTGGCGAGCATGGCCCGCGTGCCACTGGCCGACGCCAGTTGCCAGTTTTTGGCCAGCGTGTTCAGCCCACTGGATTGGGATGAAGCGAAACGCCTGCTGGCTCCGGGCGGCGGCTTGATGCGGGTGGGCCCGACAACGGGTCATTTGATGGAGCTGCGCGAGCAGCTGTACGACGAGGTGCGCGAGTACGTCGACGACAAGCACCTGCTGCAGGTCCCTGAAGGCATGCGGCACGCCCACAATGAGACCTTGACCTTCAAGCTCAAGCTGATCGATGCCCAGTCCCGCGCCAACCTGCTGGCGATGACGCCACACGGCTGGCGGGCCAGCGCCGAACGTCGGGCAGCGGTCATCGAGCAGCCTCGGCCGTTCGTGGTCACAGTGTCCATGCGATACGATTACTTTGTGCGGCAAGACTGAGCGAGCCTATTTCATGCGCCAACCTGATATCGAGATTTACCTCAAAGATGCCGACGTCGATCACAAGGCCATTGCCGCCTGGCTGAGCGAGGCCTTGGGGCCGTGCAGCGCCTGGCAGCAAAAAGGCCAGACGTGGAAGTGCACCGCCGGCAACGTGCCCGTCACCTGGCTGCCCAAGGCTGTGGGCAAGTGGAACAGCCTGTACCTGGAAAGTGACGCCACGCCCTGGGATGACGACGTCGCGTGCGCTCGTGCAGCGTTCAGGGCGCTGCAGGTGGAAGTGCGCTGCGCGCCGGGAAGCTGGGTGGAAGAAGAAGGCGAAGAAAGCGCCGATCGCTGGATTCGTGTAAGTGAAGATGGCGAAGAGGAGATCACCTGGCGCACCAGTTGATAGGTTCAGCGGGGTGAGATCCGGGGTGGAGGCGCCGCAATACCCGCTCACCATCCTCCACCCCCGCCCCCGATAAAACCCGGTAAAGTGTCGTTTTTCTCCAAGCCCAGGCCTATGACCCGCTCACCTCTGCACCGTCTCGTGTTCGGCACCCTGCGCCGTCTGCTGTATCTCTGGGTGCGCTCGGAAACCATCAATCAATCTTCGTTCACCCTGAATCTGGACCGCAGTCGTCCGGTGTTCTACGTACTGCAGTCACCCTCGATGGCCGATCTGGCGGTGGTCGACGCCGAATGCACCAAGGCCGGGCTGCCACGACCGGTGCTGCCGGTGTCCGTGGGCGACTTGATGGAGCCATCGGCGTTCTTCTATCTCACCCCTGAGGCCGACTGGCTGGGCCGCCAGGACAAGCGCGGCGCGCCGCCGACCCTGGCCCGGCTAGTTACGGCGTTGAGCCAGAATGCCGGCGAAGACGCTCAGATCATTCCTGTCAGTGTGTTCTGGGGCCAATCCCCGGCCAGTGAGTCCAGCCCGTGGAAACTGCTGTTCGCCGACAGCTGGGCCGTCACCGGCCGGTTGCGCAAGCTGGTGAGCATCCTGATCCTGGGGCGCAAGACCCGCGTGCAGTTCTCCGAACCCATCCACCTGGGCGAGCTGGTACAGCAGAACAAGGGCCACGAGCGCACCGTGCGCATGACCCAGCGGATTCTGCGAGTACACTTTCGCAACCTCAAGGCGGCGGTCATCGGCCCGGACATTTCCCATCGGCGCAACCTGGTCAAGGGGCTGGTGCGCGATCCCATGGTACGCCAGGCCATCGCCGACGAAGCCGAGCGTGAAAAAATTCCGCTGCAGAAGGCCGAAGCGCAAGCCCTGCGCTACGGCAACGAAATCGCCTCCGACTATACCTACACCGCCATCCGTTTCCTGGAGGTGGTGCTCAGCTGGTTCTGGAACAAGATCTACGACGGCATCAAGGTCAACAACATCGACGGCGTCAAGGACGTGGCCCAAGGCAACGAGATCATCTACGTGCCCTGCCATCGCAGCCACATCGACTACCTGCTGCTGTCCTACCTGCTGTTCAAGAACGGCCTGACGCCACCGCATGTGGCTGCTGGCATCAACCTCAACATGCCGGTGATCGGCGGCCTGCTGCGTCGTGGTGGGGCGTTCTTCATGCGCCGCACCTTCAAGGGCAATCCGCTGTACACCGCGGTGTTCAACGAATACCTGCACACCTTGTTCACCAAGGGCTTTCCGGTGGAGTACTTCGTCGAAGGCGGCCGCTCGCGCACCGGGCGCATGCTGCAACCCAAGACCGGCATGCTGGCCATCACCCTGCGCAGCTACCTGCGCTCGTCACGCACCCCCATCGTTTTCGTGCCGGTGTATATCGGCTACGAGCGCGTGCTGGAAGGTCGCACGTATCTGGGTGAACTGCGCGGCGCCGTGAAGAAGAAGGAGTCCATCTTCGATGTGTTCAAGGTGGTGGGCGCCCTCAAGCAGAAGTTCGGACAGGTTGCAGTGAACTTCGGCGAACCGATCAAGCTGCAGGCCTTTCTCGACCAGCAGCAGCCAGGTTGGCGCGAGCAGCAACTGGCGCCCGAGTACAAGCCCGCGTGGCTGAGTGAAACGACGCACCGCCTGGGCGTGCGTGTGGCGCGGCACATGAACGAAGCGGCCGCGATCAACCCGGTCAACCTGGTGGCCCTGGCCCTGCTGTCCACCAGCAAGCTGGCCCTGGACGAGCGCGCCCTGGCGCGGGTACTGGACCTGTACCTGAACCTGTTGCGCAAGGTGCCCTACTCGCCTCATACCACGCTGCCCGATGGTGATGGCCGAGCGCTCATCGAGCATGTCCAGAGCATGCAGTTACTGTCCGAGCAGAGCGATGCGCTGGGCAAGATTCTCTATCTGAACGAACAGCACGCGGTGCTGATGACCTACTACCGCAACAACGTGCTGCACATCTTCGCCCTGCCGGGGTTGCTGGCCAGCTTCTTCCAGAGCGCCTCGCGCATGACCCGTGAGCAGATCCTGCGCTACACCCATGCGCTCTACCCTTACCTGCAGGCGGAGTTGTTCATTCGCTGGGAACAGCAAGACCTGGACGCTGTGGTCGACCAATGGCTGCAGGCGTTCGTCGAGCAGGGTCTGCTGCGCCTGGAGAACGAGGTGTACCTGCGCCCGGCACCCAGCTCCCGACACTTCGTGTTGCTGACCTTGCTGTCGCGAGCCATCGCCCAAACCCTGCAGCGTTTCTACATGGCCACGGCATTGCTGCTGCACGCCGGCCAGAACCAGCTCAGCGCCGAAGAACTGGAAGACCTGTGTACGATCATGGCCCAGCGGCTATCGATCCTGCATGGTTTGAACGCCCCGGAGTTCTTCGACAAGAGTCTGTTCCGCCATTTCATCCAGACCCTGCTCGATCAGGGCGTGCTGCGCCGAGACGCGGCCGGCAAGTTGAGCCATCACCCGATGCTCGACGAGCTGGCCGAAGGCGCTGCCAAGCGCGTGCTGCCGGCGGAGATTCGCTTGTCGATTCGCCAGGTCGCGCTACACCGCAGCGAGGATGCCGCCGACGGGCTGTGAGGCCTGCGGCAGTCTGACCTATGCTGTTGTTCATTACTTGCCTATGCAACATGGAGACATTATGAAACGTCTATCGCTGATCCTTCTGAGCGCCCTGATCGGCGCTTGCAGTTCCGTGCAAGCGCCTTCCAAGGCCAGCCTGGAAGGCGAGGCCTTCTATCTGCAACGCATCGCCTTGCCGCCGTCTGCGGTGCTGACCGTGAGCCTGCAGGACGTATCCCTGGCCGATGCGCCAGCAGTCGCCCTGGCCAGGCAGAGCGGGCCGATCACCGGTCAAGTGCCTCTGCCGTTCAAGCTCGAGTACGACCCTGCCCAGGTCAAGCCTGGCCATCGCTACGCTGTCAGCGCGCGGGTGGAAGCCGAGGGCAATCTGCTGTTCATCAGCACCGAGCAGCACGCTGTGAACCTGGATGGCAAGGATCAGCAACCGCTGCGCATTCGCATGGATGCGGCGTCGCGCTGATTCAGCGGTGCAGGTAGCGAGCCCCTTCGCGACTTGACGCCGCGACTACAGGAGGGGGCCGGAGCGGCGTCAAGCCGCGAAGGCCCCGCCCCGGTACCGCACAGCAACCGGTCACGCCTTGCGTACTCGGAACCACGCCGCGTACAACGCCGGCAGGAACATCAAGGTCAGCACCGTCGCCACTACCAATCCTCCCATGATCGCCACCGCCATCGGGCCGAAGAAGGCACTGCGCGATAGCGGAATCATTGCCAGCACGGCTGCCAGCGCGGTCAGCACGATGGGACGAAAGCGCCGTACGGTGGCTTCGATTATCGCTTCCCAGGCGCTCAATCCACTGGCGATGTCCTGCTCGATCTGGTCCACCAGAATCACCGAGTTACGCATGATCATGCCTGACAGCGCGATGGTGCCCAGCATGGCGACGAAGCCGAACGGCTGGCGGAATATCAGCAAGAACATCACCACACCAATCAGGCCCAATGGCGCCGTCAGAAACACCATGATGCTGCGTGAAAAACTGCGCAGCTGAACCATCAGCAGCGTCAACACCACCACGATGAAAAACGGCACGCCGGCGTTCACCGAGTTCTGCCCGCGGGCAGCATCTTCCACCGTGCCCCCCACTTCCAGCAGATAGCCCTCGGGCAAGTGAGCGCGAATGTCTGCCAGGGTCGGCATGATCTGCCCTACCAGTGTCGCCGGCTGCTGCTGATCGTAGATATCACCGCGCACGGTGACGGTGGGCAAACGATTACGGTGCCAGATCACGCCCTCCTCGAAGCCATACTCCAGGGTCGCCACCTGGGACAGCGGTACACTGGCGCCGTTGTCGGTGGGCACTGCCAGGCTCCCCAGACGGGACAATTCGGTACGCTCTTGAGGCGTTCCGCGCACCAGCATCTCAATCAGTTCGTTGTCCTCGCGGTACTGACTGACGCTGGCGCCGGTCAGCGCGCCCTGGAGAAACTGCGACAGGCTGCGGGTGCTGACCCCCAAGGCCCGGGCGCGGTCCTGGTCGACATTGAGGAACACGGCCTTGCTCGGCTCCTCCCAATCCAGGTGCACGTTGACCACATGCGGGTTCTCACGCACCTTGGCGGCGACCTGGCGCGCCAGCGCGCGCACCTCATCGATGTGCTCCCCGGTTACGCGAAACTGCAATGGGTAGCCCACGGGCGGGCCGTTCTCCAGGCGAGTCACGCGCCCGCGCAAGCTGGCGAACTGCTCGTCCAGCGTTTCGATCAGCCACACCCGCAATTGCTCGCGGTCTTCCAGGGTCTTGGCCTGGACCACGAACTGGGCAAAGCTGGTGGCCGGCAGTTGTTGGTCCAGCGGCAGGTAGAACCGCGGTGAACCGGTGCCTACGTAAGCCACATAGTTGTCGATGCCCGGTCGGTCCTTGAGCAGCGCTTCCAGCCGTTTTACCTGCTCGGTGGTACTGGCCAGCGAGGCCCCTTCTGCCAGCTTCAGGTCGACCATCAGTTCAGGCCGGTTGGAAGCCGGAAAGAACTGCTGGGGCACGAAGCGGAACAACAGAATCGAGCCGACGAATGCCGCCAGGGTCAGCACGATCACCGTCTTGCGCCGACGCACGCACCACTCCAGCACCCGCCGGACCTTGCGATAGAACGCGGTATCGTAAGGATCGGTGCTGTGCTGCCGGGCGGCATGCCGCTTGGCGAGATCCGGCAACAGCCGCTCGCCGAGGTACGGCACGAACAACACCGCCGCGATCCAGGACGCCAGCAAGGCAATCGTCACCACCTGGAAGATCGAACGGGTGTACTCACCCGTGCTGGACTGGGCCATGGCAATAGGCAGAAAGCCAGCGGCGGTGATCAGGGTGCCGGTCAGCATGGGGAACGCCGTGCTGGTCCAGGCATAGCTGGCGGCCTTGAGTCGGTCGTAACCCTGCTCCATCTTGATGGCCATCATCTCCACCGCAATGATCGCGTCGTCCACCAACAGGCCCAGCGCCAGCACCAGTGCGCCGAGGGAGATCTTGTGCAGGCCGATGCCCAGGTAGTGCATGGTGGCGAAGGTCATCGCCAGTACCAGCGGAATCGCCAACGCCACCACCAGACCGGTGCGCAGCCCCAGGGAGAAAAAGCTCACCAGCAGCACGATGATCAGGGCCTCGGCCAACACCCGCACGAACTCGCCGACGCCTGCCTTCACCGCTGCCGGCTGGTCCGACACCTTGCGCAATTCCATGCCTGCCGGAAGATTGCGCTGCAGGCGGGCGAACTCGCCCTCCAGCGCCTGGCCCAGGGCCAGGATGTTACCGCCGGGCTTCATTGCCACCGCCAGGCCGATGGCATCCTGGCCCATGAAGCGCATGCGCGGCGCGGCAGGGTCGTTGAAGCCACGCCGCACCTCGGCCAGGTCCTGAATACGGAAGGTGCGCTCGCCCACCCGTACCGGGAACTGGCGAATCTGCTCCACCGACTCGAAACGACCGCTCACCCTCAAGTGCACGCGTTCGCTGGGGGTTTCGAAAAAGCTGGAATGGGTAACCGCATTCTGCTCCTCCAGGGCCTGCTGCACGGCAGCCATTGGCAGCCCGAGGGTGGCCAGCTTGAGGTTGGACAGCTCGATCCAGATCTTCTCGTCCTGCAGGCCCAGCAGTTCCACCTTGCCCACGTCCTTGACGCGCTGCAGCTGGATCTGGATGCGGTCGGCATAGTCCTTGAGGATGGCGTAGTCGAAGCCCTCACCGCTCAACGCATAGATATTGCCGAAGGTGGTACCGAACTCGTCATTGAAAAACGGCCCCTGCACACCGGGCGGCAGGGTATGGCGGATGTCGCCGATCTTCTTGCGGACCTGGTACCAGAGCTCGGGGATATCGGCCGAATGGAGGGAGTCCAGGGCCATGAACGTCACTTGCGACTCGCCTGCCCGGGAGAACGAGATGATCTTCTCGTACTCGCCCGTTTCCATCAGCTTCTTTTCGATCCGCTCGGTGACTTGGCGCGCCACCTCTTCGGCGGTTGCCCCGGGCCACTGGGTCTGGATGACCATGGCCTTGAAGGTGAACGGCGGGTCCTCGCTCTGGCCCAATTTGCTGTAGGAAAGCGCACCGACCATGGCCAGCAGCAGCATCAGGAACAGCACGATCTGGCGGTTGCGCAACGCCCAGGCAGACAGATTGAAGCCCATGGTCATTGCTTCCCGGTCACGTCGACGGTGCGGTTGTCGCGCCCCACCGGGCGAACCGTCTGGCCCTCGTGCAGCACATGCACCCCCGCCGCCACGATCCAGTCGTCGGGGCGCAAGCCTTCGAGCACGGGCACGCTGTTTTCGGTAAACGAGCCGGTGCGGATCACGGCTTTTTCCAGCGAGTGGTCTGGTTTGACCCGCCAGACGAAACTCACGCCCTGCTCGGCGCTGAGTGCCGCCAGCGGCACCGAGAGGGGCGACGCCTGGGCCGCCTCGATGAACACCCGCGCACTTTGTCCCAACTGCGCCGATTCTGAACCTTGGGCGAAGGCTACCCGCGCGGCATAGGTGCGCGAGCGTGGATCGGCCGAAGGTGAAAGCTCGCGGATATGGCCACTCAAGCGGCTCTGTGGCTGCGACCATAGTTCGACGGAGACCGGCTGGCCGACCTTGAAGCGGCCGAAGTTCTGTTCCGGCAGGCTGATGGCGACTTCGCGCTCGCCATCGGCGGCCAGGGTGAAGACCGTTTGCCCAGCGGCAACCACCTGCCCCACTTCCACCTGGCGACGGGCGATGACACCGGCTTGAGACGCGCGCAATATGGCGTAGCCCGCCTGGTTGTTGGCCACCGAGAACTCAGCCTGGATCTGACGCAGGCGCGCCTGGCCAGCGCGCAGCTGACTGTCGGCGTTATCGAACAGGGAGTGACTGACCATGCCTCTGTCGAGCAGGGTGCGATAGCGATCGCGCTCGGCGCGCACCAGCGTCAGATTGGCTTCGGCGGCCGCCACCTGAGCACGGGCGGCCTCCAGTTGCAGGCGTACGTCCTGTGGATCGAGCTCGGCCAGCGGCTGATCGAGCTTGACTCGATCACCCTCCTCGACCAACCGCTTGACCACCTTGCCCGCCACACGAAACGCCAGACTAGGCTCGTAGCGAGCCCGAATCTCCCCGGCGTAGCTGTCGGCTGCCTGCGCCACCGCTTGTGGCTGCACCACCAGCGCCGGCCGGACGGTAACCGGTGGCGCCTCGTCGTGGCCGCAAGCAGTGAGCAACAGTGTCAGACACAGCAGCGGGACAAGGCGCGACATGGCGGGTGACCTTATACGGGCGAGGGTTGGAATATTTATACTCGCCAGTATAGTAAATCAGCGCCCGGGGTGTCGGGAAGTGGGCGGGATGCTCCTTCGGATGTGGTCAGAACCGATAGACCGTACTCAACACGGCCGCCCGGCCATCCCCATACTCCACCGCCGATGACCGGGTATCGGTACCCGCTACCGTCCTTACCCGCTCCACATAACGGGTATTGGCCAGATTGCTCAGGTTCAGCTGCAGATCCAGATTGGCGGTGGCCTTGTAACCCAGCATGGCGTCATGCACCCAGTAGGCGTCCACCTTGGCCTGGTCCTGCGAGGTGACATTGCGCTTGCCCACATGGCGTACCCCATAGGCCAGGGTGATATCGCCCGGCAGCTCGTAGGCAGTCCACAGGTTGAACGAACGTGGCGGCGTGTTGCTCAAGGCCTGGCCCACGCGCTTGGGCAAGGATGTCGACTTCAGGGTTTCACTGCTCTGCAGGGTGTAATTGGCAAATACGTGCCAGCGGTCGGTCAACGCGCCAGTGGCGGCCAACTCGAAGCCCTGCACCTGCTGCTTGCCGGCCAGCAGCGAGGTACCGTCACTCAGGCGCTCGCGCACGTGGTCCTTGACCACGCGAAACAGCGCGCCCTCCAGTTGCAGGCGGTCATCGAGCAGCAGCCACTTGGTACCCAGCTCCCAGGTCTTGCCGCGTTCCGGCGCCAGGCTGACGGTGCTGGCGCTGAGGCCGCCGCCATAGGTCAACAGGTTCTCTGCCGAGGGATTGAACGAGGTGCCATAGGCCACATAGAAGCGACCGTTGTCGGCCGGCTTGTAGACCAGCCCCGCACGCTGGCTGAACACGCCATCGGTAGAGCTGGCCTTGACCCGGTCCTTGCCGGCGTTGCGGTTGTTGGCACGGGCTGTCATGTGGTCGTAGCGCAGCCCCAGGCTAAGGTCCCATTCGTCGTTCAACGCCAGCGTGTCGAGCGCGTACAGTGCCTGGTCCTGCATGCTGTTGTGGGTGTGGTTCACCGGCGACCTGGCCTTCTCGCCACTCCAGTAGCCCGGAGGGTTGGCCAGATCATAGCCATTGGACGGGTATTTCAAGTCGTGACCCGACGCCTTGCGGTCATACGTTTCGCGGGATAACTCCGCTCCCATGACCAGGGTATGCCCCACCCCCAACGCGTCGAAGTGACCGGTCAGGCTGGTCTGGTTCATTGCCAGGCGGGTTTGCACGTCGCGGCGATAGGCTTGCGGGCCGGCCGGCTGGTAGCGCCCGTGAAACTTGTCGACGATGGCCAGGTTGACGTGGGAAGCAGAGATGGTGGCGTCCCGGTCCACCTGGCCGATACGTGACAGGTTCTGTACGGTCCAGTCGTCGTTGAAATCGTGTTCGAACTTCACGGTCAGACTGTCGGTGTCGGCCCGCTCCTGATCCAGGTTGCGCCAGCCGTAGTAGTTACGGGTCTTCACGCCCGCCAGACGTTTGCCATCCCGGGCCGGCAGGCCATAGTCAGGCAGATTGTCGTCGCTCTGGTGAAAGTAGCTGAGGGTCAGACGGGTATCGCTGCCATGGCCGAACATCAGCGAGGGCGCCAGCCCCCAGCGCTGCTGCTGAATCTGGTCGCGACCTGGCACATGGTTTTCGTGGACCATGAGGTTGAGCCTGAACAGCGTGCCGTCGCCCAGAGCTTGCAGGGGCTGGTTGGTGTCCAGGGTCAAGCGCCGGTAGCGGTCGGTGCCGATGCCAGCGCCCAGCTCGGTGAACGCCTCGGCCTGAGGCAGCTTGGTGATCATGTTGACCGAGCCGCCCGTGGTCCCAGCGCCGCCGAACACCGAGTTGGGGCCCTTGATGACCTCGACACTCTCCAGGTTGAACAGGTCCGTGCGGCTGGTTTGAGCGGTGTCGCGCAGACCGTCGATCTGCAGGTTGGCGTTGGCCCTGAAGCCGCGGATGTTGATGCTGTCGCCGGAGCCACCACCGCCCTCCCCGGCATTGAACGAGATACCGGACACGTTGGACAGCACGCGACGCAGGCTCAGGGCGTTCTGCTCACGCATCACCTGCTGCGGTACCACGGTGACCGTCTGTGGAACTTCCAGCAACGGCACGGCATATTTGGCCGACGCCGACTGCTCGGTTCGATAGCCTTCGGGGGCGGGCTTGGCATCAATGCCGATCCGCTCGAGCGCAATGGCCCCCGACTCTCCCTGCGCTGTGGCCACTGCCGCACAGCCCATCAATGTCAGGCCCAATGCCGAGCGACCCGGCAACGTGCGAACTCCTGTAAAACGATACATGTACACAGCCTCACTACAAATGAGACTTGATTCTATTTGAGGAAAAAGCCGTAAAACCGCGCTGAAAAAAATCAAGACCGATCCTACAGATCAGGGTGCAGGACGCGGTCAAGAGGCCTACATGAAGCCCGTCCGTTACCTCCACCGGGCAGCGGCGAATTCCTTTACCATGAACGTCTGAGTTCTCAACGCCGAGCCCCCATGCCGAACACTGCCACCGGCCCTGGCCGCCCCAAGGACCTGACCAAGCGCCAGGCCATCCTCGATGCCGCGCGCGTGCTGTTCCTGGACAACGGCTTCGCCAGTACCAGCATGGATACCGTGGCCAGCGCCGCCGGCGTGTCCAAACTCACGGTCTACAGCCACTTCAGCGACAAGGAGACCCTGTTCAGCGCGGCCGTGATCGCCACCTGTCAGGCGCAACTACCGGAATTACTGTTCGAACTGCGAGCAGGAAGCTCGGTGCGCAAGGTATTGATGGATATCGGCCTGGGCTTTCAGGCCCTGATCAGCTGTGAGGAATCGGTGAAGCTGCACCGCCTGATCATCGCCCTGGGCACGCAGGATCCACACCTCAGCCAGATCTTCTACGAAGCCGGCCCACAGCGCATTCTGGGAGAAATGGAAGGCCTGCTGCGAAGGATCGACGATGGCGGCACGTTGCGCATCGAGCATCCAGCGAAGGCCGCCGAGCATTTTTTCTGCCTGGTCAAGGGCGCACCGAATTTCCGCTTGCTTTTGGGATGCGCCGGGCCGTTGGCGGCGGACGCCGCCAAAGCCCATGTGGAGGAAGTGGTAGGGATGTTCGAGCGGGCGTACCGACCCTAGGCTTCATTCGCCAATGGCGCCTGTCGCGGGCTCTGCCCTGGATAGGCATCAGGTCGGCTTGAGGGCCTTCTTCGGATAGATATCGTAGCGACTGGATTTCCCCTCCAGCGCATGGCTCGGCTTGGGGCCGTCGATGCACGGTGCCTTGCGCGGGCGCTTCACCACCACGCGGTGAGTGGCCAACGCCAGCGCTGCTGCCAGCAATGCCGGGGCATCCACATCGTCACCCACCAGTGGCCGGAACAGGCGCATCTCCTTTTTCACCAGCGCGCTCTTCTCGCGATGGGGAAACATGGGGTCCAGATAGATGACCTGGGGCGGGTCGCCCGGCCATTCGCTCATTACCTGGATCGAGTTGCCCTCGAGCAGGTGCATGCGCGCCACGATGGCGCCCACTTCGGCATCGCCCCGCGCCCGTGCCAGGCCATCTTCAAGCAATGCAGCGATGATCGGCTGACGCTCGACCAGACTCATCTCACAGCCCAGGCTGGCCAGTACGAAGCCATCCTTGCCCAGGCCCGCAGTAGCATCCAGGACCCGGGGGCGAACACCGGGCTGCACCCCCACGGCCTTGGCGATCATCTGCCCGCTGCCACCGCCGTACAACCGCCGGTGCGCCACTGCGCCTTCGACGAAGTCGACGCGTACCGCACCTGGCGCGTCCGCGCCCAATTGCTGCAGCTGCAGCCCGGCATCGGTGGCCTGCAAGGCAAATTCAGCATCGGCGAGGTGCCGGGGCAACCCCAGACGTTGCGCCCACTGCTCGGCCCAGGCTTCACAGGCGTCATTCTGCGCCTGCACCTGGATGCGACAACCCACTTGCTGCTCCACTGAAAAATCCCGTGTCGATAAGCTAAAAGATCGGCGCCAGCGGCCGATAAGAACCTTGTCAGGTATTTTGCCAGAGCCCAAGCGTCCCGAGTGCCATGTCCTACATCAATTCCACATCGCTAGGTTATTTGTCACCCGTAGGTGACTTCAGCCAGCACAACGTCCAGACCCTGGGCGGTGCGAGCGCGTTGTGGCATGACTTTTTCACTCAGGCGCTGGCCGATCAGTTCGCTGAGTCGTCGACTGCCGTGCAGGATAACCCGGCGCCCACCTCGCTCGATGCTTCGGCGGAGCCGATCGCTGGCAGTGAAATGCTGGCGCAGATCATGATGCAGCGTTTGTGTGATGTGCAGCAAACCGAGGTCAAGCCAGCGCAGCCGTTGTTTCTGCCCAAGGCCGAATTCGAGCTGGATCTGCTGGACAAGGCAGCCGAGCCTTTCCCCGCCGACGAATTGGCCGCTCAACAACAACACCTCGAGTTCGACAGCCACTGGGTGCGTCCGGTGGTGATGAGCTTCGGCACTGCGCCTGCTGAACCGGGTGCGGGCCCCATCCCTCGTGCCTTGCACCTGCCAATCGCCGAGTTCGAATGGGACCTGGCCGACCCCTATCTGCCCTATCCTGACCACGCGATGGCCGAGCAACAGCATCAACTGCAGGTCGACACCAGCTGGACCCGCCCGGTGGTGCTGCACAACGTTCGCCTGGCGGCTTGAGTGGGGA
>NZ_DFUE01000025.1:30794-55607 GCF_002379585.1 Pseudomonas sp. UBA4194
CCCTCACCGACAAACGCTCCAACGCCCCATGTCCAGATGAAAATGATTGCGGTGGGCGGCGTTGTATTCAGGACCCAGCACGGTGTTGAAGTTCTTGCACGCACCATCGCGCACCTGGCGTAGAAACCGACTGTTGTCACCCTCTCCTGGCCAGTCCTTCAACACGCTGATACGCCGGCCATCGGCCAGGCGAAATCCGGCGATGTCCAAGGCGTTCGCGCTCGCGTGCTGGCTGAGTCGTCCTTCACTGCGGCCGTACACATTGCGACAGGCAAAGCTGCCCAGGTGATCCACCTGACTCACCGGTTGCCCGAACACTGCCTGGGCCGCCGGTTGCAGGGCATGGCGCTCGAACATGGCGAATGCCACGGCGACCGGGCAAGTGGCCAAAAAGCTGCTGCTCAGGCGTACGGCGCTGCCGTTGACCCGCAGCACATCGACCAGCGGGCACTTGGCGTCGGCCGGGCTATCGGCCTGCTGGCTGTAGCGCACCTGGGAAGTCGCCAATGCTTGGACGCATAACGCCGAATCATTACGCAGCCTGCCAAGCTTGTACCCTGTCAGAAAATTGGGCGGTTGACTGATATCCAGCGTCGCCCACGGATTCCATTGGTCAGGCACCTGCACCCAGCCACGCCAGAGGGCCACGGGCCCGGCGCCCAGTACGATCAGGGCAATCAGCCATTTAACGATTGTCATCAGGCGTTCTCGGTAACAAGGCGCGCAGTGACGTCTGCGCAGATCCGTTCAAGCCCTCAGAGCAGGCCCAGCTGGGTCGTCTCGGGTGCTCGGGGCAGCTCCATTAGGCTTGGCAAGCCCGGCAAACGTTCCATCAAACGCGCGTGAAAACGCCGGGCCAGGGCGGGTGCACGGAGGTTGTCTGCGGTGTGCAGGAAGATATAGGGGGTGCGGCCTTCCTCGATCCAGAGGGCCACCTTCTCTACCCAGGGTGTGAGAAACGGTTCGTTGGCCGCAAGCTCCGGATGGCCGATGAAACGCACTTGCGGCGCATCACTGAAAGCCGCCGGACGCGGAGGCACCCTCGGTTTCTTGGCCTGGGCATGAAGCACGGCCGGGGCCTGGCTGAGGCAGCTGAACAGTGCACGAGGGTCCAGGCAGATTCGCTCCACACCGCGTTCGCGCAACAGATTGTTGAGAAGCCGCTCTTCGGCACCACGGGCGAAAAACGCACCGTTGCGCACTTCCACTGCCACGGGCCGCTGGAGGGTATCGAGGAAGCCGACCAGTTCAGGCAGTCGGTGGGGACCGAAGCTTGACGGCAACTGCAGCCACAACGGCGTCACTCGTGGGCCCAACGGTTGGAGCAATCGACAGAAATCTTCGGCAGCGCCGAGCTGCTCACGCAAATCGCCGCCATGGCTGATGTCCCGGGGAAATTTGGCCGTGAAGCGAAAACCTTCCGGCATGCTGGCAGCCCATCGCTCAACCGTATTGGGGGCAGGTCGGGCATAGAACGTGGTGTTGCCTTCTACGGCGTTGAAGACCTGGGCGTAATGCGCGAGGAAATCCGGGGGCCGAGCGTCCTGGGGATAGAAGTCATCGCGCCAGGCGTTTTCACTCCAGGATGGGCAACCAATGAAATAGGGCAACGGGGACACGATCAGATGTGCACATCCAGGCCCAGCACTTCGTTGTCCCATTCGACGAAGCCGGCGGTGCTCAGGTACATGCCCAGGGCATCGGCTGCGCGACGGCTCATGGAGCGAGGGAAGATCATGTCTTGTTGCCGGGCGGGCACATTGGAGCGGGCACGCGTGCGTTGCTGAGTCGCCTGAGGCGGCACTTCAAATTCGCCTTCGATGTCCTCGACCTGATCGTCGACCTGCACTTTGCCCTTGAGCGGCTTGCGCTTGATCGGATAGGACTGTGAGGAAACACCATCGATACGCATCAGGCTTACTCGAAAACCAATGATGGCAATTTAGCGGCACTGAACTGCGCTAGCAATTGCCCAGGTGATAACTAGACCACAGATAGTGGAAAAGTTTTAGCCAGGATGCAAAAACAGGCGATGAAATGCAGGGTTGTGGTTGGATCAGCCGACGAAGTACACCGAATCAGCGATTTTTCGGGGTAGCCACCTTGTCGCGCAAATAGACTGGCTGGGCCAGATCCGCGACCACACCTTCACCACGCGCCCAGGCGAAGCGGGCGAGCTCCAGAAGATCCAGGGCATGGGGCAATAGGCTGGCATCCTGGCTGGACGGCTGCACCGCCAACCGCTCGCCATAGCCCCAGCCGGTCCCCGCCCCGAACCATTGACCACTGGCATCTGCCGGCAACAGCACCTGCTCGGGCGCCAACACCGCCTCTTCACCTACCAGGCGCATCTCGCCCGCCTGGGCGCGATAACAACCCCAGTAGACTTCGTCCATGCGTGCATCGATGGCTGCGGCCACCTGGTCGGCACCGTGCTCGCGCCAGGCGCGCTGGGCCAACAGCGCCAGATTGGAAACTGGCAATACCGGGCGATCCAGGGCAAACGCCAAGCCCTGCACGACACCGATGGCAATGCGCACGCCCGTAAAGGCGCCGGGGCCACGGCCGAAGGCAATGGCGTCGACCGCCGGCAGGCCGATACCCGCCTCGTCCAGCAGCGCCTGAATCATGGGCAGCAGCTTCTGCGCGTGCAGGCGTGGGATCACCTCATAGTGGCTCAGTACCTTGCCGTCGTGCAGCAGGGCTACGGAGCAAGCTTCGGTGGCGGTGTCCAGGGCCAGCAGGGTGGTCATTCTAGGTGATCCGTGAAAGGGGGGAGGCGATTATACCGGGGGTTGGGGTGAGGGGACCCTCTACCACAGATCCCCCTCTAAACCGTATCAGCTCAGCGCCGACAACACCTTGGCGGTGATATCAGTCACCGAGCCCACGCCTTCCACATGGCTGCACTTGGGCTTGCCCTGGGCATCGGAAAGGTTCTGGTAGAAAGCCACCAGCGGCTTGGTCTGGGAGTGATAGACCGACAGACGATGACGCACGGTTTCTTCGGTATCGTCCTTGCGCTGCACCAGGTCTTCACCGGTCGCGTCGTCCTTGCCTTCGACCTTCGGCGGGTTGTACACGGTGTGGTACACGCGGCCTGAGGCTTCATGCACCCGGCGACCGGCGATACGCTGGACGATTTCTTCGTCGTCCACAGCGATTTCCAGCACGTGATCCAGCACTACACCAGCGCTGACCAGCGCTTCGGCTTGCGGAATGGTGCGTGGGAATCCATCGAACAGAAAGCCTTTGGCACAATCGGCTTGCGCGATTCGCTCCTTGACCAGGGCGATGATCAGGTCATCGGACACCAGGCCGCCGCTGTCCATCACACCCTTGGCCTTGATACCCAGTTCGGTACCGGCCTTGACTGCGGCACGCAGCATGTCGCCAGTGGAGATTTGTGGGATACCGAATTTTTCGGTGATGAATTTAGCTTGAGTACCTTTACCGGCCCCGGGAGCTCCCAGCAGAATCACGCGCATCGATGTGCTCCTCTCAATTCTTATAGATAGTCGTCAGATCTGCTCCAGCGGCGTAACCGACTGAAGCCCTTCCCAAAATTCGTTTATAGCCGCAAAAACGGCCAAAGGCTGATCAAGATACACAGCGCGAACGGGCCACACAAGCCACCGAAAGTCGCAGGAACCCGCCGCTGGGGACGGCGGGACGCAGGGGTTGCACCCATTACAACCCATGCAGGGTTACACCTTGGCAAACGGCCTGCGGCTGTTTGCCACCCTGGCGAAAAAACCGCCTTGCGCACTATCCGGTGTTGCGCAAACCGGCGGCAATGCCGGCCACCGTTACCAGCAGTGCCTGTTCCAGAGGGCTGTCCAGTGCTGCCTCACGGCTACGGGAACGGGCCAGCAACTCCGCCTGCAATAGATGCAGCGGGTCCAGATAGGTATTACGCAGGCGGAAGAACTCCAGGGTGACAGGGCTGTGCGCCAGCAACTGGCGCTGCCCGGTGAGGCCCAGCACCACCTCGCAGCACTGCGACAATAGGTCGCGCAGCTCGACACCCAATGGCTGCAGGCCCGGTTCCACCAGACGCTGGTCGTACAGCAGCGCAATCTCGGCGTCAGCCTTGGCCAGCACCATCTCAAGCATGTCGATGCGAGTACGGAAAAACGGCCATTGCTCACGCATGTTGGCCAACTGCTCGCCTTCCCCGCGGGCGAGCGCTGAACTCAGGGCCGCCTCCCAGCCGAGCCACGCTGGCAGCATCAGACGCGTCTGGGTCCAGCCGAAAATCCACGGAATCGCCCGCAGGCTCTCGATGCCACCCTGGCGGCGCTTGGCCGGCCGGCTACCCAGGGGCAAGCGACCCAGCTCCTGTTCAGGAGTGGACTGGCGGAAATATTCAACGAACTGCGGATGCTCGCGCACCACCTGTCGATAGGCCTTGACGCCATCGGCAGCCAGCTCGTCCATCAGCGTTCGCCAAGCCGGCTGCGGAGGCGGTGGCGGCAACACTGTAGCTTCCAGCACTGCCGCCAGATACAGATTGAGATTCTGCTCAGCGATGTCAGGCAGGCCGAATTTGAAGCGAATCATCTCGCCCTGTTCGGTGGTACGAAAGCGCCCCGCCACCGAACCGGGGGGCTGCGACAGAATTGCCGCATGGGCCGGGCCGCCGCCACGGCCAACGGTGCCGCCGCGGCCATGGAACAACAACAGTTCCACATCCTGCTCACGGCAGATGTCCACCAACTTTTCCTGGGCGCGGTACTGCGCCCAGGCCGCCGCCGTGGTGCCGGCGTCCTTGGCCGAGTCGGAGTAACCGATCATGACTTCCTGCGGCCCATGCAGGCGGTTGCGATAACCGGGCAGTTGCAGCAGTTGCTCGATCACCGGACCGGCGTTGTCGAGGTCAGCCAGGGTCTCGAACAACGGAACCACGCGCATGGGCCGGAGCACGCCGGACTCTTTGAGCAGCAACTGCACGGCCAGCACATCGGAGGCCGCTCCGGCCATGGAGATCACGTAGGACCCCAGCGAAGCCGCCGGGGCAGCGGCAATTTCACGGCACGTCGCCAGCACTTCGGCGGTGTCCGCCGACGCCTTGAAATACGGTGGCAGCAACGGCCGCCGGCTGGCCAGTTCGCGGGCCAGGAAGCTGACCCGGGCTTGCTCGTCCCACTCCTCATACCGCCCAAGCCCCAGGTAATCGGTGATTTCACTCATGGCCGAACTGTGCCGGGTGGAGTCCTGACGTACGTCCAGACGCACCAGGAACAGGCCGAACGTCACGGCTCGGCGCAGGCAGTCAAGCAGAGGGCCATCGGCGATCACCCCCATCCCGCATTCATGCAAGGATTGGAAACACAACTGCAGCGGTTCCAGCAGGTCGCGGTTGTCTTGCAGGACATCCGCGCCGGCGGGCTGATTTTCCTGGAGGGACGCCTGGGCCCAGGTGCGTGTGGCGCGCAGACGCTCACGCAGTTGCTTGAGCAGTGCGCGATAGGGTTCCGGGCTGTCGCCGACACGTTCGATCAATGCCGCACTGGCCTGCTGCATCGACAGGTCGGCGGCCAATTGGTCGACATCGCGTACGAACAGATCCGCCGCCATCCAGCGCGCCAGCAACAGCACCTCACGGGTGACCTTGGCGGTGACGTTGGGGTTGCCGTCGCGGTCGCCGCCCATCCACGAAGCGAAGCGCACGGGCGCCGCTTCCAGCGCAAGCCTGAAGCCGGTGGCCGCGTGCAGGGCTTGGTCAACCTTGCGCAAATGATGGGGTACGGCTTGCCACAGCGAGTTTTCGATGACCGCAAACCCCCACTTGGCTTCATCAACGGGCGTGGGGCGGGTGCGACGAATTTCCTCCGTGTGCCAGGCCTCGGCGATAAGCCGCTGCAGGCGTTGGCGAATGGCGTCCCGTTCGGCGTCGTTCAGATCGCGATGATCCTGACTGGCGAGTTGCGCGGCAATGGCGTCGTATTTCTGGATCAAGGTTCGCCGCGCCACCTCGGTGGGGTGCGCAGTCAGTACCAGTTCGATCTCCAGTCGACCGAGTTGTCTGGCCAACGCTTCAGGACTGTGCCCAGCGCTCTTGAGCCGGGCCAGCAGTTCAGGCAGAACGGTGTTTTCGAACGGTTCGGGCTGCCCTTCGTCGCGGCGCCGGATCAACTGATACTGTTCGCAGATATTGGCGAGGTTGAGAAACTGGTTGAATGCCCGCGCGACCGGCAGCAATTCGTCTTCGGCCAGATCGTTGAGGCTGGAGCTCAATTGGGCCGAGCTTTCCTGCCCATCGGGGTGACGCTGGCGATCGGCCTTGGCACCGCGCCGAATGCGCTCGATCTTCTCCAGGAACGCATCCCCGTACTGCTCGCGAATCGTCGTGCCGAGCAATTCGCCGAGCAGGTGAACATCTTCGCGCAAGCGTACATCGATATCGGACATCGGCTTTCTCTCCGTGGCTTGGAAACGGGTTGCCCGTCCAGGGCGACCCGGTGCGTATTGGACTTCGATCACCGGGACCACTGAACAAGCACGGGAAAAACGGCTCTACAACAAGAGTGCCCCAGCCATGGCGGCAGATACAAGCGGCACACGCGCGACTGCGCGACAACGCTCGACAGTCGCCAGCGCAGCGCCGACCCATCCCCCGGAATCATCGAAGAGGTGTTTATGAAAATCCGTGAACTGGCTCAGCACTGGGAACAGAACGCCAAGGGCCGCCTGACCGACACCGGCTACAACATCCTTCTGGATGTGGAGTCGGCGGCGCGTCTGGCGGCCCTGACCCAGATGTATCCCAAGCACCATGCCGAAGAACTGTTGGGCGAACTCATCGGCGCGGCACTGGAAGAACTGGAAGGCAGCTTTCCCTACGTCAAGGGTCAGAAGGTCATCGCTACCGATGAGGAAGGTGATCCGATGTACGAAGACATTGGCGCCACACCGCGCTTCCTGGCGTTGTCGCGGGAACATCTCGAGGTCTTGAAAAAGCAATCAGGGGAAGCCGAAACATAATTGTCCGATAGCAGTTACGGAAGCTTCTTACGACCACTGACGGCGTAGTCTCAATGCCAAAAAAATAAGCCTGTAAAATGCCAAAAAATCTATAGAAAACAATAGGATATTTCGAAAAACCGATTGTAGACTCGGCGAAAAACGAGCCTGGGATGGCCAACGATTCGCCCGTATTCCGTCGTTGTCGACGGCAACTTCTGCCGTTCACCACGGGCCGCGGGCGAGGCATTGAAAACGCTACCCAACGGAGTACTACGTCGTGAATACAATGATTGTTCGGCCCGCGTTCGGCCCTTCGAAAGTGACTGCCCTGGCACTGGTACTGCTCGCCCTGGCCGGCTGCGCCGGCACACCGCCCGTGGAGCAATATGCCCTGAGCCGTTCGGCCGTGAACGCAGCGGTCAGCGCTGGAGGGACCGAATTCGCCGCCGTCGAAATGAAGTCTGCCCACGACAAGCTCAAGCAGGCGGAAATCGCCTTGCATACCAAGCAATACGCGCAGGCCCTGCAATTGGCTGAACAGGCCGAATGGGATGCCCGAGTGGCCGAGCGTCGAGCCCAGGCGGCCAAGGCCGAACGCGCGGTCGAAGACGCCCGCCAAGGCGTCCGGGACCTGCGCGAAGAAGGTCTGCGCACCGCCTCGTAACTGCCATCTGGCACCCTCGTTATTTATCCAGGAACACCCCCGTGAATACTAAATTCAAGTTTCCAGCCCTTGCGGCGCTGGTGCTGCTGCTCGCTGCCTGCTCGAAAACACCTAACCCGCAGCTGGTTGCGGCACAGGAGAACTTCACTCAACTGCAGAGCGATCCTCGCTCGGTGCAACTTTCGACACTTGAAACCAAGGACGCTGCCGATTGGCTGGAGCGTGCCGAGAAGGCGGCACGGGACAAGGAAGGTGACGAGCGGGTCAATCACCTGGCCTATCTCACCAACCAACGCGTGGAGCTGGCCAGACAGACTATCGCGTTACGCGTGGCCGAAGGCGCCATTCAGGGCGTTGCCGCCCTGCGCGCCCAGGCTCGCCTGGAAGCCCGCGATGCGCAGATCGAGAAGCTTACCCAGAGCTTGAACGCCCGACAGCCCGCTGCCGAAGCGATCGAGGTCAAGCAGACCGATCGCGGCAGCTTGGTGACCTTCGGTGACGTGCTGTTCGAGGTAGGCAAGGCCGACCTGCGCGTCAGTGCGTTCGACAATATCCAGCGTCTGGCGAAGTTCCTGCTGGATAACCCCGAGCGCAAAGTCATCATCGAAGGGCATACCGACAGCACGGGTTCGGCAGCGATGAACCAAGTGCTGTCCCAGCGTCGCGCTCATGCAGTGATGCAGCAGTTGGTGCGCAACGGCGTCGGCTTGCCACGTATCGTCGCGCAGGGCCTGGGTTCAGCCTATCCGGTGGCAGACAACGCCAGCCATTCTGGCCGCGCGCAAAACCGCCGGGTGGAGGTGACCATTTCCAATGACAACCAGGCAGTGGTCCCCCGCCGTTGGGTGTACTGACCTTGTAGCGCAGTAAGGAAACCCGGCCAGGCGCCGGGTTTTTTCATTGCCTGTGCCAGCGCCCTGGCCGCGCTGAAAATCCTTTGCCACAAATCCGACGTCAGAAAAAAATCATCCAAACGGCCAAATTTCTGAACTATTCAAAAATCCCTTGTGTCCCAACGTTTAACCATTACAGCCCGCGCCGTCACCGATGCCGCCGAGCCTGAGACGAGGCGCAGGACGTTCGACTGTCATGGAATCCAAGTATTTCAGGAGTTACCCAATGGAGTTGAAAGCCATGAACACCCGTACTGCCAAAACCTCGTTCCAACACCTTCGCGGACTGAAACTGGCCGCCTTGGCACTGGGCAGCAGCATTGTCCTGGCCGGCTGTGCTGGCAACCCGCCAACCGAGCAATACGCTGTGACCCAATCTGCGGTCAACAGCGCTGTCAGCGCCGGTGGTACCGAGTTCGCCGCAGTTGAAATGAAAGCTGCCCAGGACAAGTTCAAGCAGGCCGAAATCGCCATGCACGACAAAAACTACGAGCAAGCGAAGAAACTCGCCGAACAGGCTGAGTGGGACGCTCGCGTAGCTGAGCGCAAGGCCCAGGCCGCCAAGGCCGAGAAAGCCGTGCAAGACGCCAAGCAGGGTGTACAGGACCTGCGTGACGAAGGCCTGCGCAGCGCTCAATAAGCCTGCCGCTGCCCTTGCGACTTGAATTCGAATAAAGGACGAAGATTATGCGTAAACAATTGATGGTTCCTGCCCTGCTGGCTCTGAGCGTTGGCCTGGCTGCTTGCTCCACTCCTCCGAACCCTAACCTGGAGCAGGCGCGCACCAACTACACCTCCCTGCAGACCAACCCCAAGGCCACCCAACTGGCTGCCCTGGAAACCAAGGATGCCTCGGAGTGGCTGGACAAGGCTGACAAAGCCTTCCGCGATGACGCCGACGCCAAGAAAGTCGACCAACTGGCCTACCTGACCAACCAGCGCGTAGAAGTGGCCAAGCAGACCATCGCCCTGCGCAGCGCCGAAGAGCAGCTCAAAGGCGCCGCCGCCCAGCGTGCCCAGGCCCGCCTGGACGCCCGCGACGCCCAGATCAAGAAACTGCAGGAAAGCCTGAACGCCAAGCAGACCGACCGTGGCACCCTAGTGACCTTCGGCGACGTACTGTTCGATCTGAACAAGTCGGAACTCAAGTCCAGCGCCTACGCCAACGTCACCAAACTGGCCCAGTTCCTTCAGGAAAACCCTGACCGCAAAGTGATTGTCGAAGGCTACACCGACAGCACCGGTTCGGCTTCCTACAACCAGAGCCTCTCCGAGCGTCGTGCCAACTCCGTAATGGCTGCACTGGTGCGTGCCGGCGTCGAGCCATCGCGTATCGTGTCCCAGGGTTATGGCAAGGAATACCCAGTTGCCGATAACACCAGCAACTCTGGCCGTGCCCAGAACCGTCGCGTGGAAGTGACCATTTCCAACGACAACCAGCCAGTGGCGCCACGCTCCTCGATGCGTTGATCCCACCCGCTGTACGCAAACGCCCCGGCGAATTTCGCCGGGGCGTTTTTGTTTGCGCGGGCGGTGCCGGTACGTGCGCCGCAAGCCTCAGGGTTCAGGGTTCAGGGATAGTTGGGTATCTCGCCCAACCGCCGGATGCCGTCGAAATGATCAGGGTCTTCGAGGTAGCGCAGCATGACCTTGCGCCAGGTCGGATCGGCGAAGGTCTGCACGTGGCCGCCCCGGGTCAATTGCAGCACCCGCGGCAACGGGGCCTGCCGGTAAAGCTCGATGGCGTTGTCCAGCGGCACGATGGGGTCATCCATGCTGTGGAAGAGCAACATTGGCGTACCCTTCAAGGCTGCGATGGAGCGGATCGCACTGTCACCGTCCGGCACCAGCCAGGAGAGCGGCACCTGCAACGGCCATGTCACCCACGACGTGCTCAACGCGAATTGCCCCACCGACCGATAGCTGGCTGGCACACCATCCAGCACCACCGCCTCGAGTCGCTCGCGCTCGGAAGCATGTGCGGCCAGGTAGTGCACGGCCATGGCGCCCCCCAGGCTTTGTCCCAGCAGCACCAGCGGTTTACCCTGCACCCGGGCATCGGCCTGCAACCAGGCAAAGGCCGCGTCGATATCCTGATAGATCGCCGGCAAGCTCGGTGAACCTTCGGACACCCCATAGCCACGGTAATCGAGCATCAGCACTTGATAACCCTGCTCGGGCAACCACCAGCTGCCACCCAGGTGCCAGGCCAGGTTGCCGCCGTTGCCATGCAAGTGCAGCACCGTGCCCTTGACCTGCACACCTGGCTTGGCAGGCAGCCACCAGCCATGCAGGCGGGTACCGTCGGCGGCCGTGAGTTCGACATTCTCAAACGTCAGGCCGGCTTTTTCCGGCGTGAACGGCAAGCCACGCTCCGGGTAGAACAGCAACGAGCTGCACCCGCTCACACACACCGTCATCAAAAGCGCCACACACCCCCGTAGCAGTGGCGTAAGCCGCGTCAGCAAACGATGGCGCATGCCTGGCTGAACGCTTGAGGGCCGGATGCATGATGGGCGGATGCATGGAGGGCGGACGCGGCTTACGCCGCTGCTACAGGATGTTGGCGTAATCGGCTTCAATACGATCCAGGCTCAGGTGGTTGAGGAAGTTGGAGAAGCACATCCAGGCCGACAATGCATTCATGTCGCGGAACTGCTCAGGCAGGTATTTGGGCGCAGTCACCAGGCCTTCATCGACCAGTTGGCGCAGGGTGCGCATGTCCTCCAGCGTGGTTTTGCCACAGAACAGCAGCGGCACCTGCTCCAGCTTGCCCTTGCGCACGGCCAACTGAATGTAGTTGTAGACCATGATGAAGCCCTTGAGGTACGACAGGTCCTTGGTGAACGGTAACCCCGTGGGCGTCGAGCCACGGAATACCCGGCTGGCATTGCCATAGGCCTCCGGCATCTCGAAACCCTGTTCGCGGAAGAACTCGAACACCTGCAGGAAGTCGGCGCCCTCCTCCACCATGTGGATCGCACGAGTGCGGTTGGTCAACTTGCGCAGCCGGCTGGGGTACGAGGCAAAGGCGATCACCTCCATGAGAATGGCCAGCCCCTCCTGGGTCACCGTGGAAGACGGTGGTCCCTTGGACAGGAAGGTGCAGATCGGCTGGTTCTGGCCGTTCAAGGTCGTGCCTACATGCACCAGGCCTTCGTGCACTTCCAATGCCCGCACATCACGTTCGTTGAACATCGCATCGCTGCGAATCTTGATGTAGTCGGCACCGGCGGCGGCATCAGCCACGATGCCGTCGGACTCGAACACCCGGATGGTGCCCTCGGCTTCACCGAACACCCTGTTCAGTCGATTCTGCAACATGCCCACCGCATCCTTGGCAGTGAGCGTCTTGGCTTCGTCCTTGAGGTCGCCACGCCCGGCAATGTTGTTCAGGTAATCCGAAAGCATCAGGCCCAGGTCGGCCAGCGTCGGGTCCCCGGCGTGGAAGGCGTCGGATGCCGCGCCGTACAGCTCCTGGGATATCAGCCCGAAGTCCTCGGTGCCGCGCGCCTCGAGCATGCGCACCACCATGCGGTACTCCTTGCACATCCGCCGCATGATCTGTCCAACCGGATTGAACTGGCCGAGCTGACGGGTGATATCGCGCTCGATGTTCTGGAACTCGAGCTTCACGGCGCTGGAATCGAAACCCAGCGCACGGTTCTGATAGTAGGCGCGGTCCACGGCGGGCATTTCCTTGCCCTTGGCCTTGAGAAAACCCTGGCGGACCGAGTCGTCCCATTTCACCGCATCGAGCACCCTGATCGGTGTCTGCGCCTGTACGATCCGATCGGAAAGAACGCGGATCGTTTGCTGATACTCATCCACCGCAAAGCTCCTTGAGGTCTATTTGGCGCGCCGGTAGCGGGCTATTTCGACGAATACATCCGAGTTGGCCGGGTCGTCCAGATAGGCGAAGACCTGGGCTTGAGGGCTGGCCACCAGAACCCCTTGGTTCTTGTCGGCTTCGTAGACCTCGCCTTGCAAGGTTTTTCTGGCCAGGGCCTGCTTGATCTGGTCGACATCCAGGTTGTAGATCACCAATTCGCCCTCTTCGGTCAATTCGAAACCGGCGATGGCATAGCGCCCCCCATAGGCCTGGGGCATCGCCGCCGAGGCGTACCAGCGATTGCCGTGCCTGGACACAGTAAAGTCGACCCGATCCAGGCTTACACGTTTTTTGCCGGTGTCATCGTCGGTCGGCTCCACTGCGCGACTGCTGGCGCGGTAGTGATGCTGGCCGGTGCGGGTGATCTGCAGATTGACGTGATCGCCCCAGGCGTCCTTGCTGTACCACTTGCCCAGCAGGGCCGCAGGCGCTGCCTGGGTAGCAGGCAAGGGATCGGGGAACGTGACCAGGCAACCGGTCAGCAGCAGGAACGACAGGGCGATGAGCATTCGCCAGGCTTTCATCGGTAGTCCTCGAGGTCGGCCTGCCGATGGCTAGGCGAGCACCCATTGCATGAAGCGAGTCAGAATCCCAAACATTTCGCCGTCGGCGTCAGGCGGGGCGTTGTCGAGCAGGCCTCGATATTCCATCCGGCCGGTGATTGCCGTCAACACCTTGGCGTCTTGCAGGGGGTCAGTGTACATCTGCATGACACGCCAGATAGCCCGTAGGAGCGGCGTGAAGCCGCGAAGGCGCCCTGCCTGAAACGACCGATCTACAGCCATAAAAAAGCCGCCCCAGGGGGCGGCTGTTCGACAACGATCAGGCTTGCGGCCGCATGTGCGGGAACAGGATCACATCGCGAATCGACGGCGAATTGGTCAGCAACATCACCAAGCGGTCGATACCGATACCCTCGCCCGCCGTCGGCGGCATGCCGTACTCCAGCGCGCGAACGAAGTCGGCGTCGTAGTGCATCGCTTCGTCGTCACCGGCGTCCTTGTCGGCCACCTGGGCCATGAAGCGCGCGGCCTGGTCCTCGGCGTCGTTCAACTCGGAGTAGGCGTTGGCGATCTCGCGGCCGCCGATGAACAGTTCGAAGCGGTCGGTGACGTTGGGGTTGTCGTCGTTGCGACGCGCCAGTGGCGACACTTCGAACGGGTACTGGGTGATGAAGTGCGGCTGCTCCAGCTTGTGCTCCACCAGCTCTTCGAAAATCATCACCTGCAGCTTACCCAAGCCTTCGAAGCCCAGTACCTTGGCACCGGCCTTCTTGGCGATGGCGCGGGCCTTGTCGATGTCGTTCAGGTCATCGGCGCTCAGATCCGGGTTGTACTTGAGGATCGAGTCGAACACCGACAGGCGCACGAACGGTTCGCCGAAGTGGAACACCTTGTCGCCATAAGGTACGTCGGTGCTGCCCAAGACCAGCTGCGCCAGCTCGCGGAACAGCTCCTCGGTGAGGTCCATGTTGTCTTCGTAATCGGCGTAGGCCTGATAGAACTCAAGCATGGTGAATTCGGGGTTGTGCCGAGTCGAGACGCCTTCGTTGCGGAAGTTGCGGTTGATCTCGAAAACCTTCTCGAAGCCACCGACCACCAGGCGCTTGAGGTACAGCTCCGGCGCGATACGCAGGAACATTTCCATGTCCAGCGCATTGTGATGGGTTTCGAACGGCTTGGCCGCGGCGCCGCCCGGGATGGTCTGCAGCATGGGCGTCTCGACTTCGAGGAAGTCACGCTTCATCAGGAAACTGCGGATGTGGGCAATCACCTGGGAGCGCACGCGGAACGTTTCGCGCACGTCTTCATTGACGATCAGGTCGACGTAGCGCTGACGGTAGCGTTGTTCGGTATCGGTCAGGCCGTGATGCTTGTCGGGCAGCGGACGCAGGGATTTGGTCAGCAGCCGCACGCTGGTCATTTCCACGTACAGATCGCCCTTGCCGGAGCGCGCCAGGGTACCTTCGGCGGCGATGATGTCGCCCATGTCCCAGGTCTTGACCTGAGCCAGGGTTTCTTCGGGCAGCGTCTTGCGGTTGACGTAGACCTGAATGCGACCGGTCATGTCCTGGATGACCATGAACGAGCCACGGTTGAGCATGATGCGACCGGCCACCTTGACGGGAATGGCGGCTTCAGCCAGCTCTTCCTTGGTCTTGTCGACGTACTGTTTCTGCAAGTCGCCTGCATAGTTGTCGCGGCGAAAATCGTTAGGGAAGGCCTGACCCTGGGCGCGCACCGCGGCAAGCTTTTCCTTGCGCAGGGCGATCAGGTTGTTTTCTTCCTGTTGCAGGTCTTGCGGGTCGAGTTGTTGGTCGCTCATGTCTTCAGATTTTCCATCACGGGTTCGTTGCTCCCGGCTACAAGGCCGGGATCGCGGGCAGGCCACAAGGGCAGGCTGGACGGGTTGCGCACAGGCCTGCCGGGCGGTGTTACAGCCCTTGTTTCAAGCTGGCTTCGAGGTATTCGTCGATGTCGCCGTCGAGCACCTTGTCGCAGTCGCTGCGTTCGATGTTAGTGCGCAGATCCTTGATCCGCGAGGCATCGAGCACATAGGAGCGAATCTGGTGTCCCCAGCCGATGTCCGACTTGCTGTCTTCCATGGCCTGGGAGGCGGCGTTGCGCTTCTGCACTTCCTGTTCGTACAGGCGTGCGCGGAGCATCTTCATCGCGGTGTCTTTGTTGGCGTGCTGCGAACGTTCGTTCTGGCAACTGACCACGGTATTGGTCGGCACGTGGGTGATACGCACCGCCGAGTCGGTGGTGTTGACGTGCTGACCACCCGCGCCGGAGGAGCGGTAGGTATCGATGCGCAGGTCTGCCGGGTTGATGTCGATCTCGATGTTGTCATCGATTTCCGGGGACACGAACACTGCCGAGAACGAGGTGTGGCGACGGTTGCCGGAGTCGAACGGGCTCTTGCGCACCAGGCGGTGCACGCCGATCTCGGTGCGCAACCAGCCGAAGGCGTACTCACCCTTGATGTGCAGGGTGGCGCCCTTGATGCCCGCCACTTCACCGGCCGACAGTTCCATGATGGTGGTGTCGAAGCCGCGCTTGTCGGCCCAGCGCAGGTACATGCGCAGCAGGATGTTGGCCCAGTCCTGGGCCTCGGTGCCGCCGGACCCGGCCTGAATGTCCAGGTAGGCGTTGTTGGCGTCCATTTCGCCGCTGAACATGCGGCGGAACTCCAGCTTCTCGAGCTGGGCGCGCAGGCGCTCGACTTCAGTGGCGACGTCGTCGACGGCGCCCTGGTCTTCTTCCTCGGCGGCCATTTGCAGCAGGTCCTTGGCATCGGCCAGACCGCCGGACATTTCGTCCAGGGTCTCGACGATCTGCGCCAACAGGGCGCGCTCACGGCCCAGCTCCTGGGCGTAGGAAGGGTTGTTCCAGACAGCGGGATCTTCGAGCTCGCGGTTGACTTCGATCAGACGGTCATTCTTGTGATCGTAGTCAAAGATACCCCCGAATAGATTCGGAGCGCTCGGACAGGTCCTTGATGCTGTTAAGGATCGGGTTGATTTCCATGGCGGGCAGCTCTCGTGCGTAGCGTTTCAAAAGCCGAAGAGTATAACCCACCCTGCCCTTGTCGGCAGCCCGCCGGGCGGGGCGTAAATGGAATTTTTGTGGCGGGACCGCCACCCCGCCACAGGTCTTGCAACCTTAGCCCTGATCCCCCACCACCACCTGATTGCGTCCATTGTGCTTGGCGGTGTACAGACCCTTGTCCGCCGCCGAGATCAATTCGCGGCAGTGGGTGCCCTGCACCGGGGTCATGGTGGACAGGCCGATGCTCACGGTCAGGCTGGCATCGGCCTGCGGAGCGATATGCGGGATGTTCAGCCCGGCAATGGTCTGGCGCAGCTTTTCGGCGACCAGTCGCGCACCGCCGGGGGAGGTGCCGGGCAATACCAGGGCGAACTCTTCGCCACCGTAGCGCGCCGGCAGGTCGCTGGAGCGGCTGCTGGAGTTGCGGATGGCATCGGCAACGCGGCGCAGGGCCTCGTCACCGGCCAGGTGACCGAAGTTGTCGTTGTACGACTTGAAGTAGTCGACATCGATCATCAGCAGCGACAGCTGGGTCTTGTCGCGCATCGCGCGGCGCCATTCCAGCTCCAGGTACTCATCGAAATGGCGGCGGTTGGACAACGCGGTCAGGCCATCGGAGTTCATCAGCCGCTGCAGCACCAGGTTGGTGTCCAGCAACTGCTGCTGGCTCACGCGCAGTGCGCGGTAGGCCTCGTCGCGCTGCAGCAGGGTCAGGTAGGACTTGGAGTGATAGCGAATGCGCGCCACCAGCTCGATGGTGTCGGGCAGCTTGACCAGGTAATCGTTGGCACCGGCAGCGAAGGCGGCGCTCTTGATCAGCGGATCTTCCTTGGTCGACAGGACGATGATCGGGATGTCTTGAGTCGACGGGTGATTGCGGTATTCGCGCACCAGCGACAAGCCGTCCAGACCCGGCATGATCAAGTCCTGCAGGATCACCGTGGGCTTGATCCGCATGGCCTGGTTGATCGCCTGCTGGGGATCGGCGCAGAAGTGAAAGTCGATATTCGCTTCGTCGCTCAGACTGCGGCGGATGGCCTCGCCGATCATGGCCTGGTCGTCGACCAGAAGGACCATCGACTTGTTATCGTCAGTGGATTTGAATGCTTCGATCTGCAAATCAATCATGCGCTGTCACCTGGATACTGCCTACGCGGTCGCTCAAGTTCATTGTGAAAATACGTCCATCAGTCGGGGTGCAATCCGCTCCAGCGGACGAATTTCTACAGCTGCATCGATGGCCGCAGCCGCCTTGGGCATTCCATATACAGCACTGGTCTGCTGGTCTTGGGCGATGGTCAGATACCCTTGCTGGCGCATCAGCTTCAACCCTTGTGCACCGTCGCGACCCATACCGGTCAGCAGGACGCCTACCGCGTCACCTGACCAGAATTGCGCGACGCTTTCAAAGAAAACATCGATCGAGGGCCGGTAGATCTCGTTCACCGGCTCTGCCGTGTAGGCTAAGGTACCATTTTTCAGCAGCCGAATATGATGATTGGTGCCGGCAAGTAGCACCGTGCCACTTTGCGGCGTTTCACCGTCTCGGGCGAGGCGTACCGACAGCCCTGAGGCACTGCTGAGCCATTCGGCCATACCGGCGGCAAACACCTGATCCACATGCTGCACCAGCACGATGGCCGGTTCGAAGCCGCGAGGCAGCCCTTTGAGAAGGATTTCCAGCGCCGCCGGCCCACCGGCGGACGAGCCGATGGCGATGAGTTTCTGGCGTTTGCTGGCTTCGCGGGTGGCAGGCGCCACGTTGCGCATCGGCGTACCACGCTGGCCGATCAGCCAGCCGATGTTGAGAATCTTGCGCAGCAGCGGCGCGGCGGCTTCCCTGGGATCACCGGCGCCCAGCGCCGGGGTATCGACCACGTCGAGTGCACCATGGCCCATGGCCTCGAACACGCGATGCACGTTCTGATGGCGGTCGACGGTGACGATGACAATGGCGCACGGGGTGCTGGCCATGATCTGCCGGGTGGCTTCGACGCCGTCCATGATCGGCATGATCAGGTCCATCAGGATCAGGTCGGGGGTCAGTTCGAGACAGGACTGGACCGCTTCGCGGCCATTGCTCGCCACCCACACCACTTCATGTGCAGGCTCGAAGGCCAGCGCACGGCGCAGCGCTTCCACTGCCATGGGCATGTCGTTGACGATTGCGATCTTCATCCCTGAGCTCCTCCGATCAACTCCACCACCGCATCGAGCAGGGCGTCGTCGTGGAAACTGGCCTTGGCTAGATAATAGTCGGCGCCTGCATCAAGTCCACGCCGTCGATCTTCTTCACGGTCCTTGTAGGACACCACCATCACCGGCAACGACTGCAGGCGACTGTCGCGGCGCAGCAGTGTGACCAGTTCGATACCGTCCATGCGCGGCATGTCGATATCGGTGATCAGCAGGTCGAAGCTTTCGCTGCGCAGGGCATTCCAGCCGTCCATGCCGTCCACCGCGACCGCCACATCGTAGCCACGATTACTCAGCAGCTTGCGTTGCAGCTCGCGCACGGTCAGCGAATCATCCACCACCAGCACCCGCTTGCGGGCCACTTCGGCCTGCCGGTTGCGTTTGTCGATACGCTCCAGGCGCCCGGTATTGAGCAGCTTCTCGACCGAACGGAACATGTCTTCGACGTCGATGATGAGCACCACCGAGCCATCGTCGAGCAAGGCCCCGGCAGAGATGTCCTGGACCTTCCCCAGCCGGGCGTCGAGCGGCAGCACCACCAGGGTCCGTTCGCCGATGAAGCGTTCCACGGCCACACCGTACATGGCGTCGCGCTCGCGGATGACCACCACCTTGAGCGCCGCCTCGCTGCCCTGGCTGGCCGGGCGCTGCAGCAACTGGTGGGCGGCGACCAGGCCGACATGGCGATCCTGAAACCAGAAATGCTGACGCCCTTCGAGCTGGACGATAGCTTCGGCGGGCAGGTCCATGGTGTGCTCGATGTGCGCCAGCGGGAACGCATAGGCCTCACCTCCCACCTCCACCGCCAGGCTGCGCACCACCGACAGGGTCAGGGGCACCTCGATATGGAAGCGGCTGCCCTGCCCTGCCGTCTGATACAGGTCCACCGAACCGCGCAGTTGCCGTATCAGGTGCAGCACCGCGTCCAGCCCCACACCGCGCCCGGACACCTCGGTGACCGTATCGCGCATGCTGAAACCGGGCAGGAAGAGGAAACTGAGCAGCTCTTCTTCGCTCAGTTGCGCAGCGGTGTCGGCAGCCGACAGACCACGCTGAACGATGGTCCGGCGCAGGGCATCCAGATCGACGCCACCGCCATCGTCACTCAGTTCCAGCACCAGCAGACCCGCCTGGTGGGAGGCACGCAGCAGCACTCGACCTTCTGCCGGCTTACCCGCCAGCAGGCGCTGTTCGGGCGACTCGATACCGTGGTCCACCGCATTGCGCAGCAGGTGGGTCAGCGGCGCTTCGAGCTTTTCCAGCACATCGCGATCAACCTGGGTCTTGTCGCCTTCGATCTCCAGGCGCACCTGCTTGCCCAGAGACCGGCCCAGATCCCGCACCATCCGCTCCTGGCCGCCCAGCACATCGGCAAAGGGCCGCATGCGACAGGCCAACGCGGTGTCGTAAAGCAGTTGCGCACGCTGCCCCGCCTGCCAGCCGAACTCGTCCAGCTCCGTGGTCTGCTGCACCAGCATCTGTTGCGTCTGGCTCAACAGTGCCTGAGCGTGGGCCAGCGCCTCGCGCACCTCGCTGCTCAGGCCGCCGACGTCCAGCTGTTCCTTGAGGCTGTCCAGAGCACGAATGCTTTGTGCCTGGACACGCTTGAGGCGCTGCATGGTGGCCAGGTAGGGTTTGATGCGTTGAGTTTCCACCAGCGATTTACTGGAGAGGTCCAGCAGGCTGTTCAGCCGCTCGGCCGTCACCCGCAGCACCCGCTCGCCGGTGTCGCTGACCCGGCGTGTCTTGCTGGGGGCGGCCAGGTCCGACTCTGCGACCGGCGCCGGACTGGCCGGCGCCGGTTCGGGCTCGGGTGCGACGACGATGGGCGGTTCGGCCACTACGGGCGCTGGCGGCGCGGACACCGCCTTGGCTGCAGCGGCCAGCGGGTCCATCACCGCCGCCATCTGCGCCACGAATCGATCGATGTCGGCATCGCCAGGCGCACCGTCGCCTGGTGTGCCGATGCGCATCAGCAAGTCGGTGCCCAACAGCAGGGCATCGATATGCTCAGGCATCAGGTACAGCCGGCGCTCCTGCGCACCCACCAGGCAATCCTCCATCACATGGGCGACCCGCACCCCCGCATCGAGGCCGACGATTCGCGCCGCGCCCTTGAGCGAGTGCGCCGCACGCATGCACGCCTCCAACTGGTCGGCCTCGGTTGGGTTGCGCTCCAGCGCCAACAGGCCGGTGCTCAGCACCTGGGTCTGCGCCTCGGCCTCCAGGCTGAACAGTTCGAGCAATGAAGCGTCGCGCATCTGTTCGGGGGTCATGTGAGGCTCCGCGTCATGGCGGTCAACAATTGTTCCTCGTCCAGCAAGCGCACACTGCGCCCTTTGAACGGCAGTACGCCGCGGGTAAAGCGGGCGCCGGCCTGGCTTGCGGCGGTGGAGGCCTGCTCGAGCAGGCTCGACTCGATACGGTGAATGCCATCGACCTCTTCCACCGGCACCACGACCGACCCGCCTTCGATGGCGATGATCAGCATCCGCGGCATCACTCGGCCCTGACTCGCGAAGGACGCCCCTTGGCTATCGATGCCCAGCAGTTCTTCCAAAGCCAGGCAAGGCACCAGCGCACCGCGCACATTGGCAACGCCGCGAAGTGCCCGGGAGCGTTGATGCGGCAAGGAGTGCACAGGCTGGGTCGGCGCCACTTCCACCAGGCAGCGGGTGGCCAGGGCCAGCCACTCATCAGCCAGACGAAACAGCAGCAGCGAGCGGCTCTGCACCTGGCCGAGCACTTCGTTGTATTCGATCTCGGCATGTTCGCGGTCCAGCGAATAGCGATCGAGCAGGCGCATGGCCGCCGCCGCGTAGACCGAGCAGTTGCGGCAGTGCACGTGTTCGGCCAGCAGTGGGCAGGATTTGTCGCCGTGAATACCGATACGGTTCCAGCAGTCATCGATCTGCTGGGCGTCGGCATGGATCAGGTCCAGGCCGATCATCGGCTATGCTCCCGGCCGGCCGGGCGATCACTGCGCGCGGCGCGTTCCTGCAGACGGCGGGCGCCGGCAACGTCACCCTGCGCTGCCAGCAACATGGCCAGGTGCGCCAGCGCTTCGGCGTGCTGAGGATCCAGGTACAGCGCCTTGCGGTAATACCCCTGGGCCTGAAGCGCCTGCCCCCCGACATCGCTGAGCAAACCCAACCAATAGAAGACTTGTGGATCGGGCCCGTGACTGCGCAGGAAGGCTTCGCAGGCCGCCTGGGCTTCGGCGCTTTTACCCTCATTGGCCAGGCTGGCGATCTGCGCCAGCAGGCTGGCGGAATCACTTTGTGTGGTCTGTGACTCGGGTTTGCCCAACGTTGCGACCGGCGCCGTCGGACGCGGCGTGCGCGGCAGTGGCGGCTGATTTTGCGGCAGCAAGCGCACCGGGCTCTGCAGGCGCGTCGCCACCGGCGCTACCGGGGCTGGCGGTTTATCGGTTTCGCGCACGAACGCAAACGACTGGGCAATCCCGATCGGACGCATGCCCATGCGCGCAAGCAGGCTGCCTTCCGCGGGGCCGATGAACAGCGCACCGTCCTGCTGCACCCATTTTTTCAGGGCCTCGAAGGCCTGCTGCTGGGTCGGCAGGTCGAAGTAGATCAGCAGGTTGCGGCAGAACACGAAATCATAGGGCGCCTCGCCGCGCAGCAGCATAGGGTCCAGCACGTTGCCCACCTGCATACGCACCTGCTCGCGGACATCGGCGTTGAGCAAGTAGCCGTCCAGTGTCGAGGTGAAGTGGCGGTCGCGGAACGCCAGCGATGCACCCCGGAACGAGTTGCGTCCGTAAACGCCGCGCCGCGCCTTCTCGACTGACAGCGGGCTGACGTCCACACCGTCGACGCTGAATTGCTCCGGTGCCAGCCCGGCGTCGAGCAAGGCCATGGCGATGGAATAGGGCTCCTCGCCGGTGGAGCATGGCAGGCTGAGGATTCGCAGGGTGCGGCCTTGATGGTGAGCCAGTCGCGCCTTCGCCACTGAACACAGGGCGGCAAAAGATTCGGGGTAACGCATGAACCAGGTTTCAGGGACGATCACCGCCTCGATCAACCCTTGCTGCTCGGCGGCGCTGCCTTGCAAGAGCGTCCAATAGGCGTCCAGATCGACCGCGCAGGCAGTCTGGACACGCTGCGCCACGGCGCGCTCGATCAAGGCCGCCCCCACCGAGGCGACATCCAGACCGATACGGTCGCGCAAAAAGCGAATGAAACGCTGCTCGTTGTCCATCATGGCGCCTGCTCCAGAACCGCAGCCAAGGCCGGCGCGAACAGCAGTTCGCGGACGGAATCGTCGAGCAGGTCCTGGACCCGCAACCACTGCAAAAGGCCCTGGCTGTCTTCCAGCACCGGCCCGAGATAGGGCGCGTGCCGATTGTGCAAACCATAGGGCTGAAATCGCTCGGGATCGCAACGCAGGGTTTCACTGGCGTACTCGACGATGAGGCCCAGGCGCAGATCGCTACCCGCGGCGTCGTGGCGGTAGTGCACCAGCACCAGGCGCGTGCTGGTACGGCGGCCAGCGGCGCTACCGAAGGTCAGGGCACTGACGTCGATCACCGGCACCACCTTGCCGCGGTGCGCGAACACCCCGGCTACCCAGTCGGGCGCGCGCGCGATGGGCTTGAGCGGCAGCAGCGGCAACACTTCCCCGACCTCGGTGGCGTCCAGCGCGAAGCGTTCCTGGCCAATGCGGAAGATCAGGAACAGCTTGCTGCGCACGGCGGCGGATGGCTCGCTCATCAGACTTTGAAACGTGACACGCCGCCACGCAGCCCGGTGGCTACCTGGCTCAATTCGTCGATGGCGAAGCTGGCCTGACGCAGCGACTCAACGGTCTGGCTGCTGGCATCACCCAATTGCGCCAGAGCATGATTGATCTGCTCGGCGCCGGTGGCCTGGGCCTGCATGCCCTCGTTGACCATCAGCACACGCGGTGCCAGGGCCTGCACCTGGCCAATGATCTGCGACAGCTGATCGCCCACCTGCTGCACTTCGAACATGCCGCGGCGCACTTCTTCGGAAAACTTGTCCATGCCCATGACCCCGGCCGAAACGGCGGACTGGATCTCGCGGACCATCTGCTCGATGTCGTAGGTGGCGACGGCCGTCTGGTCGGCCAGGCGACGGACTTCGGTGGCGACCACGGCAAAGCCACGGCCATATTCGCCGGCCTTTTCCGCTTCGATGGCAGCGTTGAGCGACAGCAGGTTGGTCTGATCGGCGACCTTGACGATGGTCACCACCACCTGGTTGATGTTGCCAGCCTTCTCGTTGAGGATCGCCAGCTTGGCGTTGACCAGTTCGGCAGCGCCCATCACCTGGTGCATGGTGTCTTCCATGCGTGCCAGACCTTGCTGGCCGGAGCCCGCCAGGGACGAAGCCTGGTCGGCGGCAGAGGTCACCTCGCCCATGGTGCGTACCAGATCACGGGACGTGGCGGCGATCTCGCGGGAGGTGGCGCCGATTTCCGTGGTGGTGGCGGCAGTCTCGGTGGCGGTGGCCTGTTGCTGTTTGGACGTGGCGGCAATTTCGGTCACGGAAGTGGTGACCTGAACCGAGGATCGCTGGGCCTGGGACACCAGGGCGGTCAACTCGGTCATCATGTCGTTGAAGCCCATTTCCACTTCGTTGAACTCGTCCTTGCGCGCCAGGTTCAGGCGGCTGCTGAGGTCGCCAGTGCGCATGGTTTCCAGAATGCGGACGATTTTCTGCATGGGGGTGACGATGGTGCGCAGCAACAGCAATCCACAGACGCCGGCAGCAATGATCGCCACCAACAGTGAAATGATCAGGCTGACCTTGGCCGAGTTCACCGAGGCCTCGATAGCCGAAGTAGCATGTTCCGAAGACTCGCGATTGCGGTCGATCAGCGCGTTGAGCTGTTTGCGGCCCGCGACCCAGGCCGGGGTCATCTCGTCGATCGACAGCTGCTGTGCTTCGCTGAACTTGCGTAGGCGATAGGCTTCCAGAACGTCGGAAAGTGCCTTCTCGTAGGTCACTCGCATACGTCCGAATTCTTCGAAAGCGGCCTGGTCGGCGGGGTCCTGCACTGTGCCTTTGTAGTTGGCCATTTGCTGGTTCAAGCGCTCGGCGAAGCTTTTGTACTGGTCCTCGTCGGCGGTGATCAACTCGCGCTGATAGCTCAGCCCGACCAGTTGCTGGGTATAGACGTAGCTGTCGACCCACGCGCTGCGGATCATGGAGCTGAAGACGACGCCGGGGATGCTGTCGGTACGAACTTTGGCTTCGTTGGTCTCGATGGTCTGCAAACGTGAGTATGACACGATCACCATCAACGACATGATTGCAATAACAACGGCAAAACTCGCCAGAATGCGATGGCGCAAGGACCAGTTCTTCACAGTCAACCCTCGGAGAAAACGTACGGCTACAAACGAAAAATCGCCTGAGTATAGCCATACCTCAGGCGATTTCGCGCTAGTGGCGTACTTTCCATCATCTATAAGGGTATTACCAGAGGCTTGCAGACCAAAGTGCCACTATTGGCGACGAGCGTGTCGGGCGGGGAATGGGCGGTGTCGGTTCGGACGCCTTCGCGGCTGGACGCCGCTCCTACAGGGGTGGGGCGTGGCGTTTGTGGTGTTGGGGCGGGCGTCTTCGCGGCTGGACGCCGCTCCTACAGGGGGGGGGGCAG
>NZ_DFUE01000025.1:55698-123657 GCF_002379585.1 Pseudomonas sp. UBA4194
GGCGTCTTCGCGGCTGGACGCCGCTCCTACAGGGGGGATGGGGTGTTTGTAGGAGCGGCGTGAAGCCGCGAAGGCGTCGGGCCTGCCGCCATCACGGGTGGGCCCTACACCGCTGCCAGATTCGCCTCGCGTACTTGCTTCTCCAGCTCCGCTTTCAAACCCGGTTCGAGCGACAACTGTTTGGCCAGCTCGTCCAGATACGCACGCTCCATGAAATGCTCTTCGTCCACCAGCATCACGCTGGCGATGTACATTTCGGCGGCCATCTCGGGCGTCTTCGCCGCACGCGCGACGTCGGCCGGATCCAGCGGCTTGTTCAGCTCGCTGTGCAGCCACTGCTGCAGTTCGGTATCGGAATCGAGCCGTGAAAACTCACCCTCGATCAACTCACGTTCGCGCGCATCGACATGGCCGTCGGCCTTGGCCGCGGCAACCAACGCCCTGAGAATCCCCTGGCTGTGTTCCTCGACCTGCTGCGGCGGCAAGCGGTCAATCGTCTGCGGTTCGCCTTGCGGGGCATTCTGCTGCTGCGCCTGCCAGTTGCCATAGGCTTTGTAGGCAATCACGCCCAAGGCCGCAAGGCCGCCGTAGGCCAGTGCCTTGCCGCCGTACTTGCGCGCACTTTTGTTGCCCAGCAGCAGGCCCATGGCACCACCGGCCATCGCCCCCTTACCGCCCGACAGCAGGCCGCCAAGCGCCCCTGCCGCCCCGCCTTTGCCACCGGACAACAACCCGCCGAGGGCACCGCCTGCGCCACCCAACGGCGATTGGCCACCGCCGCTTTTATTCTTCAGCAGTTCCTGGCCGGATTTGAACAATTGGTCGAGCAAACCGCGAGTGTTCATCGAAATGGGCCTCATTGAGTAGGTAACGGTTTAGACGAGAGTACGAGCATTCGGTTGCGAGCCCGGAGCAGGGATGTGCTTCCAGATGTTGCGCACCTGGCCATCCGCTGATTATTTTTTTACAGATGTTTGCGAACCCATCGCCCATTCGAGTATCTGTGTAAAGTTCGATGCGTTTGGCCAAGGCATGGCCAAGCCTACCTACTTGAACCCTTACAGCCGCTGGGAGTGGCCGGGTTTCATCCAGAACGGGTTATCTATGCACCGCAGGAACCTTCTGAAAGCGTCGATGGCCCTTGCGGCTTACACCGGCTTGTCCGGCACCGGGCTGTTCGCTGCCCAGGCCTTTGCAGCTACCGCCGACGGCGACGTCGAGCCCTTCAGTTTCGACATGCTCAAGGCCCAGGCCAAAACCCTGGCCGGGCAAGCGTATGTGAGCAACAAGCAAACCCTGCCGCCCACCTTGGCGACCATGACCCCGCAACAGTTCAACGCCATCCAGTACGATGCCAACCACTCCCTGTGGAACGATCTGAAAGGTCAGCTGGACGTGCAGTTCTTCCATGTCGGCATGGGCTTCCGCACCCCCGTACGCATGTACAGTGTAGACGCGGCCAAGAGCCAGGCTCGCGAGGTGCATTTCCACCCGCCGCTGTTCGACTACAAGAACACCACGGTGGACAAGTCCCAGCTCAAGGGTGACCTGGGCTTCGCTGGCTTCAAGCTGTTCAAGGCCCCGGAAATCGATCGACACGACATCGTCTCGTTCCTGGGCGCCAGCTATTTCCGCGCGGTCGATGGGACCGGCCAATACGGGCTCTCGGCACGTGGTCTGGCCATCGATACCTATGCCCATCAACAGGAAGAGTTCCCCGACTTCACCAAGTTCTGGTTCGAGACGCCGAGCAAGGACAGCACCCGCTTTGTGGTCTATGCGCTGCTGGATTCGCCCAGTGCAACCGGTGCCTACCGCTTCGACATCGACTGTCAGGCCGAGCGCGTGGTGATGGACATCGATGCTCACGTCAATGCGCGCAAGGACATCGAGCAACTGGGCATTTCGCCGATGACCAGTATGTTCAGTTGCGGCAACACGAACGCCGCATGTGCGACACCATTCATCCGCAGATTCACGATTCCGATCGCCTGGCCATGTGGCGCGGCAATGGCGAGTGGATCTGCCGCCCCCTGAACAACCCGGACCGGGTCCGCTTCAACGCCTTTGCCGACAACAACCCCAAGGGCTTCGGGCTGATCCAGACCGACCACAACTTCGCCAACTACCAGGACACCGTGGACTGGTACCACAAGCGCCCAAGCCTTTGGGTCGAGCCGACCACTCAATGGGGCGAGGGGTCGGTGGATCTGGTGGAGCTGCCCACCACGGGCGAGACCATGGATAACATCGTGGCTTTCTGGACGCCGAAGAAGCCTGTCAAAGCGGGTGATTACCTGAACTTTGGCTACAAGCTGTACTGGAGCGCCCTGGCGCCGGTGGGCACACCCTTGGCTCGGGTTGCGGCGACCCGCTCGGGCATGGGTGGCTTTACCGAAGGCTGGGCGCCGGGCGAGCATTACCCGGACGTCTGGGCACGGCGCTTCGCCGTGGACTTTGCCGGCGGCGGTCTCGAAACCCTGAAGACACCGATCGAACCGGTGATCACCGCATCCGGCGGCAAGGTACAGGACTTCCAGGTGCTGGAACTGCCGGACATCAAGGGTTTTCGCGTGCTGTTCGACTCGTACCCGACCAGCGACAGCGTCGATCCGGTGGACATGCGCCTGTTCATCAAGACCCAGGGGCGTACCCTCAGCGAGACCTGGCTGTACCAGTACTTCCCGCCAGCGCCGGAGAGGCGCAAGTACGTTTGATGGTGGGGTGTCAGTGTGGGCCTCATCGCGGGTAGAACCCGCTCCCACATAGGATCAGCTGAGTAGATCAAATCCCCCGGCCAACCGGGGGATTTTCAGTTCATCCGAGTTCCTCTGTGGGAGCGGGTTCTACCCGCGATGAAGCCAGCAGCCGATCAATCCCGCAGATCGGATTCCAGAATCGGCTGATCCCGATGGGTCGCACGCTGGTACTGCGCCGGCCACGTGGCTTTGCGTCCACCCAGATCATCATCGGCATGCAGTGGCCAGTACGGGTCACGCAACAGTTCTCGCGCCAACAGAATGATATCGGCCTGACAGGTACGCAGGATATGTTCGGCCTGGGCTGGATCGGTAATCATCCCCACGGTGCCTGTGGCAATGTCCGACTCCTTGCGCACGCGTTCGGCGAACCGTGTCTGGTAGCCAGGGCCAGTTGGAATCTCGGCATTGGCCGAGGTGCCGCCCGACGACACATCGATCAGATCCACGCCCAAGCCTTTCAGGCGCTTGGCCAACTCCACCGTCTCGTCCGGGTTCCAGCCATCTTCAACCCAATCAGTGGCCGACACGCGCACGAATACAGGCAACTCTTCTGGCCAGACCTCGCGAATCGCCTGGGTGACCTCAAGGGTCAGACGGATGCGGTTGTCGAAGCTACCGCCGTACTGGTCCTGACGCTGGTTGCTGATCGGAGACAGGAACTGATGCAGCAGGTAGCCATGGGCCGCATGCACTTCCACCACCTTGAAGTTGGCGGTCAAGGCACGTTTGGCCGAATCGACGAAGGCCTGAATGATGGCTTTGATGCCGGCTTCGTCCAGCGCCACAGGTGCAGTGTGCTGCGGGTCGAAGGCGATTCTGGAAGGGCCTACCGGAACCCAGCCGCCCTCGTTGACTGCAATGCTGCCATGCTTGCCCAGCCACGGCCGCCAGGTGCTGGCCTTGCGACCGGCGTGGGCCAGCTGAATACCCGGCACGGCGCCTTGCGAGGTGATGAAACGGGTGATGCGCTGCAGCGGCTCGATCTGCTCATCGTTCCACAGGCCAAGATCTTCAGGGGTGATGCGACCCTCGGCGGTGACTGCCGTGGCCTCGGTGAACACCAGACCGGCACCACCACTGGCGCGACTGCCCAGGTGTACCAGATGCCAGTCGTTGGCCAGACCGTCGACGCTGGAGTATTGGCACATCGGCGACACCGCGATGCGATTGCGCAAGGTCAGTTGACGCAGGGTGTAGGGTTCGAGCAGCAGACTCATTGAGCACCTCGGTTGGCAGTGGATAAGTTGGTGCTGGCGGACGCCACATCAATATGACAAACCCGTAGCAGCGGCGTAAGCCGCGTCAAGCCCGCCCCATCAATACGACAGACCCGTAGCAGCGGCGTAAGCCGCGTCAAGCCCGCCCCATCAATACGACAAACCCGTAGCAGCGGCGTAAGCCGCGTCAAGCCCGCCCCATCAATACGACAAACCCGTAGCAGCGGCGTAAGCCGCGTCACGCCCTCGCACACATCCACAACGGACACATACGACTCACCAGAGATTAGTCGACAATCCCCTGCCCCACCCGTTCCAACCGGTGCAGCTCAGCGCGCCTCGATGTGCGCGATCATCAACTGCACGGTCTCACGCCCACGAAACTCATTGAGGTCCAGCTTGTACGCCAGTTGCACCCAACGCACCGTAGGGTTGGGCCACACCTCCCGATCGATGCCGAACGCAATGCCATCCAGGCTCACGCTGCCGCATTCGGTCTTGAGCACCACTTTGAGGTGCCGCTCCCCGACCACCCGCTGTTCGACCAACTGAAAAACACCATGAAACAACGGCTCGGGGAAGTGCTGCCCCCAAGGCCCGGCATTGCGCAATGCGCGCGCCAGTTCCAGGTGAAACTCTTCAGCGGCCAGGCTGCCGTCGGACAGCAACCTGCCGGTCAGATCTTCCTCGCACAGCTGGCTACGCACCTGAGCATCGAATGCCTCGCAGAACGGCGCGAAATTCGCCTCGGGCAACGTCAACCCTGCCGCCATGGCGTGGCCGCCGAACTTGCTGATCAACTGCGGGTTGCCCGCCGCAACGGCATCGAGCGCATCGCGAATGTGGAAACCGGGCACCGAGCGCGCCGAGCCCTTGAGCAGCCCATCACCGGCATCGGCGAAGGCAATGGTGGGCCGGTGATAACGTTCCTTCAGGCGCGACGCCAGAATGCCGATCACACCCTGGTGCCAGTCGGCATCGAACAGACACAGGCCGAACGGCATGGATTCCACGGGCAGGTCCTTGAGCTGCGCCAGGGCTTCGCGCTGCATGCCCTGCTCGATGGACTTGCGATCCTGATTCAGTGCATCGAGCTCAGCGGCCATGGCCTGAGCCGCCGCCATGTCGTCGCTGAGCAGACATTCGATGCCCAGGCTCATGTCGTCCAGACGCCCGGCGGCATTGAGCCGAGGGCCGAGGATGAAGCCCAGGTCCGTGGACGTGAGGCGAGCGGCTTCGCGGCGCGCCACTTCCAGGATCGCCTTGATACCAGGCCGCGCACGCCCGGCACGGATACGCTCCAGGCCCTGATGCACCAGGATACGGTTGTTGGCGTCCAGCGGCACCACGTCGGCGACACTGCCCAATGCCACCAGATCCAGAAGCTCGCCGATGTTGGGCTGCGGCCGGTCGGCATACCAACCCATTTCACGCAGACGCGCGCGCAGGGCCATCAGCACATAGAAGATCACCCCAACCCCGGCCAGGGCTTTGCTGGGAAACTCACAGCCCGGCTGGTTGGGATTGACGATGGCATCGGCCGCGGGCAACTCATGGCCGGGCAAGTGGTGGTCGGTCACCAGCACATCGAGCCCGGCCGCCTTGGCCGCTGCGACCCCTTCGACACTGGAAATGCCGTTGTCCACAGTGACCAGCAACTGCGGCTCGCGCTGCAGCGCCACGGCAACGATCTCCGGCGTCAGGCCATAGCCGTACTCGAAGCGGTTGGGCACCAGGTAATCGACGTGAGCAGCGCCCAGCAGCCGCAACCCCAATACGCCGACCGTACTGGCCGTGGCACCGTCCGCATCGAAGTCGCCGACCACCAGAATGCGCTGGCGGGTTTCGATGGCCTTGACCAGCAAGGTCACCGCGGCGTCGATTCCCTTGAGCCGCTGGTAGGGGATCAGTCGGGCCAGACCCTTGTCCAGTTCCTCGGCGCTCTGCACGCCACGCGCCGCGTACAGGCGGGTCAGGAGAGCGGGCATTTCACCGAGAAACGGCAGGGTATCGGGCAAGGTGCGGGGTTCGATGCGCATGGGGCTGTGCAGGCTTCTCTATAGGTAGAAATGAAAGGAAAACAGGTGGCTCAACGCTCGCCCATCAGCCATTCCAACTGGACTTCGTGTTGACCGCGATCATCGGTGACGAACACCGTGCCTTCGCTGATCATGACGTCCCACTTGATCACGCGCGGCATGTCCTTGGCCAAGGTTTCCAGCACCTCCTGAGGGACGGCGGCGATGTTGACGTTCTTCAGATTCTTTACCGCATCCACCACCTTGGTTTGCCATACCCGCAGGCTGCCATAGGCCAGCAGGCTGGTACGCTCGGTGCGACGCGAACACCAGGTGAGCCGATCGACGTCGGGCTGGCCTACCTCGATCCAGTGCAATACCCGGTCATCCAGGCTTTTTTCCCACAACGCCGGTTCGTCCACATCCGACAAGCCCCGGCCAAACGACAGCTGCTCGCTGTACCAGAGCGCGTAGGCAAGCAATCGCACGGTCATCCGTTCCTCGGTTTCCGACGGATGGCGGGCGATGGTTTGCTTGACGCTTTCGTACACGCTGCGATCGAGATCGGTCAGGTTCAATTCGAATTTGTAAGTCGTTGATGGCTGGGCCATTGGGCGGGCTTCTTGGGATGTTGAAAGGCCGCTAGTCTACCCCATGCGGCGGCGATCAACGAACGCCCAGCGCCGGTGCGGGTGCCATCGGGTGTTTGATCGCAGCAGCGCGTGTGATAAAGATGGCCCATCGCGTCGCGGATCGACCCGACCCCCGCTGTCGCGCAAGGAACGCCATGGATTCGTGCTGCAAACCCGACTGGCTGAAAAGATGGGTACTGCCTGTGTTGACGGTAGGGTGCCTGACATTGCCGAACGTGAGCAGCGCCCGTGAAACGGTGACATGGCTGGTCCGCGACCTGGTACCCCTGACCATCAATAATGGCCCCGACAAAGGCCGCGGCGCGGTCGACAGAATGCTGCCCCTGTTGACCGCCGCCTTGCCGGAATACGATCACGTGCTGATGCAGGTCAACCGCGCCCGGGCCATGCAGATGCTCAATGAGCCGGGCCTGACCTGCGACCCTACCCTGCTCTGGACCGCCGAACGGGCCAAGACCATCCTGTATTCGGTACCCAGCATGAATACCATCAGCAATGGCGTGGTCATCCAGCGCCGTGACCAGCCGCTGTTTTCACCCTTCATCACCGACGGTGCACTCGATCTGCGTGCCCTGCTCGCCAGCGGTGTCACGCGCGTGGGCATGGTCGCCGAACGCAGCTATGGCGCGGTCATCGACAAGATCGTCGGCGATGCCCCGCAGGCCCAACTCCTCCAGCATCATGGCAATAACGCGGTGGGAAGCCTGCTGCGCATGGAAAGACTGGGGCGTATCAAGGCTGTGCTGGGGTATTTGCCGGAGACGCTGTATCACGCGCGGGAGGAAGGGCTGGATCCGGAGCAACTGCAGTATCTGCCCGTCGCCGGCGCGGCGAAGTATCAGTACATCTACGTGGGCTGCTCCGATACCACTGCCAGCAGAGTGGTGCTGGAGAAGATCAATGAAAGCCTGCGCACGCTGCGCACAGGCGAATTGATCGGCTATTACGCCCAGTGGTTGGACCCGGTCAGCCGCAAGGAATATGTGCGCGAGTCAGCCGCGTTCTTCAACTCCAGGAAAGATGCCGGACTGAGCAGCCAACGCTGAGCTGCGCTCCATAAAAGAAACCCCCACAGGTGGGGAGTCCTGAGGGGGTCAAGCATGGCCCGATCTGAGCCATGTACGGCAGGCGAGAGACACCGGAGCACAATGAATTCGCACCGCCATTACTGAATGAGAGCGTAAGCCACGCTCAAGGTTCCCGGCTTAGACGCTCGGAACGGCGAACCTCGGTGCCTGTGCAGCGCTGCGCAGGGCCGCGATCATGCAGGGCTCGAGCCGACCTTCGGCAACCAGGATATCCCGGTGCAGCCCATCGACCACGTCGGTGAACGAGCGCAGATCTTCGAACTGGCTTTGGTTGACACTGCGCTGCAACACCGGCGCCCCTGACGCGGTGCTCACCACCAATTGGCGGTTGCCAGCGCTATCGTGACCTTCGAGGTGTACGAGGTAAGGCGTCAGAGCTTCGTTAAGCAACAGGCTGATAGTTTCCATCGCATCACCACTCACTGTTCAAATTCTAAAGGTGCATGACAATGACCCGCGGTGATCGAGAAAAGTTCTAACCACGAATGTCAGACCTGTTACGAGAATGGCTACGAAAGATGACAGAATCACTGTAGGACGTTTCTGATTGTGCAGCTCGAAGGCGCTCGCAGTGGAAATGGACTACAAAACCCGTCGGTGGCGTACAACGGCTGTGCAAGAATCCGTCACCTGACATACCAGCAGCCGGAGCGCGCTTTGAACGACTTTCGAAAAGACCCGTTGCGGATCGTGCTCGCCGACGACCATCCGATCTTTCGCATCGGCCTGCGGGCAGTGCTTGAACAGGATCCAGGGCTGCGGGTCGCCGCCGAGGCCAGCTCCCCCGAGGAACTGACCCGGTGCCTGAACAGTACAGCGTGCGATTTGCTGATCACAGACTTCATGATGCCTTCGCAGGAGCAGGCCGACGGCTTGAGGCTGATAGAGTACGTACGGCGCCACTGGCCAACACTTCCCGTGCTGGTGGTGACAATGCTGACCAATCCCGGCTTGCTGCGCTCGATCCTCGGCCTGGGGGTGGCGGGCGTATTGGGTAAGGCGAGCCTCGTCAGCGAACTGCCCCTGGCGATTGCGCAACTCAAGCGTAACAAGCCGTATATTGCCCAATCGGTGGAACAGATTCTGGCGCAGAGCGGCGAAGTGAACCGCTCGCGCATGTTGAGTCAGGATGCCCTGTCACCTCGGGAGATGGAAATCACGCGACTACTAGCCGATGGTCTGTCGGTGAATGAAATCGCGCAGCGGCTCAACCGCAGCAAACAGACCATCAGCGCGCAGAAAGTCAGCGCCATGCGCAAGCTGGGTATCAGCAATGACGCGGCGCTGTTCATTTATCTGCAAGAGCAGGGACTGAACTGAAACTTCGGGACCAAAGGCTCTTATTTGCGCGCCTGCCGGGTCTGCCGGGCCTGCCATGCCGCGCAGACAGCATGCACATGCTCAGGCACCGCCTCGTCCAGGCTGCCGATTTCGCGAACTTCAGCCAGGGGCAACTGGTCGTCCGGGCCGGCGGGCTCCAGGTATTCGCTCAATAGCTCGTGAATGGCATTGGCGGTCGCGGGCTTCGGTAACGCGCCCAGTACCGGCACATTCTGCTCACGTGCCAGTTGTACCGCTTCGGCGATTACCTCGGGGGCGGCACTGCTGCACACCACCAACGCCTGAGCCAGATCGTTGAGTGCCAGGTGACGGATCAGCTCCAGGCCATCGGGACCGTCCATGTGCAGGTCGCAGATGGCGACGTCCACCGCGCCGCGTTTATGCAGCGACTGGCACGCCGAATCGACACTTTCGGCCGTCAACACGTCGAACACGCCACAAGCATTGAGCATCTGGTGCATGGCCATCAACTGGAAGGGACTGTCTTCCAGAACCAGAACTTTGAGGGAATGCATGAGCTATTTCTCCAAGTGGACGCGGCGAATCTGCGCGTTGGACGCCACTGTAGAGACCGGTCAAGGCATCGCCGATAGGACGAGTCTGAAAGTGATTGAGGAATTTTCCTAGGCAGCGCGAGTGATGGCCAATTGCAGCTGGGCAATGGCGCTTTCCAGGTGAGGCCAACTTGCGCTCAGGCTTGTCACGGAACGCTCACGGCAACTGGCGGCAACGCCGGCGGTTGCTCGCGCCAGGGGCATGGCGTCGATCAAGCTGGCAATGCCTTTGAGTCGATGCAGGATCTCATCCAGGCGCTGCCAGTCCTGCGCCTGCCGCGCACTGTTCAGGGCACCGGCTTCGGTCAGCAGGTTGCGCGCCAGCTCGTCGAGCATGCGCTGCATCATGGGCGCGTTGGCCTGGGTCAACCGTTGCAGGGTCGCCATGTCGAACGCAGGCTCTTCCAGCAGGCTGGCAATGATCTGCGCCAGCTTGTCCAGAGCAACCGGTTTGACCAGCAATTCGTCCATACCCGCCTCTTCGCAACGCAACCGCTCATCGGCCATGGCATTGGCGGTACAACCGACCAGCCTTACCCGCTCCTGACCCGTCTGGGCTTCATGCTCGCGGATGGCCTGGCACAACGCGTAGCCACTCATGCCCGGCATGTTGCAGTCCGTGAACACCAGATCGAACGCCCCGCTGTTCCACAGCTCCAGCGCCACCAGGCCGTCACTGGCCTCCTGCACCTGATGACCCAGCAGCTCCAGCTGTTGGCAAAGCACCATCCGATTGGCCGACAGGTCGTCGACCACCAGTACCTGCAAGGCACGGGTCAGGGGTCGCTGGGACGTTTGCAGCACCGGGCGCTCCTCGGCACCATGGCTTCTGACTTCAAGCACGATGTGCACTCGGGTCCCCCGGCCCTCCTCGCTGGAAAGCTCGATGCTGCCGCCCATGAGTTCCACCAACTGCCGGCAGATGGTCAGCCCGAGCCCGGTGCCCGTGGACTCCTGCAACACATCCACGCCGCCCTGAACGAAAGGCTTGAACAGTCGCGCCTGTTGCGCCGGGCTGATACCCACCCCGGTGTCGGTGACCACGATGTGCAGCGTACAGCGACCGCTGTCGGCCACCTGCCCCTCCACCGTAAGCGCAACGCTACCCTGATGAGTGAATTTCAGCGCGTTGCTCAGCAAGTTGTGCACCACTTGGCGAAGGCGCAAGGGGTCGAACCAGAACTCTCTGCGCAGCGCCGGGGCCACCTGGAGTTTGAGCGCCACACCCTTGCGCGACGCCTGGGCAGAGAACAATCCCAGCATCCCTTCGAAGAAGGGCACCAGCTCGGTGGCCTGCTCGGCCAACTGCAGACTGCCTGATTCGATCTTGGCCAGGTCCAGGCTGTCGCCGATCAGGGCAATCAGGTCCTGTGCCGAGTGCCAGGCGACGTCCAGTGCCTCGGAAATCGGCTGGCCATCCCGGCTGCGATGCTCGCGCTCGAGTTCCAGCAAGCCTATGATCGCGGCCATCGGCGTACGGATTTCATGGCTCATGGTTGCCAGGAAAGCACTCTTGGCCTGGCTGGCCTGCTCGGCGATGTAGCGGGCATCGACCAATTGGTCTTCGAGACGCTTGCGCTCGGAGATGTCGATCCAGCCACCCAGCAACCCCTGCAACTGGCCTTCGGCATTGTAGAACGGAACAATCCATTGCCAGGCGTCAACCTGGCGACCTGCCATCTCGATCTGGCGGTCGGCGAAGACCGGCTGCTGGTCGGCCAACATCTTGAGATAGTCCCGATGCACCTGCTGCGCCTTGCTCCCCGCCAGCAGGTTGACCTCTGGCAGGGTACGACCGCGCACTTCATCCAGAGTCAGGCCAAAGCATTGCTCGTAGCTTTTGTTGCAGGACAGCATGCGCGCTTCCAGATCGCGCACGTAGATGGGGCTGGGTATGCCGTCCAGCAAGGCACGCTGAAAGGCCAACTGGTCGTTGAGCGCCTGTTCGGCCTGTTCGCGCTGGCGGATCTGCACTTTCAGCCGGCCACTCCAAATCAACGATACGGCGCCCAGCACCAATGCCGCCGCCAGCGCCCAGTAGACCCACGTGGCTATGCGCTGCCACATGGGCTCGGCCGGCACCACTGCGCCCAGCCACTTCAGACGCGCCGCACGCAGTTCGGCAACCGGGTAGGCTTCCAGCGCCTTGTTGATGATGGAAACCAGCTCGGGCTGATCGGCCCGCACCGCAAACCGGTCCGGCGACCATCGGCCATCGACGTTGCGACCCACCTTCAGAACGCCCGGCGGATAACGCCCCACCGCACGGTAGGCGCCGACTTCGCTGTCGATGGTGGCATCGGCCTCACCATTGGCCACCAGCTCACGAGCCTTGTCGTAGGTGCTCACCAGGCGCAGCTTGATCTGCGGATATTCCATGCGAATGGCGCTTTCCAGCGCATGCTCGGCGGGCAGCGCCAGGGTCTTGCCCGCCAGCTCGTCGAAGTTGCCGACCGGGAGGTCTTCGGCGCGCAGGATGAACACCCAGCCCTGCCCGCCGAAGGAATGGCTGAAGCTGAGGAATTTCTTGCGATCCGGGGTTTCCGACAACGTGGTGTTCATGTCGGCCTGGCCATGCCTGAGCATGTCCAGGCTCTGGGCCATGGAATTGGACGGTACGAAGACGAACTCCAGGCCGGTCATGTGCGACAGGGTGGCCAGTACCTCGCTGTTGAGCCCGACCCAACTGCCTTGACGGTCCTTGTAGATATACGGCGGGTATTGCGTCGCCACCACACGAACCTGCGGGTGGGCGTCGATCCAGGCTTGCTCGCTGGGCTCCAGCGGTACGCGGTGATGACCGATCTCGGAACCCAGCCCGGTCGTCCAACGGGTGAGGATCTCCCGGCGCAGGCTGTCGTCGATGCTGCCCAGGGCGCGCTCGACCATTTGCCCCAGCAGCGGGTCGCTGATACGGCTGGCGAAGGTATATCCCACCGGTGGCAAGGCGCTCGGACCAACGATCTCCAGCGCGATATAAGGGCGCAATGCATTGTAGGCACGTACGATCACCTCGTTGCTGATCAGCGCATCCACATCGCCCTGGTGCAGCGCCTGCAACCCACTGCCCAGGCTCGGGGCAATGACCACCCGGCTGTCCGGGTAGACCCGGTGGACCATGCTGTCGTCCGCGTAACCGTCGATCAGGGCGACCCTTTCACCCGCCAGCGTCGGATTCGCGACACTGCCGGCACGCCGAACGACCACGCCGCGGTCGGGCATGTATTCGGCGGAGAATTGCAGGCCGCCGATGGCCTGCTCGAACGCATTGGCGCTGGTCAGCAGGTCGATCTCGCCGTCCTTTAGCGCTTGCACCGCTTCGCTGCGTTGGGCGAAACCGAGCACCTGCAGGGACACGCCGAGGCGACTGCCCACCAAACTGAGGTAATCGGCGCTGACGCCCTGATAGCGGTTGCGATCACTGGTGATGTCGATCGGCTCATGATCGGCCAGAGAAACCCCGACCCTGATCGTCCCATGCTGCTGCAACCACTGTTTCTCGGCGCTGGAGAGCGGGATCGGCGCCAGTTGCACGAACGGCGGCACAACGTTGAACGGCAAGCTTTGTGCTGCCAACGCTGGCTGCGCGAGACCCACACAGAGCGTCATCGCCGAGGCAACCGACAGCGCCAGCGTGAAGAACGAGGTGAGTATGGGATTCATGCCTTGCATCCTTGCCAACCGGCCATTCGCAGGCCTGGGAAAAAGTTGCATAAGCTTGGCACTGTAAAAAGCATAAAGCCCGTACAAGACGGGCTTTATATGTTTCAGATCACGACAATCACAGCGGCTTGCCGCGATTGCCGTGCTGGGCGACAAAGTTCTGCACAGCGGCGAGATCGTTGGGCAGCACGGTGCATTTCTCTTCGCGCTCGAACAGATCCACCAGATGCGCCGGCAGCTCCAAGGCCTTGCCGATGCCGGCCTTCTGCACCGCTTCCGGGAACTTGACCGGATGAGCCGTTCCCAGCACCACCATTGGGGTGTCAAGGCTGCGACGGCACTCACGCGCCGCGCGCACGCCAATCGCGGTGTGCGGATCGAGCACTTCGGCACATTCGGCGAAGACCTCTGCAATCGTCTCGCAGGTCTGTTCGTCGTCGACGGCCAGCGAATCGAACAACCTGCGCGCTTCCACCCAACGCTCTTCTTCGACGCTGAAACCGCCGCCCTGCCTGAAGCTGTCCATCAGCCCCGCAATCGCCGCACCGCTGCGACCGTGCAGGTCGAACAGCAGGCGCTCGAAGTTCGACGACACCATGATGTCCATCGATGGCGACAAGGTCGCGTGCAAGGTTTCCTTGACGTACTGGTTGCCGCTCATGAAGCGGTGCAGGATGTCGTTGCGGTTGGTGGCCACGATCAACTGGTTGATCGGCAAGCCCATGTTACGCGCCAGATAGCCGGCGAAAATATCGCCGAAATTGCCGGTCGGCACAGAGAACGCCACGGAGCGCGCCGGGCCGCCCAACTGCAGGGACGCATGGAAGTAGTAGACGATCTGGGCCATGATCCGCGCCCAGTTGATCGAATTCACCGCTACCAGGCGAGTGCCTTTGAGGAAGCTCTGGTCGGCGAAGCTGTTCTTGACCATCTCCTGGCAATCGTCGAAGTTGCCTTCGATGGCGATGTTATGGACGTTGTCACCGAACAGCGTGGTCATCTGCCGACGCTGCACCGCCGAGACACGCTCGTGCGGATGCAGGATGAAGATGTCGACGTTCTCGCAATGCTTGCAGCCTTCAATGGCCGCCGAGCCCGTGTCGCCACTGGTAGCGCCGATGATCACCACGCGCTCACCACGCTTGGCCAACACGTAATCGAGCAGACGGCCCAACAGCTGCAGGGCGAAGTCCTTGAACGCCAGGGTCGGGCCGTGGAACAGCTCCATTACCCACTCATTGCCCCGCAGCTGGCGCAGTGGCGCGATGGAAGCATGGGTGAAAACGCCGTAGGTCTCCTCCAGGATCTTCTTGAAATCGGCATCCGGAATGCTGCCGGTAACGAACGGGCGCATGACCCGGAACGCCAGTTCGTGGTACGGCAGGCCGGCCCACGAAGCGATTTCTTCCTGAGTGAAACGTGGCAGGTTCTCCGGCACATACAGGCCGCCGTCGCTGGCCAACCCGGCGAGCAGCACCTCTTCGAAGTTCAGCGCCGGAGCCTGACCGCGAGTACTGATATAACGCATTACGAATTCCTCTGGCAGCTGTCGCTTAGTTCAAGTGCTCGACACGGATGCGAACCACCGGCCCGACCACGCCCTGCAAGGCTTCCAACGCCTTGATGGCGTCGTTGATGTGCTGTTCGAGCACGCGGTGAGTCAGGAGGATCATGGGCACCAGGCCATCGTGCTCCTCCACTTCCTTCTGCATGATCGATTCGATGTTGATGCCACGCTCCGAGAGGATGCTCGCCACCTGGGCCAGCACCCCAGGGTGATCCTTGGCCTGGATACGCAGGTAATAGGCACTCTCGCACTCTTCGATCGGCAGGATTGGGTGTGCGGACAGCGAGTCGGGCTGGAAGGCCAGGTGGGGCACACGGTTTTCCGGGTCCGAGGTCATGGCACGGACCACGTCCACCAGGTCTGCCACCACCGACGAAGCGGTTGGCTCCATGCCGGCACCGGCTCCGTAGAACAGCGTGGAGCCTGCGGCATCACCGTTGACCATCACGGCGTTCATCACGCCGTTGACATTGGCGATCAGCCGATCGGCCGGAATCAGGGTCGGATGAACGCGCAGCTCGATGCCGCGCTCGGTGCTGCGCGCCACGCCCAGGTGCTTGATGCGATAGCCCAGGGCTTCGGCGTAGTTGACGTCGGCCGTGGTCAGGCGAGTAATGCCCTCGGTGTAGGCCTTGTCGAATTGCAGCGGAATGCCAAAGGCGATGGAGGCCAGGATGGTCAGCTTGTGCGCAGCGTCGATGCCTTCGACGTCGAAGGTCGGGTCCGCTTCGGCATAGCCCAGCGCCTGGGCCTCGGCCAGCACGTCTTCGAAGGTGCGACCCTTCTCGCGCATCTCGGTGAGAATGAAGTTGCCGGTACCGTTGATGATCCCCGCGACCCAGTTGATGCGGTTGGCCGACAAGCCCTCGCGGATGGCCTTGATCACCGGGATGCCACCGGCCACAGCGGCTTCGAACGCCACGATCACACCTTTTTCGCGGGCCTTGGCGAAGATTTCATTGCCGTGCACGGCAATCAGCGCCTTGTTCGCGGTAACCACGTGCTTGCCGTTCTCGATGGCTTTGAGCACCAGCTCGCGGGCGATGCTGTAGCCGCCGATCAGCTCGATGACGATGTCGATCTCGGGGTTGCTGGCGACCGCGAATACATCGTTGGTAATGGGGGTACCGGTGATTTGGCAGCTGGGGTTCTGCGACCGCATCGCGATCTGCGCAACTTCAATACCGCGCCCGGCGCGGCGGGCAATCTCCTCGGCGTTGCGCTGAAGTACGTTGAAGGTGCCGCCACCGACGGTACCTAACCCACAGATGCCTACTTTGACCGGTTTCACTCTGAACTCCCCATGAAACGGCCGACTCGCTGTCGGCCGTGATGCTGACCACCGGCCATGGGCCGGGGCGATTGATACTGTTTTATACCATCGGTTGGCGCGATGGCGCTCAGCCCTTGGCGTCGAGCGCCAGCTTGGCCACATTGGCCGCTGGTTGATAACCTGGAATCATCTGGCCGTTTTCCAGCACGATGGCCGGCGTACCGCTCACGCCGATCGACTGGCCCAGCTCGAATTGCTTGGTCACCGGGTTGGCGCACTTGGGCGCCTTGATGGTGTCGCCAGCCACCATCTTGTCCATGGACGCCTTGCGATCCTTGGAGCACCACACGGCCTGCAACTGCTCGTCGCCCGGCGATCCCAGTCCCTGGCGCGGGAAGGCGACGTAGCGCACTTCGATACCCAGACGGTTCAGCTCGGGCACTTCGGCGTGCAGCTTGTGGCAGTACGGGCAGGTGGTGTCGGTGAACACGGTGATATGGGACTTGGTCTCACCCACGGCAGGGTAGACCACGGTTTCGGCCACCGGAATGGCGTTGACGGTCTTGGCAATGGCCTGACGTTCGGTCTTTTCGGTAAGGTTGACCGGCTTGCCGTCCTGGATCTGGAACAGGTAGCCCTGCATCACGAACTGGCCATCGGCGCTGGCGTAGAGCACGCGGCCGCCCTTGAGCTTGACTTCATACAGGCCATTGAGCGGACTGCTGGCCACGCTTTCCACCGGGACATCGAGTTTCAGGGTATCCAGGGTCTTGCGAATCGCTTGCTCGGCGGCCTGATCGGCGACGGCAAAGGTACTGACCAACGCAATGGCTGCGGCGGCGAAAATGCGGGTCACGCGCATGGGAACTCCTGAGGCGACGGACTTGAGGGGCGGTGGACAACTGGATAACCACGGCCCGCTGCGTAAACCGGGCAAGCCTACCACATTCGCCCCCGCAGGCCGACTGCGCGCATCGCGACCGACAGGCGCTGATCGTCAGATTTCATCCCCGCGGATGGTGTTTGGCGTGCAGGTCCTGCAAGCGTGCGCGCGCCACGTGGGTGTAGATCTGCGTGGTCGACAGGTCGCTGTGACCGAGCAGCATCTGCACCACCCGAAGATCGGCGCCGTGGTTCAGCAGGTGGGTGGCAAAAGCGTGTCGGAGTGTGTGCGGAGACAGCGCCTTGGAGATACCGGCGACCTGGGCCTGATGCTTGATGCGATGCCAAAAGGTCTGTCGGGTCATCTGTTCGCCGCGCTGGCTGGGAAACATCACATCGCTGACGCGGCCGTTGAGCAGCTCTACCCGGCCATCACGCAGGTACCGCTCCACCCATACAACCGCTTCCTCGCCCATGGGCACCAGGCGCTCCTTGTTGCCCTTGCCCATCACGCGCAGTACGCCCTGGCGCAAATTGACCTGATCCAGGGTCAAGCTCACCAGCTCGGTGACACGCAGCCCACAGGCATACAGCACTTCAAGCATGGCGCGATCGCGCTGGCCGATCGGCTCGCTCAGGTCCGGGGCTTGCAGCAGCGCTTCGACGTCGGCTTCGGAGAGTGACTTGGGCAACGGTTTGCCCAGTTGCGGCATGTCGACTTGAAGGGTCGGATCGACGGCAATCAGTTTTTCGCGCAGCAGGTAGCGATAGAACCCCCGTGCCCCGGACAGAAAGCGGGCCGTTGAGCGGGCCTTGTAGGCCTGGTCGACACGCCAGGCCAGATGATCGAGCAGCGTATCGCGTCCGGCACTCTCCAGGACGATCCCCCGCTCTTGCAGCCAGCCGTTGAACAGGGCCAGGTCGCTGCGATAGGAATCCCGGCTGTTCTGCGACAAGCCTTTCTCCAACCACAGGGCATCAAGGAATTGGTCGATCAGGGGGTGGTCTAGGGCAGGCATTGGGGGTCATGGTAGGCGGGGGTGCGTAGATAATAACAGGGCGCTGGAGCAGGGTGACGCTATCGCGGGTAGAACCCGCTCCCACAGAGTCTCTTCGCCGTACTGGAGCCCGCGAAAATTCCTGTGGGAGCGGGTTCTACCCGCGATGAGGCCAGACCTGCCGCCACAAAACCCTCGCCCACAAAAAAGGCAGCCCGAAGGCTGCCTTTTCCTGCATCAGAAACAAACTGTACTCAGGACAGTTTTTCCTTGATACGTGCTGCTTTACCAGACAGGTCGCGCAGGTAGTACAGCTTGGCTTTACGCACGTCACCACGACGTTTCACGGCCATGCTGTCGATCTGCGGGCTGTAGGTCTGGAAAGTACGCTCTACACCTACACCGTTGGAGATTTTACGAACGGTGAAGGCACTGTTCACGCCGCGGTTGCGCTTGGCGATAACAACGCCTTCGAACGCCTGCAGACGGGAACGATCACCTTCCTTCACTTTCACCTGAACGACAACGGTGTCGCCCGGGGCAAAGGGAGGGATCTCTTTGGTCATCTGCTCGGCTTCGAGTTGCAGAATGATTTTGTTGGTCATGCTGTGCTCCTAAGGCAAATCGTCGGATTTACCATCGATACGTTAACTATCGTTCCGCTCGCGGAGATACTCCGCCAGCAGCTTGTTCTCTTCTCCAGAAAGCGAGCGTCTTTCCAGAAGATCGGCACGTCGTTCGTAGGTCCGCCCAAGGGACTGCTGCAAACGCCAGCGCCGGATGTGTGCATGATTGCCGCTAAGCAATACGTCGGGAACACGCTGATCCGCATACACCTCCGGTCGGGTGTAGTGCGGGCAATCCAGCAGACCGTCCGTGAAGGAATCTTCCTCCGCGGAGTCTGCATGCCCCAAAGCTCCGGGCAGCAGTCGTGTAACCGCATCGATCAGGACCATGGCAGGCAGCTCACCGCCAGACAGCACATAGTCGCCAACAGACCACTCTTCATCGACATGAGCCTCAATAAAGCGCTCGTCGATGCCTTCATATCGCCCGGCGATCAGAATCAATGATTCACAGGTCGCCAGTTGCTTGACCGCGCCTTGTACCAACGGCTGGCCTTGCGGCGACAGGTAAATGACCTTCGCCTTGTCCCCTGCCGCTGCCTTGGCCTGAACCAGAGCATCTTCCAGGGGCTTGATCTTCATTACCATTCCCGGACCACCGCCAAAGGGCCTGTCATCCACCGTGTGGTGACGGTCCGTGGTGTAGTCCCGCGGGTTCCAGCAGGTCAGTTGCAGCAACCCCTGTTTTACCGCGCGGCTGGTAATGCCGTACTCACTGATGGCCGAGAACATCTCGGGGAACAGGGTGATCACCTCTACGCGAAGGCTGGCCATCGCTTAGAAGTCCGCGTCCCAATCCACCCTCATCTCGCCAGCGGCCAGGTCGACCTTCAACACGCATTGCGCCGTATAGGGCAACAGGCGTTCACGATCATCCAGACTGCCCGCGCAGGGCTTCACCACCATTACATCGTTGGCACCGGTCTCCAACAGGTGATCGATGGTGCCGAGCAATTGCTCTTGCAGATCGATGACCTTCAGGCCCTGAAGCTGATACCAGTAGTAGTCATCTTCGGCCAGGTCGGGCAAAAGGCTGCGCGAGATGCAAATCTCGTAACCGGACAGAAGACGGGCTTCGTCGCGATCATCCAGGCCTTTCAACTTGGCAACCAGATCCTTTTGAGTGGATCGGCCGCTGACCAGCTCTACCTGCTTGGTCACGCCTTCGCGCCGAAGCGTCCAGGACTTGTACTGCAGCAGGTTTTCAATCGGATCGGTAAAGGAAAAGACCTTCACCTCGCCGCGAACGCCGTGTACCGAGAAAATCTTGCCGACGACGATCAAGTCATCAGCGGAATCTGGCGTCGCGTTCATATTGCTCAGGCCGCGGCCTTGGCAGCTTCCTTCAGCAACTGAGCAACACGCTCAGAAGGCTGTGCACCAACGCTCAACCAGTGGTTGACGCGCTCTTGGTTCACGGACAGACGGATTTCCTGACCACGGGCAACAGGGTTGAAGAAACCCACGTGCTCTTTGTGCGAGCCGTCACGCGGGTTACGCGAGTCGGTCACGGTCAGTTGGTAAAACGGGCGCTTTTTGGAGCCGCCACGGGCAAGACGGATGGTTAGCATTGAACATCGTTCCTGTAGTCGGTGCTGCAAATCATAATGCACAGCGGGCACACGGGTGCCCGAAAGGCCGCATATTCTCAAGGAATACACGGACATTTGCAAATGCCTTTTTCCGATAGGTAAAGGCTTGCAGCGCGATTTTGCCTATAAGCCGTTGCAAGCAACGGAGTTTGGCCGGATGGCCGGGGTATTCATCGGTACGCGGGGAGTGCTTGTGGGGCGGGCCTTGCCTGCGAAGCAACAGGCCTGATACATCCAGGTGCCCTCTTCGCAGGCAGCGCCCGCTGCCACAGGTCCGCGTACCGAAGGAATGCGTTACATCTTGGGCATGCCGCCACCGCCGGGCAGCATGCCGCCCATGCCGCGCATCATCTTGGCCATGCCACCTTTGGTGGAAAACTTCTTCATCATCTTCTGCATCTGCTTGTGCTGCTTGATCAAGCGGCCGATGTCCTGCACCTGGGTGCCCGAACCCATGGCGATGCGGCGCTTGCGCGAACCGCTGATCAACTCGGGATCGCGGCGCTCGGCCGGGGTCATGGAGTTGATGATGGCTTCCATCTGCTTGAACTGCTTCTCGGCAACGTTCTGAGCATTGCCCATCTGCGACAGGTTGACCCCGCCGATGCTCGGCAGCTTGTCCATCAGGCCGCCGAGGCCGCCCATGGTCTTCATCTGCACGAGCTGATCGCGGAAGTCTTCGAGATCGAAGCCCTTGCCCTTCTTCAGCTTCTTGGCCAGCTTATCGGCCTTGTCCTTGTCCAGCGACTGCTCGGCCTGCTCGATCAGGCTGAGCACGTCACCCATGCCCAGGATGCGTGAGGCGATGCGGTCGGGGTGGAACGGCTCGAGCGCTTCGCTCTTCTCGCCCATGCCGATGAACTTGATCGGCTTGCCGGTGATGGCTCGCACCGACAGCGCGGCACCGCCGCGGGCATCGCCGTCGACCTTGGTCAGCACCACGCCGGTCAGCGGCAGCGCATCGCCAAAGGCCTTGGCCGTGTTGGCCGCGTCCTGACCGGTCATGGCGTCGACCACGAACAGCGTCTCGGCAGGCTTGACGGCAGCATGCAGCTGCTGGATCTCGCCCATCATCTCGGCGTCGATGTGCAGGCGGCCGGCGGTGTCGAGGATGACCACGTCGATGAACTTGAGCTTGGCTTCGCGAATCGCCGCTTCGGCGATCGCCACCGGTTTCTGGCTGATGTCGGACGGGAAGAAGGTCACGCCGATGTCGCTGGCCAGGGTTTCCAGTTGCTTGATGGCGGCCGGACGGTAGACGTCGGCCGACACCACCATCACGGTTTTCTTCTTGCGCTCTTTAAGGAAGCGCGCCAGCTTGCCGGCGGTGGTGGTCTTGCCCGCACCCTGCAGGCCGGCCATCAGAATCACGGCGGGCGGGGTAACGGCCAGGCTCAGCTCTTCATTGGCGGCACCCATCATTTCGACGAGCTCGGCCTGAACGATCTTCACGAACGCCTGGCCAGGGGTCAGGCTGCGCGAAACCTCGGTTCCGACGGCACGTTCCTTGACCTTGTTGACGAAGTCTTTCACCACCGGCAGGGCGACGTCGGCTTCAAGCAACGCCATGCGCACTTCACGCAGGGTGTCTTTGATGTTGTCCTCGGTCAGCTTGGCCTTGCCGGTAACGTGGCGCAGCGTCTGCGAGAGGCGGTCTGTCAGGTTTTCAAACATGTCGCGATCCTTTCTGGCTCTGGTTGAGCCGAGGTTGTGGCGGCAAGAGCAGGTCGGCGATTATAGCGAAGTGTGGGTGCCACGGACACCACGCCGCATGCAGTCTTTCGTCGGCGGGCATTTGATGCCAAACTCAGCCACTTTCGGGCTCGCTGCACAGGACTTATGCTCCCCTTGTCACCCAGTTTACTACCCACCCTCGCCGCCGCCTGCCTGTACGCCGCAGCGACCGCCTATCAGGGAACCCGCATTGGCCAGGGAGGCAAGGCCGACAAACGCCTGCTTTATGTGCTCGGCTTCCTGGCCGTCATTGCCCATGGCACCGCCCTCTTCTCTCAGCTGTTGACCCCGCTGGGGCTGAGCCTGGACTTCTTCAGCGCCGCCAGTCTGATTGCCGTGGCGGTGATCGCCCTGACCCTGATCGCGACCAGCCAGATCCCGGTGGAAAACCTGCTGGTGTTGCTGTTCCCCCTGGGCCTGGCGACCATCCTGATCGCCCAGTTCGCGCCCGGCGGCACCGCGCCGCTGATTCAAGAAGAACCGGGCATCCTGACCCACATCCTGCTGTCGATCCTGGCCTACGGGATGTTCACCATCGCGGTGTTCCAGTCGCTGCTGCTGCTGTTGCAGAACCATCAGCTCAAGCACAAGCATCCGGCTGGGCTGATCAAGAACTTCCCGCCACTGCAAACCATGGAAAGCCTGCTGTTCGGCTTCATCTGGGCCGGCTGGGCGCTGCTGTCGCTGTCGCTGATTTCCGGCTGGCTGTTCGTCGAGAACCTGTTCGCTCAGCATCTGGTGCACAAGACGCTGCTGGCGTGCCTGGCCTGGATCGTCTTCAGCGTGCTGCTGTGGGGGCGCAACCGCCTCGGCTGGCGCGGACACAAGGCTATCCGCTGGACACTGGCCGGTTTCTGCCTGCTGATGCTGGCCTATTTCGGCAGCAAGCTGGTTCGCGAATACATTCTGCACATCTGACAGGTCATACATGGACACTCTGCCCCTGGGGCCGATACTGGGCGTACTGGCACTGGCGATACTCTGGGCCGCGCTGTTCAGTGCCGTGGAAGCGGCGCAGCACACCCTGGCCGCTCAGCGCCCAAGCAGCCGCGCCGGTGATCGTCCGACACTGAACGTGCCGCTGCAGAGCCTGGTGCTGCTCAATACCCTGAGCCGAGTGCTGGCAGTCACCCTGAGCGTCACGCTGGGTATCTACCTGCGCGGCCAGCAAGGCGCGTGGCTGGGCGGCATCGCCGTCGCGGCAGCGCTGCTGGTGTTTGCCGACTACCTGCCGCGTCAGTGGGCCCGACGCTTTCCCGACACCTTCATCGGCATGGCCAATGCCCTGCTGCCGCTGCCCTTGAAGCTGGTCTGGCCGCTGGCCTGGCTGCTCGATGGCGCCACTCGCCTGATGGTCAAGCCGTTCGGCCCCAAGGCCAGCCCAGTCAATCAACAGCAAGAATCCGAGCCTGCGCGCAACCTGCTGAGGGATCTGGCCTTCGAGGCTCGCAGCAACAAGCCGCACCTGGTCAGCGGCATCCATGCGCTGGACAAGATCACGGTCAACGACATTCTGGTACCGCGCAACGAGATCGATGGCATCAACCTCGATGACTCGTTGGAGGAGATCACCAATCAGCTGATGATCAGCCGCCACACGCGCCTGCCGGTGTATCACAACGATATCAACCAGGTGGAACGGGTGCTCAACACCCGCCAGATCAGTCATTTGCTGCCCAATCGCGAACTGACGGTCGAGGCCCTGCTGGCCGCCTGCTACGAAGCCTACTTCGTCCCTGAAAGCACGCCACTGCAAATGCAGCTGCTCAACTTTCACAAGCAGCAGCGTCGCCTGGGCATCGTGGTGGATGAGTACGGCGAGGTGCAGGGCATCGTGACCCTGGAAGACATCCTGGAGGAAATCGTTGGCGAGTTCGAGGAGGATACGATCGACAACCCTCATATCCATCCGCAACTCGATGGCCGCTATGTGGTCGAGGGCCAGGCCTCGATTCGGGATATCAACAAGAGCTTGGGCTGGCATCTGCCCAGCGATGGGCCCAAGACTCTGAACGGCTTGGTGACCGAGGCCCTGGAAAGTATTCCGGCCAGTGCGGTGTGCCTGAAGATCGGGCGTTATCGAATGGAGATCCTGGAGACCGAAGAGAATCGGGCTTCACGGGTTTTGATCTGGCACATGAGCAGCTTGCCGCCAGCGATGTGATGGGTGGTGTCCGTGACACCCATGTACCGCTTCCTCTCCCCCAGGGAGAGGGCTGAGGTGAGGGGACCATCCACATCCGATCCCCCCGCCCTAGCAGTCCCCCTTTTACAACTCGACCTTCACCGCCTGCGCAGCCCGCGTCGCCTTCGCCCGCGCCGCCTCGATCGACTCATCGCGCGCCAGTGCCACACCCATCCGGCGCTGGCCATTGACCTCGGGCTTGCCGAACAGACGCAACGCCGTATCCGGCTCGGCCAATGCCGCGCCCAGGTTATCGAATGCGGTCTGTTGCGACGTGCCTTCCACCAGAATCACCGCGGACGCCGAAGGGCCGAACTGGCGAATCAATGGAATCGGCAGGCCCAGGATAGCGCGGGCGTGCAACGCGAACTGCGACAGGTCCTGGGAAATCAGGGTCACCAGACCGGTGTCATGAGGTCGCGGTGAAACTTCGCTGAACCACACCTGATCGCCCTTGATGAACAGCTCGACGCCGAACATCCCGCGCCCGCCCAGGGCTTCGGTGACCGCCTTGGCCACGCGCTCCGATTCGGCCAGTGCCGCCGGACTCATGGCCTGGGGCTGCCAGGACTCCTGGTAGTCGCCCTTTTCCTGGCGATGACCGACCGGTGCGCAGAATGTGGTGCCGCCGATGTGGCGTACGGTCAGCAAGGTGATTTCGTAGTCGAAGTCGATGAAGCCTTCGATGATCACTCGCCCCTTGCCCGCGCGACCGCCTTCCTGGGCATAGTCCCAGGCGCTTTGCACGTCGGCTTCGGACTTGAGCAGGCTCTGGCCCTTGCCCGACGAACTCATCACCGGTTTCACCACGCATGGGAACCCCAGATCCAGCACGGCTTCGCGGTAGGCCTCGAAGGTGTCGGCAAAATGGTAGGGCGAGGTCGGCAGGTCCAGCTCCTCAGCCGCCAGACGGCGGATGCCTTCGCGGTTCATGGTCAACTGCGCGGCCCGGGCGGTAGGCACCACATTGAAGCCTTCGGCCTCCAACTCCACCAGGGTCGCGGTGGCGATGGCTTCGATTTCCGGAACGATGTAGTGCGGCTTTTCCGCTTCGATCACGGCGCGCAAGGCGGCGCCGTCGAGCATGTTGATCACGTGGCTGCGATGAGCCACCTGCATGGCCGGTGCGTTGGCGTAGCGGTCGACGGCAATCACTTCAACGCCCAGGCGTTGCAACTCGATCACGACTTCCTTGCCCAGTTCGCCGCAGCCACACATGAGTACGCGGGTTGCGGTGGGCGACAGGGGGGTTCCGATACGGGTCATTTCAGGTCCTCAGGGGAACGTAGGATCGAGGGCAGCGCAGGGCGCCCGATAAAGACGGGCATTTTACATCAATTGACGGCTGCATTCCTGCGTGCACGCCAGGCCATTGCCAGCCACACGGCGGTGACCCCGGCAAATTTGGACAGCAGCGCGGTGATGATCACGCCCGGCGTCAGGGCGTCGATCATGCCGAAGAAGATGAAGGTGTCCAGCGGGATGCTCAACGCCGAGCTTATCCACAGGCGGTCGTGCAGGGGGCGCTTGGTGATGGTGAAGACGATCCAGTCGATCAGCTCGGAAACCCCGAAAGCGGTTGCACTGGCCAGGGCGATGGACGGATCGGATGTGATGTAGGACAGCACCAACGCCGCCAGCATGGCCAGGATGGCACCGTGGCCGAAGCGGGTTTGCACCATGTCACGCAGGATAAACACCAGCCCGCCCCAGGCCGACCAGATGATGTCCAGGTGCGGCGCAGCGGAAAAGGCGTAGTTGATCAGCACTACGCTGGCGATGTAACTGATCAGGAAGAACATGATGAGGGTCGCTGGGAGAATCGGGGTGGACAGGGTACTTGAGCCTGGGGATGGCTGCAAAAGGTGTGATGCCGCAGGTTTGCGCTTGCCCATCCCGGCCCCATCGCGGGTAGAACCCGCTCCCACAGGGATCACCTCCGATACACAGATCCAGGCTCCCGCTGGAATCTGCAGGGATTCACAGACCCAGCCCTTGCTGGAAATCTGCAGGGCTGCACAGGTCCAGTCCCTACTGGGAATTTGCAGGGCTTCACAGATCCAGGCCCTGCTGGGAATCTGCAGGGCTGCACAGATCCAGGCCCTGCTGGAAATCTGCAGGGCTGCACAGGTCCAGTCCCTACTGGGAATTTGCAGGCTTCACACATCCAGCCCCTGCTGGGAATCTGCAGGGCTGCACAGACCCAGCCCCTGCTGGGAATCTGCAGGGCTTCACAGATCCAGGCCCTGCTGGAAATCTGCAGGGCTGCACAGATCCAGGCCCTGCTGGAAATCTGCAGGGCTGCACAGATCCAGGCTCTACTGGGAATTTGCAGGGCTGCACAGATCCAGTCCCTGCTGGGAATCTGCAGGGCTGCACAGATCCAGTCCCTGCTGGAAATCTGCAGGGCTGCACAGATCCAGCCCCTGCTGGGAATCTTCTGGGCTGCACAGATCCAGGCCCTGCTGGAAATCTGCAAGGCTGCACGGTTCCCTGTGGGAGCGGGTTCTACCCGCGATGGGGCCGCCTCGGTGTCAGCCTGGCAGCATCAATCCTTGTGCCACCGCGCGCTCATGGGTCAACTTCAACACTGCCCGCCGCTCATCGTTGCTCATCCGTCCCCAGCGGGTGATCTCTGCTGCCGTGCGCTGGCATCCGGTGCAGATGTCCTGCTCATCCAGCGCGCACACACTGATGCAAGGTGACCGTACCGGTTTCTCGACTTCAGTCATTCTTCCTGCTCTACCAGATCCCGCCCATAGCGCTGAGCATTGTGAACATAGTGCGCCGCACTGGCTTCGAGCATGCGTTTCTGCGCCTCGGTCAATTGCCGCACCACCTTGCCCGGCGAACCCATGACCAGCGATCCGTCGGGAATCTCCTTGCCCTCGGCGATCAGGGAATTGGCACCGATGATGCAATGTTTGCCGATTCTAGCCCCGTTGAGGATGACCGCGTTGATACCGATCAAGCTGAAATCGTCCACGGTGCAGCCGTGCAACATGGCGTTATGGCCAATGGTCACACCCCGGCCGATGGTCAAGGGCACGCCTGCATCGGTGTGCATCACCGTCCCGTCCTGAACGTTGCTGTGCTCACCAATGTCGATCAGCTCGTTGTCACCGCGCAGTACGGCGTTGAACCAGACACTGGCACCGGCCTGCAGGCGGACCTTGCCGATCAAGGTGGCGTTGGGTGCGGTCCAGCTGTCGGGGTGGGTCTCGACGCGAAAGTCGCCCAGGCGGTATTTCATATTGTTGTCCTCAAGGCTAGGCCTGGGCAGGCCGGCCGCCCGAGGCAATGGGTAATCAGCTCGACGTATGGTGTTGCGGCGGGCGATGCAGGCTGATGCGCGCGTCGTAGACCAGGTTCACCAGCTCGACGATCATGATTGCCGATAGCCCCCAGATCTTGTATTCGCCGAAACGATAACTGGGCACGTACCAGCTCTGGCCCTGATAGTCGATGCGATGGGTGTGCTCGCGCGGGTCCTGACGGAAAAACTCGAGCGGCACCGAAAACACCGCGGCAATTTCGGCATCGTTGGCGCGGTACTCAACGTAATCGGGAATGATGCCGACGAAAGGCGTGACCTTCAGACCATGCTTGGACACCAGCGGGCTGAGCGGCCCGACGATCTCCACCAGGCCCGGTGGCAAACCGATTTCTTCCTCGGCTTCACGCAGCGCAGTGAACACCAGGTCGGGGTCTTCGGGATCGCGGCGTCCGCCGGGGAAAGCCACTTCGCCGCCATGGGTCGAGAGCCCGGAAGCGCGCAACGTCAGCACCAGCTCGGGCTCGTCGCTGCGAGTGATGGGCAGCAGCACGGCAGCCTCTGGGAAACGGCGATCCGTTTCGAAGGTGCGTGGCGTATGGTTGCTCACTCGGCGCAGTAGCTCGTCCAGCATGGCTTCTCTCGATCCGTTGCCTGCTGGCATGATGCACCAAAGCCGCGGGCCGCCCAACCCCCATTTGCCGGCCGCGGGGTTGCAGGGCTTCAGCGCCGCGGCCAAGATAGGCTCAGCCATCAAGGATCCGAGCATGAAATTCTGCAGCCAGTGCGGCCACCCCGTTACCCAACGCGTTCCCGAAGGGGACACGCGCCCACGATTCGTGTGTGGGCACTGCGGCGTCATTCACTACCAGAACCCGAATATCGTGGCCGGCTGCGTGCCGATCTGGGAAGACCAGATTCTGCTCTGCCGCCGTGCCATCGAGCCGCGTCGGGGTTTCTGGACGCTACCGGCGGGCTTCATGGAAAACGGCGAGACGCTGGAACAGGCGGCCAGCCGCGAAACCGATGAAGAAGCCTGCGCCAGGGTCGACAACCTTGAGCTGTACACCCTCTTCGATCTGCCCCACATCAACCAGGTGCACGTGTTCTTCCGCGCCCAACTCGCCGATCTGAATTTCGCGGTGGGCGAAGAGAGCCTGGAAGTGCGACTGTTCGCGCAAAACCAGATTCCCTGGTCGGAGCTGGCTTTCCCCACCGTCGGGCGTACCCTAGAATACTTCTTCACTGACCGACTGGATCGTCACTTCCCGGTCCGCAACGAGTTCCTCGGCCCGCTGATCGGACGGCTGCCGAAAACCTGACTTCCCGCACCGGCACAGGCGGCGCGCTTCACTCCAGGATCAATCAAGACATGCGCTGTTTGCTCGCCGTTTTCTGTCTGTGCTTTGCCTCGCTGTCCCAGGCTGCCTTCACCGTCACCGTGCAAAGCAAGCCGGTCGACGAGATTGTCACCCCTGCACCGGTGAACAAGCAGCTGGGCGTGGACCCCATCGATAAGGTGCTGGTGGTCAAATCCACCCGCCAGTTGCAACTGATGAGCCGTGGCGAACCGCTCAAGACCTATCGCATCTCCCTGGGCAAGCAGCCGCGCGGGGCGAAGGAACGCGAAGGCGACAAACGCACCCCCGAAGGCTTCTATTGGCTGGACTGGCGCAAGGTCAGCGACCGTTTCAATCTGGCCATGCACGTGTCCTACCCCAATGTCAGCGACGCCGCCCGCGCCCGCCGCGATGGCGTGCCGCCGGGCAGCATGATCATGATCCACGGTACGCCACTGAATGAGGAGTACCCCGAGTGGTATTTCGCCACCCTGGACTGGACCGACGGTTGCATTGCCATGAAGAACGACGACATGCGCGAGGTCTGGAGCCTGGTCAAGGACGGCACCATGATCGAGATCCGTCCGTAGCCCCCCTCCCACCCGAACATCGGCGCAGTGATGCACTGCTTGCCCAGCGCAGGCGGCGTACGCCGAAAATTCCTACGAAATAGGACTCTTCAGGCGGGCCATGTCGCGCCGTCTGTCATCCCTTTCCTACAAACCCCTGCTCATCCTCTCCATTCGATAACGTTTCCAGATCCCTAGAGTACGGCGCACACCTTGTTACCTACTGGATAGGGACTGCGCCCGATGCTGGCTTTTCGACCTAACACCCTCTGGCTCGCCGCTGCGGGGCTGTGCCCCGCGCTGGCGCTGGGCAGCACGCCTGACACTGCACAAAATCCCTCGCTCATGCTGCCGGCCAAGGTCGAGCGCTCCCTGAGCGACCCGCAAAGCGTCGGCAACGAAGCCCTGCGCCTGCTGGACGAACAACGCCGCCGCGACCTGGAAACACAGAACGAGCAGCGCTTGCGGCAACTGCAGCGTCAACCCGACCCGCGTCGGGCGGACCAGACGCCAACCGCCAGGGACGACAGCACCTGCTGGCCGGTGGCCGGGCTGGCCCTGACCGGCAACAGCCTGCTGGGCACTGCCGCCCTGCGCGCCCAGGTCGACCCTCTGATGAGCGAATGCATGTCGGTCGACGCCGTCAACCGCGTGCTCGCGGCCCTGACTGGCGCCTACGTCAAGGCCGGCTACATCACGGCCCGACCCTATCTGGCGGACATGCCGGATGACGGCGGAACCCTGGACATCCAGATGATCGAAGGCTTCGTCGAATCCATCGAGATCACTGACGCCACTCTGCCTGTATCCCTGGCCGGCGCCTTCCCCGGCATGATCGGCCGTGCGTTGTACCTGCCGGATCTGGAACAGGGGCTGGACCAACTCAACCGGCTCGGTTCCAACGACTTCACCGTGGACATTGTCGCCGGCACCCGTACCGGCGCTTCGCAACTGGTGATCAGACCGCGCCAGGGAGGTCCGCGCTGGCGTATCGCAAGCCGGCTGAGCAACAGCGGCAGCGACACTTCGGGGCGCCATAGCGGGCTGCTGAACCTGAGCCTCGACAGCCCGCTGCACATCAACGACCTGCTGTCCCTGACCTATGTCCACACCCTGGATGGCAGCCCAGGCTACAGCCAGCAGGCTAATGTCTTCTACCAGGTGCCCTACGGCAGCTGGACGTTGGACGCCTCGTTCAGCGACATCAGGACCCGCTCGATTCTCGGCACGCAGCGCTACGTGCATACCCAGAACGTCGAAACCTACGGCTTCAAGCTCGACCGCAGCCTGTGGCGCGACCAGTTCACCCTGGTCAACGCCAGCGTGCGGCTGGATCACAAAAGTTCGCAAACCACCTTCCAGCAGCGACCACTGAACCTGGCCGGCAGCACCCTGACCGTAGCGGAGGCCGGGCTGAGCTTCACGCGCATGGGCCGCAGCCAATGGAGCGGCTATCTGGGGTACGCCCAAGGCCTGGGCTTGATGGATGCCGACCGAAGGCTCGAGCGCACTGCGGCGGTCCAGCCGCGCTTCGAAAAATACCTTGCCAGCCTGAGCCAGACGACCTGGTTCGCCCTGCCCGGGATGCCCCTCCAATGGCGTAGCGATCTGAACCTGCAATACAGCCCCGACCGCCTCCCCGACCTGGAGCAACTGCGCCTGGCGGGTAACAGCAGCGTGCGCGGCTACCGCCTCGACGGCCAATCGGTGTCCAAGGGGGCGGTGCTGCGCAACACCTTGCAGACGCCCCTGCGGCTGACATCGCAACTTAGCCTGACGCCCTCCGCGGGCCTGGATGCGGGTTGGGGCCAGCACAGCTATGGCCAGCGCCAAACGCAGAGCGCCATGGGCGCAAGCCTGGGTGCAAGCCTGGGATGGCGCAGCGGGCACCTGCGTATGGATTACCAGCAAGGGTTGCAACGGCGCTCCAAGACCGGCACCGAACCCGGCCTGTGGATGATCGAGGCCACGCAACAGTTCTGATGGCTTCAGCCGGCATCGCTTGCGCCACATGAGCGCTCACGCGACATAACAACAGACCCCTCACACAGGATGCATTGCATGACTCGTTCGTTCTCGCGCTTCAAACCGCATACATTGGGACTGATGATTTCCACAGCCTTGTTCAGCGCCGCCGGTACCGCCGACGAGTACGCACTGAGGGCGGCGGACGACGGCCTGAATGTTCCGAACATCATCACCAGCGCGGGGGCGAGCCCGGTCATCGACATCGTCGCGCCCCAAGGGGATGTTTCCCATAACCGCTTTCAAGACTTCAACGTCGGCGCGGCGGGCGTGATCTTCAACAACAGCGCAGTGTCCGGCAGCGCCCAGATCGGCAGCCAGAGCCAGGCTGTCGCCGCCAATCCGCAACTGGCCCAGGGCACCGCCAGGGTCATTCTCAACGAAGTGGTGGGAACGCACAAATCCACGATCCATGGCCCGCAGGCTATTTTCGGTGATGCCGCCGACTACGTACTGAGCAACCCCAACGGCATCGACATCAACGGCTCGAACATGCAACTGGGCAGCGGCAAGACCGCTACGTTCATCGTCGGCCACAGGGGCGACGCGCAGGTTGCCGCAGGCCCCGGCCGTCTTGAGGTGGGTGAGCGAGGACTCGACGTAGAAGGTGGCATCGCGCTGATCGCCCCCGTGTTGAAGGTGAAGGGCGCGACGACAGCCACGGCCAATCTGGCCATTCGCGCTGGCGCCTACATACTGGATACCGCCAGTGGACGCTCGCTGCAGCGCGCCGACTCCGACGCTATCACCGGTATCGATGCTCAACTGTTGGGAGCCATGCGTGCCCATCGCATCGATATCGTCAGCAGCGGCAAAGGCGCCGGCGTGAACATGGAGGTCACCAATATCCAGGCCGATCAGGGTATCGATATCGCCGCCGATGGGGTCTTGATCGCCACATCAGTGAGCACGGCCGATGGCCGACGCGTGGCCGGGACGTTGAATGCCGGCGCTGGCGATCTGAACTTGGCCGCTGGCGACGACATGCATCTCGAATCCCTGAATCTGGGCGGGCGCAACGTTGTCGCTCAGGCCCAGGGCAAGCTGACCCTGGATGCACAGAAGAACGAGGTGACTCGACATACCGACCCTGAGGCGCCCCAGGACGAGTTCGTGCTGGGCGAAGGCTTCGCCAACGCGGCCGTCAGCGAACGGGAACTGACCCACGTCAAGAACATCGTGGCCGCGACCGGTGCGATCACCCTGAAGTCCGGCAATGACATGCTGGTCGCCGCCACGGACATGACCGCCCACACCATCGACCTCAAGTCCGAGCGGCGGCTGGATGTCATCGCCAAGGTCGATGAGCGGGACAGGAACGTTCGCGCATCAGACGCCACCGGCACACTGGTGAGCGCCGCAGCCATCCGTGAACAACAGGCCAGTACCACCAGCCTCAATGCTCAGAGCATCACCCTCAGCGGCCACCCCGTGACGCTGCAAGGTGTTGACGTCCACGGCGAGCAGAGCATCGACATCTTTGGTAGCCGTGCGGTTGTCAAACCACAGGCGCTGGTCAGCACCCGGCTACAGGGCAGCGAGCATGGCGGGGTGCGGCTGCGTGACGAGCCGCCAGAGCAGACGAGCACGGTCACCACCGTTCAACGAGGCACACTCCTGAAGACCGGTCTTGACCGAGGCCGCGTTTCCTTCGGCAACCGCGAAGTGGACATCATGGCCAGCACCGTTGAAACCCATGGGCTCGACATCCGTGCCATGAACGGCGATGTGATCGTCAGGGGCGCCTTGCAAGAGACTCGCCGCGAGCACATTCAGAACGACACCGATGGGGAATCGGCGAACCCGCAAGATCAGGCCCAGGTCCGCTACACGCCAAGTCAGCTGAGTGCGGCGACCGTGTCCATCCGGGCAAGCGATGTGGGAGTGAACCCATTCGCCAAAGGTGATGTGATTTTGCAAGGGGTAGCGATCAACGCCGCCGAGCGCCTCGACATCGACGCTGCAGGCCAACTTTCCGTCAGCGCCGGCCAGCAGATGGGCGGCGGCGCCACCACCCATGTACAGAGCACCCTGTCCAGCACGGGCAGCATCGGGCTGACCTCAGGCAGCCTGCTGAACATTGCCGGCTCGACTTTGAGCGCCAAGGGAGCCATGAAGCTGGTCGCCCCCGATATTCAGCTCACGGCCAGTCTCGATGACCGTAGCCCCCGCCTGCGCGAGATATGGCTGGACGACGACTATCACCCTTCTTTCTACAGCGAGCGCGAAGCGGATGGTAACCACCTGACCGTTCACCACGGGGTCACCCTCGAAAGCCTGAATGACGTCGAGCTGGTCGCGCAAAGACTGGCTACCCACGCAGCGGTGATAACGGCTGCGGAGAAACTGACCGTATCGCCCACGCTGTATCAGTTCAAGGACACGCCAGTCGTAGCCCGAGACAACGTTCTTGCCACCTCTGCCAGCGCTGTCGGTGATCAGGAGGAGATGAGCGCTGACCGCCCCGGTTTCCTCGCGCTGAGCCAAGGGCGACCCAAACGCGAAGCCGGACAGACCGACGCAGAAGCTGACCAGACCTTTGCCTCACAGTTCGTTGCCGGGTTGGTCGACCCTGAGAATGCCGCGCTGATGAAGCGCCTCGGCATGCCGTTAACCGTGCTGACCCGCTGACCCGTTGCCTTCCGGCCGCCGTGCAATACGGCGGCTCAATCCGGCCAAGGCGACGAACGTGTCGCCTTGGCCTGCCCGAATACCACCGCAGGTCGACGCAGCGCCGGCAGCGAACCGGACATGCGGCTGATCGACCTTGCGCACCCTTTCCAATCTCAAGAGGAACATCCCGTGAAACTTTTCCACCGCAGTGCCGGCCGTTTTGCGCCGAGCAAGCTGGGCCTTGCCGTGTCCGCCATGTTGTTGGGGCAGACCTTTACCGCCAGCGCCGATATCCTGCGCCATGGCATAGCTCCCATTGCGGGCGTCGGTGGCATGGCCAACGTCGTTGAAACCCACGGCGTGCCGGTCATCAATATCGTCAAGCCCAACCACAGCGGCCTTTCCCATAACCAGTATCAAGAATACAACGTTGGCAGCCCGGGGCTGATCATCAACAACAGCCTGGTCGATGGCAGCGCCACCCAGTCCCTGCAGGTGCAGGCCAACCCGCAGTTCGTCGACAACCGAAGCGCCAGCACCATCCTCAACGAAGTGATCGGCAGCAATCGCTCGATCATCAATGGTCGCCAGGAAATCTTCGGCGACAAGGCCGACTACGTTCTCAGCAACCCCAATGGACTGTGGGTGAATGGCGGCTGGATCGCTACCAAATCCGATACCACGGCCACTCTTCTGGTCGGCACGCCGGTGATACAGGACGGCCAGCTCACCGGGTTCGATAGCCGCACCGCCGGGCAGGGCCAAGACGCTGGAGAAATCGCCGGACCTGGCAGCTTGACCGTCAACGGCGGCGGGCTGCGATTGATCGCGCCACGCATCGACATGAAAGGCGAGCTCTGGGCGTCTGGCGCCCTGGACGTATTGATCGGTCGCCATCACGTCGACGCCAGCACAGGCGACATCAGCGACGTCGACAACCGCTTCCCTGCCGTGGACGCCAGGCTGGTGGGGGCCATGCAGGCGCAGCGAATTCGCATCGTCACCTCCCAGCAAGGCGTGGGTATCCATATGCCGACACGCAAGGTATCGGGCCGGCAAGGCATTGATATCTCGTCTGCCGGCAAGCTGGTCATCGCTGCCAGACAATACAGCCCGGATCAGCTGCAACCAGGCGTACTGGAGAGCACCAGCGGCGACATTCTGCTTGAATCGGCGGAACGTATGCAGCTATCCGGCCTGAAGTTGCAAGCACAGACCGTTACCGCCCACGCAGGTACTGACCTCAAGCTCGATACGCTGACCAAGGTGACTCAAAGCTCGCGCCTGTCCCAGGTTGCCAACCCTTGGCAGGTCCTGCCTGGCGGCGTGACCAAGACCCATGAACAACGGACCGAAGAGCAACTGTTCGGCACACAGATCGACGCACAACAGATTGCCTTGAGTGCGCAAGGCAACCTGGACCTGCAAGCGGCCAGGCTCAGCGCCGAGCAGGACATCAGCCTGACTGCCGACCACCGCCTGACTCTCGATGCTGGCATCGAAACAACCACGCAAACCCTTAGCGTCAACGATAAGCGGCCGCTGACCACCGCGCTGGATACCATCGAGAAGATCAGCCGCAGCGCCGTTGCCAGCAATGTCGCTGCCGGTGGCAAGGTCAGCGTCAGGGCCAGGGCGGTAGAAGTGCGGGGCAGTGAAGTGCGAGGCCGCGAGGTCGACGTAGAGGCGACGCAAGGCGACCTGCAGGTCACAGGCATCGTCCTCGAGTCCTCGCTCAAGAATGCCCAGGCCGACAGCCTACTGTTCGCCACAACCAAGGATCTGACGCGTGATACGTCGGTGAGCCACTACTTCGGCAGTCACATCGGTGCCGATGACGCCCTGGACCTCAAGGCCGCCCAGAAGCTGAACGTGCGCGGCTCGAACATCGACGGCAAAGAGGGGACCACCCGGCTCAAAGCAACCGCTGGGATCGAGCTGCTGACCGGCCAGGCGAATTCCATCACAACCCTCACCGGCAAGGACTGGGTGCTGTCCGCGTTTGCCGATGAGACCAGGCCAGCCGAGGATAACCGTCCCGGCTCCATGCAATGGGCGGCGGGTGCCGGGGTCAAGCGGGAAAAGGTTATCGATACCAAAACCAACTACTGGGAGCGGGAAACCAAGGTCAAGGGCGGCTACGTGCAGCTTGACGGTGGCGAGTCGATCCTGAGCGAAGGCGCCAGTGTGAAGAGCCAAGGCACCCTGGACCTGAACGCCAACGACATCAGGCTATTGGCCAGCGTCGACAAACAGGTGTTCAGCAACAGCATCACCGGCGACACCGTAGGCATGCAGTGGACCGGGGGCCTGAACAAGGCAGGTAGCGCCCTGTTTGTCGAGCACCAGGTGCACACCGATGGCAACGAGCAACGCATCCACACCGGCACCCGACTGACGGCCGGGCACGACCTGAACATCAACGCCAAGAACCTGACCAACGTCGGTACGCAGATGTTTGCCGAGAAGCTGCTATCAATCACCGCCGACAGGGTGGATAACCGCGCTGCGATCGATGTGGTCAGCACCCAGATCGATCATGACCGGGTCAGGGGTAGCGTAGGAGCCACGCTGGATTACGGCGATATCGCCAACGCCATCTACAAGGCCGCCACCCAGGCCGAGCAGCCCCGCTTCCACCAGCAGAACATCGACGACAACCTGGTGCCTTGGAGCGTGGGGCTGGATGTGGCTGTGGACTATCAGGATCGTGCCACTCAGGCACTGGCCAACTACGCCAAGGTCACCCGGATCGAGGGCGGTGAAGTGACCCTGAAAGTGACCGGCGCAATCCAGGACCAGGGTACCCAGTACAGCAGCCATGCAGGCATCACCACGCTCAAGGCCATGGAGCACACCCTCGAAGCGGCAGCCAATACCTTGACCACCAGCCTCAATCGTCTGGACATCGAAACCCTGGCGCGCCTGGAGGCCTTCACCCCCGTGGATTTTGGCGTGAAGCTCGCGGCCGCCGGGTATCAGAATGACCGCACCGACGTGGTCAGCACCGCAGTCGTGGGCCACGTTCACGGCAAGCGCGGCGTACAGATCCAGCTGGGCACCAATGGCCTCTACGAAGGCACCGTGTTCAGCAGCGAAGGCAGCGGCCCGTTCGGCAGCGAGGACGGCGATATCAGCTTGCGCACCGAGGGCAACCTGAGCATCACCCAGGCACAGGACACCCACGAGCTGGTTGACTACACCGGGCAAGGCAAGGGCACCTTGAAGCTGGCCTTCGGCGAAACAGTCGGTGTAGCCGGCAGCGCCAGCGGCAATGGGCGCTACAGCATGCTGCAGAGCCGCGACAGCGACGGTCGCGGCGCTCGCTTCACCACCCCAGGGAAGGTGACGATCCAGGCCGATCGCGATCTGCTCATGCAAGGCACGGACATCGGCAACGCCGAGCGCAGCGTGGCCGCCATCGATGTCTCCGCGGGGGGCCGCCTGAGTGTGGCAGCCACGTCCAGCAGCAGACGCCAATACGGCGATGTCTACGCCGGAGGGGGTAACTTCAAGCTTGGGCGCGACTTGGGCAAAAGCGCGACACTGGAGGTCGGCGGCTCGTTTCAGATCGGCCAGACCGACGAAACCGAGCACCAGCGTGTTGGGGCGCAATGGCTTGCCGTATCGGACGTCAGCCTGAGTTCCCTGAGCGGCGCCAGCCAGGCCATAGACCTCGAGGGCTTGGCCATCGAAGCGGGCCGCATTGACCTCAAGGCTGACGCCGGCGGCATCAGGGTCGCCGCCGCCAGGTCCACCATCGACCGCGACAACCGCGAAGCTGCGGCCGGCTTCGGCATTGGTCGGGTATCTGCGACCAAGCCGGCCGACGACACGGCCAGCGTACATGCCCGGGTCAAGGTCAAGTATGACCAGCTGGACAGCACCACGTATGCCAATGCTCAGCTCAAGGCCCGCGAAGTGAACATCAATACAGGCGCCGATCTGCAGCTGCAGGGTACAGTGCTGCAGGCCGATACGGTGAACGGCTCCGTAGAGGGAGACCTGCGAATCGCCAGTGTGCAGGACGACGTCCAGGGCATGAAAGTCGACCTGGACCTGCGTGCCGAAGCCAGCCATAACCCGCTGGCCATGCTCAAGGCCGTAAAGGCCGTGGGCGGACCTTTCGCCAAGAAAACCGCGCCAGCCGGGCCGTTCAGCAACAGCGTGCCGGACAAGTGGAGCGAGACGATTCGCGGTATGGACGACAAGACAGGGCTACGGATCGACCTGGAGTTCACTCAAGACGAGCGCAATACCGTCACGCAAACGTCGGCCATCTCCGCCATCACCCAGTGGGGCCTGCAAGTTGCCGGCAACACCGAGCTGGTGGGGGCGACCTTGGGCATTCCCGCCGGCGCAGCACTACCGCCGCAGGACAGCCTGAGCACCCAGAGCCTGAGCGGCAACGATTACCATCGAGGCGCCAGCGTGCACCTGGCCACGGGCAAGGTGGATCAGCTGTCCCAGCTGTGGGGCGCTTTGAACAAGGTCAGGAATGACGACACGGTGTTCGAGGCGGGCATGATCGCCTTCACCCACCGCGATGAAGACCAGATTATCGAGGGTCAAGTGCAGGCCATCGAGAGCTGATGACGCACCCGGCATGAGTCGGGTCGCTACCTTCGCGGCATGGTCGCGAAGGGAGCGGCACGGTCAAGAACCGCCTTCCTTCGCCCGCCCCTGCAACCGACATTACGCTCGGAGCCGTCCTACATTTGGGGCATCACCCCGCTGATTCTCCCTGCATCCCATCCTCTCTAAGGTAGGTAGCCCTGGCCCGGCAGTGAATACCGGTGCCAGGCCACCATTCGACCTATGGAGAGTCATCGATGCAACACAGCATGGAAAAACCTGTCTTCACGCACCTGCGTCCACTGCGCCTGGCGATTGCCGCCGCCCTCCTCGCCCCCTGCCTGCCAGCCCTGGCCAACGGCCTTGCGGCAGCGGACACACCGGGGGCATTGCCGATCATCGGTGAACACCAAGGCGTTCCGGTCATCGACATCGTTGCGCCCAACGCCGACGGCCTGTCCCACAACCGCTTCAATGAATTCAACGTTGGCGGGCAAGGTCTGGTACTGAACAACAGCCTGAACGCAGGTCACAGCGAACTGGCCGGAGCCCTGCCGGCCAATGCCCAGTTCGATGGCACCGCTGCCCGCGTCATCCTCAATGAAGTGGTCGGCCACAACCGTTCCAACATCAATGGCCCCCAGGCCATTTTTGGCAGCGCCGCCGACTACGTGCTGGCCAATCCCAATGGCATCATGCTCAACGGTGCCACTCTGGATAACGCCGCGCGCGCCAGCTTCGTGGTGGGTTCGGCAACCCTGGTCGATGGCCAATTGAGCCAGTTCGATACCCAAGGCGCCAAAGGCCAACTGCGTGTCGACCAAGGTGGCGTGTCGAACGACGGCGGCGGTCTGGCTCTGATCGCCCCCAGTATTGCCGCCCATGGTCAGGTCCGTAGCGCCGGCAATCTCGACCTGATCATGGGCAACAACCGTGTGGACTATGCCAGCACTACCGTCGCGCAGAGCGGCCGGCTGCCCAAGCGCATCGATGCCAACCTGCTGGGTGCCATGGCGGCCGGCAACCGCATCAACATCGTCAGCAGCGAGGCGGGTGCTGGCATCAAGATGCCAGGCAGCCAACTCACCGCCGGCCAGGGCATACGCATCACTTCGGCCGGGGACATCAACCTGGCGACCGCCTCGCGTGCCGGCAAGCCGTCGGCGCCCACCCAACTGCAAGGTGGCGCCGGTGCTCTGCACCTGGAGGCTGCACGCCAGTTGAACCTCGCTGGCGCTCAGCTCGAGACAACCGCCAACGTGCGCCTGACCGCCGACAGCGTACGCAGCCAAGGCGCCAAGGTGGTCAGCGGCGACACGCTGCACCTGGGTGCGGACTCCGTGACCCACACCAGCGGTACCCGCCTGCAAGGCAGTGACGTCAATGTCGATGTACGCGGCAAGTTGGCCGATGCCGGCACCCATTACGCCAGCACCATGGGCAAGATCCGCATCAATGCCGATAGCCACGAGATGAAGGCCAGCATGCTCAAGGCCGCAGCCGGAGCCGCCACCACCAGCACTGCTCAGGTCGGCAGCCTGACGGCCGCTCAAGGCATCGAAGTACGCCTGGGCGGCAACGGCCGCTACGAAGGCACCCGTATCAGCACGGCCCAGGGGCCCATCGATATGAAAACCGGTGGCAACCTGGTGCTCACCCAGGCCACCGATATCGTGGAGCGTCATACCAAGGCGGGCCCCAGCGTGGAGCGCACCGCAGTTGCAGGGCAACTGTCCACTCCCGGCGCCGTCAAGCTGCACGCTGGCCGTGACGTACAACTCAACGCCGTGAACATCGGCTCGGCCGAGCACAAAGTCAGCAGCCTGACAGTCACGGCCCAAGGCAGCCTGACCAGCCTGGCCGCCATCAACCGGTCGTCCATCAAAGGCGGTGGCGAATCGGACATCGCCGGTGGCCTCTATCAACTCAGCCAAACCGATGAACAAAGCCAGACCCAGCTCGGCAACCGATGGTATGTCAACGAAGCCATGACCTTGCAGGCCGGCGCGCGCAAACCGCAGGCCATCCACCTGCAAGGCGTGGAGGCCGAGGCGGCGAGCATTACCCTGGACGCCAACGCCGGCGGAATGTTGCTCGAAGCCGCCAGCAGTCAGAAGCAGGTGGACAGCAAGCAACTGAGCGCCACCGCCAGCGACGCCCAGGCGCCCGGCGTAGCCTTGACTCATCGCCGCGAAGACATCCAGAGCCATCGCAACACCCGACTGCAAGCGTCCAGTGTGACCCTGGACAGCGCTGCGGATGTGCGCGTGGACGGCGCCCGCATAGAGGCCGCGACCCTGGCCGGCGACATCAGGGGCAAGCTCAGCGTCGCCCACCGTACCGATAGCCTGCAGAGCCTGAAGGTCACCGGTAGCGCGCAACCCATCGCAGGCGCGCCGCTCAAAGGGCTGCTCGGCGAGATGTCGACCCTGGCAGGCAAGTGGAACAAACCCGCTCAGCAGTCCCTGGATGCATCGCCTGCGGCGGGCCCCACCCAGGTCAAGCAGGCGAGTTTCGAGTTCGATCGCCGCTCGCAAACCGGCGGCATCGCCCAGGCGTCCCTCGCCGCTGGCACGCAAGCCACCACCCTCAAGGTCGCCGGAGGCAGTACCCACGCCGCTCACGACTCGAGCAGCAGCGATCTGCAGACCACCTATCGCATCACCACCGAGCAAGGTGGCCTGGACACCGCCAAGCGTCTTTACGAGCAGGTACGTATCCGCTGACGCTCAGGGGCGGCCTGCCCGGCGCAGGCCGCCCCTACCGATGGTTGAGGCAGCCCTTTTGCTGTGGCAACTCACACACCGGACAGATTCCTCCTACAGGCAGGCGTAGCAGCCTCCCCGATCAACTTGGCCCCCTGGGCCATACAGTTGCGGCGGATAAATAGTTACCCCACCTGCCTCCGGATATCTGCTCATGAACAACGCACTTCCCACAGCGGCGCGCTTTACCCCTGACCGCCTGCACCTGGCGGTCGCCGCCGTACTCATGGCCCGTTGCCTGTCAGCCAACGCCGACGGCGTGCAAGCCGCTGCCGGCCTCCATTCCGGCACGGTAATCCACCGGCAATACGCAACGCCGGTGATCGACATCGCCGCACCGAACGCTCAGGGGCTCTCCCACAACCGCTACCAGCGCTACAATGTCGACAATCAGGGGCTGGTGCTGAACAACAGCCTCGTCGACGGCTCGTCCCAACTCGCCGGAGCGCTTCCCGGCAACAGCCAACTTCAAGACCGCGCCGCGAGCATCATCCTCAACGAGGTGCTCGGCCACAGCGAATCGTCGATTCGCGGACCACAGGAAATCTTCGGCGCGCGCGCCGACTATGTGCTGGCCAACCCCAACGGGATCGTGCTCGACGGGGCGAGTTTCGAGAACACGCACCAGGCGACTCTCGTTGCCGGCCTTGCCGAGTTCGACGGCCACCAACAACTGCTCGCCGATACCCGCGGCCTGGATACCAGCGTGACCATCGGTGCCGGTGGCGCCAGCAACCGCGAAGGCGCGCTGAGCTTCATCGCCCCGACTGTCGAAGCCATTGGCGACACCCACAGTGCTGGCACGACCACCCTGGTGCAAGGGCAGAACCGCGTGCGCGTGGGTGATGCTCAGGTACTTGAAAGTATCGCTCAGCCCTTCGTCGATGACGGTACCTTGTGGGGCGCAATGCACGCCGGGCGTATTCGCATCGTCAGCACCGCAGACGGCACGGCGGTGCGCATGCGCGGCGCCAGACTGAAGGGTACCGATGGCATCAGCGTGGAATCGGCGGGCGACATCGACATCCAGGGTGACACGGACAACGAGGACATCGCGAGCAAGACGCTGCAGGCCTCTGCCGGGCAGATCAGGCTCGACGCTCAGGACCATATCGACCTCAAGGGGGTCAGGGTTCAGGCACACAGTGTCAGCGCCCGCTCCGGGGGCAACCTGACGATCGATACCCTGCTGCTGGGCGAAGCGCAAATCGAGACCCAAAGCACCGCCAGCAGCTGGTGGCAACCCTACCTGCACGCGCAGACGAAAACATCGAGCACCACCTCCACCCAACAATACGCCAGCGAGGTCGTGACCCAGGACGGCCTGGAACTGAACGCAGGCGGTGACATGACCCTGGCCGGCACCGAGCTCAAGGCCTCAGGCGCGCTGCGCGCCAAAGCTGGCGGCAACCTGCAGATTCTCGCGCGCATGAGTCAGGAAACCACCCTGGCCACGATCAAGGAGCGGCACAACACCAGTATCACCACCAGCCACCTGGAGCAGCAGCGGGTGCGCGCCAACGGCAGCGAACTGCACGGCAGCCAGGTGCAGCTCGAGGCCGAGAAAGACGTCGTGGTCCAGGCCAGCGACATCTACAGTACGGGCGATATCCGTGTACGCGGCGCCGAGGTGCGGATTGGTTCGGTGCTCTACACGGACCGGGTTCAGGCCGACGACGCCTACAAAATCCTGCTGTGGCTCAGCACAGGCGAGTATCAGGACACCGAGGAGATGGCCCGTGCCGAGGGCAGTTATCTTTCGGCCAAGGGCGCACTGGACATCCGTGGCGAGCGACTGACCATCGATGCCAGCGCACTGACTGCCACCGACATATCCCTGACCAGCCAGGGCGACCTGAGGCTGGACGCCAGCCGGCAGACCGAGAGCAGGCGCAACCTGCGCAACAGCTACATTCACGACACCGCCGGGGCGAATGCCTCACTGGACCATCACCGCGTCAGCCATCGCGGTGCGCAACTGACCGCCCACAACAACCTGTCGATGGACGCGAACACTTCCATCGTTGCCACTGCCGCCCAGCTCAAGGCAGGCAATCGCCTGCAGATGACCGCCAGCGATCGAATTCATCTGGGCGCCACACGCGACCAGCAGAGCACCACCCTCAACGGCGACGGCTGGAAGCTGAGCACGTTCGCCAGGGAGACGGGCGAAGGTGATGGACAATGGAGCGCCGGAGCGGGCATCCGCCGCAGCGACACGGTGGACAAGGCGACCCTGACCACGCAACAGGTGACCACCGCCTCCGCTGCCGATATCGCCATCGGCGGTCGTCGATCCGACCCTGGCCAGCGAGCCGCCGCCATCGAGCTCGAAGGCACGCAGTTGGAGAGCAAGGGCGATATCAGCTTGCAGGCCCGCGATCTGAAGCTGATCGCCAACCAGGCCAGCCGACGGTTCAGCAACGCCGCGACCGATCGGACCGTGGGCATGCAATGGACCGGCGGCATCGATCGGATCGGGGCCGCTGTTTTCGCCGAGCAACAGATCCAGACCGACGGCAAGGAAGAAATCCTGCATGCCCCCACCCGGCTAAAGGCCGAGGGCAACGTGACCCTGGACGCCGATACCATCACCAGCGAAGCCAGTGTCGTCGACGCCGGCCAGCGCTTGCACATGCGGGCCCGGACGATCAACCATCAGGCGGTGAGCGATATCACCAAAAGCACACTGGACTACAGCAAACTTCACACGGCGGTCGGCGGCAGTTTCGACTACACCGCCATCACCCGCTTCGTGCAGAAATTATGGACCGGTGTAGACCAGACCCGCTTCCACCAGAATGACCTGGAGCCAGGTCTGGCCCCCTGGAGCTTTGGCGTGAACGTGGAAGGTGGCTACCTGCAGCGCAGTACCGATAGCGTGCAGGAGGTGGCGCGAACCAATCAGTTCAGCGCGAGTGATATCAGTGTTCAGGCGGGCGACCTGACCGACGCCGGCACCCACTACACCGCTCGCCTCGGCACCGTCGCCATCGACGCCCACTCCCATGTTCTGGAAGCGGCATACGACCGCACCTCCACTTCGCTGGACGCCTGGGGCCTGGATGCACTGTTGCGCGGCGATACCTCGCTGGCCTTTCAGGACATCACCGTGCATGCCGCCGGCAAGGGTCATAACCAACACCGCCAGCAACAATTGACCACTGCAGTGGGCGGCAGCCTGAGCGGCGCCGAGGGGGTCCGGGTGAATCTGCGGGACTCGGGAAGCTACCTGGGCACCCACTTCAGCAGCACGACCGGTCCCATCGACCTGACCGCCGGCGCCGACTTGCTGGTGTCCCAGGCCTTCAACCGTATCGATAAATACGACGACGGCACCGAAGGTCAGGGCGCCGCCAAGCTGGGAGCCTCACCTGCGGGTGGCTTCGGCAGTGCCAGTGGCGGCGGCAAGTACAGTTTTCTCGACAGCAGCGAGCGCACGGCAACGGCGGCACGCTTCCAGACTCCTGGCGCCGTCAACCTGCGCTCTGGGCAGGACATCACGTTGCGCGGCACCCACATCGGCAGCGTCGAGCAAAAGGTTGCCAGCGTTGACGTGCTCAGCGGCGGGCGGCTCATTGTTCAAGGTGAGCACGCGCAGCGCACCGCCAAAGGGCAGGTCTACGGGGGCAGCGGCAAGCTCAGCGTCGGTGTGACCGACAGTCAAAGCACTCACCGCCCCATCGGCGTCGGGGGCGAGTTCACGTTGGGCCAAACTGATGAATCGTCCACTACCCACACCGCTGCGCGCTGGCAGGTCGCAGGCGGACTGGCGCTGACCGCCGATGCGGACCACGCCCAGGCCCTGCACCTGGAAGGCGTGGAAATGGAAGCCGATAGCATCACCTTGCGCGCTCGTCGGGGTGGCATCGATATCGCCGCGGGACAAAGCACCGCGTCACGCAACAACAAGAGCATTACCGCCAAGGCCAACCTCGGCACCGACAACGCGGCGAGCGCCGTGAACGAGTTCGGCCTGGAAGCGAAGATCACGGTCGACGCGCTGGAGAGCCGCAAATACGCCAATACGCAGCTGCTCGCCCGTCATCTGCAGCTCGATAGCAGCAAAGACCTGAGCCTGGCCGGCGCTGTGCTGCAGGCGCAGCGCCTGGAAGGCACGGTGGGTGGCACCCTCGCGGTGAGTTCGGTTGCCGACCGGACTGACAGCCTGAACCTGGACTTCGACGGCCGGCTCAAGGTCGGCGACCCCTTGGGCTTCCTCGGTGAGGCCGCTGGGCTGGCGGGGAAATGGGGTGAAAAAGGCAAGGAGCAGCTGAGCCAGATCATTCGCAATCACGACACCTCGGTGCCCTTCGCACTGTCGATGAAACTGGCTCGTGAAAACGCCGATCGCGTGGCGCAAACCAGCACGATCAGTTCGAGTGCAGATTTTCGACTGAATGTTGCCAACGGCACGCACCTCAATGGCGCGGTGTTGACGGCCGGCAGTGGCGCAGTCGAACTGGGCAACAGCCCGGTGACTCTGAGCGACCAGCATCATCTTTCGATGAAAGTCAGCATGGATGTGCAATTGGCCAACGGCGTGTTGGAAATCGCCAAGCAGCTGCAGGCGGGCCTGTCTGCCGAGGATCCCTACACGGCTTTGATCGATGTCGGCGCCGGCGAACCCGTGATCGGCTTCGAGGTGCAGGACATCACATCGCAGGCAAAGGGAATAGTGCTGTAAAACCGAGTTGGGCGACTCACATTGCGTGCAGTCGCCATACCTCGTACGCCGGTGTTTCGTAGGGGTGGGCCTGCTTGAGCGCCTGCACCACCTCTTCGATCAGCTCATCGCTGACCACCAGTTCCACCTTCCATTCCTCGACCCGCTCGACCTGGCCGGTTTGCCCAAGAAACGGCTGGCTGCCGTCCAGCGGGCGAAACTGACCCTGGCCCAGCACCTGCCAGGCGCAGCAGTCGTAAGCGCCGATCCGCCCGCCACCGGCGGCGAATACGGCGCTCTTGACTGCTTCCACATGGCTGTCGGGAACAAAGAAGGCGAGCTTGAACACGCCCTTAGTTCACCCACACGCGAGCATTGCGGAACATGCGCATCCAGGCCGCATCTTCATCCCACTCTTCCGGGCGCCAGGAGTTCTGCACGGCACGGAACACCCGCTCCGGGTGCGGCATCATGATCGTCACACGCCCGTCGCGGCTGGTCAGACCGGTGATCCCGCGCGGCGAGCCGTTCGGGTTGGCCGGGTACTGCTCGGTGACCTTGCCGTGGTTGTCGACGAAACGCAGAGCCACGCAGCCGGATACATCGGCTTCGAGCAGGGCGTCGGCCGAAGCAAATTCGGCGTGCCCTTCGCCGTGGGCGATGGCAATCGGCATGCGTGAACCCGCCATGCCCTGCAGGAAGATCGAGTTGGACTCCTGTACCTGAACCATGGCCACCCGCGCCTCGAACTGCTCGGAGCGGTTGCGCACGAAGTGCGGCCAGAATTCGCTGCCCGGAATCAGCTCGTGCAGGTTGGACATCATCTGGCAACCGTTGCACACGCCCAGGGTAAAGCTGTCGGTACGTTCGAAGTATTGCTGGAACGCATCCCGGGCGCGGGCATTGAACAGCGCCGACTTGGCCCAGCCTTCACCGGCGCCGAGCACGTCACCGTAGGAGAAGCCGCCACAGGCCACCAGGCCCTTGAACGCGTTGAGGTCCACACGGCCCGCAAGGATATCGCTCATGTGCACGTCGATGGCATTGAAGCCGGCACGGTCGAAGGCCGCGGCCATTTCGACCTGGCCGTTGACGCCCTGCTCGCGCAGCACCGCCACTTGTGGGCGCACGCCTTTCTTGATGTAGGGCGCGGCCACGTCGTCATTGACGTCGTAGCTCAGCTTCACGCTCAGGCCGGGATTGTCTTCCTCCAGCAGCGCGTCGAACTCCTGATCGGCACCGACCGCGTTGTCGCGCAGACGCTGGATCTGATAACTGGTCTCGGCCCACTGACGTTGCAGCAGACGGCGCTCGCCGCTGAACAGCACCTCGTCGTGGTAGCCGATGTTCACCGCACCGTTGTTGATCGGCTGGCCGATGACCGCCACGCAGTCGTTGCCCAGGCCCGCAGCGCTGAACTGCGCAAGGATGGTCGGGGTGGCGTCCTGGCGGACCTGGATCACCGCGCCCAGCTCTTCGTTGAACAGCACGGCCGCGACTTCTTCGCGGCTATGGGCCACGGTGGCCAGTTGCAGGTTCAAGCCGCAATGACCGGCGAAGGCCATTTCGACCACGCTGGCCAGCAGGCCGCCGTCGGAACGATCGTGGTAAGCCAGCAGATGACCGTCGGCGTTGAGCCCCTGGATGACGGCGAAGAAGGCCTTGAGGTCTTCGGCATCGTCGACGTCCGGCGCCTGGCTGGCCAGCTTGCCGTGAGCCTGGGCCAGGATCGAGGCGCCCATGCGGTTCTGGCCGCGGCCCAGGTCGATGAGGATCAGGTCGGTCTCGCCCTTGTCCATGCGCAGCTGCGGGGTCAAGGTCTTGCGCACATCGACCACAGGCGCGAAGCCGGTGATGATCAGCGACATCGGCGACGTCACGCTCTTCTCGGCGCCCTCTTCGCTCCATTTGGTTTTCATGGACATGGAGTCCTTGCCCACCGGAATGGTGATACCCAGCTCGGGGCACAGCTCCATGCCAACGGCCTTGACGGCGTCGTACAGACGAGCGTCTTCACCTGGGTGACCGGCGGCGGACATCCAGTTGGCCGACAGTTTGATGTCGGAGATCCTGGCGATGCTGGAGGCCGCGATGTTGGTCAGGGTTTCACCTACCGCCATGCGTGCCGAGGCCGGGGCGTCGAGCAGTGCCAGCGGCGTGCGCTCGCCCATGGCCATGGCTTCACCGGTGTAGACGTCGAAGCTGGTGGCGGTCACGGCGACGTCGGCCACCGGTACCTGCCACGGGCCGACCATTTGGTCGCGAGCCACCAGGCCGGTAATGGTGCGGTCGCCGATGGTGATCAGGAAGCTCTTGCTGGCCACCGCCGGGTGATGCAGCACGCGCTGGATCGAGTCGCTCAGGTCCAGCTGCGCCGGATCGAAATCATCCCCCAGCGCCTGCTCGCGAACGGCGCTGCGGTGCATGCGCGGCGCCTTGCCCAGCAGGACTTCCAGCGGCATGTCTACCGGACTGTTGCCGAAGTGGCTGTCGGTCACGGTCAGTTGCGGCTCGGCCGTTGCTTCGCCGACGACTGCGAACGGGCAGCGCTCGCGTTCGCAGATGGCCTGGAAGCGCTCGAAGTCGGCGGCATCGACTGCCAACACGTAGCGTTCCTGGGATTCGTTACTCCAGATTTCCAGCGGCGCCATGCCCGGCTCGTCGTTGGGCACATTGCGCAGTTCGAAACGGCCACCGCGGCCGCCGTCGTTGACCAGCTCCGGGAAGGCGTTGGACAGCCCACCCGCACCGACGTCGTGGATGAAGCTGATGGGGTTCTTGTCGCCCAATTGCCAGCAACGGTCGATGACTTCCTGGCAACGGCGCTCCATTTCCGGGTTCTCGCGCTGTACCGAGGCGAAGTCCAGGTCGGCCGAGCTGGTGCCGGTGGCCATCGAGGACGCCGCACCGCCGCCCAGGCCGATGAGCATGGCCGGGCCACCGAGCACGATCAGCTTGGAGCCGACGGTGATCTCGCCTTTCTGGACGTGCTCGGCACGGATGTTACCCATGCCACCGGCCAGCATGATCGGCTTGTGGTAGCCGCGCACTTCTTCGCCGTGGGGGGTGTCGATGCTCTGCTCGAAGGTACGGAAGTAACCGGTCAGGGCCGGACGACCGAATTCGTTGTTGAACGCCGCGCCGCCCAGGGGGCCGTCGATCATGATGTCCAGCGCGGTGACGATGCGCTCGGGCTTGCCGTAGGGCTTTTCCCACGGCTGCACGAAGCCTGGAATGTTCAGGTTGGACACGGTGAAACCGGTCAGGCCAGCCTTGGGCTTGGCGCCACGGCCGGTAGCACCTTCGTCGCGGATCTCGCCACCGGAACCGGTGGAGGCTCCCGGGAATGGCGCGATGGCGGTCGGGTGGTTGTGCGTTTCGACCTTCATTAGAATATGCACAGGTTCCTGCACCGCGCCGTATTGACGGGTTTCAGGGTTGGGGAAGAACCGCCCGGCGACGCTGCCGACAATCACCGAAGCGTTGTCCTTGTAGGCCGAGAGCACGCCTTCGCTGTGCATCTGGTAGGTGTTCTTGATCATGCCGAACAGGCTTTTTTCCTGGCTCTGGCCGTCGATGTCCCAACTGGCGTTGAAGATCTTGTGACGGCAGTGCTCGGAGTTGGCCTGGGCGAACATCATCAGTTCGATGTCATGGGGGTTGCGCGCAAGCCCCTGGAAGCTGGTGACCAGGTAGTCGATCTCGTCTTCGGCCAGGGCCAGGCCCAGCTCGACGTTGGCTTTTTCCAGCGCGGCGCGGCCGCCGCCAAGGATGTCGACGGCGGTCAGCGGCTTGGGCTCGGCATGGCTGAACAGCCCGGCGGCGTCCTCCAGGCGAGTCAGCACGACCTGGGTCATGCGGTCGTGCAGGACGGCAGCGATGGTCTGGGCATCGTCTTCGCTGAAATCACCGGCAACATAAAAAGCAACGCCGCGCTCCAGACGTTGTACCTGGCTCAGGCCGCAGTTATGAGCGATGTCGCTGGCCTTGCTTGACCAGGGCGATATGGTGCCGAACCGCGGCAACACCAGAAACAGGCGCCCGCTGGGCTCCTGGACCGGTACGCTGGGGCCGTACTTGAGCAGGCGGGCCAGGACTTGCTGGTCGCCTTCTGCAAGCTCGCCGCTGACTTCGGCGAAGTGGGCGAATTCAGCGTACAAACCGCTGACAGCGGAGACTTTCTGGCTCAGTTGCTCGAGTAACTTACCGTGGCGAAAGGCAGAAAGGGCAGGAGCGCCGCGCAGGATCAACATCTTCGGGACAGCCTCGAAAGGGGTGTGCTTGGAGGCCGTGCATTCTAGCGCAAACCGTTCAGCTAGGCACCCGACGCGTGGAAAATCGACGTACGGGGCCCTGAAGCGGGGATTTTTGCCATGTGCCGACTTTTCCTACGGCGCTCTAGCAGAGTCCCTACATGCTGTCGAGATATGGCTGACGCAGTGCTTTGCGTATACTGCTCCCCATGTTCACTCAGACCGTCTTACGCTCGCGCTGTGCCAAATGGCTCGCCGCTACCGGACTCCTGCTGCTGCTCAATGGCTGTGTTGATAAACCCAGCACCCTGGAGCGCGTCAAGGAGGACGGTGTGCTGCGCGTCATTACCCGCAACAGCCCAGCCACCTATTTTCAGGATCGCAATGGTGAAACCGGTTTCGAATATGAGCTGGTCAAGCGTTTCGCCGACGATCTCGGCGTAGAGCTCAAGATAGAAACGGCTGACAACCTCGATGACCTGTTTGCCGGCCTGGACAAACCTCAGGGGCCGGTGCTGGCAGCCGCCGGCTTGGTGACCAGCGAAGCGCGCGATAAACAGGCACGATTCTCCCACCCCTACCTCGAAGTCACCCCGCAGGTGATCTACCGTAACGGCCAGAATCGTCCCACCGACGCTGGCGATCTGGTGGGCAAGAAAATCATGGTGCTCAAAGGCAGCAGCCACGCCGAGCAACTGGCTGCGCTGAAGAAGCAGTATCCCGGGCTTGAATATGAGGAATCGGACCAGGTGGAGGTGGTCGACCTGCTGCGCATGGTCGACGAAGGCCAGATCGACCTGACCCTGGTGGACTCCAACGAAGTGGCCATGAATCAGGTGTACTTTCCCAACGTGCGGGTCGCCTTCGATCTGGGCGATGGCCGCGATCAGCGCTGGGCCGTGGCCAGCGGCGACGACGCCAGCCTGCTCAACGAGGTCAATGCCTTCATCGACAAGGTCAAGAAGAATGGCACCCTGCAGCGTCTGAAGGATCGCTACTACGGCCACGTCGACGTGCTGGGCTATGTGGGCGCCTACACCTTCGCCCAGCACCTGCAACAGCGCCTGCCCAAATTCGAAAAGAACTTCCAGTCGTCGGCCAAGGCGGAAAAGGTCGACTGGCGACTGCTGGCAGCCATTGGTTATCAGGAGTCCATGTGGCAGGCCAGCGTCACGTCCAAGACCGGCGTGCGGGGCTTGATGATGCTCACCCAGAACACCGCTCAGGCCATGGGCGTGAGCAATCGCCTGGACCCTAAGCAGAGCATCAGCGGCGGCGCCAAGTATTTTGCCTACGTGAAAGACCAACTCGACGAAAAGATCGAAGAGCCCGATCGTACCTGGTTCGCCCTGGCAGCCTATAACGTTGGCGGTGGACATCTGGACGACGCCCGCAAGCTGGCCGAGAGCGAGGGCTTGAACCCGAACAAGTGGCTGGACGTGAAGAAAATGCTACCGCGCCTGTCGCAGAAGAAGTGGTACAGCAAGACCCGCTACGGCTATGCCCGGGGCGGTGAGCCGGTCCACTTCGTGGCCAACATTCGCCGTTACTACGACATCCTTACCTGGGTGACCCAGCCGCAGCTGGAGGGCAGCCAGGTGGCCGAGAGCAGCCTGCATGTGCCGGGTGTGGACAAGTCCAAGCCGGTCGAACAGACCCCGCCGTTGTAGGCGCGGGATGACCGCCAGAGCCCGCAACCCCTGCACAACGAATCGCGCCTACCCCTTGCGTCGCGCCCTGAAAAACTCGCTCAAGATCGCCCCGCACTCTTCGGCCATCACTCCACCCTCCACCAGCAGCCGGTGATTCAAGAAGCCCTGGCTGAAGAACTGTCCCTGGCTCTGCGCCACGCCGGCTTTGGGCTCCAGCGCGCCGAACACCACCCGGGCAATGCGCGCATGCACGATCAACCCGGCGCACATGCTGCAGGGCTCAAGGGTGACGTACAGGGTGCTGCCCGGCAGCCGATAGTTCTGCGCCGCCTGGGCAGCATTGCGGATCGCGACCATTTCGGCATGGGCACTGGGATCGCTGCCGCTGATGGGGCAATTGAAACCCTGCCCGACGATTTCGCCATCCTGCACCACCACAGCCCCTACCGGTACCTCGCCCAGGGCAGCACCCTGGGCCGCCAGCGCCAGCGCCTGGGCCATGAAAAACTGATCGCGGCTGCGATCGATGATCTTGGGTTGCTTCACTCTTCAGGACACCTCGATAGCCGCCATGAGTCCGGTTTCCATGTGGTCGATCACATGGCAATGGAACATCCAGACGCCGGGATTATCCGCTACCAGCGCCACCTGGGCACGCTCGTTCTTGCCGAGCAGGAAGGTATCGGTGAAGTACGGGATGATCTTGCGGCGATTGGATGCAATCACCTTGAAACTCATGCCGTGCAGATGAATCGGGTGCTGATACTGCGTCATGTTCTTGAATTCAAGAATGTAGCTCTTGCCGAGCTGCATTCGGGCAATGGGTCGGTCGGCGCAGGTCTTGTCGGTAATATCCCAGGCCACGCCGTTGATTTGCCATAGGCTGGGCGGCTTTTCGCCAATGTCTTCGGACACCTGGCCAACCCATTCGAAGTTGAAGTTGAGCTTCTCGGCGTTCGCCAGGTCCGGTTCGGCGACAGGATTGGGCGGCAGTGGCGCAGGCCAGTCACCCGGCGCATCGGCCGTCGCCACCGCGCGCAAGGTACCCAGCCGTACCGGGCCGTCGCGCACCGCAATCTCTTCGCCGGCGGCAGGCATTTTCACGGCCAGGCACACACGCATGCCCGGTCCCATCCAGTAATCCTTCCCCAATGGCCGCGGTTCGATGGGGTTGCCATCCAGTGCATAGAGACGCATCTGGGCATCGCCGCGGAAATTCAGACGATAGGTGGCGGTGTTGTCCACGTTGAGCAAACGCACCCGCACGATCTGACCGGCGGGCAGGTCGATGGTGGGCTTGGGTACGCCGTTGATGGTCGACAGCCGTCCCAGAGTCCCATTGCGTGCCGCCTCTCGCGGGATGCTGAACGGCAGGAAGGCGCCCTCTTCGTCCACGTGCCAGTTTTTCAGATTGAGCGTTACCTCGTGGGCGAACCCGGTGGGTTCGCGCTCCTCGACGATCAGCGGCCCTACCAGCCCACGCCCCAGTTCTTCACTGCTGGACACGTGGGGGTGATACCAATAGCTGCCGGCATCCGGCACCCGGAACCTGTAGTCGAAATACTCGCCAGGCTTGACCGGTAACTGCGACACATAGGGCACGCCATCCATTTCCAGCGGCAGGCGAATGCCATGCCAATGGATAGTGGTTTCCACGGGAAGGTGATTGATGAACCGCACCCGCAGCCATTCACCCTGGCGCACGCGCAATTCAGTACCCGGCGCCGAGCCGCCGAAAGCCCAGGCCGGAGTCTGATGTCCCGCCACCAACTCGACGTCCAATGGCGCGGCAATCAATTCGTAGTCATGTCCGGCATCATCGTCTCGCCGACCCAACCAGTAGCGCGCCGTTCCTCCTGCACCCAAGCCAACCACCGCGAGGCCGGCCAGGCCACCGAGCATCTGTCGACGTGTAAAGGACATGGATAAAGGTACCTCGTTGAATCATGGGCGCGGGGGCCGACACGATACACCTGCAAACGAGAAAGATTAAGGCTTGAAACAATCCGACATCTCCGGACCCGGTCGACGAGCTTCCTTGGCCCGGTTTATCGCGAAGTTGGCCCAGGCCATTTCCCGAAGCGGTGGACCGATCTGATAGGTGCCTCTGGCGTGCAACCAGTCCAACACCTCGCACAGGTGCCAGAGGCTGCTCGTACCCTCATGGACCGGCAGCGGAAAATCGGCGTCGTGAGCCAGCATCAGTTTGCGCATGTTCTGGCGCGAGACGCCCAACTGTTCGGCGATGTCGGTCAAGCCGACGAGATCAGGCGATGCCTCCACCAACCGGGCGCCAGGGATGATCGCCTGCAGATCCCTCAATGCAGTGCAGACAGCTTCGCGGGCAGTGCCCGCCCGGCGAGTGAAGTGCAGTGCAAGCCTGCCAACCTTGCCGATGCCGACCAGCGCATCCGTGCAGCCCGCTGCGCCCATACGCTCCACTATTTCCGCCTGATCACAATCGTGCGGATCGAGTTGGTACGTCAGGGTAAATTCATAGTCCATTGTTTCAATCTCCAATAGGCTGCGCTCGCTGCCTTGTCTGCTGTTGTGCGCAATTGTCGACCACTCGCCGGATACTTCGGGCATGGGCCTCGGGATTTTTCGGAGTGCTCCAGATGCTCGCTATACAGAACGCCCCACATCGGCACTCCTGATCGTTGAACGGGCAATACATTTGTCCCCAGGCATGACCACCCCCGACTTTTATCCGCCAACCCTGGCACTCAGCGTGTTGGATCGCTTTCTCTACTTCCTTTTTTGGGTGTACGGATCGCTTCAATGCTCATCTCCAGTGTCTCAGGATCTGCCAGGTTGTCAACTGACAACCTTATCGCTTCCAGCGAGGCACACAAGCATGCCGTCCCGAACGGCATTGGCGCAGTCTGAAACCCACTACCAGACATTTCTCCATCCTCTCGCCCGCACAGGCACAAGTGCAGCACTGCGCCAAACCGCGCTACGCAGTACGGGTGGTACATAGTGCTACGGGTCTGATGTTGCGCTCATCCGATGCTTGAGGCTCACTAACAGGAGCTATTCCTCATGACCCTCGAGCACTCCACGCCGGACAACACCGACCTCGCCGCGCTCAAAGCCATCGCCGCTCAGATCGCCGGACGCTGCCCGGACGTTCGCCAACTGGCCGCCGACATTGCCAGCCGCTTGCTGATCAAGCACACCGGTCGGGCCGGCAACCCGGACGATGTCTGGTGGCATCGCTGGAAAAACGCCGACAGCAACCCCCGCAGCTTCACCGGCTGGGAGCACTGGGGCAGGCCGGTGCAATCCATGACCCTGCCGCAGTTGGTGATGCATCGGTTCGAAGCCAGCGACCAGGACAACGCCGACAACCTCAAGCAGATGGGCGGCTTCTACAGCGCAGGCCCGGAGGCCCACCTCTACAACGAAAGCAACGAAGTGAGGCTCATGCCCGCCGACGTTCTCAATGACCTGTGGGGGATCGACTTTGCCCAGGAATACCGCGCCAAGCTCGACCATTTCTGGGCCGAGCATGCCGACGATTTTCGGTTGCTGGCCAAGGCCAACTATCTGGCCAAGGCCCTCGAAGACCGCCAAGCGCTGCGCCTGTCCGACAGCCAGTTCCAGATCGTGGTCAAGGCGGTGGCGGGCGAGGTGCAATGGCCAGTGACCTTGGCCACCTTACGTGCCGAGGTACTGCCCTCGCAGACGCTGAAGGTGTATGCGTTCGACATCAGTGGCCGCCTGGCCAGCGACATCCTGCGCATCGTCGACCAGGACGGCTGGCAATACCTGTACGTGCCAGGGGAAGTCACGGCGTTCCATGCCTTCGAACGCCCGCAGGACTTGTACTGGTGGGTGTTGTCGGAAACCAACATGGCCCAGAACCGCGCGCGCTTCCTGTCCCACTGGCCGTTGTCGGATAGCACCGCCGACCCCGATGACAGCCTCAACCACACCCTTGACCTGCTGTTCTACGGCTGGGGCCACAACAAGTCAGTCAACAAGTACGCCGTCGCCCTGAGCGAGGATCCTTTCACCTTCCTGCGCCACAGCACCGAACAGCGCATGTACGCCGACATGGATCTGTCGCTGACCTCCAACGCGGACCTGCGCAAGCAGATGTGGATCGGCTATCTCAACGCCTTCAGCCGGGTGGCCGGCGGCATGGCCGCGCTGGACTGGCCGGTGGCACTGGCGCTGGTGGGTTCGGGGTTGTCGGACATGGGCTTGAACATCGATCAGGCGGTCAACGGCCATACCACCGCCCAACGGCGCGCGGGCGTGCTGGGCGCAATCACCAGTGCCATCGACACGCTGTTCAACGCCCTGTTCCTGTGGCCGGCCGGCAGCGCGCTGGCCGATGCTTTCGAACCCCTCAAGGCGCGCGTCGAACTGGCCGAGATCAAACCCTTGCTGCCCGCGCCCCTGGCACCACTGGAAGCCGCCGAAGCCCTGGCGCCTCTGGAAACCAATGAACTGCTCGAGGGCCAGCTCAGTGCAGGACAGGGCAGGATGCGCGGCGTCTACCTTAATGAAGCCGGGCAGACCCACATCCAGATCGACGAAATGGCCTATCAGGTGCGCTGGGTCAAGGATCTCAACTGCTGGGCCGTGGTGGACCCCGCCAACCCATTCTCCTTCTACGGCAGCGTACCCGTGCGCCTGGATGTGGACGGCGTATGGCAACCCATGGCCACCGGTGGCCTGAAGGGAGGGGGTGGCATCTTCGGCAAAAAACCCTGGGGCCGCGCCGTGGCCGAAGTCGTTACCGCACTGACCCCCACCTTTCGCTACGACGTGCCGGTGAGCCTGCGCGAGCGCCTGCGCAACATGGCTCAAGGCCTGGAGGACAAGCTGCTCAGTGGTGAACGAGCCAACTTGCTGCAACCGGGTGAAATCGATCCTTACGAGCAAATGCGCAGCATCCGCCAGACTCTGCGCACCGATGCAGAGGATTTTCTGGCCAGTTTCCAACTCCCACCCCGCCCCTCCCTGCCGCTACTGGACAGCGTCGCTTCCGAGCCCACCCTTATCAAAGCGGTGTACGGCAAGGCCAACGGCATGGTGATCGGGGAAAGCCACGCCAGCATTGCCAGCAAGAAATTCCTCATCGACAACATGGCACTGCTGGCCAAGCAGCGCGTGCGCACACTGTTCATGGAGCACCTGCTGACCGACTATCACCAGGTCGACCTGGACACCTACGCCCGCACCGGGACCCTGCCCGAAGGACTGCAGACCTACCTGGAGCGCATCGACCGCGGCTTCCACACCGACCCCCAGGGCCGCTACACCTTTCTGGAACTGGTCCGCAGCGCCAACCAGCACCACATCCGTATTCAGGCGCTGGACTGCGCTGCCAGCTATCGTCAGGCCGGATTGAGCGATGCCCAAGGCAATGTGCGCACGCAGATGCTCAATTACTTCGCCCACACCGTAATCCAGTCCGACCAGGCCATACGCGGCAGTAGCAAATGGGTCGCGCTGGTGGGCAACACCCACGCCAATACCTTCCGCCGCGTGCCCGGCATCAGCGAACTGGAAGGCGCTATCGGTATTCGGGTCGAAGACGTGGCCAGCAACGCTGTGCACGGTGTGCGCATCGACGCTGGACGCCACCTTCCCGATCTGGATATCAGTGGCAGCGCCGGGTTCGTCAAGAGTGACCTGCATTACGAAATGGGCACCCTCACCGCCGAACGAGACCTGGATCAGCAACTCAATCGTCCAGGCCTGTTCACCCTGGACACCGTCCGCGGCAGCAAACAACTGGTGCATCGCAGCGGCGACGGCAGCCTGGTGTACACGCCGATCAAGCGTGCAGGCGCGTTCATCTACATCGAACGGCCGAAGTGGCCTTCAGTGCACGGCCGACGCTTCAACAGCACCAGCGAGCTCATCACAGCGCTGACGCTGAGCGGGATGAAGCACGTGGGCTGAGCCTATCCAAATGCCCGAGACTGCGTGTCTCGGGTGCTTGGCAGTGGTTTCGAGGGGTAGTCACAGATGTGGCAGGTCGCTCCACGTACTGGCGTTTTTCACACTGCAGTTTCAGGTGTTCAATCGCGTGGGGACCCAAGGATTTATGACTGTTACACCTGCTGCCTCGTACGGAGCGGTATCCCGTGACGCCACGATAAACCCACGTGATGCTGCAATCGCTGCAATATATCCGTCAGGCGTTGGGAACCCTCTTCCACGGCCTCTGGCAGTTATAGCCAATCCTGCATAGCAACGTGCCGCACCTGTATCGAAGTCCAGCACTCGCCCTTCGAACAACCCAAGAAGTCCTTCAAAGGCCTTGTCCAGCATGTTTTTACGCTTACCGACTGGCAGTGCAGCAATTCCGAACGTCAATTCAGCGATGCTCACGCTGGAAAGATAAAGCGTGTCCGCTGCTTGTTCGTTTAGCCAGTCCCGAACCTTTGGGTCTGGTGTTGGCTTCATCGCCTCAGATACAACATTGGTGTCCAGGACGATCATTCAAACCTCATCGGTTCCGCTGGGGTCGTGTCGCGCACCTGGTCAAGCACTGCGAAGTCTTCATTGGTCAGGCCTACGTTCTTACCCAGCTCTGCCAGGGCGGCACCGAGCCGCAGACGCTGAGGAGGCTTCACCGCATTAGCCAGGATTTCTCGAACCTCTGCTTCTGCGCTACGGCCATGCTGAGCGGCCCGAACGCGAATGGCGCGATGCACTTCATCTGGCACATTTCTTACCGTCAGGATTGCCATAGTCATACCTCACAAAACGCATTCAATGACATCAAAAATACAACAATGCAGTCATTCTCGCAAGATCGGGATACTACCGCTCAGCGTTTCGTGTTTTGACATGACACCTCACTCATCACGCCATCGATCGGCCCTCGGTCGACCCTCATAATCGCGGATTGCTGACGCCCCTAGCGAAGTGCCCATGGGTCATCGGTTGACCAGAGATTGAACAGCCCATCCGCACCTCGTAAAAGAGCTGATTGACGCTGCCGGAAATGCCAGACGCCAAAATGCAAGAAGCCCGCAATGATGCGGGCTTCTTGATTACGCTGGCATGGTGGGGATCATTCCCACTCAATCGTCGCCGGCGGCTTGCTCGACACGTCGTAGGTCACCCGCGAGATGCCTTCGATCTCGTTGATGATGCGGCCGCTGACGGTTTCCAGCAGTTCGTACGGCAGGTGTGCCCAGCGGGCGGTCATGAAGTCGATGGTTTCCACTGCACGCAGGGCGACTACCCAAGCGTAACGGCGGCCATCGCCGACCACGCCTACCGACTTGACTGGCTGGAACACCACGAACGCCTGGCTGACCTTGTGGTACCAGTCGGCCTTGCGCAGTTCTTCGATGAAGATGTGATCGGCGCGACGCAGCAGGTCCGCGTATTCCTTCTTCACTTCACCCAGGATACGCACGCCCAGGCCCGGGCCTGGGAATGGGTGGCGGTAGACCATGTCGTATGGCAGGCCCAGTTCCAGCCCCAGACGACGGACTTCGTCCTTGAACAGCTCGCGCAGCGGCTCGACCAGCTTGAGGTTCATCTCTTCCGGCAGGCCACCGACGTTGTGGTGGGACTTGATCACGTGGGCCTTGCCGCTCTTGGCGCCGGCCGACTCGATCACGTCGGGGTAGATGGTGCCCTGGGCCAGGTACTTGATGTTGTCCAGCTTGCAGGATTCGGCGTCGAACACATCGATGAAGGTACGGCCGATGATCTTGCGCTTTTTCTCCGGGTCGGCTTCGCCGGCCAGGTTGTCGAGGAACTGGGCTTCGGCGTTGGCGCGGATCACTTTGACGCCCATGTTTTCGGCGAACATGGCCATCACCTGCTCGCCTTCGTGCAGGCGCAACAAGCCATTGTCGACGAACACGCAGGTCAGCTGGTCGCCAATGGCCTTGTGCAGCAGGGCCGCGACCACCGAGGAGTCGACACCGCCGGACAAGCCCAACAGCACATTGTCGGTACCCACCTGGGCACGGACCTGGGCGATGGCATCTTCGGCGATCTTCGACGGCGTCCACAGCGCTTCACAGCCGCAGATGTCGATGATGAAGCGCGAGAGGATGCGCTCACCCTGCTTGGTGTGGGTCACTTCGGGGTGGAACTGCACGCCGTAGTAGTGGCGCTCGTCGTCGAACATGCCGGCGATCGGGCAGCTCGGGGTGCTGGCCAGTACGTGGAAGCCTTTGGGGATGTCGGTGACCTTGTCACCGTGGCTCATCCACACGTCCAGGCCAAACACGCCATCGGCGTCGACATGGTCTTCGATGCCGTCCAGGATGCGGCTCTTGCCAACGACGTCAACGCGCGCGTAGCCGAACTCACGCAGCTCGGAACCGCTGACCTTGCCGCCCAACTGCTCGGCCATTGTCTGCATGCCGTAGCAGATACCGAACACCGGCACGCCGAGGTCGAATACCGCCTGCGGGCAGCGTGGGCTGTTGGCTTCGTGGACCGACTCCGGGCCGCCGGCGAGGATGACGCCGCGCGGGGCGAATTCGCGAATCGCCTCATCGTCCATGTCGAACGGGTGCAGTTCGCAGTACACGCCGATCTCGCGCACGCGACGGGCGATCAGCTGGGTGTACTGGGAACCGAAATCGAGGATCAGGATACGGTGGGCGTGAATGTCGAGGGCCATGACTCATTCTCGTCAGATGTATTCGGAAACAACACGGGGCTGTGATGAACAGCCCCGCTTACTTGAATTTCTGCTGCCGTGGCGCACGGGCACCACGGCGAGCGGACTATCGGGGTCAGCCCACGCGATAGTTCGGCGCTTCCTTGGTGATCTGCACGTCGTGGACGTGGGATTCAGCCATGCCGGCGCCGGTGATGCGAACGAACTCGGGCTTGGTGCGCATTTCCTGGATATCGGCGCTGCCGGTGTAACCCATGGAAGAACGCAGGCCACCCATCAGCTGATGGATGATGGCCGACAGGCCGCCCTTGTAGGCCACGCGGCCTTCGATACCTTCCGGCACCAGCTTCTCGGCACCGGCCGAGGAGTCCTGGAAGTAGCGGTCCGACGAGCCCTGGGCCTGGGACATTGCACCCAGCGAACCCATGCCACGGTAGGCCTTGTAGGAACGACCCTGGAACAGTTCGATCTCGCCGGGTGCTTCTTCGGTACCGGCAAACATCGAGCCCATCATCACGCAGTAGGCACCGGCAACGATGGCCTTGGACAGGTCACCGGAGAAGCGGATACCGCCGTCGGCGATCAACGGCACACCAGTGCCTTCCAGCGCTGCGGCGACGTTGGCGATGGCGCTGATCTGCGGCACGCCGACACCGGCAACGATACGGGTGGTGCAGATGGAGCCTGGGCCGATACCGACCTTGACCGCATCGGCGCCCGCTTCGGCCAGAGCCTTGGCGGCTTCACCCGTGGCAATGTTGCCACCGATGACCTGCACGTCAGGGAAGTTCTGCTTGACCCAACGCACGCGGTCGATCACGCCCTTGGAGTGACCGTGGGCGGTGTCGACCACCACCACGTCGACGCCGGCGGCGACCAGGGCGCTGACGCGCTCGCCGGTGTCCTTGCCGGTACCGACCGCCGCGCCGACGCGCAGACGACCCTGGTCGTCCTTGCTGGCCAGCGGGTAGGCCTTGGCTTTCTCGATGTCCTTGACGGTCATCATGCCCTTGAGGTGGAACTCGCCGTCGACGATCAGGACCTTTTCGATGCGGTGCTTGTGCAGCAGATCGCGCACCAGCTCCTTGTCGGCGCCTTCACGCACGGTGACCAGACGCTCTTTGGGCGTCATCACTTCACGGACGGGGATGTCGAGGCGGTTTTCGAAACGCACGTCGCGGGAGGTGACGATGCCGACCAGGTCGCCATCGTGCAGCACCGGTACGCCGGAGATATTGTGCAGACTGGTCAGTTCGAACAGGTCACGAACGCTGGCGTCGGCTTCGATGGTGATCGGGTCCTTGACCACGCCGGCCTCGAACTTCTTGACCTTGCGCACTTCGGCAGCTTGCTGCTCGATGGTCATGTTCTTGTGGATGATCCCGATACCGCCTTCCTGTGCCATGGCAATGGCAAGACGGGCTTCGGTCACGGTGTCCATCGCCGCGGAGATCAGCGGGATGTTCAGCTCGATGCCTCGGGTCAAACGGGTCTTGAGGCTGACTTCATTAGGCAGTACTTCGGAATAACCGGGCACTAGGAGAATGTCGTCGAAGGTCAGGGCTTCTTGGCTGATACGCAGCATGCGGGGGCTCCCGGGCGGGAAAATGGAAGCGCGCCATTATACCCATACATGGCGGTGTGCGAAAGGCAAAGATCGTGTTGGGCTCAATTGTCCTGGAACTTTACCCGCACCTGCGCGATCGGCTGATCCAGCCAATCGGCGAACTCAGCGATAAAGGCCGGCTTGAACGCGGTGTTGCCCCAATTATTGAAGATGAAACCCAGATTGGAGAACGCGCACGGCTGCAGGAACAGAAAGCCGTTGATGTCGTCTTCATGGCCGCACAGCGGGCAGGTGAAGTTATCGGTGACGCCGGGCATCCACTCCTCGAGGCTGTCGAACAACGCCTCGCCGACTTCCTTGCGGCATTCGGGGCAACCGGCTTCGTGCAGGAAGCCGTCGACGGGCGTGAAGATGCAGCGATCAGTGACCACTTCCAGGCCGTTGACGCTTTCGCCGTAAGGCAGCAGGTCGGGTTGCTCGACCACGTGCCGCGCGCCGGGGCCGATGGCGTAGGCCATGCGGTTGCCGGTGCGGCCACAGGTACTCAATTGCTCCTCGACGATCTCCTTGCGCACCAGCCAGCGCAGAATCGCCCGCGCACGAGGTTCGGGCACTGGCAGGGTGGAAATGCGCGGGACAAGAATGTTCTGGGTATTCATGCAACAGCCTGGGACATGCGAGAAGCGGGCAGGATAATCACCTGCCGGCACAGGTCAAGCGCTGAAATAACGGTAGATCAAGGTGAGACCGCTGACCAGTACCAGCCAGGTGACCAGGCGTACGAAGGCTTCGCGGGACATTTTCAGGGTCAGGCGTCGGCCTATCCACAGGCCCAAGGCCATGGCGGGTAATAGACAGACGGCGGTCAGCAGCAGCTGCAGATCACCGTAGACGCCGGCAACGGTGAACAGGCCCAGGCGCACCACCGTGCTGCAGCTGATCAGCGCACTCTGGGTGGCGCGCACTTGTTGTTTGTCTTCCAGGCGAGCACTGAGATACAGGGCGTAGAGAAATCCACCGCTGCCGAACAGTGCGCCAAACAGACCGCCCACGGTACCCATGGGCACGGCCCAGAACGCCGACAGCCTGGCAGGTTTTACTTTCACCGCGAGCATATAAAGGGCGTAGCCGGTGATGAACAGGCCCATCATCAGCAGCAACAGGTCGGATTTGAGGTTGAGCAGGAAGACCACACCCACGGTGCAGCCCAGGGCCATGAACGGCAGCAGGCGCTTGAGCTCACTGCCGACCACCGCTTGCCGTGAGGGCAGGAGATTGCCGAAGGCGGCGATGAAGTCCAGGACCACCAGCAGCGGGATGATAGTGGACAGGGGCATGAAATGGATCAATAGGGGGCCGGCAACCAGGGCGGTGCCGAAGCCGGCGATGCCGAAGACGATATAGGCGGCGCAGGTGGCGAGGAGGATCAGGCTCCAGTCCAGTGCGGTAAAGTCCATGCAGGAGATTCCTTTTTTCTGGACTGTGGCGTAGGGAGGGGCTGGGAGTCAATCTGCTGGAACGGTGGTGAGTGGTCCCCTGCCCCACACCACAGAAGACGCCGCCTCCGAATCGCTTTATCATCCCCTCCCATGATCAAAGACCCCTTCGCCCGCCTCAACCTGGACCGCGAGGTCCTTACCGTCAGCCAGCTCAACGGCCGTGCCCGCGTGCTGCTCGAAGACGTGTTCAGCAACATCTGGGTAGAGGGCGAAATCTCCAATCTCGCCCGCCCTGCCTCCGGTCACGTCTATTTCACGCTCAAGGACAGTGGCGCCCAGGTGCGCTGCGCGCTGTTTCGCAACAATGCCCAGCGCGTGCGTCAGGTGTTGAAGGACGGCGCAGCGGTGAAGGTGCGCGGCAAGGTCTCGCTGTTCGAGGGCCGTGGCGACTATCAACTGATCCTCGACACCGTGGAGCCAGCCGGTGACGGCGCCTTGCGCATGGCGTTCGACGCGCTGAAGGAAAAACTCAGCGCCGAAGGCCTGTTCAGTGCCGAGCGCAAGGTGGCCTTGCCCGCTCACCCGCAGCGCATCGGTATCGTCAGCTCGCCCACCGGCGCGGTGATTCGCGACATCATCAGTGTGTTCCGCCGCCGCGCGCCACAGGTCGAGCTGACCCTGATCCCCACCGCCGTGCAAGGTCGCGAAGCCACCGCACAGATCGTCAAGGCGCTGCGCCTGGCCGATGGTCGCGGCTTCGATGCCATCATCCTGGCCCGCGGCGGCGGCTCTTTGGAAGACCTGTGGTGCTTCAACGAGGAAGCCGTAGCGCGCGCCGTGGATGCTTGCATCACCCCGATCGTCAGCGCCGTCGGCCACGAAACCGATGTGTCCATCAGCGACTTCGTGGCCGACGTCCGCGCGCCTACGCCTTCGGCTGCCGCCGAGCTGCTGGCCCCCGACACCAGCGACCTGCAACGGCGCCTCGACAGCTTGCAGCGGCGCCTGGTGATGCGCATCCGCAATCGCCTGGCCCACGACCGCCTGCGCCTGGACGGCATGGCCCGGCGCCTGCGCCATCCTGGCGAGCGGCTGCGTCAGCAGGCTCAACGCTTGGATGACCTGGACATGCGTCTGCGCCGCGCCTTCGCGCAGCAGATGAACGCACGTCGTCACCGTCTCGCTCATCTGGATACTCGCCTGGCCGGCCAGCACCCAGGGCGCGTACTGGCCATGCTCAAGCAACGCATCGACGGCTTGGCCGAGCGCTTGCCTCGGGCCATGCGCGAAGGCCTGAAGGCGCGCCGCCTGCAATTGCAGAGTCAGGCGCAGACACTCAACGTGGTCAGCCCGCTGGCCACCCTGGGTCGCGGCTACAGCATTCTGCTGGACGAGCGTGGCAAGGCCATTCGCAAGGCCGAACAGACCCATCCTGGCCAGCGGCTCAAAGCCCGCCTGGGCGAAGGTGAATTGGACGTACGTGTCGAAGACAACCACCTGACCCCGGTCACTCTCTCTTTATTGGACTGATACATGCCCCGTCTGCTCGCCTTGACCCTGATGCTGTGCCTGCCCTTCACCGCCCACGCCGACAGCTACATCACCCGCCTGCTGAACAAGCCGGTGCCAGGGGGCGTGGCGGTAGTGGACCTGGGCAGCGGCAGCGCAGCGCCGAAGGCCACCTACGACGGCAAGCCGGTACTGGTGGTAAACGAGCAAGGCACCTGGCGCGCAATCGTCGGTATCCCCCTGACGGTCAAGCCCGGCACTGCGCAGGTCAGCGTTGGCGGTCGCGCCCTGCCCTTCGAGGTGGGCAGCAAGAAATACCCTGAGCAGCGCATTACCCTGAAGAACACCCGACAGGTGAACCCGAACCCTGCCGACCTGAAACGCATCGACGCCGAGCTCGCCGAACAGATCCGCGCCTATCGCAGCTTCAGCCCAGGCACGCCGAGCAACCTGCTGCTGGACAAGCCAGTCACCGGGCCCTTGTCGAGCAAGTTCGGCGTGCGGCGCTTCTTCAATGGCGAGGAACGCAACCCTCATGCAGGGTTGGATTTCGCGGTGCCCGCCGGCACGCCAATCAAGACCCCGGCCAATGGCAAGGTGATTCTGGTGGGGAATTACTTCTTCAACGGCAATACCGTGTTCGTCGACCACGGCCAAGGGTTTATGAGCATGTTCTGCCATATGTCCAAGATCGATGTGAAGGTCGGGCAGAGCCTGGTGCGCGGCGCCGTGGTCGGGCGGGTAGGTTCGACCGGACGAGCCACAGGGCCGCATATGCACTGGAACGTGAGCCTGAACGATGCGCGAGTGGACCCTGCAATCTTCATCAATGCGTTCCAGCCGTAGACCGAGCTTTTGTAGGAGCGGGCTCTGCCCGCGATAGGCACGCTGCCGATCCCACGCATTGCGCACGGCTCAATAGCACCGCAATTCCCGGTAAGTTCTACAGATTTACCAGCAATTAAATCCTATTTAATTCCACGCCGCGCACGCCCCTACCAATTTTCTCAACACCCTTGCCATCTTTCACCTCAATGGTTAGGGTTGAGGCCATGGAAACCGCCCACACCCTCATTCAGCTTCGCCAACACCGCAGCCTCTGCCTGGTCAGTGCCCGACTGCCTGGCTGAAACGCGTCGCCTCGCCCTCCTCTTTTCGATTGACCGGCAGGCCCTTTTCACTAGGCTGCTCACCAAGGATTCGCACCATGACCATGCTCAAAGACCCTTCGACGAAGTACCGCGCGTTCCCGACCATCGACTTGCCGGACCGCACCTGGCCATCGAAGTCCATCACCACGGCGCCCATCTGGTGCAGCTCGGACCTGCGCGACGGCAACCAATCGCTGATCGAGCCCATGGATGCCGTCAAGAAGCTGCGCTTCTGGAAGACTCTGGTGGCGGTGGGCGTGAAAGAGATCGAGGCGTCGTTTCCCTCGGCCTCGCAAACTGATTTCGACTTCGTGCGCACCCTGATCGAAGACGGCCACATCCCGGACGACACCACCATCCAGGTGCTGACCCAAGCCCGCGAAGACCTGATTGCCCGCACCTTCGAATCGCTCAAGGGCGCGAAGAAAGCCATCGTTCACCTCTACAACGCCACCTCGCCGTCTTTCCGCAAGATTGTCTTCAACCAGGACAAGCAAGGCGTCAAGGACATCGCCGTGAACGCGGCCAAGCTGTTCGTGAAATACGCCGCCCAGCAGCCTGAAACCCAGTGGACCTTCCAATACTCCCCGGAGACTTTCAGCGCCACCGAGCTGGAGTTCGCCAAGGAAGTCTGCGATGCGGTCATTGAGGTGTGGAACCCGACGCCCGAGAACAAGGTGATCCTCAACCTGCCGGCCACTGTTGAAGTGTCCACGCCCAATATCTACGCCGACCAGATCGAGTGGTTCGGCCGCCATATCAACCGTCGCGACAGCGTGCTGCTGAGCCTGCACACTCACAACGACCGGGGCACTGGCGTGGCCGCTACCGAACTGGGCCTGATGGCCGGCGCCGATCGCGTCGAAGGCTGCCTGTTCGGCAACGGCGAGCGTACCGGTAACGTCGACCTGGTGACCTTGGGCTTGAACCTCTACACCCAGGGCGTGAACCCCGAGCTGGATTTCTCCGACATCGACGGCATTCGCAAGGTGGTTGAAGAATGCAACCAGATCCCTGTGCACCCACGCCATCCGTACGTGGGTGACCTGGTGCACACCGCATTCTCCGGCTCGCACCAGGACGCCATTCGCAAAGGCTTCACCCAGCAGAAGGACGGCACCTTGTGGGAAGTGCCGTACCTGCCGATCGACCCAGCCGATATCGGTCGCAGCTACGAAGCGGTGATTCGGGTCAACAGCCAGTCCGGCAAGGGCGGCATCACCTACCTGCTGGAACAGGAATACGGCATCAGCCTGCCGCGCCGCATGCAGATCGAGTTCAGCCAGGTGGTACAGGGCGAAACCGACCGGCTGGGCCTGGAAATGACTGCCCAGCAGATCTACGGTTTGTTGCGCAAAGAGTATCTGCAGGCCAACACCCCCTACGCGCTGATCAGCCATCGCCTGCAGGAAGAGAACGGCAACAGCGCCGTGGACGTGGAAGTGCACAGCGATGGCGAGACCCACCACTGGCGCGGCAAGGGCAATGGCGCCCTGGAAGCCCTGGTGGCGTCGATGCCGATTGCCGTGGAGATCATGGACTACAACGAGCACGCGATCGGCGCGGGGACCAACGCCAAGGCAGCGGCCTACATCGAGCTGCGCGTGGCGGGTGGACGGCCCGTACACGGGGTGGGTGTGGATGAGAACATCACCACCGCGAGCTTCAAGGCGCTGTTCAGTGCGTTGAATCGGTCGCTGAGCCAGCAGGAAGCGAAAGCGGCTTGATGGAATTGTAGATGTTGTGAAGAAGCCGTACGCCGTGCGCTTCTAGCCCCCTCTCCCC
>NZ_DFUE01000083.1 GCF_002379585.1 Pseudomonas sp. UBA4194
GTCCCCTCACCCCAACCCTCTCCCTGGGGGAGAGGGAGCTAAAAGCAGACCGTCTATATCCGCCACCCCGCGTACAGCCCCCTCTCCCTGGGGGAGAGGGAGCTAAAAGCAGATTGTCCATATCCGCCACCCCGCGCACAGCCCCCTCTCCCTCAGGGAGAGGGCTGGGGTGAGGGGACCATTCACCACCGACCTCAACCTCCCCCCCAATCAACTATTCTGCGCTCCCTCAAACCACGCCAACTTCTCGCGCAAGGTCACCACTTCACCCACGATCACCAAAGTCGGCGCATGCACTTCATGCTCCGCCACCAGCCGCGGCAAGTCTGCCAGGGTGCCGGTAAACACCCGCTGATTGACCGTAGTGCCCTGCTGGATCAAAGCCGCCGGAGTATCCGCACCGCGACCGTGCTTGATCAACTGCTCACAGATGATCGGCAGACCGATCAAGCCCATGTAGAACACCAAGGTTTGCGCCGGCGAAACCAGGTCGTGCCAGGGCAGGTCACTGGTACCGTTCTTCAGATGACCTGTGATGAACCGCACCGACTGCGCATAATCGCGATGGGTCAGCGGAATCCCGGCGTACGCCGCACAGCCACTGGCCGCGGTGATCCCTGGCACCACCTGAAACGGAATGCCATGGGCCGCCAGCTCTTCGATCTCCTCGCCGCCACGGCCGAAGATGAAGGGATCACCGCCCTTGAGCCGCAGCACGCGCTTGCCCTGCTTGGCCAACACCACCAACTGCTGGTTGATCTGGTCCTGAGGTACGGCGTGCTCGGCACGGCGCTTGCCAACATAGATGCGTTCGGCATCACGGCGACACAGTTCGATGATCGCCGGGGCCACCAGGCGGTCATACAGCACCACATCGGCTTGCTGCATCAGGCGCAGCGCACGAAAGGTCAACAAATCGGGATCGCCAGGGCCCGCGCCCACCAGATAGACCTCACCGGGTGCATGAGGCGGTGCACCATCGACCTTGGCCTGCAACAGCCGTTCGGCCTCGGCGCCCTGCCCGGCAAGTTGGCGGTCGGCGATCGGGCCTTGAAACACTTCTTCCCAGAACGCGCGGCGCTGGGTGACATCCGGGTACAACGCCTTGACCTTCTGCCGGAAGCGCGCGGCCAAGCCAGCCAACTCACCGTAGGTGGAAGGAATCCAGGTTTCCAGCTTGGCCCGGATCAGCCGCGCGAGCACGGGTGCATCGCCGCCACTGGAGACCGCCACGACCAACGGCGAGCGGTCGACGATGGCGGGAAAGATCACGCTGCACAGCGCCGGAGCATCCACGACATTGACCGGCACGCAGCGTTTATAGGCGTCGGCAGACACCACAGCGTTGAGTTGCTGGTCATCGGTGGCGGCAATCACCAACTGGCAACCGTCAAGATCTGCCTCCTCATAACCTCGCAGCAACGCGTGGCCGCCGCTGTCGCTTACCAGCGACGCCAACTGCCCGTCGATCTGCGGTGCCACCACGCGCAGCACTGCGCCGGCATCGGCCAGCAGGCGAGACTTGCGCAAGGCAATCTCACCGCCGCCCACCACCAGTACATGGCTGCCCCGCAGCTTGTGAAACAGCGGCAGAAACTCCATTTAGCCGATGACCTCAAGGCCGCCCATGTAGGGCTTGAGTACATCCGGAACACGAATCGAGCCGTCTGCCTGCTGGTAGTTTTCCAGCACGGCCACCAGTGTGCGGCCCACGGCCAGGCCCGAACCATTGAGTGTGTGCACCAGCTCAGGCTTGCCGGTTTCAGGATTACGGAAGCGCGCCTGCATGCGGCGGGCCTGGAAATCGCCGGTATTGGAGCACGACGAGATCTCGCGGTACTTGTCCTGGCTCGGCACCCAGACTTCGAGGTCGTAGGTCTTGACCGCGCTGAAACCCATGTCGCCCGTGCACAGCGCCAATACCCGGTAAGGCAGCTCGAGGGCCTGCAGTACGCGTTCGGCGTTGGCAGTCAGGCTTTCCAGGGCTTCCATGGATTTGGATGGTTCGACCACCTGGACCATCTCGACCTTGTCGAACTGATGTTGGCGGATCATGCCACGGGTATCACGGCCCGACGCACCGGCCTCGCTGCGAAAGCACGGCGTGTGCGCAACGAACTTCAGCGGCAGCTGCTTCGCGTCGAGAATCTGGTCGGCAACGATATTGGTCAGGGACACTTCAGCCGTAGGAATCAGGTACAGATCGGCTTCGCCTTCGCGGCTGATCTTGAACAGGTCTTCCTCGAACTTGGGCAGCTGGCCAGTGCCTTGCAGCGCCGGTGCCTGAACCAGGTACGGGGTGTAGGTTTCCTCGTAACCGTGTTCGGCGACATGCAGGTTGATCATGAACTGAGCCAAGGCGCGGTGCAGCCGGGCGATCGGCCCACGCATGATGGCAAAGCGCGCGCCAGAGAGCTTGGCAGCGGTTTCGAAATCCAGCCAGCCGAATTTGCCGCCCAGGGCCACGTGGTCCTGGACAGGGAAGTCGAACGAGGTGGGACTGCCCCACCGACGCACTTCGACGTTGGCGTCTTCGTCTGCACCCACCGGAACCGATTCATGGGGCAGGTTGGGGATGCCCAGGGCAATGCCGTCCAACTCGGTTTGCAGCTGCTCCAACTCGACCTTGCCGCTGTTCAGCTCGCCGGCGATCGATTCGACCTGGGCCTTGAGAGCATCGACATCGCCGCCACTTTTCATGACCTGGCCGATGGACTTGGACAGCGCATTGCGTTCGGCCTGCAGTTGCTCGGTGCGGGTCTGAACGGTCTTGCGCTGGGCTTCCAGCGCTTCGATGCGCGCCACGTCCAGGGTATAACCCCGGCTGGCAAGGCGATCCGCTACGTCCTGGAGTTGGCTACGTAACAGTTTGGAATCGAGCATGTCGGTCTCTCGTTTATCAGTATTAGTCAGATTTTAGTCAGTGCCAGCCCGGCCCAGGTCGCCAGCAGTCCGCCGAAGACGCTCACTGCGCAATAGCCGATGGCGATCAGGCCCTGGCCATTTTCCAGCAGGCGCACGGTGTCCAGGGAAAATGAGGAAAAGGTGGTCAAACCACCGACAAACCCCACGATCAGCCCGGACCGCACTTCCACCGGAATATCCGGGCGAATCAGGAACAGGCCGTACAGGTAGCCGATGATCAGGCAGCCGACGATATTGACCGCCAGCGTACCGGTATAGAACAGGCGTGGCCAGTTCGCGTTGATGTAGGTGCCGGTGAAAAAGCGTAGCAGCGTGCCGATGATGCCGCCCAGGGTGACGGCCAGAACTGTTGGAATCACTCTTTTCTCCGCCGGAGAGGGCTGTTTTCGTCCAGATTGGCCAGATGCTTGAGCTTCTCGCCGATCTTCAGTTCAAGGCCACGGGGCACCGGCTGATAGTAGTGACGCGGCGGCAGCTCTTCCGGGAAATAGTCTTCACCGGCGGCGTAGGCGTCCGGCTCGTCGTGGGCGTAGCGGTATTGCTCGCCGTAGCCCAATTGCTTCATGAGTTTGGTCGGTGCATTGCGCAGGTGCAGCGGCACCTCCAGAGAGCCGTGTTCGCTGGCCTCGCGCAGCGCTGCCTTGAAGCCCATGTACACAGCATTGCTCTTCGGCGCGCAGGCCAGGTAGACAATCGCCTGAGCCACCGCCAGCTCGCCTTCGGGACTGCCCAGACGCTCCTGCACATCCCACGCCGACAGGCACAACGGCAGGGCGCGGGGGTCGGCATTGCCGATGTCTTCACTGGCCATGCGCACGACCCGGCGCGCCAGGTAGAGAGGGTCGCAGCCGCCATCGATCATGCGCGCGAACCAGTAAAGCGCCGCATCGGGGTTGGAACCGCGAACGGACTTGTGCAGCGCCGAAATCTGGTCATAGAACGCCTCACCGCCCTTGTCGAAGCGCCGTCGGGTGTCCCCCAGCAGGCTTTGCAACAGTTCGGTGCCGATTTCCTCGCCGTCTTCGGCCAGGTCCGCGGCATTCTCCAGCAGGTTGAGCACCCGCCGGCCATCGCCATCGGCTGCGGCCATGAGCATCTGAAAGGCCTCGTCGCCCAGGCGCAGCTGGCGTTTGCCCAGCCCGCGTTCCTCGGTCAAGGCACGATCGACCAGACGCCTCAGCGCAGTTTCGTCCAGGCTCTTGAGCACATACACACGGGCTCTGGACAGCAATGCATTGTTGAGTTCGAACGAGGGATTCTCGGTGGTGGCGCCAATGAAAATCAGCGTACCGTCTTCCACGTAGGGCAGGAACGCATCCTGTTGCGACTTGTTGAAGCGATGCACTTCGTCGACGAACAGAATGGTCCGCCGCCCGTACTGGCCGGCCTGCTGCTTGGCCACTTCCACGGCCTGGCGAATTTCCTTGACCCCGGCCAGCACCGCCGACACCGTCTCGAAGTGAGCATCCGAGACTTTCGCCAGCAACCGCGCCAGGGTGGTCTTGCCCACGCCCGGCGGCCCCCAGAAGATCATCGAATGCAGCGCGCCCTGCTCCAACGCCTCACGCAGCGGTTTGCCGCGTGCCAGCAGGTGCTCCTGGCCAACGTACTCGTCCAGGTTGCTGGCCCGCAGGCGCGCTGCCAGGGGCTGGGCGATCGGGTCACTGCGAAACAGATCCATGGGGCTATGGTTTACCTGTGGTTACTCTTGAATCACGTCCGCCCCTTTGGGGATATCGAACTTGAATTTGCTCGCGGCGATAGGCTCGTTGGCCTTGACGCTCATGAACAGAATGTTGGTGCGCTGGCCAACGCTGTCGATCAACTGCATGTCGTTGATCACGCCTTTGCGGAACGACAGGCGCAGGGAATCGAACAGGGTATCCTTGGTCTTGGGCTTGAGCACGAAGTCGATCACGTCGCCGGCTTCCTTGGCGGTGATGTCGAAGCTCTGACTGATCTTGGACACGTCACCGGACAACAGCAGGGCCGGGGTCTGAGTCAGGCGCTGATCGAGGGTCTTGATGGTGACCTGCTCCAGATCCGGGTCCCACAGCGAGACTTTCTTGCCGTCGGAAACCATCAACTGCTCTTGCGGCGCGTCGGTGTGCCAGTTGAACAGCCCAGGGCGCTGCAGGGCCATTTCACCGGCCGTTTCCTGCAACTGCGTACCGCTGCCGTCCAGGGTCAGTTGGGAGAAGCGCGCGGTCAGCGTCTGGGATTTCTCCAGAAGCTGGGTCAGGCGGGCGACATCCTTGCCATCGGCGTGGGCCGGCAAGGTCGACAAGGCCAGGGCAGAAACCAACAGCATGCGAATCAGGCGCATGGGAATCCTCTTTAAAAGTGAAGGCGCGACCGCAGGATCAGTCGCGCGATGGGCCAGGCGCGATCACATCGCGCGAGCCATTGGTGTTCATCGGGGTCACCACGCCGGCCATTTCCATGGCCTCGATCATGCGCGCCGCCCGGTTGTAGCCGATCTTGAGCTTGCGCTGGACCGCAGAGATGGAAGCCCGACGGCTTTCCAGCACGAAATTGACGGCCTCGTCGTACAGCGCGTCGCTTTCGCTGTCATCACCGTCGCTGCCGCCGCTGCTGCCCTCGAAGCCAGAGCCGGCCTCTTCCACGCCAGCCAGGATATCTTCGTTGTAGTCCGGCACGCCGCGCTGTTTCCACGCTTCCACCACGCGATGCACTTCTTCGTCGGAGACGAAGGCGCCGTGTACTCGAATCGGCAGACTGGTGCCTGGCGGCATGTAGAGCATGTCACCGTGACCCAGCAGTTGCTCGGCGCCGCCTTGGTCGATGATGGTCCGCGAGTCGATCTTGCTGGAAACCTGGAACGCCATGCGGGTCGGGATGTTGGCCTTGATCAGGCCGGTGATCACGTCCACCGATGGACGCTGGGTGGCCAGGATCAGGTGAATACCCGCGGCCCGTGCTTTCTGGGCGATACGTGCGATCAGTTCTTCGACCTTCTTGCCGACGATCATCATCATGTCGGCAAACTCGTCGACCACCACCACGATGGTGGGCAAAGTCTTGAGCAGCGGCGCTTCGTCATGGATGCTTTCGCGCTTGTACAGCGGGTCGGTGAGGGGCGTGCCCTCCTCCTCGGCGTCCTTGATCTTGCGGTTGAAGCCGGCGAGGTTACGCACGCCCATGGCGGCCATGAGCTTGTAGCGCCGCTCCATCTCGGCCACGCTCCAGCGCAATGCGTTGGCGGCATCCTTCATGTCGGTGACCACCGGACACAGCAGGTGCGGAATACCTTCGTAGATCGACAACTCGAGCATCTTCGGGTCGATCATGATCAGCTTGGCGTCTTCGGGATGGGACTTGAACAGAATCGACAGGATCATCGCGTTCACACCCACCGACTTACCCGAACCGGTGGTACCGGCTACCAGCAAGTGAGGCATCTTGGCCAGGTCGGTGATGACCGGCTTGCCGCCGATGTCATGACCCAGTGCCATGGTGACCGGCGATTTGGCCTCGTCGTACTGGGGCGAAGACAAGACTTCGGAGAAGCGCACGATCTGGCGATCTTCGTTGGGAATCTCGATACCGACGGTGGTTTTGCCGGGGATCACTTCGACCACGCGCACGCTGAGCACAGCAAGGGAGCGCGCAAGGTCTTTGGCCAGGTTGGAGATACGGCTGACCTTGACCCCGGCTGCTGGCTGTATTTCGTAACGGGTAATGACCGGGCCTGGGTGAATCGAATCCACCGTGACCTCGACCCCGAATTCCTTGAGCTTTACCTCCAGAAGCTGACCGACTGCGGCCAGCGATTCCGGGGAGTAGTTGACCTTTTTCTGCTCGGCCGGATCCAGAATGGAGATCGGCGGCAGGGTGCCTTGCACGGCGCTGTCGACGAACAGCGGCACCTGTTTTTCCTTCTGCACGCGCTTGCTCTGCTCGGCAGGCTTGTTCATCGATTCGGACGGCATGATGACCGGCGCACCATGCGCACTCTCTTCGCTCAGCGGCTTGATCGGAACCGCGGCCCGACTGTGCAGCGTGGGCTCGACCGGGGCCGGGCGAATCGGCATGGGGGCAGGCTTTGGCTTGACCGGTTCGCGAGGTTCGGGGGCGCGGGGCGCGGCATAGACCGGCTCGTCCACTTCACGCAACTGCGCGACCAGTTGCTTGCGCTCGTTGCGCGCGGCCCACCAACGGCTCGCGGAACCTTGAACCAGATCGACCAGATCCAGGGTGATCTTGCCGGTCATGTCCATGACCTTGAACCACGACAGGTCGGTGAACACCGTCAGGCCGAACAGGAACAGGGCGATGAACATCAGCGTGCTGCCCTGAATGTTCAAGGCATTGAGCGCCAGATTGCCCAGGCTCTCGCCCAGCGCACCACCTGCGGACGCCGGCAGGCTGGCAGCTGAATGGAAATGGATGTGTGCCAGCGCGGCGCCGGACAGGATCAGGAACACCAGGCCGATCAAACGCCACGAGAACAGCCAGCCGCTCCACTGCCAGGGCTGATGGCGCTGGCGGAAGATCTGCCAGGTTTTCACGGCCAGCAGCAGCGGGAATATGTAGGCGAAGTAGCCCAGCACCATGAACAGGATATCGGCGGCGAACGCACCGGCGCGACCGGCAGCGTTCTGCACCTGGTCCATGTTGCTGCTGGTATGGCTCCAACCCGGGTCGGCCTGGTCATACGTCAACAGGGCCATCCACAGGTACAGGCACAGCGCGCCCATGGCAATAAGGGCGCCTTCCTTGAGACGATAATGCAGCTGCTGACGCCAGACAGGCACTGGGGCGGTAGCGGATGGGGCAGTGGATTTCTTCAAAACGCTTGATTTCCTGCGCCGGGTTGAGCGCACAACTGATGAATGACTACAAAAAACAGCAATTGGCCAGCATTTGAGGCCAATGTATTGGGTAAAGATCGCATTGTACGGGTTTGGCTGCAATCCGCGCAGCGGTTGTATCCGTTCGCTGCGAATTGCCTGGCAGCACTGGCAACGCGGCTAATTTTCCCACGCATTGCCTTTGCTGACAAAGGCTTATGCAGGGTTCCTCCAGCGTAATTCAGCTACGACCGTATTGTGGGGCTGGAGTTGCATGAAGGATGGGGGGTTGGGGGTGGATGGTCCCCTCACCCCAGCCCTCTCCCTGGGGGAGAGGGAGCTAAAAGGAGTGCGCGGTGTTACGACGCTAGGTGATCGGCTCCCTCTCCCTCAGGGAGAGGGCTGGGGTGAGGGGACCATCCACCCCCAATCCCAACCCCAACCCCAATCCCAATCCCGACCACGTTGGCGACCCCGCCCAATCGTGGCAGGATAACCCTGCACCACCGCCCTCCCCTGCCGCACACGGACACCTATGCTCACCTGGCTCAAACGCGAAGACCTGACCTTCCCGCCCCTGGAAAAGGCCCTGCACGAGCCCAACGGCCTGCTGGCGGCAGGTGGTGACCTGAGCCCGCAACGTCTGGTGCAAGCGTATCGACACGGCTGTTTCCCATGGTTCGAAGCCGGCCAACCGATTCTCTGGTGGTCGCCTTCTCCCCGCATGGTGCTGTTCCCCAGCGAACTGCATGTCTCACGAAGCCTGCGCATGCTGCTGCGCCAGGAACGCTACCGGGTCACTTTCGATCAGGACTTCACCGCCGTGATCCAGGCCTGCGCCGGCCCACGCAACTACACCGACGGCACCTGGATCACCACAGAGATGCAGGCGGCCTATCTGCAACTGCATCAGCAAGGCTTCGCTCATTCCGTCGAAGTCTGGGACGGCGACGCACTGGTGGGCGGGCTCTATGGCTTGGCCATGGGCCAGCTTTTCTTCGGCGAATCCATGTTCAGCCGCGCGGACAATGCATCCAAGGTCGGATTCGCCACCTTGGTCGAGCACCTGCAGCAGGCAGGATTCGTGCTCATCGACTGCCAGATGCACACCGGCCATCTGCAAAGCCTGGGTGCACGGGCTATCAGCCGAGCGGAATTCGCCGGATACCTCCACGACCACCTGGACAAGCCGAACACTGCCAGCTGGCATCGCTAGGCGAGTTATCCGGCGCTGGCTTACACTTGTTGCAATGGATTCATTCCGAGGGTTGATCATGACCGAGTTGGCGCGCTTGAAGTTTTATGCCACTCAACCCCATTCGTGCAGCTACCTGCCCGAAGAACAGGCCACCACCCTGTTCCTCGATCCGAGCCAACCCATGGACGTGAATGTCTATGCCGATCTCTCGGAAATGGGCTTTCGCCGCAGTGGCGACCATCTGTATCGGCCTCATTGCCAGCGCTGCAACGCCTGTGTGCCCGCCCGCATCCCTTCCGCCGGCTTTTTGCCCAGTCGCCAGCAAAAACGCATTCTCAAGCGCAACCTGGATATCGAAGTCAGTGCTGCAACGCCAGCATTTCGCGAAGAATACTTTGATCTCTACCAACGCTACATCGAACAGCGCCATGCCGATGGCGACATGTATCCGCCGAGCAGGGACCAATTCTCGACCTTTCTGGTCCGCGACCTGCCGTTCTCGCGCTTCTTCGAATTCCGTCTGCAGGGGCGCCTGGTAGCGGTGGCGGTCACCGATCTGCTGCCCAATGGGCTGTCGGCCGTGTACACCTTCTACGAGCCCGCCGAGGAGCGGCGCAGCCTTGGCCGATTCGCCATCCTGTGGCAAATCGCCGAGGCTCGTCGCCTGGGGTTGGAAGCGGTGTATCTGGGTTATTGGATCAAGAACTGCAAAAAGATGAATTACAAGACTCAATATCGTCCCATCGAGCTGCTGATTAATCAGAGATGGGTAACTCTGAACTGAACCCCTTGGCTTGAGCCCCCTTTTTCGGGCACAATGCACGCCGCTTTTGCCTGGCGCAGTTGCACCGGGCCATTTACTGGATACCGAGGGTTTTACTGCATGTCGAAAGAAGACAGCTTCGAAATGGAAGGCACTGTCGTCGACACCCTGCCCAACACCATGTTTCGCGTGGAGTTGGAAAATGGGCACGTCGTAACCGCGCATATCTCCGGCAAGATGCGCAAGAATTACATTCGTATTCTGACCGGTGACAAGGTGCGTGTTGAACTGACGCCCTATGACTTGAGCAAAGGGCGCATCACCTACCGCGCTCGTTAATCAGCGACACATGAAAACGCCCGGCGATGCCGGGCGTTTTTGTGTGCGTTGCGCTTGCGTGGCGGGGATGTAGGCCGCGTCTCGGTTCGCTTCGGTATCGGAGCGATCCTTGACGCGACTTACGCCACTGCTACGCCATTTCGGCGGTGGTTTCGAAATCGAAGGTCAACTCGCCATCCCTGATGTCGATGTGCACCACGCCACCGTGCTCGGCCAACTCGCCGAACAGGATCTCCTCGGCCAGCGGCCGCTTGATCTTGTCCTGGATCAACCGAGCCATCGGCCGCGCACCCATCTGCACGTCGTAGCCGCCCGCTGCCAACCAACCGCGCGCCGCATCGGTAACTTCCAGCTGCACACGCTTGTCTTCCAACTGCGCCTGAAGCTCGGTAAGGAACTTGTCGACCACGCTTTTGATGACTTCGTGGCTCAAGCGACCAAACTGAATGATGGTATCCAGGCGGTTACGGAATTCCGGCGTAAAGCTCTTCTTGATGACTTCCATGGCATCGGAAGAGTGATCCTGGTAAGTGAAGCCGATCGAGGCCCGCGATGCAGTTTCCGCACCGGCGTTGGTGGTCATGATCAGAATCACGTTGCGGAAGTCCGCCTTGCGCCCGTTGTTATCGGTCAAGGTGCCGTGGTCCATTACCTGCAACAGCAGGTTGAAGACTTCCGGGTGAGCCTTTTCGATTTCATCGAGCAACAACACGCAATGCGGCTGCTTGGTGATCGCTTCGGTCAACAAACCGCCCTGATCAAACCCGACGTAGCCTGGCGGGGCACCGATGAGACGCGATACGGTATGGCGCTCCATGTACTCGGACATGTCGAAACGCACCAACTCCACACCCAGCGCCTTGGCCAGCTGGCGAGCGGCCTCGGTCTTGCCGACACCGGTAGGCCCGGCGAACAGGAAGGAACCGACAGGCTTGTCCGGCGCCTTCAAACCTGCACGAGACAGCTTGATGGCAGTGGCCAGGGAGTCGATGGCGGCGTCCTGACCGAACACGGTCAGCTTCAGGTCGCGCTCCAGATTACGCAACAACTCCTTGTCGGAGCTGGTGACGTGCTTTGGCGGAATCCGCGCGATCTTGGCCACAATGTCCTCGACCTGAGGCACCTCGATACGCTTGACCCGATTGGCCTCAGGCTGCAGCCGCTGATAAGCACCCGCTTCGTCGATGACGTCAATGGCCTTGTCAGGCATGTGACGGTCATTGATGTAGCGCGATGCCAGCTCGGCCGCCGCACGCAGTGCTTCGTCGCTGTACTCGATATTGTGGTGCTGCTCGAAACGCCCTTTCAGACCGCGCAGGATGCCGATGGTGTCTTCCACCGACGGCTCACTGACGTCGACTTTCTGGAAGCGTCGAGCCAAGGCTCGATCCTTCTCGAAAATGCCGCGAAACTCCTGGAACGTAGTCGATCCAATGCAGCGGATGTCGCCAGACGAAAGCAACGGCTTGAGCAGGTTGGAAGCATCCATGACCCCGCCCGATGCAGCCCCCGCACCGATGATGGTGTGGATCTCGTCGATGAACAGGATGGCCTGCGGACGCTTTTTCAGCTCGCCCAGCAGCGCCTTGAAGCGCTTCTCGAAATCACCGCGATATTTGGTGCCGGCCAGCAGTGCACCCAGGTCAAGGGAATACACCACGCTGTTGGCAAGCAGGTCTGGCACCTGGCTGTCGACGATGCGCTTTGCCAAGCCTTCGGCGATGGCGGTTTTGCCCACGCCGGCCTCACCCACCAGAAGCGGGTTGTTCTTGCGCCGACGGGCGAGAATCTGAGCGACACGCTCGACTTCACTTTCACGGCCCACCAACGGGTCGATACGGCCTTGACGAGCCAGTTCGTTCAGGTTGCTGGCGTAGGCGTCGAGCGGATTGCTGGAGGAAGAAGCGTCACCGCCCTCCTCGTCGGGCATTTCCTGTTCGCCTTCGGAGCTGTCCCCGTGACCGGGAACCTTGGAAATGCCATGGGCGATGTAGTTGACCACATCGATCCGCGCCACGCTCTGCTGCTTGAGCAGGAACACGGCCTGGCTTTCCTGTTCACTGAAAATGGCCACCAGCACGTTGGCGCCGGTGACTTCGCGCTTGCCCGAACTTTGTACGTGGAACACTGCACGCTGCAACACACGCTGAAAGCCCAGGGTTGGCTGGGTTTCACGGTCCTCGTCATGGACGGGAATCAATGGCGTGGTGGAGTCGATGAACTCTTGCAGGTCATGCTTGAGCTTGTCGAGATTGGCGCCGCACGCACGTAAAACGGTGGCGGCGGCCTCGTTGTCCAATAGGGCCAGCAGGAGGTGTTCGACGGTCATGAACTCATGACGCTTCGAACGAGCCTCCTTGAAGGCTAGATTGAGGGTGACTTCGAGCTCGCGGTTTAACATAGCTTCACCTCATACCCAAGTGGTCGGCGTTAACCGTCCTTCTCGATTTCACAGAGTAGCGGATGCTGGCTTTCCCTGGCGTACTGGTTGACCTGCATGGCCTTGGTTTCGGCGATGTCGCGGGTAAACAATCCGCACACTGCCCGCCCTTCCGTGTGGACGGCCAGCATGACCTTGGTCGCCAGCTCACGATTCAAGTTGAAAAACACCTCGAGCACTTCGACGACGAAATCCATCGGTGTGTAGTCATCATTGAACAAAACCACCTTGTACATCGGTGGCGCCTGCAATGCAGGCTTGGATTCCTGTACCGCCAGGCCCGCTGAATCGTCCTCGTGCGACTGCGGGCGGTCTTGATTGAAGGTTAGTCGAATCTGACTGAATGCATGCATGGAAAGAAGGTTCATCGTTGAGCTAATAGAAGTAGTGGGTTGACCTTGTGACCGATCGTAAGCTCGGTCGCCGCATGACCTTGACTATCGGCAAAACGGTGTTACAAACAATAGAACCCACATTGGGGAAGAAAGGTCCGCGCAGTCAACCAAATTTTTTCAATCGAACGATTGCGCATGAAGTGGATGATACTCCAGAGCTGGAGTCCTTTGCAGAGGGATATGGGTATGCTGATTGGTAAAGTCAAGTGGTTCAACAACGCCAAGGGCTACGGCTTCATTATCGAAGACGGCAAGACCGAGGACCTGTTCGCCCACTATTCGGCCATCAAGATGGACGGGTACAAGACCTTGAAGGCCGGGCAACCGGTGCGCTTCGAGATCATCCAGGGGCCAAAGGGGCTGCACGCGGTGAACATCGCCGCAGCGTCGGAAACTTCCACTCAAGCTACCGAGGTCCAGCAGCACGTGGCCGCTGAAGCCTGAAGCAGGGGCGCCACCCCAATGGTCGCAAGCAAGCGCCCTTGAAGGATTCAGGTCTGCACCGAGAGCGCTTTCTCCCGACCACTGGCATCGCTACAAAGCCTGCACAGGCCATCCTTCGGGATGGCCTGTTTTGTTTTTGTCATCCGAACGGCGTATTACCTTTGTAGGCCCTACACAGTATTCATCCCTGCGACCAGTGGTATACTGCCGCAGTGACCATTGGGTCATCGCTGGTCGAGCCGGTCGAATACCGCGCCCGATCACCCCAAGGCCGGGCCGTTATCGCTGCCTGACCGCTTGACGCTCTACTGATGCATCCAACATCACCGCGACGAATGCTCGACTTTCGCCTCATTGATGCCAACGAGCGAAAGCGCCTACCCTGCGCATCTCGAGATTCTGTGCACGCTCAGCAAAGAAGAGAGTTAATCCGAATATGCCCACCCGCTCAAAGATCATCTACACCTTCACAGACGAAGCGCCAGCATTGGCCACCTATTCGCTGCTGCCCATCATCGAAGCCTTCACCGCTTCGTCGGATATCGCTGTAGAAACCCGCGATATATCCCTGGCCGCGCGCATCCTGTCCAGCTTCCCCGAGCGTCTTGAGGCCGGCAAACCCGTGCCGGACGATCTCGCCGAACTGGGCACTCTGGCCACCACGCCGGAAGCCAACATCATCAAGCTGCCGAACATCAGTGCCTCGGTGCCGCAGCTCAAAGCCGCGATCAAAGAGCTTCAGGCCCAGGGCTTCGACCTGCCGGACTACCCGGACACCGCCGAATCCGACGCCGACAAGGACACTCGCGCCCGTTATGACAAGGTCAAGGGCAGCGCTGTGAACCCTGTGCTGCGCGAAGGCAACTCCGACCGCCGCGCGCCGCTGTCGGTGAAGAACTATGCCCGCAAGCACCCCCACAAGATGGGCGCCTGGGCTGCCGACTCCAAGTCCCACGTAGCGCACATGAGCAGCGGCGACTTCTACGGCAGCGAGAAAAGCGCGCTGATCGAGGCCGATGGCAGCGTCAAGATCGAATTCGTCGGCAACGACGGCAGCAGCACCGTATTGAAAGAGAAAACCAAGGTCCTGGCCGGTGAAATCATCGACTGCGCCGCCTTGAGCAAGAATGCCCTGCGCGCCTTCGTGGCCGCCGAGATCGAAGACGCCAAGCAGCAAGGCGTGCTGTTCTCCGTGCACCTGAAGGCCACCATGATGAAGGTTTCCGACCCCATCATGTTCGGCCAGATCGTCGCCGAATTCTACGAACAGGCCCTGACCAAGCACGCTGCCGTGCTGGAGCAGGTCGGCTTCAACCTCAACAACGGCATCGGCGACCTGTACGCCCGCATCAAATCCTTGCCGGCCGACCAGCAGGCACAGATCGAGGCTGACGTTAAGGCGGTATACGCCACCCGCCCTGCCCTGGCCATGGTCAACTCCGACAAGGGCATCACCAACCTGCACGTGCCAAGCGACGTCATCGTCGACGCTTCGATGCCGGCCATGATTCGCGACTCGGGCAAGATGTGGAACGCCGACGGCGTCCTGCAGGACACCAAGGCCGTGATCCCAGACCGCTGCTACGCCAGCATCTACCAGGCCGCCATCGAAGACTGCAAGAAACATGGCGCCTTCGATCCAACCACCATGGGCAGCGTGCCGAACGTTGGCCTGATGGCGCAGAAGGCCGAAGAGTACGGCTCCCACGACAAAACCTTCCAGATGACCGCCGATGGCGTGGTTCGCGTCAGCGACAGCAGCGGCCGCGTACTGATGGAACAGAAAGTCGAAGCCGGTGACGTGTTCCGCATGTGCCAGACCAAGGACGCGCCGATCCAGGATTGGGTCAAGCTCGCGGTCAACCGCGCCCGCGCCAGCAACACCCCGGCAGTATTCTGGCTGGACCCGGCTCGCGCCCACGACGCCGTGATGATCGAAAAGGTCAAGCAATACCTCAAGGATCACGACACCACGGGCCTGGACATTCAGATCATGTCGCCGGTCGACGCCATGGCGTTCTCGCTCAAGCGCATCCGCGCCGGCCAGGACACCATCTCGGTGACCGGCAACGTTCTGCGCGACTACCTGACCGACCTGTTCCCGATCATGGAACTGGGCACCAGCGCCAAGATGCTGTCCATCGTGCCGCTGATGAACGGCGGTGGCCTGTTCGAAACCGGCGCCGGCGGCTCCGCACCCAAGCACGTTCAGCAGCTGGTGGAAGAGAACTTCCTGCGCTGGGACTCCCTTGGCGAATTCCTGGCACTGGCCGCCTCGCTGGAGCACCTGGGCACGACCTACAACAACCCCAAGGCTTTGGTACTCGCTGCCACCCTGGACAAGGCCACTGGCCAGTTCCTGGACAACAACAAGTCGCCATCGCGCAAGGTCGGCAACATCGACAACCGCGGCAGCCACTTCTACCTTGCGCTGTACTGGGCTCAAGCCCTGGCCGCGCAGACCGAAGATGCCGCATTGCAGGCGCAGTTCGCACCGCTGGCCAAGACCCTGTCCGAGAATGAGGCAAAAATCGTTGCCGAACTCAACGCCGTTCAGGGCAAGCCTGTCGACATCGGCGGCTACTATTACGCCAACGCCGACCTGACCCGCAAAGCCATGCGCCCAAGCGAAACCTTGAACGCCGCGATCGCATCGCTGGTGTAAGAGCTCGCAAGGTTGCACCAACAGCCCCGGCCTCGTGCCGGGGTTGTCGTTTTGAAACCCACAGGACAGAAGGAGCCTGCATGACCTGGCAGCCCCATATCACCGTCGCCACCATCGTCGAGGACCAGGGTCGATTCCTCTTCGTCGAAGAGCTGAAAGCTGGCCGCCTGGTGCTCAACCAGCCCGCGGGCCATCTGGAGCCCAACGAAACCCTGCTCCAGGCGGCACTGCGCGAAACCCTGGAGGAGACCGCCTGGGAAGTCGAGCTGACTGGCCTGGTGGGCATCTATCTTTACACCGCCCCCAGCAACGGCGTGACCTACCAGCGCATCTGCTTTGCCGCACGGCCCGTGCACCTGAATCCGGAGCTCGAGCTGGACCCGGACATCAGCGGCACCACCTGGCTGACCCGCGACGAGCTGGCCGCCCAGGCCCACCGCCTGCGCAGCGAACTGGTGCTCGAATGCCTGGATGACTACCTGCGCGGTCCGCTGCATAGCCTGGAGGCCATTCGCACTTGAGCGTTTTCTTGCGCAGCCTGTTAGAATCGCGTCCTTTTCAGAGACACACATCGAATTCCTATGCGTGAGCCAGCTCCCCGTCACTCGACAAAACAGCGCGTCATCGTCGGCATGTCCGGCGGCGTCGACTCTTCCGTCTCTGCCCTTCTGCTGATGGAGCAGGGCTACCAGGTGGAAGGCCTGTTCATGAAGAACTGGGAAGAAGACGACGGCACCGAATACTGCACCGCCCGCGAAGACCTGGCCGACGCCCAGGCCGTGTGCGACAAGTTGGGCATCAAGCTGCACACTGCCAATTTCGCCGCCGAATACTGGGATCACGTCTTCGAGCACTTCCTGGAGGAGTACAAGGCCGGTCGCACGCCGAACCCGGATATCCTGTGCAACCGTGAAATCAAGTTCAAGGCCTTCCTCGACTACGCACTGGTGCTGGGGGCCGACCTGATCGCTACCGGTCACTACGTGCGCCGTCGCGACATCGATGGTCAGACGCAGCTGCTCAAGGGCCTGGACCCGAACAAGGACCAGAGCTACTTCCTGCATGCCGTGGGCGGCGAGCAGATCGCTCGCACGCTGTTCCCGGTGGGTGAGCTGGAGAAACCGGAAGTGCGCGCCATCGCCGAAATGCATGGCCTGGCCACCGCCAAGAAAAAGGACTCGACCGGTATCTGCTTCATCGGTGAGCGCCGTTTCAGCGATTTCCTCAAGCAGTACCTGCCGGCCCAGCCTGGCGAAATCAAGACCACCGAGGGTGAAGTCATCGGTCGTCACCACGGCTTGATGTATCACACCATCGGTCAACGCCAGGGTCTGGGCATCGGCGGCCTGAAGGACGCCGGTGACGATCCCTGGTATGTACTGGCCAAGGACCTTGCCAACAACGAGCTGATCGTCGGCCAGGGCAACGAGCACCCCATGCTGTTTTCCCGCGCCCTGCTCGCCTCGCAGATCTACTGGGTCAACCCCGTCGAGCTCGCCGAGCCGCGTCGGTTAACCGCCAAGGTTCGTTATCGCCAGGCTGACCAGGCCTGTACCCTGGAACAGACTGCCGATGGCTATCGCGCGGTGTTCGACGAACCGCAACGCGCCGTTACCCCCGGTCAGTCCGTCGTCTTCTACGACGGCGAGATCTGCCTGGGCGGTGGTGTCATCGAAGTCGCCGAGCCCTGGAGCCAGGCATGAACCCTATTCAGGAACAACTGATTGCCTTGGGCGGGGTATTCCAGGCCGCCGTACTGGTAGACCGTATCGCCAAGACCGGCACCGCCGCCGAAGCCGACGTGGGCTGTATGCTTGGCAGCCTGCTGATCGTCGACCCACAGGACACCTTGCAGGTGTTCGGCGGCAACGATCTGTTCCTGCGCGACGGTTACGGCGCGCTGGCCAGCGCCCTGGAACGCGACCCTGGCAGCCTGCAGCGCGAACCCTTGCGCTACGCCTTGTCGATGCTGGGCCTGGAGCGCCAACTGGCCAAACGCGGCGAAATGCTGGAACTGATCGGCAAACGCCTGCCGCAAATCCAGAACCAGGTCGAGCATTTCGGCCTGACCCACGAGAACGTCATCGCCGCCAGCGGCGCGCTGTATCAGGACACCCTGAGCACGCTGCGCCAGCGCATTCAGGTGCACGGCGACACTCGTCATCTGCAGCAACCCAACAATGCCTCGAAAATTCGCGCCTTGCTGCTGGCCGGCATTCGCTCGGCACGCCTGTGGCGCCAGTTGGGCGGTCATCGTTGGCAATTGGTGATCAGCCGGCGCAAGTTGTTGCGTGAGCTCTACCCCATGATGCGCGGCTGAACGCATCAGGTGGTCGGTTGCAGCCGACCGCCCTGCGTTTTTTATGTATAATTCGCGCCCCTTTTCAAAGCCCGACTGTCCGAGAATACCCATGCAGCTTTCTTCGCTCACTGCGGTTTCCCCTGTAGACGGCCGCTACGCCGGCAAAACCCAGGCCCTGCGCACCATTTTCAGTGAATACGGCCTGATCCGTTTCCGCGCCCTGGTCGAGGTCCGCTGGCTCCAGCGCCTGGCCGCGCACCCCCAGATCGCTGAAGTTCCGGCTTTCTCGGCAGAGGCCAATGCCCTGCTGGACGTGCTGGCCAGCGATTTCGCCCTCGAACACGCCGAACGCGTGAAAGAAATCGAGCGCACCACCAACCACGACGTCAAGGCCATCGAGTACCTGCTCAAGGAGCAGGCTGCCAAGCTGCCGGAACTGGCCAAGGTCAGCGAGTTCATCCACTTCGCCTGCACCAGCGAGGACATCAACAACCTGTCCCACGCGCTGATGCTGCGTGAAGGCCGCGACAACGTGATGTTGCCGCTGATGCGCCAGATCGCCGAGTCGATCCGCGAACTCGCGCACCGTTTCGCCGAAGTACCGATGCTGTCGCGCACCCACGGTCAACCCGCTTCCCCGACCACGCTGGGCAAGGAACTGGCCAACGTGGTGTATCGCCTCGAGCGCCAGATCGCTCAGGTGGCGGCGGTGCCGTTGCTCGGCAAGATCAACGGTGCAGTAGGCAACTACAACGCGCACCTGTCGGCTTACCCGCAGATCGACTGGGAGGCCAATGCTCGCGCCTTCATCGAAGATGAGCTGGGCCTGGGCTTCAACCCCTACACCACTCAGATCGAACCGCACGACTATATCGCCGAACTGTTCGACGCCATCGCTCGCTTCAACACCATCCTGATCGATTTCGATCGCGATATCTGGGGCTATATCTCCCTGGGCTATTTCAAGCAGCGCACCATCGCCGGCGAAATCGGTTCCTCCACCATGCCACACAAGGTCAACCCGATCGACTTCGAAAACTCCGAAGGCAACCTGGGCATCGCCAACGCGCTGTTCCAGCATCTGGCCAGCAAGCTGCCGATTTCGCGCTGGCAGCGTGACCTGACCGACTCCACCGTGCTGCGCAACCTGGGCGTCGGCTTCGCCCACAGCGTCATTGCGTACGAAGCCAGCCTCAAGGGAATCAGCAAGTTAGAGATCAACACTCAACGAATTGCTGAAGATCTGGACGCGTGTTGGGAAGTGCTTGCCGAGCCTATCCAGACGGTCATGCGTCGTTACGACATCGAGAACCCCTACGAGAAGCTCAAAGAGCTGACGCGCGGCAAGGGTATTACCTCTGACGCGCTGCAGACCTTCATCGACGGGCTCGACATGCCGGCCGAAGCCAAGGCCGAGCTGAAAAAGCTGACCCCGGCCAACTACATCGGCAACGCCGCAGCGCAGGCCAAGCGCGTCTGATACGACGTGGCTCGCGCTCTGACGCCCGGCCTGGCCGGGCGTTTTTATTCCTGAAACAAAAGCGCTATTTTTCAGTAGGTTACACATGAAATCTGATATTCCACTGCAAATGCTTGGCGGTCTTACTGCGCGTGAGTTCCTGCGCGATTACTGGCAGAAAAAACCCCTGCTGATTCGCCAGGCCTTCACTGATTTCGAAAACCCGTTGAGCCCTGACGAGCTGGCCGGGCTGGCCCTGGAAGAAGAGGTCGAGTCGCGGATCGTCATCGAGAATGGCGAGCGTCCGTGGGAGCTGCGTCGCGGCCCGTTTGCCGAGGATGAGTTCAGCAAACTGCCGGAAACCGAATGGACCCTGCTGGTCCAGGCGGTCGATCAGTTCGTGCCGGAAGTGGCTGAACTGCTGGAGAACTTTCGCTTTCTGCCGAGCTGGCGGATCGACGATGTGATGATCAGCTTCGCTACTGCCGGCGGCAGCGTGGGCCCGCACTTCGATAATTACGACGTGTTCCTGCTGCAAGGCCAAGGCCAGCGCAACTGGAAAGTCGGGCAGATGTGCGACTCGGACAGCCCACTGCTCGAGCATGCCGATCTGCGAATCCTGGCCGACTTCCAGCAAAGCGACGAGTGGACCCTGGAGCCAGGCGACATGCTCTATCTGCCACCGCGACTGGCCCATTGCGGCGTTGCCGTGAACGACTGCATGACCTACTCGGTGGGCTTCCGCGCACCAAGCGCAGCCGAGGTGTTGACCCATTTCACCGATTTCCTCAGCCAGTTCCTGCCGGATGAAGAACGCTACAGCGATGCCGACGCTGTGCCGGTGAGCGACCCGCATCAGATTCAGCACGACGCCCTGGACCGCCTCAAGCGTTTGCTGGCCGAGCACATGAGCGATGAACGCCTGCTGCTGACCTGGTTCGGCCAGTTCATGACCGAGCCGCGCTACCCTGAGCTGGTGGCGGGTGCCGAAGTTGAAGAAGAGGACCTGCTGGCGGATCTGGAGCAGGGTGCGGTGCTGATTCGCAACCCAAGCGCACGCATGGCCTGGTCGGAAGTGGATGACGATCTGCTGCTGTTCGCCAGTGGCCAGAGCCGCCTGCTGCCGGGCGAGCTGCGCGAATTGCTGAAACTGATCTGCGCCGCCGATGCGCTGCACAGCGACAACCTCGGCCAATGGCTGCACGACGAGCAAGGCCGCACCCTGCTCTGCGAGCTGGTCAAGCAAGGAAGCCTGGGGTTCGCTGCCGATGAATAACATTCGCGTCCGTGTCGCCGATTGGCACAAAGACAACTCCGAGATCCGACGCATACGCGAATCCGTATTCATTGCCGAACAATCGGTTCCCCCCGAGCTTGAGTGGGACGCCGAGGATGTCGGGGCCGTGCACTTCCTTGCCCTGGAAGGTGACTATGCAGTGGGCACCGCCCGACTACTGCCCGATGGCGAGATCGGCCGGGTGTCAGTGCTCAGAGACTGGCGTGGCCTGAAAGTGGGTGATCGCTTGCTGGAAGCGGTCATCGCTCAAGCCAATAAGCTGGGCCTGGTCGAGCAGAAGCTCAGTGCCCAGGTTCACGCCACGGCGTTCTATGAGCATCATGGTTTCAAAGTGGTCAGCGAGGAATTTCTCGAGGTGGGGATTCCTCACGTCGACATGATCCGAACGCAAGGCTGACGCACCCTCCCCCACATGGGGCCTTCTCTCAAAGGCCCCATGTATTGACAGGCTTTCGCCCATGGCCGCGGCCAGTCCATCTGCCACAACCCACCCTCCCCGCCACACCACATGCCATACTTCTCCGCACACCCATCGCGGAGATTACGGACATGCCGCTGCGCCCCCTGCTTACCTGCCTGCTGCTTGCCTTGAGCCTTACCGCCCAAGCCGCGACCCAGGTTCTTCCGCTCAATTACCGTACCAGCGCCGACCTCCTGCCCATAGCGCAGCAGATCGTCGGCTCCAACGGCACCGTGGCGGCCTACGGCAATCAACTGGTAGTCAACGCCGACCCGGACAAGCTCGACGAACTCACCGCCCTGCTCGAGCAGTTGGACAAACCGGCCCGACGCCTGCTGATCACCGTTGATACCAGCGACAGCAACACAGCCAATCAAAGCGGCTACCGCGTCAACGGTGGCGGTTCGACCCGTATCATCCAGTACGGCACCGACAACCGCAGCGGTGGCGTGCAGCAGGCACAAGCCAGCGAGGGCAGCCCAGCGCTGATCCAGGTCGGCCAAAGCGTGCCCCTCACCACTGCCAGCAGTGACGGCTACGGTCGCGTGCAGGCGCAGACCGAGTACCGCAATGTCACCCAGGGTTTCTACGTGACCGCCAGCATTACCGGGGATGTAGTGCACCTGGATATCACTACCAACAATGACCGAATGAGCCAGGAACGGCCCGATGTGGTCAATGTGCAGGGTACCGAAACTCGGGTCAGCGGAAGGCTCGGAGAGTGGATGACGCTGGCTGGGATGAACGAGCATTCGAGTATCAATCAGCAGGGATTGGCGCGTCAGTACAGTACGCAGGGGCGTAATGACATGACGGTTCGAGTGAAGGTGGATGCGCTGGATTAGCGGGTTTTATTGGGGTTGCTTGGGGTTTTGGGGTGGATGGTCCCCTCACCCCAGACCACCCCACCAACCCCGACCAAACAGCCCAAAACTGACCCCTCAGTCGCCAATCAACGAAATATGTAGTGTTTTCAAAAAGGCACTACAAATCGTTTGACGCCCTCAAAAAACCTCAGGCATGATGGCCTCGCTCCCGCTGATCAGGCCCCGGAAACGGGCGTGTGGCCCACGCAGCCAGCCTGCTCGGCGAGCGCCACAAGGTGTTCTGTACAGGCAGCGCCGGCGGAGCAACACATATCCATCAAACCTATGCGACGAGGTTTATCTCCATGGCACTGACACGCGAACAACAAATAGCGGCCCTCGAAAAAGACTGGGCTGAAAATCCGCGCTGGAAAGGTGTGACTCGTAACTACTCGGCTGCCGACGTCGTGCGCCTGCGTGGCTCCGTGCAACCAGAGCACACCCTGGCCAGAATGGGCGCCGACAAGCTGTGGAACCTGGTGACCCAGGGCGCCAAACCTGCCTTCCGCCCTGATAAAGACTTCGTCAACTGCATGGGTGCCCTCACCGGCGGCCAAGCCGTGCAACAGGTGAAAGCTGGCATTCAGGCCATCTACCTGTCCGGCTGGCAAGTGGCCGCCGACAACAACTCCGCCGAATCCATGTACCCGGATCAGTCGCTGTACCCGGTCGACTCGGTGCCTACCGTGGTCAAGCGGATCAACAACTCGTTTCGCCGCGCCGACCAGATTCAATGGAAAGCCGGCAAGAACCCGGGCGATCAGGGATACATCGATTACTTCGCGCCGATCGTGGCGGATGCCGAAGCAGGCTTCGGTGGGGTACTGAACGCCTACGAATTGATGAAGAACATGATCGAAGCCGGTGCTGCCGGCGTGCACTTCGAAGACCAATTGGCCTCGGTGAAGAAATGCGGGCACATGGGCGGCAAGGTATTGGTGCCGACCCAGGAAGCCGTGCAGAAACTGACCGCCGCACGACTGGCTGCCGACGTCGCTGGCGTGCCGACGATCATCCTGGCGCGCACCGATGCCAACGCCGCGGACCTGCTGACCTCCGATTGCGATCCGTACGACCAGCCGTTCGTGACCGGCACCCGCACGCCCGAGGGCTTCTATAAAGTACGCGCCGGTCTGGATCAGGCCATTGCCCGCGGCCTGGCCTACGCACCGTATGCCGACCTGATCTGGTGCGAAACCGCCAAGCCGGATCTGGACGAGGCGCGCCGTTTCGCCGAAGCCATCAAGAAGGAATACCCCGACCAATTGCTGTCATACAACTGCTCACCGTCCTTCAACTGGAAGAAAAACCTGGACGACGCGACCATCGCCAAGTTCCAGCGCGAACTGTCTGCCATGGGCTACAAGCACCAATTCATCACCCTGGCGGGCATTCACAACATGTGGCACAGCATGTTCAACCTGGCGCACGACTACGCCCGCAACGACATGACCGCCTATGTGAAGCTGCAGGAACAGGAGTTCGCCGATGCCGAGAAGGGCTACACCTTCGTTGCGCACCAGCAGGAGGTGGGGACCGGGTATTTCGACGACATGACCACGGTGATCCAGGGAGGCGCGTCTTCGGTGACGGCACTGACCGGCTCGACCGAGGAAGAGCAGTTTCACTGATGTGAAGGGTTTGGGTGGGATGATTGGCTGATTGGCTGATCGGGTTGGGGATGGGGATTGGCGGTGGATGGTCCCCTCACCCCAGCCCTCCCGGGCCGCCGTATCGCCCTGAGGGAGAGGGAGCTA
>NZ_DFUE01000001.1:0-5208 GCF_002379585.1 Pseudomonas sp. UBA4194
AATTTTGCGGGATTGTTCTTGGGTCTGCGGTGAATGGTCCCCTCACCCCAACCCTCTCCCTGAGGGAGAGGGGGCCGCTCACCGAAATCTGCAGCACCGAGATCCGCTTTTAGCCCCCTCCCTCAGAGAGAGGGAGCCGATCACCGAAATCTGCAGCACCGCGATCCGCGTTCAGCTCCCTCTCCCTCAGGGAGAGGGCTGGGGTGAGGGGACCATTCACCGCCGATCCAAATCCCGCCCCACGGATGAAACCGAATCAGCCGCCAGCCGCCGACCCACCCTGGTCGTCCGGCTCCGCCTCATCTTCGATCAAATCGTCAAAATCGGTCTTGAGCCCCTGCTCCATCGAATCCAGTTCCACCAGTAGGCTGCGAAAGCTCGTCTCGTCCCTGGGCAGCTCCTCACCCTCCTCAGGCTCGGCGCTGGCGTCGGCCAGAGCCTGCAAGTGGGCAGGCACCGGGGCATCGTCCAGGTCGTCGACGATGGGCTCGGGCTCCATCTCGCGCAGCTCGGCCAACGGCGGAAGGTCATCGAGGTTTTTCAGGTTGAAATGGTCGAGGAACGCCTTGGTGGTGGCGAACATCGCCGGTTTGCCCGGCACATCGCGGTAGCCCACTACCCGTATCCACTCACGTTCAAGCAGGGTCTTGATGATGTTGCTGTTCACTGCCACACCACGCACGTCCTCGATTTCACCACGGGTGACGGGTTGCCGATAGGCAATCAAGGCAATCGTTTCCAGCATGGCGCGCGAATAGCGCTGCGGGCGTTCCTCCCACAGGCGGCCGACCCAGGGTGCGTACTTCTCGCGAATCTGCAGGCGATAGCCCGAGGCGACCTCTACCAGTTCGAAGGCGCGCTTGTCGCAGGACTTGCCCAACAACTCCAGAGCTTTCTTGAACACCCCAGGCTCGGGCCGCTCGGCCTCCTCGAACAGCTCATAAAGGCGTTCGAGCGATTGGGGTTTTCCGAAGGCCAGCAAAAAGGCTTCAAGCAGCGGCGCCAACTCGCGCGGTTCAGTCAGATTCATTCTTCGGCTCGGGCCCGGACATGGATAGCGGCAAACGCCTCGTTCTGTACCAACTCAATCAATTGCTCCTTCACCAGCTCCAGGATCGCCATGAAGGTCACAACCACGCCCAGCTTGCCCTCCTCGGCCGTGAACAGCTCGACGAAGGGCACGAAGCCGCCGTCGCGCAAACGCTCCAGCACATCGCTCATGCGCTCGCGGGTGGACAAGGCTTCTCGGCTGACCTGATGGCTTTCGAACATGTCGCCGCGGCGCAGCACATCGGCCATGGACAGCAGCAGTTCCTCCAGGCTGACTTCCGGGAGCAGTTTGCGCACCTTGGCCTGCGGCGCATCCAGCCTGGGCACGTAAAGGTCGCGCCCCACCCGTTTCAGCGTGTCGATGCCCTCGGCGGCGGCCTTGAACCGTTCGTACTCCTGCAGCCGGCGGATCAGTTCGGCGCGGGGGTCGTCTTCCTCTTCCTCGATGGCGGCCGAGCGTGGCAGCAACATCCGCGACTTGATCTCGGCCAGCATGGCGGCCATCACCAGATATTCCGCCGCCAGTTCCAGGCGCACGGTCTTCATCAATTCCACGTAGCCCATGTACTGGCGGGTGATCTCGGCCACGGGGATGTCGAGGATGTCGATGTTCTGCTTGCGGATCAGGTACAGCAGCAGGTCCAGCGGGCCTTCGAAGGCTTCCAGGAAGACTTCCAGCGCGTCGGGCGGAATGTACAGGTCCTGCGGCATCTGGGTGAAGGCTTCGCCATACACCAGTGCCAGTTGCAGTTGCTGCGGAGCGGTGAGCGGGTTGTCCAGCGCCGGCTCCTCGGCCGCGCTCAGGTCGCTCACGCCAGCGCCGCGAACGGCGCTGGATCGCCACAACCCACGCGCACCACTTGCGGATCGCCGTCAGCCAGGTTGATCACGGTGGAAGCCTCGGTACCACCAAAGCCGCCATCGATGATCAGATCGACCTGCTTCTCCAGCAACTGGCGCATCTCGTAGGGATCACTCAGCGGCTCTTTCTCACCCGGCATGATCAGGCTCACGCTCATCAGCGGCTCACCCAGCTCCTCGAGCAGCGCCAGGGCGATCGGATGGCTCGGTACCCGCAGGCCGATGGTGCGGCGCTTGGGATGCAGCAGCAGCCGGGGCACTTCCCGGGTGGCGCTGAGGATGAAGGTGTAAGGCCCCGGCGTGTGCGCCTTGAGCAGGCGAAACGCTGCAGTATCGACCTTGGCGAACAGGCCCAACTGCGACAGGTCGCAGCAGATGATCGCGAAGTTGTGCTTGTCGTCCAGCTGACGCAGCCGACGCACGCGCTCCACCGCCGTCTTGTCGCCGATCTGGCAGCCAATGGCGTAGGAAGAGTCGGTTGGATAGATCACCACGCCCCCGCCCCGGATGATCTCCACGGCTTGCTTGATCAGGCGGGCCTGGGGGTTGTCCGGGTGGATCTGAAAAAATTGACTCACGTTTGCGTCCTGTTCAGGCAGTAAGTGGCTGATCATGTTTGAACCGTGCCGCCAGCGGTGGCAGGTCCTCCGGCAAAGGCCGATAGACACCGATTTCACCCCAGGTGCCAGGGCCGTGGAAGTCACTGCCAGCGCTGGCCAGCAGACCGAATTCCCGGGCCAGGATCGACAAGGTGCCGACCTGCTCGGCGGCTTGCATGCCATTGACCACTTCGATGGCATGCCCGCCCGCTTGAATATAGTCGCCGATCAACTTGCGGCGCTTGCTGCGGGTGAAATCGTAGTGCAGCGGATGGGCCAGGCTGATCCAGGCCTTGGCCTCGCGCAGGGTCTTGACCGTATCTTCCAGGGTGGGCCAATGCTGCTTCACGTCGCCCAGCTTGCCGGCACCCAACCATTTGCGAAACGCCTCCTGGCGGTCGCGCACGTAGCCCTCCTGGACCAGGAAATCAGCGAAGTGGGGCCGTGCCGGGGCGTTGCCGCTGTCACCCAGGCCCTGCTGAATCGCCCTGGCGCCCGCCAACGCGCCCGGCATGCCCTTGAGGGCCAGCCGCCGGTCGATTTCCTCGGCCCGCAGCCACCGACCGTGGTGCAGACTGTCGAGGGCAGCGACCAGTGGCGGCGCATCCAAGGCGAAATTGTAACCAAGCACGTGAATGGTGGCACCGCCCCAGGTGCATGACATCTCGACCCCACTGATCCACTGCATGTTCAATGCCTGGGCGGTCTGGCGGGCCTCTGGCAGGCCTTCCAGGGTGTCGTGGTCGGTCAATGCGAGGGTCTGCACGCCATGCTCGAAGGCGCGCTGCACCAGAACGGCAGGGGCAAGGGCGCCATCGGAAGCGGTGCTGTGGCAGTGCAGGTCAACATTCATAGTGGCGCTTTCGCAGTCATTGATGTTTGTTATTATGCCGTCACATCCTGCTTCTGGCTGCCACTGTGAAACAATTGATCGATTTCATCCCGCTGCTCCTGTTCCTCGTTGCCTACAAGACCGACCCGCAAACGGTCGAACTGGCCGGCCACAGCTTTGCCTTCGGTGGCATATTCAGTGCCACCGCCGTGCTCATCATCAGCTCGGTGATTGTCTACGGCATTCTCTTCGTCACTCAGCGCAAGCTGGAAAAAGGCCAGTGGCTGACGCTGATCGCCTGCCTGGTGTTCGGTGGCCTGACCCTGGCGTTCCACAGCGAAACCTTCCTCAAGTGGAAAGCGCCGGTGGTGAACTGGCTGTTCGCCTTGGCGTTCGCCGGCAGCCACTTCATCGGCAAGCAGCCGTTGATCAAACGCATGATGGGTCATGCCCTGACCCTGCCTGATCCGATCTGGCTGCGTCTGAACGTCGCCTGGATCGTGTTCTTCATCTTCTGTGGTGCGGCCAACCTGTTCGTGGCCTTCACTTTCCAGGCGTTCTGGGTGGACTTCAAGGTGTTCGGCAGCCTGGCCATGACGTTGCTGTTCCTGGTGGGCCAGGGTATCTACCTGTCCCGCCACCTGCATGATACCGATCGCACAACACCAAAAACCGAGGACTGACATGCTCTACGCCATCATTGCTACCGACGTGCCCAATTCCCTGGAAAAACGCTTGGCCGCGCGCCCCGAGCATCTCGAGCGCCTGCAGCAACTTGACCGCGAGGGCCGTCTGGTGCTCGCCGGCCCCCATCCGGCTGTAGACAACAATGATCCCGGTGAAGCGGGTTTCAGCGGCAGCCTCATCGTTGCTCGCTTCGAGTCGCTGGACGAAGCGCAGGCCTGGGCCGGCGCCGATCCGTTTGTCGCTGCCGGCGTGTACAAGGATGTGTTGGTCAAGCCCTTCAAGCAGACCCTGCCTGCCCCGGTTGAAGCCGGCGCTGTCTGATCGCTGAATGAAGGTATAAATGAGCGACCTGTTACTGATCGACGATGACGTCGAACTCTGTGAGCTGTTGAGCAGTTGGCTAAGCCAGGAAGGCTTTCAGGTTCGCGCCTGTCACGACGGCAGCAGCGCTCGCCAGGCCTTGGCCGAGCAAGCCCCGGCGGCGGTGGTGCTGGATGTGATGCTGCCCGACGGCAGCGGCCTGGAGCTGCTCAAGCAACTGCGCAGCGACCACCCGGAACTGCCGGTACTGATGCTGTCGGCTCGTGGTGAACCGCTGGACCGCATTCTGGGCCTGGAACTGGGCGCCGATGACTACCTGGCCAAACCCTGCGATCCCCGCGAGCTGACCGCGCGCCTGCGCGCGGTATTGCGCCGCAGTCATCCGGTCGCTACCCCAGGACAGCTGGAGCTGGGCGACCTGTGCTTCAGTCCCGCCCGGGGCGTGGTGAGCATCGATGAACATGACATCAACCTGACAGTGTCGGAAAGCCGGTTGCTCGAGGCACTGATGCGTCAGCCGGGTGAGCCGCTGGACAAGCAGGAATTGGCGCAGATTGCCCTGGGCCGAAAACTGACACTGTATGATCGCAGCCTGGACATGCATGTCAGCAACCTGCGCAAGAAGATCGGACCTCATGCGGATGGACGGCCCAGGATCGTGGCGTTGCGCAGTCGCGGGTATTTTTACGCGCAGTGAGGGGGGATTGATGGTGAATGGTCCCCTCACCCCAGCCCTCTCCCTGGGGGAGAGGGAGCCGATCACCGACATCCGCCGCACCGCGATCCGCTTCTAGCCCCCTCTCCCCCAGGGAGAGGGAGCCGATCACCGACATCCGCCGCACCCCGATCCGCTTCTAG
>NZ_DFUE01000001.1:5384-10836 GCF_002379585.1 Pseudomonas sp. UBA4194
ATCCGCTTCTAGCCCCTCTCCCCCAGGGAGAGGGAGCCGATCACCGACATTCGCCGCACCGCGATCCGCTTCTAGCTCCCTCTCCCCCAGGGAGAGGGCTGGGGTGAGGGGACCATCCACCGCCGATCCCCAATCCGCCCACCGCAATCCCCCCACCCCCTTTACACAAGCTTTACCCTCCCCTGACCGCCGCTGACCTTGATCTCCCTAAACTGGGCACATCCGGTAATCACCGGGAACCAGACAGGAGATTCACCATGCGCAAGACCACTATCGCAATGCTGTTCGCCGCTGCTCTGCCGACCCTGGCCATGGCCATGCCGCAAGGTGGCCCTGAAGGTTTCGGCCCAGGCCATGGCAAAGGTGGCCCTGGCCCACGCGGTGGCGAGCCGTTCGCCCAGCTGGACCTGACCCCGGACCAGCGCATGCAGGTCGGCAAGCTGATGGGTGAAGAGCGTCACGAACAACGGGACATCACCAAGAAGTACCTGGACAAGCTGCCAGCGGCCGACAAGAAAGCCATGCAGGACGAGCTCAAGGCCAATCACGACAAGGCTCAGGCCAGCGTCCGCGCCGTGCTCAAGCCCGAACAGCAGAAGCAATTCGACGACATGAAGAAAAAGCAGGACGAGCGCCGCGCCGAATGGGCAGAATTCCAGGCCTGGAAAGCCCAGCAAGGCAAGAAAACCCAGTAACCTTAGCCTCCTGCCCACCCGGCACGCCCAGCGTGCCGGGTTTTACTTGTTGAGGAATCCGTCTTGCGTTCATTGTTCTGGCGCATCCTGGCCAGCTTCTGGCTCGCCATCGCCCTGGTTGCCGGCCTTTCGGTATTGCTCGGTCATATGCTCAACCAGGATGCCTGGATTCTCAGTCGTCATCCGGCGGTCAAGGATTTTGCCCAGCAGTGGGTCGAGCGCTACGAGGGCAAAGGCAGTGATGCCGCCCAGCAGATGCTGGAACACCGCAAGCGACGTTTTCATATCGACACCCAGGTGCTCAACGAAACGGGCGAGGCCGTGGTGCCTGGCACCTTTCCTCGTCGCGCGGCCGCCTTCGAGGCGCGCCAGAACGACAACGAGCGCAACCTGCCGTGGCGGCGCCTGACCGCCGAATACACCAGCCCGAAAACGGGCGACACCTTTCTGTTGATCTATCGCATTCCCCATCCGGACCTGGAGGCCTGGCACCGCGAGTCGCTGCTGATGCCCATCAGCGCCCTGGTGATCGCGCTGGTGGTACTGACACTGTTCAGCCTGATGGTGACGCTGTCCATTACCCGCCCGTTGAGTCGCCTGCGCGGGGCAGTTCATGACCTGGGCCAGACCACGTACCAGCAGAACAGCCTGGCGCAGCTGGCTGACCGGCGCGACGAATTCGGCGTGCTGGCGCGGGATTTCAACCGCATGGGCGCGCGCTTGCAAAGCATGATTGGCAGCCAGCGGCAGCTGCTGCGCGACGTTTCTCATGAGCTGCGTTCGCCCCTGGCACGCCTGCGCATCGCCCTGGCGCTGGCAGAGCGGGCCGAGCCGGAGCAGCGCGAAAAACTATGGCCACGGCTGACCCGCGAATGTGATCGCCTGGAGGCGTTGATCAGCGAGATTCTGGTGCTGGCAAGGGTGGACGCCGAGCAGGCGACGGCCGAGCCTGTGGACCTGCCTGCTCTGCTGAACGCCGTGCGCAAGGACGCCTTGGTGGCAGCACCGGAACAAAGCGTCGCGCTGCAGATTGCGTCCGGCGTGACGCTGCAGGGCTGGCCGACCATGATCGAGCGTGCCGTGGACAATCTGTTGCGCAATGCGCTGCGCTTCAATCCTGCCGATCAGCCTATCGTGCTCAGTGCCAGTACTGCCGGTGAGCGCGTGTGTTTGAGCGTTCGCGACCATGGTCCAGGGGTGCTGCCAGAACACCTGGCGCAGCTGGGCGAGCCGTTCTTCCGCGCCCCGGGGCAAACCGCAGCCGGGCACGGCCTGGGTCTGGCGATCGCCCGGCGGGCCGCCGAGCGCCATGGTGGGACTTTGCGATTGGAGAATCATCCAGAGGGTGGGTTCGTGGCCACTCTGGATCTGCCAGTGGTGCCGGTGGTGGGGGTTTGATCCAGTATCGGCGGCGACCCCATCGCGGGTAGAACCCGCTCCCACAGGGGGGGGCCCCCATCGCGGGTAGAACCCGCTCCCACACGAGTTTGTGGGGTCTCTGTGGGAGCGGGTTCTACCCGCGATGGGGCCGGGCCTGCTCTACGCGGTCCAGGCCTGCACGAAATCTGCGGTGTCCACCTTGGGCGCCTCGCGCAGTTCCTTGGCCGGAGTCCCCAGGTACAGGAACGCGATGACCTCCTCACCCTCGGTCAACCCCAGCCGTTGCGCCACCGACGGCGCATAGGACAACTCCCCGGTACGCCACACCGCACCGATGCCCTGGGCATGCGCTGCAAGCAAAATCCCGTGGGCCGCACAACCGGCGGCCAGCAACTGCTCGCTTCTGGGCACCTTGTGATGGTCCTGCAGACAGGCGATCACCACCACCACCAGAGGTGCCCGCAGCGGCATGCCGCGGGCCTTGTCCAGCGCGGCATCGCTGGCATCGCCCTTGAGCTGCACCGCTTCGGCCAGCACCTCGCCCATCTGTTCCAGCGCCTGACCCTCGATGGTGAGGAAGCGCCAGGGCCGCAACTGGCCGTGGTCAGGCGCCCGCAGCGCGGCCTGGAACAGGACCTCACGCTGTGCTGGCGTCGGCGCGGGTTCGGTCAAGCGAGGTACCGAAACACGATTGAGCAAAGCGTCGAGCGCTTCCATGAGCAACCTCCAGACAAGAATCAAGCCGCTATTCTAGACTGAACGAACACCTCGATGCCGGGTTTACATGCCAAGGCCCGCAGGTAGAATGGCGCCCTTCCCAATCCGCGGCCAGAGCTCAACCCATGGCGTTGCCGACCCTGCGTATCATCGGTTTCATTATCGGCATCTTCCTGATCACCCTGGCGGTGAGCATGGTGGTCCCCATGGCCACCCTGATGATCTTCGAGCGCACCCAAGACATCCAGTCGTTCCTCTGGTCCAGCCTGATCACCTTCATTGCCGGCCTGGCACTGGTGTTGCCGGGGCGCCCCGACCATGTCAACCTGCGGCCGCGCGACATGTACATGCTCACAGTGAGCAGCTGGGTCGTGGTGTGCATCTTCGCCGCCCTGCCCTTTTTGCTGACCCAGCACATCAGCTATACCGATGCCTTTTTCGAAAGCATGTCCGGCATCACGGCCACCGGCTCCACCGTGCTCAGCGGGCTCGACGAGATGTCCCCGGGCATCCTGATGTGGCGCTCGCTGCTGCACTGGCTGGGGGGTATCGGCTTCATCGGCATGGCGGTGGCGATCCTGCCGCTGCTGCGCATCGGCGGCATGCGCCTGTTCCAGACCGAATCCAGCGACCGCTCGGAGAAGGTCATGCCGCGCTCGCACATGGTGGCCAAGTTCATCGTGCTGGTGTACGTGGGCTTCACCGCGCTGGGCACGCTGGGTTTCTGGTGGGCGGGCATGAGCCCTTTCGACGCGGTCAATCACGCCATGTCGGCCATTTCCACCGGCGGCTTTTCCACGTCGGATCTGTCCCTGGGTAAATGGGATCAGCCTGCCGTGCATTGGGTCGCGATCGTGGTGATGATTCTGGGCAGCCTGCCGTTCGCCCTGTACGTCTCGACCCTGCGCGGCAATCGCCAGGCGCTGCTGCGCGACCAGCAGGTGCAAGGCATGCTGGCGCTGCTGGTCGCCACCTGGCTGATCATGGGCACCTGGTACTGGGCAACCACCGACCTGCCCTGGTGGACCGCTTTTCGTCACGTTGCCTTCAACGTCACCTCGGTGGTCACAACCACCGGCTTCGCCTTGAGCGACTACAGCCTGTGGGGCAACTTTTCCCTGATGCTGTTCTTCTACCTGGGTTTCATTGGCGGGTGCTCCGGGTCCACGGCCGGGGGCATCAAGATCTTCCGTTTTCAGGTGGCATACATCCTGCTCAAGGCCAACCTGAATCAGCTGATCCATCCCCGCGCGGTGATCAAGCAGAAGTACAACGGTCACCGCCTGGACGAAGAGATCGTACGCTCGATCCTGACGTTTTCGTTCTTCTTCGGCTTCACGGTCGGTGGCATCGCGTTGGCGCTGTCGCTGCTCGGCCTGGACTGGATGACCGCCCTGACCGGCGCGGCCAGTACCGTATCGGGCGTGGGCCCGGGCCTTGGCGAGGTGATCGGCCCGGCCGGCAACTTCGCCACCTTGCCAGACGCTGCCAAGTGGATCCTGGCCCTGGGCATGCTGCTGGGGCGCCTGGAGATCATTACCGTGTTGGTGTTGTGCATGCCGGCGTTCTGGCGGCACTGACCGCCCTGGCGCCCGCATGGCGCAAGCGGTACTCATTGGGCGTGGTGCCGAACCAGCGGCGGAAGGCTCGGAAGAAGTTGCTGGGGTCGCTGAAGCCGAGCAGGTAGGCGGCTTCGAGCAAGGTCATCTGCGGACGCGCCATGTATTGCTCGGCCAGTTGGCGACGGGTGTCGTCGAGCAGGGTCTGGAAACTGGTGTCCTCGTCCTGCAAGCGGCGCTGCAGGGTTCGCTGCGACATGTGCAACGCCTGCGCCACGGCCTCGCGGCGAGGCTCGCCTAACGGCAGCAAGCGGCAGATCATCAGTCGGGCGCGATGACTGACCTGATTGTCGGAAAAGCGCGCCATATACTCCCCGGCAAACCGGTCATGCAGCGCCGCCATGGCCTCGTTGGCGGTCGGCAGCGGGATCTCCATGTCATCCTTGTGGAACACCAACGCATCGTAGGGGGCGGTGAACGTGATCGGCGCGCCGAATGTCTGCGTGTAAGGCCCAGGATCCACCGGCTCAGGACCGGCCAGCATCACCTTGATGGGCTGCACGGTGCGACCGGTCAGCCAGGTGCACAGTGCCAATGCGCAGGCCAGCGAGGCTTCGGCGCTTTGCCGGGTAGGCGGGAGGTGATCGCCATGCACGGTGAGGATCAGTGCATAGCCTTCGGGTAGCAGGCGAAAACTGAGGTCCGCACTTTCGGCGATGATGCGCTGATAGCGTACCAATCGCTCGAAGCCCTCGGCCAGGGTGCGGCTGGACATCAGCAGGTAGCCGACCACATGGAACGACGCGGGGCGCACCAGCCGCGCCATGTTCAGCCCGATGGCAGGGTTGCCGGAGCGCTCCACGGCGAGGGTCCAGAGGCGGGTCATGGAATCCTGGGTGAAGCGTGCATCGGGATCGTGCAGGGCGTCGAAATCCAGGCTCAGTTCGCTGAACAGGGCTTTGCAGTCCAGTCCTTCGAGCTCGAGCGCCTTGACGATCCCCATGGCCCAGCTTGCAGACGTAGTGCGCTCTCCCATGACTTGCCCCCCTTGGGCACTGTTGATCCTTGGCATTGCCGGGTATGGGGGTGAATGGTCCCCTC
>NZ_DFUE01000088.1:0-41676 GCF_002379585.1 Pseudomonas sp. UBA4194
AAGTTAAAATTGCAGTGCAATTTTTTAACGCTGCTCAGGGTGATTAGCTCAGTTGGTAGAGCGTCTGCCTTACGCGCAGAATGTCGGCGGTTCGAATCCATCATCACCCACCACTCTTTTTAGCGAGTGTCTCTGTAATAAGAGAAGATGCTACGACGACCTAAGCAGCGGTAGTTCAGTTGGTTAGAATACCGGCCTGTCACGCCGGGGGTCGCGGGTTCGAGTCCCGTCCGCTGCGCCATTTTATGTACTGATTCGGTCCGCCGGGTCAGCGTTCAAGAAACTCGAAAGTTCTTGAGCAACCTGTTTCAAACGGACGCAAGTCCGAGCGATACGCAGCGGTAGTTCAGTCGGTTAGAATACCGGCCTGTCACGCCGGGGGTCGCGGGTTCGAGTCCCGTCCGCTGCGCCATATAGAGCTTCGAGGCCCTTGAACTCCTTGAAGCAAACAAAGAGAGCGACCTTCGGGTCGCTTTTTTTGTGGGCGCGATTTGATGTGTCCGTTGTCCAAGGTTGCACCCCACCTTCCAGGTACTGCCCTCGATGAGCACCAAGAACCCCTGTATCAGCGTCTGCAAGTTTACCGACGATACGTGCATCGCCTGCGGTCGCACCAAGCGCGAGTGCAAGGCCTGGAAGAAGATGGACAAGGATGAGCGGCGCGACGTCAACGCCGAGGCCGAGCAGCGCCTGCGGGCGCTGAAAGGCGCCGGTAAGCGGAAAAAGAAATAAGCGCGCAAATATCGGCTAGGCTTGGGTGCGCAACGCTGTGGATGAGCGTATGATTCGCGACCCTCTGGCGCGCCTGCGCCACGAGCAGCATTCAATTCGACCCACCGGGAGGTGCTTACGATGAAAGATCTCGATCAGCAAGACGGCAGCCAGGAAATCGGCCCCGCCGGCGAAAAACTGCAGAAAGTATTGGCCCGTATCGGCGTAGGTTCACGCCGTGACGTCGAGGCGTGGATCAGCGAAGGCCGTATCAAGGTCAACGCCAAGGTCGCGACCCTCGGCCAGCGCGTCGACCTGCACGATGCCATTACCGTCGACGGCAAGGTGATCAAGCGCGAAGAAGCCTCGGAAACCGTGCGCCGCGTCATCATCTACAACAAGCCCGACGGCGAAATCTGCACCCGTGACGACCCGGAAGGTCGCCCGACCGTATTCGATCGCCTGCCGCGCCCACGCGAAGGCCGCTGGATCAACGTCGGCCGCCTGGACATCAACACCACGGGCCTGCTGATGTTCACCACCGACGGTGAGCTGGCCAACCGCCTCATGCACCCCTCGTTCGAAATGGACCGTGAGTACGCCGTGCGTGTACGCGGTGAAGTCGACGACGACATGCTGCTGCGCTTGAAGAATGGCGTGATTCTGGAAGACGGTCCGGCGCGTTTTACCGACATCCAGGAAGCACCGGGCGGCGAAGGCTTCAACCATTGGTACCACTGCGTGGTGATGGAAGGCCGCAACCGTGAAGTGCGCCGTCTGTGGGAATCCCAGGGCTTGGTGGTCAGCCGCCTGAAGCGTGTGCGCTTCGGTCCGGTGTTTCTCAACTCCGACCTGCCCATGGGCCGTTGGCGCGAGCTGACCCAGGGCGAAGTCGACACCCTGAGCGCTGAAGTCGGCCTGGCTGCCGTGGCCATGCCCAGCATGACCACCAAGACCAAGGACAAACTGGAGCGCATGCAGCGCAAATCGTCGCGGCCGATGGGTCGTGGCGAGCGCGTGCGCACCTTGCGTCCTGCTCACGATGGCGCCCCTGCCAGCGAGGAGCGTCCGGCCCGCAAGCCGCGTGGCGATTCGGCTCCGCGCAAGGAAGGCGGTCGTGGCAGTGCCGTGGCCGAGCGTCCGGCGGACATGAACAAGCGTCCTGCCAAGCCGGCTGGGAAGCCAGGTGCCAAGCCTGCGGCCAAGCGTCCGGGTATCAAGCTGGTCGACGACGCGCCTTCGGGCAATCGTCGTGGTCCGGCGGCCGGCACGGGTCAGCGCCCTGGCTTCGGCCGTCGCAAGCCCAAGCCCGAATAAGCAGCCCTGATGTGAAGGAGCGCCAGCCATCGAGCTGGCGTTTCCTTTTGGGGTATCCGTGCGGGCTTATGTGCAAGCCGGTGCTACCCGCGATGGGGGCCTTCACAGACACCCCATCAACCCCCCCGACTCACCGAACAAGTGACACCCTCCGATGACCGAACACACCCAGCTCAAGCGCGGCCTGAAAAACCGCCATATCCAACTGATCGCCCTGGGCGGCGCCATCGGTACCGGGTTGTTCCTGGGCTCGGCCGGCGTGCTGAAATCCGCCGGCCCCTCGATGATCCTGGGCTACGCCATTTGCGGCTTCATTGCTTTTCTGATTATGCGCCAGCTCGGCGAGATGATCGTCGAAGAGCCGGTGGCCGGCTCCTTCAGCCATTTTGCCCATAACTACTGGGGCGGCTTCGCCGGCTTTCTGTCCGGCTGGAACTGCTGGGTGCTGTATATCCTGGTAGGCATGTCCGAGTTGACCGCCGTGGGCAAATACGTGCACTACTGGTGGCCGGAAATACCCACCTGGGTATCGGCGGCGGTGTTCTTCGTGATGATCAATGCCATCAACCTGGCCAACGTCAAAGTCTTCGGCGAGGCCGAGTTCTGGTTCGCCATCATCAAGGTGGCCGCGATCGTTGGCATGATCGCGCTGGGCAGCTATCTGCTGGTCAGCGGCCATGGCGGCCCGCAGGGGTCGGTCAGCAACCTCTGGAGCCACGGCGGTTTCTTTCCGAACGGCGTAAGTGGGCTGGTGATGGCCCTGGCAATCATCATGTTCTCCTTCGGCGGCCTGGAAATGCTCGGCTTCACTGCGGCCGAAGCCGACAGCCCCCGCACGGTGATTCCCAAGGCGATCAACCAGGTGATCTATCGCATTCTGATCTTCTACATCGGCGCTCTGGTGGTGCTGTTGTCGTTGACGCCCTGGGACGCCCTGTTGGGTACCCTCAACGCCTCGGGCGATGCCTACAGCGGCAGCCCGTTCGTGCAGGTGTTCGCCATGCTGGGCAGCGATACGGCCGCTCATGTACTGAATTTCGTGGTGCTGACGGCCGCACTGTCGGTCTACAACAGCGGTACCTATTGCAACAGTCGCATGTTGCTGGGCATGGCTGAACAGGGCGATGCGCCTCGCGCACTGGCCAAGGTCGACAGCCGTGGTGTGCCCGTGCGCGCCTTGCTGGTGTCGGCGGCGATCACGCTGGTGGCCGTAGCGCTGAACTACTTCGTGCCGCAGAACGCCCTCGAAATGCTGATGTCTCTGGTAGTCGCCACCTTGGTGATCAACTGGGCGATGATCAGCTACTCGCACCTCACGTTTCGCCAGCACTTGCGCAGCAAGGGCCAGCAGCCGCTGTTCAAGGCGCTGTGGTACCCCTACGGCAACTACCTGTGCCTGGCGTTCGTGGTGTTCATCCTGGGTATCATGTTGCTGATTCCGGGGATCAATCGCTCGGTCTACGCGATCCCGATCTGGGTGATCGTCATGTGGTTGTGCTACCGCGCCAAGCAACGCAACACCCTGGGCAATCGTTGACAGGCTGATTCACTCCGAGGTCTTAGAGATGCTGGAAATTTCCAATGCCGTTCAGGTGCCCGACGCCGAGATCGAGCTGAGCGCCATCCGTGCCCAGGGTGCGGGTGGACAGAACGTCAACAAGGTTTCCAGCGCGATGCACCTGCGTTTCGATATCAATGCATCGTCCCTGCCGCCGTTCTACAAGGAGCGGCTGCTGGCCTTGCGCGACAGCCGCATCACCGGTGACGGGGTGATCGTGATCAAGGCCCAGCAATACCGGACGCAGGAGCAGAACCGCGCCGATGCCCTGGAACGGCTGCGGGAGTTGATCCTGGCGGCGACCAAGGTCGAGAAGAAGCGCCGCCCCACCAAGCCCACCCTGGGCTCCAAGACACGGCGCCTGGAAGGCAAGACCAAGCGCGGGGCGATCAAGGCCAACCGCGGACGAGTGGATTTCTAGGTCATTGCGCCTTCAGACCAGCTTGTCCTCGGGTGGCGGCAGTTGCGCGGCCTGCTTGTACAGATAGACCGTCAGCCCCAGCCCGGACAGCGCGGCCACCGCGGCAAACAGGAAGATCGAGCTGAAGCCGTAGCCCGACGCGATCGCCCCCGCCACCGGTCCGGTGATGCCCAGCGACATATCGATGAACAGGGAGTAGGCACCCACCGCTGCGCCGCGGCTGGAGGCGGGCACTAGGTTCACGGCTTCCACGCCCAGGGCGGGGAACACCAGGGAAAAGCCGAAGCCGGTCAATGCTGCGCCTGCCAGCGCCAGCTCCTGATTAGGCGCCAGCCATAGCAGCAGCAGCCCCAGGGCTTCCACGCTGAGGCAGGCGATGGCGACGCGAAAGCCGCCAAGCCGGTTGATCAGGTTGCCGAACAGCAAGCGTGCGCAGATGAAGCTGGCACCGAACAGGCTCAAGCACAGCGCGGCGTTGTCCCAATGGTTGCTGGCGTAGTACAGGGTGATGAAGGTGGCGATGGTGCCGAAGCCGATGCCGCCCAGGGCCAGACCGGTACCGTGGGGCAACACCCGGCCCAGCACATGCAGGAAGGGCAGGCGGACGCCTGCGACGATGGCGGCAGCGGTCTTGTTCCAGGCCAGGGCGATACCCAGGCCGGCGAGCAGGATGATGCTGACGCCCATGCTCCACAGTCCCAGGTACTTGACCATGACGACGCCCAGCGGGGCGCCGATCGCCAGCGCCCCGTAGCTGGCAATGCCGTTCCAGGAAATCACCTTGGCGGTATTCGCCGCGCCTACCCGGCCAATGCCCCAGCCGATGGAGCCGGAGCCCACCAGGCTTTCCGCGGCGCCGAGCAGTATGCGCCCCACCAGCAATGTACCCAGGCTGAGCATCGGCCAGCTCTGCAGCCACCCCGACAGTAGCATCAGCACACCGCTGCCGCCGCAGCCGAACAGCCCGTAGATCACCGCTTTCTTGCTGCCCAGGTTGTCGATGATCTTGCTGGCCTGTGGCCGGCTGAGCAGGGTGGCAAGGTATTGCACGCTGATCACCAGGCCCGCGACCACCGCACCGAAGCCCAGGTCGCTGTGGACGTAACCCGGCAGTACCGCCAGGGGGATGCCGATGCTCAGATAGCCGATGAAGGTGAACAGGACAATGGAAACGACTTGCAGCGTGACCGCCAGCGGGCGCTCTGATTGAGGCATGGGTATATCCGGACGAAAAGCGGGGGGAGAGGGCGTGGTGCTTATGATAAAGGCGTGCGCCGGCAAAGTGGGCGGATAACGCGGATTTTATGTTCGCTTGGGACGCAGTCCTGGCGCCTGGAGCGGTGTGGGAATCGGGCCGTTGGCCGCTGCGCTTCCCACGCCGCCTGACAGAGGCGTATCAGCCTTCGCGCTGATCGCTGGGCTTGTCCTTGCTTTCATCGTGGCCATCAGGCTTGTGGCTGGCCGATTGGGTGGGTGCAGGCTGCTGCGGTTGGTGCAGGCTTGGGAAGGGGAGGTTTGGGATTTCGTGCATCTTCTGCGCTCCTCGCAAGTGCTGTTGGGTTGAGTGGACAGCGCCCTGATTGTGTCAGGGCGCGGGCAGGATACCCCAGGTTGCATGACAGTTTGGGGATAATCGACCCGGGTCGCCAGGCAATCCCTAGCCGTTCGAGCACCCATTGCCCATGATCCGGTACTCCAGGATATGCCGCGTGCCCTGGGAATCTTCGTAGGTCATGCGCGCCGGGACCACGGCGCAGACGTTGGGCACATCGCTCTGGGAGATCACTCGGGCAATATCAAGGTGCTGAGCGTAGTCATACTGTTCTACAGCAATGTTCTGGGCAGTTTCAGTTGTCGCTTCCTCGGCCACGGCGATGCTGCTCATGCCAATCAGCGCAAGTACGATCAGGGATTTCATTCAGGTTTACCTGTTTTCTTACAGTCGTGAAGGGGCACGCGACCCTTGTGAGGCCACGTGTGAAGCTTGAGAGTTGGGAAGTTGGGTTCAACGTGCCTTCGTGGGGGCGTGTTGCCAGTGTCGAACCTGTTGCCGTTGCTGGCGAGGTGGATTCTAGGCCTGGGGTCGGCGAGCAAACAGAGCGGGTTTGGATAAACTGTTTTATCGGAAGTAGTAACAATCCGTATCCGGCAGTTTCGACCGGTCGCCCAGCGTTGCTATCGCGCCGGGGCAGGCCGTTACTACCATCGTCGAATGGTTCCGTGGCGCAGATACCCTTACAACACGGTCATACAACAACAACTATCGAACCGAGGTGAGAAAGATGAGTGCGGCTTCCCTGTATCCCGTTCGTCCTGAAGTGGCAGCGACCACCCTGACCGATGAAGCGAACTACAAGGCCATGTACCAGCAGTCAGTCGTCAACCCGGACGGTTTCTGGCGCGAGCAGGCTCAGCGCCTCGATTGGATCAAGCCCTTCACCAAGGTCAAGCAAACCTCGTTCGACGATCACCATGTCGACATCAAGTGGTTCGCCGATGGCACCCTGAACGTTTCCTACAACTGCCTGGATCGCCATCTGGCCGAGCGCGGCGACCAGGTCGCCATCATCTGGGAGGGCGACGACCCTTCCGAAAGCCGTCACATCACCTATCGCCAACTGCATGAAGAAGTCTGCAAGTTTGCCAACGCTCTGCGTGGCCAGGACGTGCACCGCGGCGACGTGGTGACCCTGTACATGCCGATGATCCCCGAGGCGGTGGTGGCCATGCTGGCCTGTACGCGCATCGGCGCGGTGCACTCGGTGGTGTTCGGCGGGTTCTCGCCGGAGGCACTGGCCGGTCGCATCATCGACTGTCAATCCAAGGTGGTCATCACGGCCGACGAAGGCTTGCGCGGCGGCAAGAAGACCGCGCTCAAGGCCAACGTCGACCGCGCCCTGACCAACCCGGAAACCAGCAGCGTGCAGAAAGTCATCGTGTGCAAGCGCACCGGTGGCGACATCGAATGGAACCGCCATCGCGACATCTGGTACCACGCCCTGCTGGAAGTCGCCTCCAGCACCTGCGCGCCCAAGGAGATGGGTGCCGAGGAAGCGCTGTTCATCCTCTACACCTCCGGCTCCACCGGCAAGCCGAAAGGCGTGCTGCACACCACTGGCGGTTACCTGCTGTATGCCGCGTTGACCCATGAACGGGTGTTCGACTACAAGCCCGGCGACATCTACTGGTGCACCGCCGACGTGGGTTGGGTCACCGGCCACAGCTATATCGTCTACGGCCCGCTGGCCAATGGGGCTACCACGCTGCTGTTCGAAGGCGTGCCGAACTACCCCGACATCACCCGCCTGTCCAAGATCATCGACAAGCACAAGGTCAATATCCTCTACACCGCGCCCACCGCCATTCGCTCGATGATGGCCGAGGGCACCAAGGCCGTGGAGGGCGCCGACGGGTCCAGCCTGCGCCTGCTGGGATCGGTGGGTGAGCCGATCAACCCGGAAGCCTGGAGCTGGTACTACAACACCGTGGGCAAGCAGAACTGCCCGATCGTCGACACCTGGTGGCAGACCGAAACCGGCGGCATCCTGATCAGCCCCTTGCCTGGCGCCATTGGCCTCAAGCCTGGCTCGGCGACCAAGCCGTTCTTCGGCGTCGTGCCGGCGCTGGTGGACAACCTGGGCAACCTGATCGAGGGGGCGGCCGAAGGCAATCTGGTCATCCTCGATTCCTGGCCAGGCCAGTCGCGCTCGCTGTACGGCGATCATGACCGCTTCGTCGATACCTACTTCAAGACCTTTCGCGGCATGTACTTCACCGGCGATGGCGCGCGCCGCGACGAGGATGGTTACTACTGGATCACCGGCCGGGTCGACGACGTGCTCAACGTGTCCGGCCACCGCATGGGTACCGCCGAAATCGAAAGCGCCATGGTCGCGCATCCCAAGGTGGCCGAAGCCGCGGTGGTGGGCGTGCCTCACGATCTCAAGGGGCAGGGCATCTATGTCTATGTCACGCTCAATGGCGGTGAAGAGCCCAGCGAAGCGCTGCGCATCGAGCTGAAGAACTGGGTGCGCAAGGAGATCGGTCCGATTGCCTCGCCGGACGTGATTCAGTGGGCGCCAGGATTGCCCAAGACCCGCTCCGGCAAGATCATGCGGCGCATCCTGCGCAAGATCGCCACGTCCGAATACGACGCGCTGGGGGATATTTCGACGCTGGCCGATCCTGGTGTGGTGCAGCACCTGATCGATACCCACAAGGAGATGCAGCGGGCGTCGGCATAGGTCGGTACCGCGGCGATCCCATCGCGGGTAGAACCCGCTCCCACAGGGGGGGCTTCACCGGGGCGGACATCCTGGTGATTCACCTCTATCCCTGTGGGTGTCAACATTGGGTTGATTCACCCCTATCCCTGTGGGGGCCCCAACATTGGGTTGATGCACCTCTATCCCTGTGGGGGCCAACATTGGGTTGATTCACCCCTATCCCTGTGGGGGCCAACATTGGGTTGATGCACCGCTATCCCTGTGGGAGCGGGCTCTGCCCGCGATGGGGCCCAGGAGGCGGGTCGAGATGCCATTTAGTTCATGTCCTTCGGACTGCACCCATTGGCAAACCCTTTCCAGCAACACTGCACTTGCCGTCCCACTTGCCTTTGCCAATAATGGGCGCGCCAATGGCTGTCTCAATGGACTGCGTTGTTCGCTACCCATATCTGCTCAATCCTGTCAACATCCGCTCCGCTTAATCTCGATACTTCTGTAACTAGTTGTCGCATTGAAGAAATATCGACTGACACAACGCCGCTAAAATGCCCTCACTCGCCGGCCCTGGCTCGGCGTCCCCTGTTCCGCCTTACCTTTGCACATTGGGCATTTGCTCGGTCTGCCTATTACTGCCCTTTTTCGCTGGAGCTCACCCGATGAAGAAACTTGCACTGTTTGGCGCGTTGGCGTTGTCCGTGCTGTCCATGTCCGCCTTCGCCGATGAAAAACCGCTGAAGATCGGCATCGAAGCCGCCTACCCACCGTTCGCCTCGAAGGCGCCGGATGGCAGCATCGTGGGCTTTGACTACGACATCGGTAATGCCCTGTGCGCCGAGATGAAGGTCAAGTGCACCTGGGTCGAGCAGGAGTTCGACGGTCTGATCCCGGCGCTGAAAGTGCGCAAGATCGACGCCATTCTGTCGTCGATGTCCATTACCGAAGACCGCAAGAAGTCCGTGGACTTCACCAACAAGTACTACGCCACCCCGGCGCGCCTGGTGATGAAAGAGGGCGTGCAGGTCAGCGACAGCATGGCCGAGCTCAAGGGCAAGAAGATCGGCGTGCAGCGCGGCTCGATCCACGACCGCTACGCCACCGAAGTGCTCAAGCCCCTGGGCGCCGAAGTGATGCCGTACGGCTCGCAGAACGAAATCTATCTGGATGTGGCCGCCGGCCGCCTCGACGGCACCCTGGCTGACGCCACCCTGTTGCAGGACGGTTTCCTCAAGACCGACGCGGGCAAAGGCTACGCTTTCGCAGGCCCGACCGTGACCGATCCGAAATACTTCGGTGACGGCATCGGCATTGCCGTGCGCAAGGGCGACAAGGCCAACCTGGATCGCATCAATGCGGCAATCGCCGCCATTCGCGCCAACGGCGAATACAAGAAGATCCAGGACAAATACTTCGACTTCGACATCTACGGCAAATAAGCCCTCAGACGTCGCAACCGATGGTGCAAACCGCAGGTAGCTGTGGTTTGCACCATTTTTTCATTCTCCGGGCGAGGATATTTTCATGTTGAAAGGCTACGGGGCTGTCATCCTCGATGGCGCTTGGCTGACCCTTGAGCTCGCCTTGTCGTCCATGGCCCTGGCCGTGTTCCTGGGGTTGGTGGGCGTGGCCATGCGCCTGTCGCCCGTGCGTTGGCTGGCGTGGCTGGGCGACCTGTATTCCACCGTGATCCGCGGCATCCCCGACCTGGTGCTTATCCTGCTGATCTTCTATGGCGGCCAGGACATTCTCAATCGCGTTGCCCCGCTGGTGGGCTACGACGACTACATCGATCTCAACCCGTTGGCCGCTGGCATCTTTACCCTGGGCTTCATTTTCGGCGCCTACCTGTCGGAAACCTTTCGCGGTGCCTTCATGGCCATTCCCAAGGGGCAGGCCGAAGCGGGCATGGCCTACGGCATGAGCAGCCTGCAGGTGTTCTTCCGGGTCCTGGTGCCGCAGATGATCCGCCTGGCGATACCCGGCTTTACCAACAACTGGCTGGTGCTGACCAAGGCCACTGCGCTGATCTCGGTGGTGGGCCTGCAGGACATGATGTTCAAGGCCAAGCAGGCGGCCGACGCCACCCGCGAGCCTTTCACGTTCTTCCTCGCCGTGGCGGCCATGTACCTGGTGATCACCAGCGTGTCGCTGCTGATCCTGCGGGCGGTGGAGAAACGCTACTCGGTAGGCGTAAGGGCGGCTGACCTATGATTTTCGATTACAACGTGGTGTGGGACAGCCTGCCGCTGTACTTCAGCGGCATGCTCGAAACCCTGAAACTGCTTGCCCTGTCGTTGGCTTTCGGCCTGATCGCGGCACTGCCGCTGGGTCTGATGCGCGTCTCGAAGAACGTATTCGTCAACGGCGTGGCCTGGCTCTACACCTATGTCATCCGCGGCACACCGATGCTGGTGCAGTTGTTCCTGATCTACTACGGGCTGGCGCAGTTCGAGGCTGTGCGCGAGAGCATCCTGTGGCCGTGGTTGTCCAGCGCGACCTTTTGCGCGTGCCTGGCCTTTGCCATCAATACCAGCGCCTACACTGCCGAAATCATTGCCGGCAGCCTCAAGGCCACGCCGCCTGGCGAGATCGAGGCGGCCCGCGCCATGGGCATGTCCAAAGGCAAGATGTACCGCCGCATCCTGCTGCCCTCGGCCCTGCGCCGGGCACTGCCGCAGTACAGCAACGAGGTGATCATGATGCTGCAGACCACCAGTCTGGCCTCCATCGTGACCCTGATCGACATCACCGGCGCCGCGCGCTCGGTGAACGCTCAGTATTATCTGCCGTTCGAAGCCTATATCACGGCCGGGGTCTTCTACCTGTGCCTGACCTTTATCCTGGTGCGCCTGTTCAAGCTGGCCGAACGCCGCTGGCTGGCCTACCTGGCACCACGCAAGGGCTGAAGCATGCAACGAATCGATCATCCGTTGCCTTGGAGCAGCCTGGGCAGCGAGCGTCAGCTGAGCGTTTTCCGCTTTGGCAATGGCGAGCGCAAAGCCTATATCCAGGCCAGCCTGCACGCCGACGAACTGCCCGGCATGCGCACGGCATGGGAGTTGAAAAAGCGCCTGAGCGCGCTGGAAGCGGCAGGCAGGCTCAAGGGCGTCATCGAGTTGGTGCCGGTGGCCAACCCGCTTGGCCTGGGCCAACTGCTGCAGGGCGCCCATCAGGGCCGATTCGAGTTCGGCAGCGGCAAGAATTTCAATCGCGACTTCTTCGAGCTCAGCGAACCCGTTGCGCAGTCCGTTGAAGGGCGGTTGGGCGATGATCCACGGGCCAATGTCCTGCTGGTGCGTCAGGCCATGCGCGAAGCCCTGGCCGGGCTGCCGCCGGCCGCCAGCCAATTGCAGGGCTTGCAGCGCGTGCTGCTGGCCCAGGCCTGCGACGCCGATGTGGTGCTGGATCTGCACTGTGATGCCGACGCCGCACTGCACATGTATGCCTTGCCACAGCAGTGGCCACAGTGGCGCTCCCTCGCTGCGCACATGAACATGCGCGTGGCGCTGCTGGCCGAAGACTCCGGCGGCAGCTCGTTCGACGAAGCCTGCTCGCTGCCCTGGTTGCGTTTGCAACGGCTGTTTCCCGAGGCGCAATTGCCGCTGGCGTGCCTGGCCACCACCCTGGAGCTGGGTGGTCAGGCCGACACGGGCAAGGAGCAGGCCGAGGCCCATGCCGAAGGCATTCTGGCGTTTCTGGCCGAACAGGGATTGATCGACGGCCAGTGGCCTGTCGCCGCTGACGACACCTGCGAAGCCATGCCCTTGCAAGGCACCGAATTGCTCTACGCGCCGCACCCCGGCGTCATCACTTTTCTGCGTCCAGCGGGCGTCTGGGTCGAGGCTGGCGAACCGCTGTTCGAAGTCATCGATCCGCTGTGCGACCGTGCCAGCGTCGTCTGTGCGGGTACCGCTGGCGTGCTGTTCGCCATTGAACGCCTGCGCTACGCCCAGCCGGGTTTCTGGCTGGCCAAGATCGCCGGACGCCAACCTCTTCGTCATGGGCGCCTGCTCAGTGACTGAACGCTGCTCGAGAACCGAGAACATGTACAAACTTGAAGTCCAGGACTTGCACAAGCGCTATGGCACCCACGAGGTGCTCAAGGGTGTTTCCCTGCAAGCCAAGGCCGGCGATGTGATCAGCATCATTGGCTCCAGCGGTTCCGGCAAAAGCACTTTCCTGCGTTGCATCAATCTGCTGGAGCAGCCGCATGCCGGAAGAATCCTGCTCAACAACGAAGAGCTCAAGCTGGTGCCCGGCAAGGACGGTGCGCTCAAGGCCGCCGACCCCAGGCAGTTGCAGCGGCTGCGCTCGCGCCTGTCGATGGTGTTCCAGCATTTCAATCTGTGGTCGCACATGACGGCCCTGGAAAACATCATCGAAGCGCCCGTGCACGTGCTGGGCATGTCGAAGAAAGAGGCGCTGGAGAAGGCCGAGCACTACCTGGCCAAGGTGGGTGTTGCCCATCGCAAGGATGCCTACCCCGGGCACATGTCCGGCGGCGAGCAGCAGCGAGTGGCGATTGCCCGGGCACTGGCGGTCGAGCCTGAGGTGATGCTGTTCGACGAGCCGACTTCGGCGCTGGACCCGGAACTGGTGGGCGATGTGCTCAAGGTGATGCAGGGCCTGGCCCAGGAAGGGCGGACCATGGTCGTGGTGACGCACGAGATGGGCTTTGCCCGGGAAGTCTCGAATCAGTTGATCTTCCTGCACAAGGGACGCGTGGAAGAGTGCGGCAATCCGCGCGAGGTGCTGGTCAACCCGCAGTCCGAGCGTTTGCAGCAGTTCCTGTCCGGCAGCCTCAAGTGAATGTGGATCGAAATATTTCCGGGGCTGTCGTATCCCCGGTAAACGGGCATGCTTGGCGGATCTTGCCAAGCGTGCCGGATTGGCGCGGCATGCTTTACTGGCAAGGGTGCAATCCAGCATTCAGCTTTTGATACCTAAGGTTTCGGTCCGCATTTCATGACAGTTCAACGAATCGGTTTCCTCTATTGGCCCAGCACCCGAGCCCTGACCCTGGCGCTGGCCGAAGAGGCATTGCGGGTCGCCCAGAAGGTGCACCCGGAGGTGACGTATGAGCTGGCATTCCTGCAGGCCGAACCGCCCACCGAAGGGGGCTGGCAGTTGCCGGGCGAGCCATGGAGCGGGCGCCTGGACGGCTGCCAGAAACTGTTCCTGCTGGCCGATGAGCCGCCAGGTGCGATGACCCCGGCGCTGTCCTCGGCGATCAAGCAGGTGGCCCGCTCCGGTTGTGTGGTCGGTGGGCTGTCGGCGGGTGTCTATCCATTGGCGCAGCTGGGGCTGCTGGACGGTTACAGGGCCGCCGTGCACTGGCGCTGGCAGGATGACTTCGCCGAGCGCTTTCCCAAGGTCATCGCCACCAGCCACCTGTTCGATTGGGACCGCGACCGCATGACCGCTTGCGGCGGGCTGTCGGTGCTCGACCTGCTGTTGGCCGTGCTGGCCCGTGATCATGGCGCCGAGCTGGCGGGCGCCGTCTCGGAGGAGTTGGTGGTGGAGCGTATTCGCGAGGGTGGCGAGCGCCAGCGCATCCCCTTGCAGAACCGCCTGGGGTCCAGCCACCCCAAGCTGACCCAGGCGGTGTTGCTGATGGAGGCCAACATCGAGGAGCCGCTGACCACCGATGAAATCGCCCAGCACGTGTGCGTGTCGCGGCGCCAGTTGGAGCGGATCTTCAAGCAGTACCTGAACCGGGTGCCCAGCCAGTACTACCTGGAGCTGCGCCTGAACAAGGCGCGGCAGATGCTGATGCAGACCAGCAAGTCGATTATCCAGATCGGTTTGTCATGCGGCTTTTCTTCGGGCCCGCATTTTTCCAGCGCCTACCGCAATTTCTTCGGCGCTACGCCGCGGGAAGATCGTAACCAGCGGCGCAGCAGCAGCCCGTTCGAACTGTCGCCGGTGCCTGCGGAGCGGGGGTAGGGTTTTGGGTTCGGTGGTGGATGGTCCCCTCACCCCAGCCCTCTCCCTGAGGGAGAGGGAGCAGTACGATGGCGTTACGGATATAGGTGATTTGCTTTTAGCTCCCTCTCCCTCAGGGAGAGGGCTGGGGTGAGGGGACCATCCACCACAGAACCGAAACCCAACCGCTACAACAATCCCCCATCACCCTGCGCCTTTCTATCCCTATATGTCGCATTCCCGACAACCCCCGTAGAATGCCGGTTTGGCGCTATAACAAGTTGTCGCTTGGCGGCAATGCCGGGCGTGGCCCAATCCTTACAATCCCCCATCGCTTGCCCATTTTTGCGGCGAGCGTTCCTTGACAGGAGACTCCGATGTCCGTTGAGCAAGCCCCCGTGCAACGTGCCGATTTCGACCAGGTGATGGTCCCCAACTATGCCCCGGCCGGGTTCATTCCCGTGCGCGGTGCAGGCTCTCGGGTCTGGGATCAGGCCGGTCGCGAGCTCATCGATTTCTCCGGTGGCATCGCCGTCAACGTGCTGGGCCACGCTCACCCGGCGCTGGTCAGCGCGCTGACCGAGCAGGCCAACAAGCTGTGGCACGTGTCCAACGTATTCACCAACGAACCGACCCTGCGCCTGGCCAGGAAACTGGTCGACGCCACCTTTGCCGACCGGGTGTTCTTCTGCAACTCCGGCGCCGAGGCCAACGAAGCCGCGTTCAAGCTGGCGCGGCGCGTGGCCCACGATAATTTCGGTGCGGACAAGTACGAAATCATCGCCGCCACCAACAGCTTCCACGGTCGTACCCTGTTCACTGTCAGCGTGGGCGGCCAGCCGAAATATTCCGACGGTTTCGGCCCGAAGATCACCGGCATCACCCACGTGCCGTACAACGATCTGGAAGCCCTGAAGGCTGCCATCTCGGACAAGACCTGCGCCGTGGTGCTCGAGCCCATCCAGGGTGAAGGCGGCGTCTTGCCGGCCGACCAGGCTTACCTGGAAGGCGCGCGCGCCCTGTGCGACCAGTTCAACGCACTGCTGGTGTTCGACGAAGTGCAGAGCGGCATGGGCCGCAGCGGCGAGCTGTTTACCTACATGCACTACGGCGTGACGCCGGACATCCTCTCCAGCGCCAAGAGCCTGGGCGGCGGTTTCCCCATCGGCGCCATGCTCACCACCGATGCCCTGGCCAAGCACTTTGCGGTCGGTGTGCATGGCACCACTTACGGCGGCAACCCATTGGCCTGCGCCGTGGCCGAAGCCGTGGTGGATGTGATCAATACCCCAGAAGTGCTGGCCGGGGTCAAAGCCAAGCACCAACGGTTCAAGACCCGCCTGGAGCAGATCGGCCAGCGCTATGGTGTATTCAGTGAAGTGCGCGGCATGGGCCTGCTGATCGGCTGCGTCCTGAGCGATGCCTGGAAAGGCCGCGCCAAGGACTTCTTCAATGCCGCCGAGCAGCATGACCTGATGATCCTGCAGGCCGGGCCCGACGTGGTGCGCTTCGCCCCGAGCCTGGTGGTCGAAGATGCCGACATCGATGCCGGTCTGGACCGTTTCGAGCGCGCCGTGGCGCAACTGACCCAGGCCTGATCGGGCCTGTCTCGCGGCGCAGGCATCCACGCCCTGCGTCGCTCACCTATTCAAGGAGTGACACCATGCTGGTGATGCGCCCTGCGCAAATGGCTGACCTGGCCGAGGTTCAACGCCTGGCCGCCGACAGCCCTATCGGTGTCACCTCTCTGCCGGACGACGCCGGTCGCCTGAGCGACAAGATCGCCAAGTCCGAGGCCTCGTTCGCCGCAGAGGTCAGCTTCAATGGCGAAGAAAGCTATTTCTTCGTCCTCGAGGACCTCGCCGCGGGGCAACTGGTGGGCTGCTCGGCCATCGTTGCCTCGGCAGGCTATTCGGAACCCTTCTACAGCTTTCGCAACGAGACCTTCGTGCATGCCTCGCGCGAGCTGAAGATCCACAACAAGATTCACGTGCTGTCGCAGTGTCACGACCTGACCGGCAACAGCCTTCTGACCAGCTTCTACGTCGTGCCCGAGCTGGTCGGCAGCCCGTGGTCCGAGCTCAACTCGCGAGGCCGGTTGCTGTTCATGGCCAACCACCCGGAACGCTTCGCGGACTCGGTGGTGACCGAGATCGTCGGTCACAGCGACGAGAACGGCGACTCGCCGTTCTGGGACGCCATCGGCCGCAACTTCTTCGACCTCAACTACGCCGAGGCCGAACGTCTGTGCGGGATCAAGAGCCGCACCTTTCTGGCCGAGCTGATGCCGCATTATCCGATCTACGTCCCGTTGTTGCCGGATGAAGCACAGGAGGCCATGGGCCAGGTGCATCCTCGGGCGCAGATCACCTTCGACATCCTAATGCGCGAGGGTTTCGAAACCGATCATTACATCGACATCTTCGACGGCGGCCCGACCTTGCATGCGCGGGTTTCGGGCATTCGCTCCATTGCCCAGAGTCGAGTGGTGCCGGTGAAGCTGGACACTGGTGTCGAGCAACGCATGGCCGGCGGGCGCCAATACCTGGTGTCCAATGGCCTGCTGCAGGACTACCGCGCGGCGTTGCTGGAATTGGATTGGGTGCCCGGCAAGCCGGTGAGCCTGAGCCTGGCCGCGGCCGAAGCGTTGGGTGTGGGCGAGGGCGCCAGTGTGCGTCTGGTTGCGGTTTGACAGCAGGATAGCCAGGTCCCCAAGCCTGGCAGCAAGAGCCGCGGTGGCCACAGGGTCGCCGCTCGAGGAGAAAGCATGATCGTTCGTCCCGTACGCAGCAGCGACCTACCCGCGCTGATCGAGCTGGCGCGCAGCACCGGCACCGGCCTGACCACTTTGCCGGCCAACGAAGAGCGCCTGGCGCATCGGGTCGGCTGGGCGGAGAAGACCTTCCGTGGCGAAGCCCAGCGCGGCGACACCGATTATCTATTCGTCCTCGAAGACGACGACGCTCAGGTGGTGGGCATCTCGGCCATCGCCGGCGCCGTGGGCCAGCGCGAGCCTTGGTACAACTACCGGGTGGGTCTTACCGTCAGCGCCTCTCAGGAGCTGAACATCTATCGGGAAATCCCGACGCTGTTCCTGGCCAACGACCTGACCGGCAACTCGGAGCTGTGCTCGCTGTTCCTGCGCGACGGCTATCGCAAGGGGCTCAATGGTCGCCTGCTGGCCAAGGCGCGGTTGCTGTTCATCGCCGAATTCCCCCAGTTGTTCGGCCGCAAGGTCATCGCCGAGATGCGCGGTATTTCCGACGCCAATGGCCGTTCGCCGTTCTGGGAAAGCCTGGGCCGGCACTTCTTCAAGATGGAGTTCAGCCAGGCCGACTACCTGACCGGTGTTGGCAACCGGGCTTTCATCGCTGAGCTGATGCCCAAGTTTCCCCTGTACAGCTGCTTCCTGTCGGAAGCGGCGCGCAGTGTCATCGGCCAGGTGCATCCCGACACCGAACCGGCGCTCACCATGCTCAAGGCCGAGGGCTTTCGCTATCAGGGCTACGTCGACATTTTCGATGCCGGCCCGGCCGTGGAGTGTGAAACCAGCAAGATCCGTGCAGTGCACGACAGCCAGACGCTGGTGCTGGCCATTGGCACCCCGGGGGACGACGCCCCACCGTTTCTCATCCATAACCGCAAGCGCGAGGAGTGCCGCATCACTGCCGCGCCTGCGCGCTTTGCCTCGGGCACGCTGGTGGTCGACCCGCTGACCGCCAAGCGCCTGCAGCTCAACGCCGGTGATCAGGTGCGCGCGGTGCCCCTGGCGCCCCCAGCGCGGGAGGTGCTGTGATGAGCAGCTTGTACATCGATGGGCAGTGGACCCAAGGCCTGGGGCCTACTTTCACCTCACTGAACCCGGTCGGTCAGGCCATCGTCTGGCAAGGTGCTGCGGCCAGCAGCGAGCAGGTCGATCAGGCCGTGCAGGCTGCGCGCAAGGCTTTCCCCGCTTGGGCCAGCCAACCCCTGGAAGCGCGTATCTCCGTATTGGAAGCCTTTGCCGCCAGGCTCAAGGCTCGCGCCGACGAGCTGGCGCGCTGCATTGGCGAGGAAACCGGCAAGCCGCTCTGGGAAGCGGCCACCGAAATCACCAGCATGGCCAACAAGGTTGCCATTTCGGTACAGAGCTACCGGGAGCGCACGGGCGAGAAGAGCGGCCCGATGGCCGACGCCACGGCGGTGCTGCGGCACAAGCCGCACGGTGTGGTAGCGGTATTCGGCCCCTACAATTTCCCCGGTCACTTGCCCAATGGACATATCGTTCCGGCCCTGTTGGCCGGCAACTGCGTGCTGTTCAAACCCAGCGAGCTGACGCCCAGGGTCGCCGAGCTGACCCTTGAGTGCTGGAACGAGGCGGGGCTGCCTGCTGGCGTGCTCAACCTCCTGCAGGGCGCGCGGGACACCGGCATTGCCCTGGCTGCCCACAGCGGTCTGGATGGGCTGTTCTTCACCGGTTCCAGCCGCACCGGCAACGCCTTGCATCAGCAATTTTCCGGGCGTCCCGACAAGATCCTGGCTTTGGAAATGGGTGGCAACAACCCGCTGCTGGTGGAGCAGGTCGAGGATGTCGATGCAGCGGTGTACACCATTATTCAGTCGGCATTCATTTCCGCTGGCCAACGCTGCACCTGTGCGCGGCGTCTGCTCGTACCCGAAGGCCCATGGGGCGATCGCCTGCTCGAGCGCCTGGTGCAAGTGTGTGCGGCCCTGGAAGTGGGCGAGTTCGACCGTCAGCCGGCGCCTTTCATGGGTGCGGTCATTTCGCTGGAGGCAGCCCGGGCACTGCTCGCTGCACAGCAGCAGATGCTCGCCAACGGCGCGGTCAGCCTGCTCACCATGGCCCAGCCGCGGGCCGATGCCGCGCTGCTGACGCCCGGGCTGATCGACGTCACCGCCATGCCCGAGCGCAGCGACGAAGAGCTGTTCGGGCCTTTGCTGCAAGTGCTGCGCTACAGCGATTTCGACGCCGCCATCGACGAAGCCAACAACACCCGCTATGGCTTGGCCGCAGGGCTGTTGTCCGACTCCGAGCAGCGCTACCAGCAGTTCTGGCTGCGCAGCCGGGCCGGTATCGTCAACTGGAACAAGCAACTGACCGGTGCCGCGAGCACCGCGCCCTTCGGCGGTGTCGGCGCTTCGGGCAACCATCGCGCCAGCGCCTATTACGCGGCGGACTATTGTGCCTACCCGGTGGCCTCGCTGGAGGCGCCCACCGTGACCTTGCCCGCTAGCCTCAGCCCTGGCATCACGCTGTAACGCAATGCATAACAACCAGATCCGCGGAGCCGAGCCGATGAAATCCTGTGAAGTGAACTTTGATGGTCTGGTGGGACCGACCCACAACTACGGCGGCTTGTCGTACGGCAACGTAGCCTCGCAGAGCAATAGCCAGCAGGGCTCGAACCCTCGCGAAGCGGCGCGTCAGGGCCTGGCCAAGATGAAAGCGCTGATGGAGCTGGGCTTTACCCAAGGCGTCCTGGCCCCGCAGGAACGCCCGGACGTCGCCGCGCTGCGCCAGCTCGGTTTCAGCGGCAGCGACGCCCAGGTGATCGAGCGCGCGGCCAGGCAAGCGATGCCGCTGCTGGTCGCCAGTTGCTCGGCGTCGAGCATGTGGGTGGCCAATGCCGCCACCGTGAGCCCGAGCGCCGACACCGCCGACGGTCGCGTGCATTTCACTGCTGCCAACCTGAACTGCAAGTTTCACCGCAGCATCGAACATCCCACCACCAGCCGCGTGCTGCAGGCGATGTTCGCCAGCGAACAGCACTTTGCCCACCACGCGGCCCTGCCGGCGGTGGCGCAGTTCGGCGACGAAGGCGCGGCCAATCACACGCGCTTTTGCCGTGACTACGGCGAGCCGGGCGTGGAGTTTTTCGTGTACGGCCGCAGCGCCTTCGACGCCCGCGTTCCAGCCCCGCAGAAATACCCGGCGCGCCAGACCCTGGAAGCGTCCCAGGCGGTCGTGCGCTTGCACGGGCTGAGCGAAGACGGCGTGGTGCTGGCCCAGCAGAATCCGACGGTGATCGACCAGGGCGTGTTCCACAATGACGTGATCGCCGTCGGCAACGGCGAGTTGCTGTTCCATCACCAGGACGCCTTTCTCGACAGTGATGCGGTGATGGCCCAGTTGCAGGCCAAGCTGGCCCGCCGTGGCGGCCGGTTTCAGGCCGTGTGCGTACCCCGCGCCGAGGTGGCGGTGGAAGACGCCGTACGCACTTACCTGTTCAACAGCCAACTGCTGAGCCGCGCCGATGGTTCGATGTTGCTGGTAGTGCCAGAGGAGTGCCGGGCCAATCCGCGGGTGTGGGCGTATCTGGAAGGCCTGACCACCCAGGCGGGCCCGATCGGTGAAGTGAAGGTGTTCGACCTCAAGCAAAGCATGCAGAATGGCGGCGGGCCGGCTTGCCTGCGCCTGCGTGTGGCGCTCAGGCACGACGAGCTGGCGGCGGTGAACCCCGCCGTGATCCTCACCCCCAAGCTGTATGACACCCTGACCCTGTGGGTCGACAAGCATTACCGCGACCGCTTGGCCGAAACCGACCTGGCGGACCCGCAATTACTCATCGAATGCCGCACGGCACTGGATGAACTGAGCCAGATCCTGGCATTGGGCTCGGTGTACCCGTTCCAACTTTAAACGACTTGTGAGAATACGATTATGTCCGACGCCCTGCGATTGATCCTTGAAGACACCGACGGCACTCAGCTGGAAACCTCTTGCACGCGCTTCTGCGTGGTCTGGCAGGGCAAGGAAGTGTGGATTCAGCACGATGGTCGTGGCCAGTTGCTGATCGGCGTCGACGTCGAGGAAGGCGACGCCGAGTACGCCAACCTGCTGCTGCGCCCGTTGGCCACAAACCTGGTCAGCCTGCAGCTGGAGATGGAACCGGCCGACGCTGGCGCCGATGAAGAAGACGGCCACGTGCATGGTCCGGACTGCAACCACTAAGGCAACACTCGCTCAAGGACGCTGCCTATGCTGGCCCTCGGCAAACTGCTTGAATTGACGCTCGCTGGCCGAGAGCCCGCGCAGCAGACGCAAATGACCGTTAGCGGCGTACGCCTGCGTTGGTTGGGCGAGGGCGCACTGGAAGTGCGCCCACCCGAAGGCTCGGACACTGGCCTGGACCTGCTTCTTTCAGCCGGCATCCACGGCAACGAAACTGCGCCCATCGAGCTGCTCGACGAATTGATTCATCAGATTGCCCGCGGCCACCTCAAGCCGCGGGCACGTATCCTGTTTCTGTTCGGCAACCCTGACGCTATTCGTCGTGGCGTGCGCTACGTCGAGCAGGACGTCAACCGCCTGTTCAATGGGCGCCACGCGCTGTCCAGCGGACGTGAAGCGTTGCGCGCCTGCGAGCTGGAACGGTTGGCGACGGCGTTCTTCAGTGTGATGGGGCGCACGCGCCTGCACTATGACCTGCACACGGCGATCCGCGGCTCGAAGATCGAACAGTTTGCCCTGTACCCGTTCCATCCAGACCGGGCGCACAGCCGTGCCGAACTGGCCCGCCTGCAGGCGGCGGGCATGCAGGCGGTGCTGCTGCAGAACCGCTCATCCATCACCTTCAGCGCCTTTACCTACGAGCAACTGGGCGCCGAGGCCTTTACCCTGGAGCTGGGCAAGGCGCGGCCATTCGGGCAGAACGCCGAGGTGGATCTGAGCCGTTTGCACGTCCGGCTGCAACACATCATCGAAGGCACTGAACCGGCTGCCGATGAGGCGCTGACCCAGATGGCGGTGTTCAACGTGGCGCGAGAAGTGATCAAGTACAGCGATGCATTTCGCCTGTATCTGCGTGACGATGTGGAGAATTTTTCCGAGCTGGAAGAGGGCTATCTGCTGGCTGAGGACAGCGATGGACGGCGGTTCGTGGTGGAGGAGCAGGGGGCGCGGATCATCTTTCCCAATCCACGGGTGGCCAATGGGTTGAGGGCGGGGATTGTGATAGTGCCGGCGGGGTAGGGGGCTGTCTTGGGGATCGGCGGTGAATGGTCCCCTCACCCCAGCCCTCTCCCTGAGGGAGAGGGAGCCGAACATCGACAGCCGCCCCACCGCGCTCCGCTTTTAGCTCCCTCTCCCTCAGGGCGATACGGCGGCCCGGGAGGGCTGGGGTGAGGGGACCATCCACCACAAATCCCCAACCCCGCCGCCGCTGTTAAACCGCCACCTTCTGCTGCACCTGCAACCGACGCAACCCACGCACCTTCTGCACGGTGTCAGCCACGGTCCGCGCCGCTTCGGCACCCTTGTGCAGGAAATGATTGAAGAAATACGTGTGATGTTGTTCGCCATCGTGGAAGTGGTGCGGCGTCAGAACCACCGAGAACACCGGCACTTCGGTTTCCAGCTGCACCTGCATCAGGGCGCTGACCACCGATTGGGCGACGAACTCGTGGCGGTAGATGCCACCATCCACCACCAGGGCGGCGCCGACCACGGCCGCATAGCGACCGGTCTTGGCCAGCAGCTTGGCGTGCAGCGGAATCTCGAAGGCGCCACCAACCTCATAGAAGTCGATATCACTTTCCTGGTAGCCCTGCGCGGCCATCTCTTCGACGAAGCCTTTACGGCTCTGATCAACAATATCCTTGTGCCAGCAGGCCTGAACGAAGGCGATACGCTCGTAGGTATGGCTCTTGCTGTCGATTGCGGTGGGTTGCATCTACGTTGACTCCTGTTTCAAGAAAAAAAACAGGGCATGTGGATCGAATGGGATCTGGGGTGCGTGCGCGTGGCACGGCCCTGCGTTGGCCTTGTATAGGTGTCGCAATCCCGTTCTCTCTTCATCCGGACTATGACCGTCGGCCCCGGAATCACACCGGGTCTGCTGACCTTGCAAGGCTGTTGCCAACCCGGCAAGCGCTCGCGGGCTAGACGCATTGCGCGTCATTACCGCCGGTGGGGAGTTGCACCCCGCCCTGAGAACGTGTGCCGCCCATGGGGGGCAGCGAGGGTTTTGTAACATATTTCCGGCACAAGTGAATAGCAGGCTTAGTAATTGTTTCGAGCTGTTACTCTTGATTCAGCAGCCCGCAATCCGCAGTAATAGAGTCTGACTCCGACCTCTGAGGCCCCCATGTCCGTTATCGACCTGCGCAGCGACACCGTCACCCAGCCTACCCCCGGTATGCTTGCCGCCATGCACGCAGCACCCACCGGCGATGACGTCTACGGTGAGGACCCGACGGTCAACCGTCTGGAAGCCGAACTCGCTGCGCGTCTGGGCTTTGCGGCGGGGCTGTTCGTGCCCAGCGGCACCATGAGCAACCTGCTGGGCTTGATGGCGCACTGCGAGCGGGGCGAGGAGTACATCGTGGGGCAGCAGGCCCACACCTATAAATACGAGGGAGGTGGCGCCGCCGTATTGGGCTCGATCCAGCCCCAGCCACTGGAGTTCCAGGCCGATGGCAGCCTGGATCTGGCGCAGGTAGAGGCGGCCATCAAGCCCGACGACTTCCACTTCGCCCGCACCCGCCTGCTGGCGCTGGAAAACACCATGCAAGGCAAGGTGCTGCCCTTGAGCTACCTGGCCCAGGCCCGTCGCTTCACCCGTGAGCGCGGTCTGGAGCTGCATCTGGATGGCGCGCGGCTGTACAACGCCGCGGTCAAGCTGGGCGTCGATGCCAAGGAGATCACCCAGCACTTCGACTCGGTGTCGGTGTGCCTGTCCAAAGGGCTCGGCGCCCCGGTGGGTTCGGTGCTGCTTGGCAGTCGGGCGTACATCGCCAAGGCGCGGCGCTTGCGCAAGATGGTCGGCGGCGGCATGCGCCAGGCCGGCATCCTCGCCGCAGCCGGGCTGTATGCCCTGGAGCACCAGGTGGCGCGCCTGGCCGAAGATCATCGCAATGCCGCGCAACTGGCCGATGGGCTCACGGCCCTGGGCTACGTCGTGGATCCGGTGCAGACCAATATGGTCTATGTGCAACTGGACCAGCGCGCCACCGCCTGCAAAGCCTTCGCGGCCGAGCGCGGCGTGGTCTTGAGTGCCGCGCCGCGGTTGCGCATGGTCACCCATCTGGATGTTTCCAGCGCACAGATCGAGCAGGTCGTCGGCGTATTTGCCGATTTCGCCCGCCAGTAGGCCGTTTGCTGTCCAATTGAGTCGATCAATCGTATAAACACACTGTACCCAGGCCGCAGGGCCTATATAATGCGGCCCTTTGCCGTCGTATCGTCAGTTTGACGTGCGCACTGGCCTCTGGCCGCAGCCTGTCGTGGAAGAACCTATGAAAAGCGCAGAAATCCGTGAAGCCTTCCTTCGCTTCTTCGAGGAGCAAGGCCATACCCGAGTCGCCTCCAGCTCCCTGATCCCGGGCAACGACCCGACCCTGCTGTTCACCAACGCGGGGATGAACCAGTTCAAGGACTGCTTCCTGGGTCAGGAGAAGCGCGCCTACACCCGTGCCGTCAGCAGCCAGAAGTGCGTGCGCGCCGGCGGCAAGCACAACGACCTGGAAAACGTCGGTTATACCGCGCGTCACCACACGTTTTTCGAGATGCTGGGCAACTTCAGCTTCGGTGATTATTTCAAGCGCGACGCCATCACCTACGCCTGGACCTTCCTGACCTCGGACAAATGGCTGAACCTGCCCAAGGAAAAGCTGTGGGTGACGGTCTACGCCAGTGACGACGAAGCCTACGCCATCTGGACCCGGGAAATCGGCGTGCCGGCCGAGCGCATGGTGCGTATTGGCGACAACAAGGGCGCGCCGTACGCCTCCGACAACTTCTGGACCATGGGTGACACCGGCCCGTGTGGCCCTTGCACCGAGATCTTCTACGACCACGGCGCCGACATCTGGGGTGGCCCGCCCGGCTCGCCGGAAGAAGATGGCGACCGCTACATCGAGATCTGGAACAACGTGTTCATGCAGTTCAACCGCACCGCCGATGGCGTGTTGCACCCGCTGCCAGCACCGTCGGTGGACACCGGCATGGGCCTGGAGCGCGTGAGCGCGGTACTGCAGCACGTCAACTCGAACTACGAGATCGACCTGTTCCAAAGCCTGCTGGACGCTTCGGCCAAGGCCATCGGCTGCGCCAACGAAGGCCAGGCCTCGCTCAAGGTCGTTGCCGACCACATTCGTTCCTGCGGTTTCCTGATTGCCGATGGTGTGCTGCCGTCCAACGAGGGCCGTGGCTACGTGCTGCGCCGCATCATTCGCCGCGCTTGCCGCCACGGCAACAAGCTGGGCGCCAAGGGCAGCTTCTTCTACCAGATCGTGGCTGCCCTGGTGGCCGAGATGGGCGAAGCCTTCCCCGAGCTCAAGGCTCAGCAGGCGCACATCGAGCGCGTGCTCAAGGCCGAAGAAGAGCAGTTCGCCAAGACCCTGGAGCAGGGCCTGAAGATCCTCGAACAGGATCTGGCCGAACTCAAGGGCAGCGTGGTCCCGGGCGACGTGGTGTTCAAGCTGTATGACACCTATGGCTTCCCCATGGACCTCACCGGCGACATCGCCCGTGAACGCGAACTGACCCTGGACGAAGCCGGCTTCGAACGGGAAATGAACGCGCAGCGCGAACGCGCCCGTTCCGCCAGCTCGTTCGGCCTGGATTACAACAGCCTGATCAAGGTCGACGTACCCACCGTATTCATGGGCTACGACGCCAACCATGGCAACGGCAAGGTCGTGGCCATCTATAAGGATGGCGCTGCGGTAGACGTGCTGAAAGAAGGCGAAGAGGGCGTAGTGATCCTCGACCAGACGCCTTTCTATGGCGAATCCGGTGGCCAGGTCGGTGACCGTGGCTACCTGCTGGCCGGTGGCTCGCGCTTCGATGTGCGCGACACCACCAAGACCGGCGGCGCGTTCCTGCATCACGGTGTGGCGGTACTGAGCGACCTGGCTGTGGGCGCCGAAGTCAGTGCCGTGGTCGACGAGACCCTGCAGCAAGCGACCGCGCTGAACCATTCGGCCACTCACCTGCTGCACGCCGCGCTGCGTCAGGTGCTGGGCGATCACGTGCAGCAGAAGGGCTCGTTGGTGGACAGCCAGCGCCTGCGTTTCGACTTCAGCCACTTCGAGTCGATCAAGCCTGAGCAGATCAAGGCGCTGGAAGACATCGTCAACGCCGAGATTCGCAAGAACACCCCGGTGTTGACCGAAGAGATGCCCATCGACCAGGCCCGCGAGAAGGGCGCCATGGCGCTGTTCGGCGAGAAGTATGGCGACACGGTGCGCGTGCTGACCATGGGCGGTGATTTCTCGGTGGAGCTGTGCGGCGGTATCCACGCCAAGCGCACCGGTGACATCGGCCTGCTGAAAATCACTAGCGAAGGCGGCGTGGCCTCCGGCGTGCGCCGCATCGAGGCGGTCACCGGCGCTACGGCGTTGAGCTATCTGAACCAGGCCGAAGAGCAGCTCAAGGAAGCCGCGCAGTTGGTCAAGGGCAGTCGCGATAACCTGATCGACAAGCTCTCGGCGGTACTCGAGCGCAACCGCGCCCTGGAAAAGCAGCTGGAGCAGTTGCAGGCCAAGGCGGCCAGTGCCGCCGGCGACGACCTGTCGGCTTCGGCTGTCGACGTCAAGGGCGTGAAGGTGCTGGCCGCGCGTATCGACGGTCAGGACGGCAAGGCGTTGCTGGCGCTGGTCGACCAGTTGAAGAACAAGCTGGGCCAGGGCGTGATCCTGCTCGGCGGCGTGCACGAAGACAAGGTGGTGCTGGTGGCGGGTGTCACCAAGGAATTGACCACCAGGCTCAAGGCCGGTGACCTGATGAAGCAGGCCGCTGCGGCGGTAGGCGGCAAGGGCGGCGGTCGTCCGGACATGGCCCAGGGCGGCGGCGTCGATGCCGGCGCACTGGAAAGTGCCTTGGCGCTGACCGTGCCGTTTGTCGAACAAGCGATCTGATTCAACCCTCGCTGGGGCTCGTAGTCTAGTGACGAGTCCCGGTGTTGTATTTAATGGGCGCCCTTCACGGGCTGAGGCGGCTTTGAAATGGCTTTGATCGTACAAAAATTTGGCGGCACCTCGGTCGGCACTGTCGAACGTATCGAGCAGGTAGCCGACAAGGTTAAGAAATTCCGCGAAGCCGGCGATGACCTGGTGGTTGTGTTGTCGGCCATGAGCGGCGAGACCAATCGCCTGATTGCGCTGGCCAAGCAGATCAGCGACCAGCCAGTACCTCGCGAGCTTGACGTGATCGTATCCACCGGGGAGCAGGTCACCATCGCGCTGCTGGCCATGGCCCTGATCAAGCGTGGCGTGGAAGCGGTGTCCTACACCGGCAACCAGGTTCGCATCCTCACCGACAGTGCGCACAACAAGGCGCGCATCCTGCAGATCGACGATCAGAAAATCCGTGCCGACCTCAAGGCGGGTCGCGTGGTGGTGGTCGCCGGTTTCCAGGGCGTCGACGAGAACGGCAACATCACTACCCTGGGCCGTGGCGGCTCGGACACCACCGGGGTGGCCCTGGCGGCGGCGCTCAAAGCCGACGAGTGCCAGATCTACACCGACGTCGACGGCGTCTACACCACCGACCCGCGCGTGGTGGCCCAGGCTCAGCGTCTGGACAAGATCACCTTCGAGGAAATGCTGGAAATGGCCAGCCTGGGCTCCAAGGTGCTGCAGATTCGCGCGGTGGAATTCGCCGGCAAGTACAACGTCCCGCTGCGCGTTCTGCACAGCTTCCAGGAGGGCCCGGGCACCCTCATTACCATTGATGAAGAGGAATCCATGGAACAGCCGATCATTTCCGGCATCGCTTTCAATCGCGATGAAGCCAAGCTGACCATCCGTGGCGTGCCAGACACCCCCGGCGTGGCCTTCAAGATCCTCGGCCCGATCAGTGCGGCGAACATCGAGGTCGACATGATCGTGCAGAATGTTTCGCACGATAACACCACCGATTTCACCTTCACGATCCACCGCAACGACTACCAGGCGGCCCTGGCCGTGCTGGAGCAGACTGCCAGTGAAATCGGTGCGCGTCAGGTCGTCGGCGACACCAAGATCGCCAAGGTGTCCATCGTCGGTGTCGGCATGCGCTCCCACGCGGGTGTTGCGAGCCGCATGTTCGAGGCCCTGGCCAAGGAAAGCATCAATATCCAGATGATCTCCACCTCGGAAATCAAGGTGTCGGTGGTCATCGAAGAGAAGTACCTGGAGCTGGCTGTGCGTGCACTGCACACCGCCTTCGAACTGGACGCCGCCCGACAGGGTGAGTGACAGGAGTTGACGGAAGGGCGCGGCTAACCGCGCCCTTCTTTGTTTTCGGCGGGTCGGGCGCAATGGGCCGGGCTCGCCGATTTCGGGCTATGTCCATGGCTTCCCACCATGGGTTCGTGCCCTTTGTTGCAGACTGTGTTGTCCCTGAAATGAAAGCGTAAGGAGAAAGGTATGCTGATTCTGACTCGCCGGTGCGCGGAAAGCTTGATCATCGGCGATGGTGAAATCACCGTCACAGTGCTCGGTGTCAAAGGTAACCAGGTGCGTATCGGCGTCAACGCGCCGAAGGAAGTGGCCGTCCACCGTGAGGAAATCTACCTGCGGATCAAGAAAGAGAAGGACGACGAACCAAGCCATTAATTTTTATCGATTTTTGTGTTTGCAAACGGGGAGAAAGGTGGTTAATATACGCCCCGTGTTGCGGAGAGCTGGCCGAGTGGCCGAAGGCGCTCCCCTGCTAAGGGAGTACACCTCAAAAGGGTGTCGGGGGTTCGAATCCCCCGTTCTCCGCCATTATTTGCGTAGTACGTTGAGTTTGGCTTCTTCGGTAAGTTGTTGAAATTACTAGAAAAAGTGCTTTACAAAAGAATTCGACGGCCTATAATGCGCGGCAACAAATGCACTCGTAGCTCAGCTGGATAGAGTACTCGGCTACGAACCGAGCGGTCACAGGTTCGAATCCTGTCGAGTGCACCATTTAAGAAGTTGTTTTCAGTGATGTCTGCATCTTCTGCTTCAACCAGTGGTAATCTGGTCAACAAATACCACCTGCACTCGTAGCTCAGCTGGATAGAGTACTCGGCTACGAACCGAGCGGTCACAGGTTCGAATCCTGTCGAGTGCACCATACAAGTGAAAAGCCCGCATTCAATGCGGGCTTTTTGCTTTCTGCGTTTTGAGTTTCTTCGGCGCCAGGGTCTGGCCCGCGCCGAGGTATCTCGACTTCTTGGTCTTCTTCGATCGTTTTTTCTTTTTCGCCGGTGCCGATGCTGGCGGTTGTTGGCGTGCGTGGCTATTGCGCGTGCCGTCTTCGACGATGGTGACGGGCAGTTCCCGGGCGGCCGGGCGGCGGGCCATGGGTTGCTTTCCGGAGGAAGGGTTGTTCGCCCGGTGACGGCTCCAGGGTTGACTGTCTGGGCAGTTGGAGTGGGTAAAAGTGATGTGACCTTCGGGGCTGGTGCACCGCTGTACGGCGGCGGCCTCGGTGCCTGGGGTTGCCAGCAAAAGCAGGAGCAGGGTGGTAGAGAGTGTGTACATGGCGCCGTCCTTGTAGTGTTCATGCCGGCCTCATCGCGGGTAGAACCCGCTCCCACAGATGATCACCGGGGCAGGTCGGGCCCATGAAGATCTCAGAAGCACTGCAGATCCCCTATGGGAGCGGGTTCTACCCGCGATGAGGCCGGTCCTGCTCACCGCAGGCTCGAACAGGCTACCCCCATCCCCCTCAATGTAAATTCTGTTTAGTTTGCCGGATGCGTCGTCGCACCCGTGTTCAACCGCCGCCGAGATTCTTCGCGCAAGCAGTTGTTTCAAGCTGTTTTTTTCACTATCAATCCGTACAAGTTGTGTATGATTGCGCCCGTCAGCCCCGCCGGGGCTTTGGAATATCTCCATGGACTTACCCAGTAGTTACTCAATAAAGCTGTATACCGATCAAGAATTGACTGATTGATTCTCCCGGCGGGGTCCACTGCTGGGAGTGGAGTTCGCCTATGTCCGAAGTAGAAGCAAAAAAAACGCAGGAAAGCTTGCAGGATCGCCTGGCTCAGGTCGTCGATCTGCTGCAGCGCCAGCGTGTGGTCGAAGAACTGACTCACCGTCAGGAAGGCCAGCACCAGAACCTGGTGGAAAATCTGGTCCACCGGCAGAACCTCGTCGAGCTGCAACGCAAGCTCGATGACCTGCACTCCGCCGACGTCGCCTACATTCTCGAAGCCTTGCCGCTGGAAGACCGCCTGACCGTCTGGCAGTTGGTCAAGGTCGAACGCGACGGCGACATTCTTCTCGAAGTGTCCGACTCGGTGCGCGAAACGCTGCTGGCCGACATGGACGACCACGAGATCCTCGCGGCCGCCAAGGAGATGGACGCCGACGAGCTGGCCGACCTTGCCTCCGAACTTCCCCGCGACGTCGTCCATGAGCTGATGGAAACCCTCGACGCCCAGCAGCGCGAGCGTGTGCGTTCGGCCCTGAGCTACGATGAGGAACAGGTCGGCGCCCTGATGGACTTCGAGATGGTCACCATCCGCGAAGACGTCAGCCTGGAAGTGGTATTGCGTTATCTACGCCGATTGAAGGAATTGCCTGGCCATACCGACAAGTTGTTCGTGGTCGACTACGACGGCATCCTCAAGGGCGTGCTGCCAATCAAGCGTTTGCTGGTCAACGACCCCGAGAAGCAAGTGGCCGAAGTGATGGCCAACGACCCGGTCAGTTTTCACCCGGACGAAGACGCCTACGAGGCGGCTCAGGCGTTCGAGCGCTATGACTTGATTTCTGCGCCGGTGGTGGACAAGCACGGCAAGCTGATTGGCCGTCTGACCATCGACGTGATGGTCGACCTGATTCGTGAAGAGAGTGAAAGCGAAGCGTTGCGCACCGCGGGTCTGCGCGAGGAAGAGGACATCTTCGCCTCGGTTTGGCGTTCGCTGCGCAACCGCTGGTCGTGGCTGGCGATCAACCTGATTACCGCGTTCATGGCTTCGCGGGTCATCGGTCTGTTCGAGGGTTCGATCGAGAAGCTGGTGGCGTTGGCCGCACTGATGCCGATTGTGGCGGGTATCGGCGGGAACTCCGGCAACCAGACCATCACCATGATCGTGCGGGCCATGGCCCTGGATCAGGTCAGCCCCGGCAACGGCAATACCAAGCGATTGATGCGCAAGGAGCTGGGTGTCGGCCTGGTCAACGGCCTGGTGTGGGGCGGTGTGATCGGGGTGGTGGCATATCTGCTGTATGGCAGCTGGTCGCTGGGCGTGGTGATGACCGCTGCGATGACCCTGAACTTGCTGCTGGCGGCGTTCATGGGCGTATCCATTCCCATGACGCTGGCCAAGTTCGGCCGCGATCCGGCCATGGGCGCCAGCGTGATGATCACTGCCGTGACGGACAGCGGCGGGTTCTTTATTTTCCTGGGGTTGGCGACCGTATTCCTGATGTGAGGTGGGGGCAGTGCTGGCCCCTTCGCGGCTGGACGCCGCTCCTACGGGAGCTCCAGTGTGGCTGGAATCTTTGCCGCACTGGAGATCCCCTGTGGGAGCGGGCTCTGCCCGCGAGAGGCCCGCCCCGACACCGCAATATCCTCAGCGCACCGCGCTCACCCCGTCCAGCGTCGAAAACGACGTATCCTTGGCCGTCAGCAGGAAATCGCGCATGTACGGCGCATCCAGCATGTCGGTGCGCACCGCCGCGTACAACGTGGCGAACAGACCTTTCTCACCTAGCCGCTTGGCCTTCACATAGCCTCTGGAGCTGTACTCGTGCAGCGCCCAGTGCGGCATGCCGCACACCCCGCGTCCGCTGGCCACCAGTTGCATCATCATCACTGTCAGTTCGGACGTGCGCACCAGCGCAGGCTCCACGTCGGCGGGCTCCAGGAACCGTGTGAAGATATCCAGCCGGTCGCGTTCCACCGGGTAGGTGATCAGGGTTTCGCTGGCCAGGTCGTCCGGCACGATGAACGCCTTGGTCGCCAGCGCATGCTGGTTGGCCACCGCCAGCATCGCTTCGTAGGTAAACAGTGGCACATAGGTGATGCCCGGCAACTCCAGCGGGTCCGAGGTCACGACCAGGTCCAGATCACCGCGCGCCAGCGCCGGCAAAGGTGCGAAGGCGAAGCCGGACGCCAGATCCAGTTCCACTTCCGGCCAGGCGTCACGGAACTGGTCGATGGTGGGCATCAACCACTGAAAGCAGCTGTGGCATTCGATCGCCATGTGCAGGCGCCCGGCCGTACCGCCGGCCAAGCGTGCGATATCGCGCTCGGCACCGCGCAGCAACGGTATGGCCGCATCCGCCAGTTGCAGCAGACGCAGGCCGGCGCTGGTGAAGCGGATCGGCTTGGTCTTGCGCACGAACAACTGCATGCCCAGGCGCTCCTCCAGTTCCTTGAACTGATGGGACAAGGCTGACTGGGTCAGGTGCAACCGCTCCGCAGCCTCGACCAGGCTATCGGCCTCACGCAGCGCATGCAGGGTTTTCAGATGGCGGATTTCGAGCACGGGGTCTCCATGAGCAGAACTTGTGATCAACACGAATAGATTGAGTTTGTCTCATGTTGCTGTGGATGTCGACAATGGCGCCATCTTTTACAAGGAGCAGATTCCATGGCATTGGCCCACAACCTCGGTTTCCCCCGCATCGGCGCCGACCGCGAACTCAAGAAAGCCTTGGAGGCCTACTGGAAGGGCGATATCGACCAAACTGCCCTGCGCCAGACCGGCCGCGACCTGCGCGCGCGCCACTGGCAAGTGCAGAAGGATGCCGGCATCGACCTGCTGCCGGTGGGCGACTTTGCCTGGTACGACCAGGTGCTGAGCCACTCACTGGCCTTCGGCGTGGTGCCCGCGCGCTTCGCCGCCACCCGCGACGACAAGGGCTTGCCCACGCTGGACACCCTGTTCGCCATGGCCCGCGGCGCCGCCCACGGTTGCTGCGGGGTCGAACAGCAGGGCGCTCAATACGCCCAGGAGCTGACCAAGTGGTTCGACACCAACTATCACTACCTGGTCCCCGAATTCAGCGCCGACCAGCGCTTTCTGCTCAGTTGGGACCAACTCTTCGACGAGGTCGATGAAGCCCAGGCATTGGGTCACACGGTCAAGCCGGTGATCATCGGCCCGCTGACCTACCTGTGGCTGGGCAAGGCCAAGGGCGAAGAATTCGACAAGCTCGACCTGCTCGAACGGTTGCTGCCGGTGTACGGAGAGATTCTCGGCCGCCTGGCCCGCCAGGGGGTGGAGTGGGTGCAGATCGACGAGCCGATCCTGTGCCTGGACCTGCCCCAGGACTGGAAAAACGCGTTCGAAAGGGCCTACCACATCCTCCAGTACTCGCCCCTGAAGAAACTCGTGGCGACCTACTTCGGTGGCCTCGAAGACAATCTCGGGCTGGCCGTCGGGCTGCCGGTGGAGGGCTTGCACGTTGACCTGGTGCGGGCCCCGGAGCAGTTGCCAGTGGTGCTCGATCGACTGCCCACCTACAAGGTGCTGTCGGTGGGCGCAGTCAACGGCCGCAACGTCTGGCGCTGCGACCTCGACCAAGCCCTGGCCCTGCTTCACCAGGCCCAACAGCGCTTCGGTGCCAACCTGTGGATCGCCGCCTCCTGTTCGTTACTGCACACCCCGGTCGATCTGGGTCGGGAAGACAGGCTCGATGCCGAACTGCACAGTTGGCTGGCGTTCGCCGTGCAGAAATGCGCAGAGATCGCGGTACTGGGCAAGGCGCTGGTCAATCCTCAAGACGCCGCCGTGCAGAACGCACTGGTGCAAAGCCGTCGCGTGCAGGCCAGCCGCCGGCAGTCATCGCGAATTCACAAACCTGCTGTGCAGGCACGGCTGGCGGCGGTGACCGCCCGCGACAGTCAGCGCCAGTCGGCCTTCGCCCAACGCATCGAAGTGCAGCGCGCCCGCCTGCAATTGCCGGCCTTCCCGACCACCACCATCGGCTCGTTCCCGCAAACGTCGGCCATTCGTCTGGCCCGCCAGGCCTACAAGCAAGGCAAGCTCTCGGCCAACGACTACACCGATGCCATGCACAGCGAAATCCGCCACGCGGTGAAGGTTCAGGAGCGCCTGGGTCTGGATGTGCTGGTGCACGGCGAAGCCGAGCGCAACGACATGGTGGAGTATTTCGCCGAACAGTTGGAGGGTTACCTGTTCACCCGGTTTGGCTGGGTGCAGAGCTATGGCTCGCGTTGCGTGAAACCGGCAGTGATCTACGGTGATCTGAGCAGGCCGCAGGCCATGACCGTGGAGTGGATTCGCTATGCCCAGCAGCAGACCGACAAGGTCATCAAAGGCATGCTTACCGGCCCGGTGACCATGCTGATGTGGTCGTTCCCTCGCGAAGACGTGTCCCGGGAAACCCAGGCGCGGCAACTGGCGCTGGCGATTCGCGACGAAGTGCTGGACCTGGAGGCGGCCGGCATCAAGATCGTGCAGATCGATGAGGCAGCGTTCCGCGAGGGTCTGCCGCTGCGTCGGGCGCACTGGCAAGGGTATCTGGAGTGGGCTGTCGAGGCGTTCCGCCTGTGCGCCAGCGGGGTGGCGGATGCGACCCAGATTCACACGCACATGTGCTACAGCGAGTTCAATGATGTGATCGAGGCAATTGCGGCGATGGATGCCGATGTGATCACCATCGAAACGTCGCGCTCGGACATGGAGTTGCTGGAGGCCTTCGAAGCGTTCGATTACCCGAATGACATCGGCCCAGGGGTATACGACATCCATTCGCCACGCGTGCCGGCCACCGAAGAGATGGTCAAGCTGATGGAGAAAGCCGCCCGGCGTATTCCCGCCGAGCGTCTGTGGGTCAATCCTGATTGCGGACTGAAAACTCGCGCCTGGCCCGAGACCGAGGCGGCTCTGGTGAACATGGTCGCCGCAGCGCGACGGTTGCGCAGCGAATTGCGCTGAGCCCGTCAGGGCAACGTCACAACGGCGTGCGCTGCCCTGTCGGGACGTGGGCTACTCGAACAGCCTGCGGAAATGCTTGTGCACCATCGCCTTGTTGATGTCGCCCCGGTGAATCGCCGGGGCGCCGTCTTTCTGGGCCTGCTGCCACTTCATGCCCAGGTATCGCTGCTCAGCCGTCTTGATGTGAGCCTTGGCGAAGTTGTCCAACGTCGGCGTGTCCGTGCGGTAATGAAAGTGCACGTACCAGAGCGGGCGGGGCGTGTCGCCGGTAATGTCGCGCACCTCGAATTCCAGTAGGAAATCCTTGCCGCCACCCGGGTACGGGTCCAGCTCTCGCACCCCACCTTGCTTGACCACTTCGACACTGCCTTGCTCCAGCAGATAATCCAGGTCGCCGGCCTCGGGCTGCTGGCGGCGCAGACGCGTCTGGATATGCTGCAGGCGGCCCCGCTGACGCAGTGCTTTGGCGCGCGCCCGCAGCTCTTGCACCACGCTTGAATCGGCTGCGCGCTCAGCAATGTCGTCGGCGCGCATGTCCAACTGGCGCGCCTGCATGCCGAGCATGTCCTCGATGTCCTGGGCGCTGACGCTGGCATAACCCTCGATGCGCGTCACCTGGGCATCGGTGCCGAGCAGCAGTTGCCGAGACTCCTCGATCAGTCGTTGCAGATTCGGCTGCGAAGCGGCCGGCGCGGGCAGCGCTTCATCCATCCGCCAGCGATTGCCGGGCGCCTCGACCCACACTTCCCAATGCCCACCGGGCCCCTGGGTACGGAAGCGCCGTGGCAACAGCGGCGTCGCGGCGAATTCCTCACCGATCAGATGCTGACCATCGGCGGTTTCGAACACACGCCTGCGCGATGGTCCGTCCCCTCGCGGGCGCGGCGCGGCGCTGCCGGCCTTGAGCCCGGCGATGGACTGACGCGCCTTGGCGATCAACGCGTCCAGGGTCTGGGCCATGCGCGGCAGCAACTGGGCATCGAAGTACTCCGGGCGCAGCCGTGACAACAGTTCCAACTGCCGCTTGTAGTGCCGATAGCTGGCGATGGTCGACTCCAGCACCTGTTTGAGCTGAGCCACCGAGGCCTGGACCTCGCCGATGGTTTTCTGGCTCTGCAAGGCATTGTGAAAGGGGGTCAGGCTTTCGCACATCTCGCGCAGGTGGAACAAGCCGGGAATGTCGTCCAGCGGTGACGCCGCGTGCAGCAGGAGCGACACCAGGCTGGCCTGGAAAATGTCCCGCTGCGAGACTTTCCTGACCCTGGCGAGCAGTGCGGTGATGGCCTTCTGTTCGCTACCGATCATTCTCTGGTTCCAACTGCCGGCCAATTCGACCAAGGGGTCTATCTCATCGAGCAATGCCAGGCTTTGCCGATAGTTGGCCTGGCGTTGCTGCAACTGTCGTGCGCTATAGGCCACAAAGGTGCCCGGCGCGATGTTCGAGCGGATCTGCTCCTGCAAGGCGTTGTAGCGCATCTCCAGATGCTCGATCTGCTCGATCAAGCGCTTGCACACGGTCTCGGCGACCTGGCCTTGCTGTTCCAGGTTGCGCGCCTTGTTGCGTCTGTCCAGGTACGGTGCCTGGCGTTGCAGGTCGGCGTACAGCGCCTGACCCTCACGGACATCGCGCTCGCACACGGCTTCGGCGGCTTCCCGACCGGTACCACTGCTGCGGTAGCGCTCGAGAATCTCGGCGCTGGCCAGGTTGCGGTGATTGAGGGCTTCGATGGCGGTATCGATGCGACTTTTCAGCGCCTCCCGGCGATGCACCACCCGATCGATCAGCCAGCGCGGCAGGTATTGGCGTATGGCTTGCGGCCAATGAGGTTCTGCGCTGTCGAGCAGATGCCCCAGGGTATTGCCGCCCCCGGCCAGGCCGCCATTGTGAGCGCGGCCGTACACCGCAAAATGGGTATTCCACTGATCGGCTTCGTCCAGGGTGATCGCCTGCCTGACCTGTTTGCGGGCCGTGGCGCTGAGATACCAGAGCGGCGGCTCGCCTTGCAGTTCGACCTTGTAGGCGCGCCCCTGACGCATGATGAAATGCCCTTCGGGCAAGCTGTAGACATGCCGGTAGAGGCCATAGCGTCCGGCTTGTCGACCCCATAGGTCCACCACGCCAGCATGCTCGTAGCCGGCGAAGGCGTCGGCCCGTACGGCCTTGGTCCTGGCGGGTGTGAGTGAGCGCAAGGCGCCGGGCGTGTGGCGCAATTGGCGGGCCTGACGCTGGCCGGTCAGGCGCCGGATCGCGCCGCTGCCCCGGACGACGTTGCCCGGCAGTACGTCCATGGTGGCATCGATCAGGCATTGCAGCACCTGCTGCAGGTCGTCCAGGCCGTTACCGACATCGGCCTGTCGAAACGCCGCCACCGCCTTGTTGGCGCTGTCCCAGGCGTCATACAGGGCCACCGCCGAGCCCACGAACGGCAGCATGCCCAGGGCCATGCGCACGTAGTTGAAGACCTGGCCGCTGTCGAGCGCGAATCGTTCCAGGAACAGGTGGTCGTTGGAACGGGCGGTCAGGCGATGGGCTTCAATAAGGCGGCCCATGTGCGTGTTCAGCAGGTGGTTGGCCAGTGAGGTGGTAGCCGGCCAGGGCGTCCCCACCTCAAAGGGATCGAAGTCACGCAGCCGGGCTTCGCGCAGCCGTGCCTGGTGCACCGTCGTATCGCCGAGCAAGGCGCGCTCGGCGATGTGAGCGAGCATCTTTTCGTTGTTCAGCAGTTGGCCCAGCCCGTCCATGGCCAGGGCCTGGCTGTCGTACCGGCGCAAGCTGCGATGATCGGGGCTGTCGGGGATGTAGAGGAAGGTCGTGGCGCTGACCTGCTCGTGGATCAGGGTGATGCCGGCCAAGGTGCTGGCGACACCGTGGGCGCCAAGCGGCTTCAGGGCCACGGGCTTGAGTTGGATTCGGCGGCCCTCGGGTTGCCAGGCTGCGCTCGAATCGGCATCGATGGCGGTCTGCACGATGTCGTACGCGGCCTGCTCGAACGGGTCTTCGTGGCGCGCCTGGATAACCTGCAATTGCAGCATCAAACGGATCGGCTCCAGCAGGCTTTCGCGGCGAAAGGCGAACGTGAAGCCTGCTTCGTCCGGCGTGCCCAGGAAGCTGGCGCGAATCTTCCGCTCATAGTCCGCAGCCAGGTCCAACTCGCTCACCAGCCGGCTCAGATAGGGTTTGCTGAGGCCTTGCTGAAGCCGTTCGTGGTTTGCCGTCTGGCCACCACGGATCTGCACGCTCATATGTCCCAGGCGCTCGGCCATGTCGGGGTCGACGTTGCCCAGGGCCAGTTCTTCCAGGCTGATGACCTCACGTTCTGCGCTGGGGACCTTGATCAGCTTGAACGGCGTGCCAGGGCTGCCGGAACCGGTGACCAGTTCCTTGCGCTGCTCCATGCGTGCAGGCAGATCGAGGCTGATCTGATACGGCTCGTGGAGCGTGAAGTCCTTGCTCAGTCGAGCCTGCACCTGGGCGCGCGCGTAGGCGGCGCGGGCAGGCAGGTGGCGGGCAAGCACCTGCGCCGAGCGTTGCATGGCGCTGATATAGGCTTGGTACAACGCTTTGTAACGACCCCGTTGAGTGTCGTCCAAGTGCAGCAGCCATGACGGTTGGCGCTGACTCAGCGCGCTGGTCTGGTTCTGTTCGAGCAACTGCGCATAGGCCAGCGTTCGTGCGGCGGGTATCGGTACATGCAACTGCGCCAGGGTGTCCTCGCGCAGGCGTTCGAGCTCGGCGCTTCGACGGCGCTTGTGCTGCTCGCCCGGATAGCGCTCGAGCAGGGCTGCGGCGCGGGTCTCGCAGCCGAGCAACAGTTGCTCCAGGCTGTGCCCGATGGCCTGCGCAGCCTGCTGCTTGATGCTCAGGCGGACATCGTCATCGTGCTCGGCCAGGTCCAGCAGCCAGGTTTTCAAGTCTGCCAGCGAAGCGAAGCGGTGCAATCCACCCTGGATGCCCAGGCTGTAGAGCAGCACGGCGCCGCTGGGCGCGTCGGCGTCGATGGCCGCGGGCCGACAGATCAACAGCCAGCCGCCCAGCGTATCGCTACGGGTTGATTCGCCGGTCGGCAGCCGTTGGTGGTACGCCAGGCTCAAACCGGCCACCAGGGTGTCGACGTTTTGCGGGTCAGGGTCCAGTACCGCGCGCAGCAGTGCCGCGTCGTCGGCTTCGAGTTGTCCCAGGCTGTGCTGAATCTCGGTTTCAGCCCGCAGCGCTGCGACATGGGCGGCTTGCAGGGCGCTGTAATGGGCGTTTGGCTGGGTGCGCAGCTCAGTCAGCGACTGCCCGGCGTCGATCGCGAGCAGGTCATCCAGAGACGCTTGAGCGGCGAGACGGGCCTGGTTCAGGCTCTGCAGCAGCCCGCTCAGGCTTCGCCATCTCGGGTGCTCGGCATCGCCGGCATAGTCAGCCCCCAGCCATTGCTCCATGGCCCGACGCTGGCGCATCACTTCAGCCGCGCGCTGCTCCAGGGCGATATCGGCGTGCAGTTGGCCGAAGGTGATCGGCGCGAGGCTTTCAGGCCCGCTGTCAACGCTGACGACGTGTTGCTCATTCAGCAGTTGAAGGTGTTGCTGGCGCAATTCGGTATCGAGGTGGTCGTCGTGCTCGCTGGGCTCGGCGCCCAGCGCTTCGAGCACCGCCACACGGCAATGGCTGAGCAATTGCCGCGGCGCGCTGTCCAGCGGGTCGTCCTTGACCTCGTAGTGCAAGCGGATGTCGCTGGGGTGTTCGATGCCGGGCCACAGCCGCGCGATTTGACCGGACAGGGTGCCCTCCAGGTCGGCGCGGCTGGTGAAATGGCGCAGGGCAGGGTGTTCGCCCGGCACATACAGCAATTGCTCGGTGGGCGCCTCGCCGTCCAGGGTGAACAGCAGCGCACCCGGCAGGCGGGCGCGTTTGCCGTCGGTCAAGGCCAGCGCCAGGCTCTCCACGTAGAGGGTGTGGCTGCCGAGTCGATGGGGGCCCAGCGGCGATTCGAACAACCGCCACACTGGCTTCAGTTGCACGGCACTGAGTCGACCGGTGGCGTAGGCCAACTGCGCGCAGGCTTGCAGGTGCCGAGCATACTGGTCGGCGAAGTGTTCGCGGTGCGACAGGGCGGTGGCGGCTGCCCGTTCGTTCCAGTAGTCGATCCAGCGTTGCTTGAAGGCGTCGGCGACATTGTCGGGAGCCGGTGCCAGTTGCCGCATCTGCAACAAGCCAGGTGCTGCCGCCAACAGCTGCCCGGCCGTGTGCCGGACCGCTGCCAGCTCAGTGGTGGCCGTCAATTGCAGGCTGGCATCGAGTCGCTCGGGCGTCGGCGACACCGAGGCGGGATTGGAACGTTGGGTGGTGTGGATGAAATCATCGAGGGCATCGTGCATGGGGCACTCCTTGGTCGGGCTGGCGGACTGCACAAAGCCGTCCGCGAGGCGGCATTACAGCGGGCACCGCTCGCGGCCGTGCCCTAGCCCGGTACCACCTGACCGCTCGGCACCGTTCATCAAACTGTCACGCAACTGTGGCAGCGCCCGCGACAGAACTTCATCAGACTCGCGCTCTACTGGGGATCTGTATGCTGGTGTCATTCATGCGTTTATTTCTGTTCCTGGCCGCGCTCTGGTGCGGCCAGTCTGTGCTTGCGGCTTCTCGTTGTTCCGTCGATGTGCCAGTCCAGCATGCCCAATTGGCCGAGGTGAATCTGGCGTACCAGAGCATCGGGCGCGAGCAGGATCCGGCCTTGTTGCTGGTGATGGGGCTGGGCGGGCAGTTGATTCACTGGCCCGATGAGGTGGTCTCGGCGTTGTGCCAGCGCGGCTTTCGGGTGATTCGCTACGACAATCGCGACGTCGGCCTGTCCGTTTGGGCGCAGGCACCCCAGGGTGTCAACCTGACCTTCGAGGTGCTGCGCTACAAGCTGGGGCTGCCGGTGTCGGCGCCCTACAGCCTGACGGACATGGCCGAGGATGGCCTGGGGCTGATGGACGTTCTGCAGGTGCGCCGGTTTCACGTGCTGGGCGTCAGCATGGGCGGCATGATCGCCCAGCATCTGGCCGACCGCGCGCCGGTCCGGGTGCAGAGCCTGACCCTGATCATGTCCAGCTCCGGTGCCCCTGGCTTGCCGGAACCGCGCCCGGCGCTGCTGCAGTTGCTGGCCAAGCGCAGCGCGCCGAATCGCGAGGTGGCGTTGGAGCAACAGGCGGATCTGCTGGCAGCCCTGGGCAGCCCGCAGGTGCAGGACGACCGCGCGCAGTTGTTGCGCGAGGCGCAGATTTCCTATGACCGGGCGTTCAATCCAGACGGCGTGCAGCGGCAGATTCTGGCGATACTGGCCGAGCCGAGCCGGGTGGAGCTGTTGAACAGGCTGCGGGTGCCGACGCTGGTGGTGCATGGCACCGCGGACCCGTTGTTGCCGGTGATGCACGGGGTGCATCTGGCGGCGCATATACAAGGCAGCCAGTTGAAGTTGATTCCCGGGTTGGCCCATCGTTTCCAGGAGGCCTTCAAGGCACCGCTGCTGGGCGCGGTGTTGCCGTATCTGACGCAGCAGCGCCAGCGCGATGGGGTGTTGGCGGGGTTGTAGCGGTGTCAGGGCTGGCCCCATCGCGGGTAGAACCCGCTCCCACACAGGATCTCCACTGGGCTGGAGTTCTGTCTCTGACACAGATCCCCTGTGGGAGCTGGATTCATGGCCTCACCCAGAGCCCCTGTGGGAGCTGGATTCC
>NZ_DFUE01000088.1:41723-48599 GCF_002379585.1 Pseudomonas sp. UBA4194
GAGCTGGATTCCTGGCCTCACCCAGAGCCCCTGTGGGAGCTGGATTCCTGGCCTCACACAGAGGCCCTGTGGGACCTGGATTCCTGGCCTCACACAGCGCTGCTGTAGGACCTGGATTCATGGCCTCACACATATCCCCTGTGGGAGCGGGTTCTACCCGCGATGGGGTCCGCCTTGACACCACACACCTTCAATTCAACCCATACTTCTTGACCTTGTCGAACAAGGTCGTCTTCGCCAGCCCCAGTTCCTGGCTGGCCTGGCTCAAGTTGCCGCCGCTGCGCTGCAATGCCTCGGTGAGCAGGTTGCGCTCGAACGCCTCCACCGCTTCGGCAAAGCCCAGTCCCACGCCATTGGTGCCAGCGCTTTTCTTGAATGCCGGCAGCCCGAGCGCATAGCGCTCAGCCACGTTGCGCAGCTCGCGCACGTTGCCGGGCCAGTCGTGGCTCATCAGCCGCGACAAGGTCTGGGCGTCCAGCTCAGGCGGCTCACGATCGAACCGCAGCGCCGCCAATTGCAGAAAATGCTGAAACAGCTCCAGGATATCTTCGCGCCGCTCGCGCAGGGGCGGCAGCTCCAGGGTCACCACATTGAGCCGGTAGTACAAATCGCTGCGGAACTGGTTCTGCCGGCTCAGCTCATCGAGGTCGGCCTTGGTCGCCGCGATCAGGCGGCAGTCCACCTCGATGCTCTGGTTCGAGCCGAGCCGCTCCAGCGTGCGCTCCTGCAATACCCGCAGCAGCTTGATCTGCAACGGGATCGGCATGCTTTCCACTTCGTCGAGAAACAGCGTGCCCTTGTCGGCATGCTCGATCTTGCCGATGCGACGCTTGCCCGCGCCGGTGAAGGCATTGGCTTCATGGCCGAAGATTTCGCTCTCGAACAACTGCTCCGGCAAGCCGCCACAGTTCAGTGCCACGAACGGTTGCGCCTGACGCCGGCTGAAATCGTGCAGGCAGCGGGCCACCAGCTCCTTGCCGGTCCCGGTTTCACCCTCGATCAAGACGTTGGCCGAAGTGTCCGCCACATTCGCGATCAGCTCGCGCAGGTTCTGCATGGCCGGCGAGCGGCCGATGATGCGGCCTTCCAGCGAGCTGCGCTCGGCCAATTGGCGGCGCAACGAACTGACCTCCCGTGCCAGGCTGCGCTGTTCCAGAGCCCGGCGAACCACGTCCACCAGGCGCTCCGGGGAAAAGGGCTTCTCCATGAAATCGTAGGCGCCGCTGCGCATCGCGCCCACGGCCATGGAAATGTCGCCGTGGCCGGTGATCAACACCACCGGCAGGCTGGGGTCCCGCGCCTTGAGCTGGCGCAGCAGCTCAAGGCCATCGATGCCCGGCAGACGGATATCGCTGACGACGATGCCGGCGAAATGCTCGCCAATGCGCGCCAGTGCCTCTTCGGCGCTGCCCACGCCTTCGCTGGGAATGTCTTCCAGAGCCAGGGCCTGCTGGCATCCCAGCAGCACATGGGGATCGTCTTCGACGACCAGGACGGTGAGGGCGTTCATGGCGACTCGCTTGGCAGGGCTGCCACGACAGGCAGACTGAGAATGAAGGTGGTACCACCGCTGGCGGGGTGCTCGACACTGAGGTTGCCCCCGGCCGCAGCGGCAAGGCTGGCCGACAGAGTGAGGCCCAACCCCAGGCCGTGATCGCCCGGTTTGGTGGTGAAGAACGGTTCGAACAGATGCTTGCGCGCCTCGGCGTCGATGCCGTGGCCATTGTCCCTGACCCGCAGCCCGTAGCGCTCGCCGTCCATCTGGCCATCCAGCCACAGGGCCGGCAGCGGCGCGCCGACGGTAGCGTCCAGCGCGTTGCCGATCAGGTTCACCAGAATCTGTTCCAGGCGGGTCTGATCGATGGCCAATTGCAGGTCGGCAAAGTGGCGATGGACCTGCAGCGCGCTGGCCTCGATGCGGCTGGCCAACACTTGCAGCGCGGCGTCCACCGCCTTGCCCAGGCTGGCCTGGCCCTTGTCGTCACCACGGCGGGCGAACGAGCGCAGGCTGGCGGTGATGCGGCCCATGCGGTCGATCAACGCGTTCATGGTGCTCAGGTTGGTACTGGCAGTGTCCAGCGCACCGCGCTCGAGAAAGCGCACGGTGTTGCCGGACAGCGTCCGCAGGGCCGCCAGCGGCTGGTTCAGCTCGTGGGCAATACTGGTAGACATCTGGCCGATGGCGGCCAGCTTTCCGGCCTGGACCAGTTCATCCTGGGCCTGGCGCAGGGTCTGCTCGGCCTGCCGCCGTTCGCGGATCTGCGCCTTGAGCCGCTCGTTGCTGGCGCGCAGATCCTGGGTGCGTTCGGCAATGCGTCGCTCCAGATGACTGTTGGCCTGCTCCAACGCCTCACGGGCGGCCAGGCGGGTCGCCAATACCTTGCGTCGTTCGTTCCAGGCAATCAGCAGGAATGCCAGCAGGGCAAAGGCCACCGCCACCAGTACCCCCTGAATGATGGCTTCGCGACGCAGGTCCTGCAGCGAGGTCAGCAGGGTGAAGCGCCACGGCGTGTCGGCCAGCCGGCGAGACTGGGACAGGTAGGTGACGTCGATGTCCTTGCCCGGTGGTTCGGTGTGGGCTGGAAACGTCAGCTTCTCCACGCCGTCACCGAGCGCCTCGCGGGCCAGAGGTTGCAGTTCGTTGAGTGGCCACCAGTAGTACTGCAGGCTGCGGGCCAGGCGTTCCTTGATTTCCGGGGTCAGGGGTTTGACCGATTTCAGCCGTCGCCCGGGGTCGCTGGAAAGAATGATGATGCCGTTTTCATCGGTGACGAAGGCTTCCAGCCGTGCTTTCTGCCACCGTTCTTCCAAAGCTTCCAGGCGCACCTTGATCACCGCCACGCCAATCAGCTTGCCGTGTTCCTCCAGGCCATGGGCGAGGAAATAGCCAGGCTCCCCGGTGGTGCTGCCGATCCCGTAGAAGCGTCCGGGCTGGCCGCGAATGGCGTCCTGGAAATAGGCGCGGAAAGACAGGTCTTCGCCAAGGAAGCTGTCGGCATCGCGCCAGTTGCTGGTGGCCTGTACGCGACCGGTGGTGTCCAGCACATAGATCGCCCGGCTGCGGCTGCGGCGATTGAGCCCTTCAAGGTAATCGTTGACCACCTGGCGGTGTTCGCCGTCGGTGTCGTTGAGCAGCGCCGAGACGCTGTCTTCCAGCTCCAGCAGGCTGGGCAGGTAGGTGTACTTGGTGATCTCGCTTTCCACCGCGCGGGCATGCAGCTCCAGCTGCCGCTCGCCGTTCTCGCTCAGGGCGCGGATACCGTTGTGTTCGCTGAGCAGAAAGCCCACGTAGCCCAGGCCCACGGTCAGCAGCAGGATCAGCGGCGGCAGGAATACTTGGCGAATCAGGCGGGGCTTCACAGTCAGGTCAGGCTTTGTGGCGGGAGGGCATTTCATCACAGTCGCCTTCGAGCGACCAGCGTCCCGCGCCCGGTGGCGCGGAAACGACTGGCTTGGATATGCAGCGGCTTTTGGCTGCAGCGTGGATCAGTGCTGCAGAATCTTGGCGAGGAATTGCTGGGCGCGTTCGGACCGTGCGCTGACATCGCCGAAGAACTCTTCCTTGGGACAGTCTTCGACGATCTGGCCCTGGTCCATGAAGATCACCCGGTTGGCCACCTTGCGCGCAAAGCCCATCTCGTGAGTCACGCACATCATGGTCATGCCTTCATGGGCCAGTTGCACCATCACATCGAGCACTTCGTTGACCATCTCCGGGTCCAGTGCCGAAGTCGGTTCGTCGAACAGCATGACGATCGGGTCCATGGCCAGGGCACGCGCGATGGCCACCCGCTGCTGCTGGCCGCCGGAGAGCTGGCCGGGGTGCTTGTGGGCATGGGCCGACAGACCGACGCGCTCGAGCAGTTGCAAGCCCTTCTGGGTGGCCTCTTCCTTGCTGCGGCCCAGCACCTTGATCTGCGCAATGGTCAGGTTCTCGGTGATGGTCAGATGCGGGAACAGCTCGAAGTGCTGGAACACCATGCCCACCCGCGAGCGCAACTTGGGCAGATTGGTCTTGGGGTCGGCAATGGAGGTGCCGTCGACCACGATATCGCCTTTCTGGAACGGCTCCAGCGCGTTGACGCACTTGATCAGCGTGGACTTGCCCGAGCCCGACGGCCCGCACACCACCACCACTTCGCCTTTCTGGACCTCGGTGCTGCAATCGGTGAGCACCTGGAAGTCGCCATACCACTTGTTGATGTTCTTGATGGAGATCATACGGCTAACCTTTTTTGCAGGCGCTTGACCACGAGGGAGGCGCTGAAGCTGATGACGAAGTACACCGCGCCGGCGAAGATCAGGAACTCATTGGCGCGGCCAATGATGTCGCCGCTGGCGCGCGCCGAGTTGAGGAAGTCCACCAGGCCGACGGTGTAGACCAGCGAGGTGTCCTGGAACAGGATGATGCTTTGCTGCAGCAGCAGCGGGGTCATCTTGCGAAACGCCTGGGGCAGGATGATCAGGCGCATGGTCTGGCCGTAGCTCATGCCCAGGGCCTGGGCCGCACCCATCTGGCCCTTGGCGATGGACTGCACGCCGGCCCGGACGATTTCGCAGAAGTACGCTGCCTCGAACATCATGAACGCCACCAGGCACGAGGTGAACGCGCCCACGGGGGTGTCTTCGCCGGTGATCCAGCGCAGCACGAAGGGCACCGCCAGGTAGAACCAGGTGATCACCAGCAGCAGCGGGATGGAACGGAAGTAATTGACGTAGGCCCCGGCGAAGCGCGAGAGGATCTTGTTCGACGACAGGCGCATCAGCGCCAGCAGCGTGCCCAGGATCACCCCACCGATGACGCCCAGCACCATCAGCTGGAGGGTCATCAGCATGCCATTCCACAGCCCCGGCAGCGCCGGAACGATTCCACTGAAGTCCATTATTTACCCCCCAGAGAGATCAGGCCCGGCACCGCCAGCTTGCGCTCGACGCCACGCATCAACAGCATCAGGCTCATGTTCAGGGTGAAGTAGATCAGGGTGGCCAGGGTGAAGGCTTCGAACAGGTTGGCGGAGAACTCTGCCGTCTGTTTGGTCTGGGCCAGCAGTTCCATCAAGCCGATCAGCGATGCCACCGAGGAGTTCTTGAACACGTTCAGAAATTCCGAGGTAAGCGGTGGAATGATGATTCGATAGGCCTGCGGCAACAGCACGTTCCAGTAGATCTGCGGCAACCTGAAGCCCATGGCGCGCGCGGCCGATTCCTGCCCACGGGGCAGCGCCTGGATGCCGGTGCGTACCTGCTCGCACACACGCGCGGCGGTGAACAGTCCCAGGCACACCACCACGCTCAGGAACGCCGAAGTGGTGGGGTTGAGGTCCTGCTTGTACCACTCCTGCATGCCTTCGGGCAGCAGGTCGGGCACCAGGAAATACCAGATGAACAGCTGCACCAGCAGCGGCACATTGCGAAACAGTTCCACATAGACGGTGGCGATGCCCGATACCACTCGGTTCGGCACGGTACGCATCACACCCAGTACGGAGCCCAGCAGCAGGGCGATGATCCAGGCGACCACGGCAATGGCGATGGTCCAGCCCAGGCCGGAGATGTACCAATCCAGGTAGATCTCGCTGCCGACACCGGTGGACTTGAAGAAGACGCTCCAGTCCCAGTTGTAATTCATGGGGAATCCCCCTCGGATATTGATTCACAGGCGCAGGCTTTCACCTGACCGCCCAGGGGCGCTCAGGTGAAAGTCAGGAGGTGCTTACGACTTCTTTTGGGGAGCCGGCTTGTCGTTGGGGTTGGCGATCAACGCCTTGAACTCGTCGCTCATCGGGAAGCTCAGGTTCAGGCCTTTAGGCGGGATGGGCTGGTTGAACCACTTGTCGTAGATGCCGTTGATATCGCCGGAAGCGAACGTGGCCTTGATGGCGTCGTCCACGGCTTTCTTGAAGGGTTCGTCGCCCTTGCGCACCATGCAGCCATAGATTTCATAGGACTGCGGGGTGCCGGTGACGGCCCAGTCGGTGGGCTTCTTGGCCTTGGCCATTTCACCGGCGAGCAGGGCGTCGTCCATCATGAAGGCGACGGCGCGGCCCGATTCGAGCATCTGGAAGGACTCACCGTGGTCTTTGGCCGACACGATGTTCATGCCCATCTGCTTGTCGGCGTTCATCGCCTTGAGGATACGCTCGGAAGTGGTACCGGCGGTGGTGACGACGTTCTTGCCCTTCAGATCGTCGAAATCCTTGTAGGAAGAATCTGCCTTGCTCAGCAGGCGGGTGCCGATTTCGAAGATACCGACGGAGAAGTCCACCTGCTGGGCGCGTTCGGCGTTATTGGTGGTGGAACCGCATTCCAGGTCGACGGTGCCGTTCTGTACCAGAGGGATACGGGTCTGCGACGTCACCAGGTTGTACTTGACCTTCAGGTCGGGCATGTCCAGGTCTTTCTTCAGCGCCTCGACGACCTTGAGCTGAATGTCATGGGAGTAGCCAACCGGCTTGCCGGACGCATCGGCGATGTACGAGAAGGGGATTGAGGCGTCGCGGTGGCCGAGGGTGATGGTGCCCGATTCCTTGATCTTCTTCAGGGTGCCGGTGAGTTCGGCGGCAAACACTGGGGTGCTGATCAAAGCGGCAGCAATGGCGGCGCTCAGGAGTTTTGGAACGATACGCATCAATGAATCCTCGACATTGTTTTTCTTATGGAGCCGTTGTGGCCCTCGGGGTACGGCGAAGCAAGGCGGTGTGGCAAAACGCCGTGCTTCGTTGAAGAGTGTAGAGCATGAGTCGTGCCAGGCAGGGTTTTTCTGGTTAAGTGATTGATTTTGCTTTGGATTGAGTGTGTGTTGCGGGGGATTTGGGGGTAGTGGCGTTCGGGAATCCGAATGGGTGATGTGGGTGGGGTCGGGTTTCCGGTTGTGGG
>NZ_DFUE01000076.1:0-55662 GCF_002379585.1 Pseudomonas sp. UBA4194
AGCGGCGTAAGCCGCGTCCTCCCCTCTTGCTCTATCAATAATGAGGCGGAGGCGCCTCCTGATTCCCCCCCTCGTATTGCCCCGCCATTTCTTCCTGACGCTTGAGCATTGCCGCGAGCTGCATCTGCAGCCGCTCGATTGCACGTTGCTGCAGCACCAGTTCATCGCTCAGAGCGCCGAGGGTGTCATCCTGGAAAGCCAGTCGGGTTTCCAGCTCCATCACGCGGTCTTCCAGACTCATGCTCCAGTCCCCGCCCATACGAACTCTGCAGGCAGCTCAGCCTTCACCTTGTCGCGAAGTGCCTGCAACTGCGTTTCACTGTAGGGAATACCCGGCACCTTGCCCCATACTGGCGCCGGCCAGGCTGCATCGGTTTGCTTGCGAACGATCACGTGCATATGTAGCTGGCTAACTACATTACCCAGTGTCGCGATGTTCATCTTGTCTGCCTTGAAACTGCGATGCAGCAACTCAGCCAGGACGTTAGTTTCTTTCCACAATTGCTCGCGATCAGCGTCATCAAGTTGAAACAATTCGGTGATTGCCTCACGTCGTGGCACCAGAATGAACCATGGATAGTTGCTGTCGTTACTCAACAGCAGACGACACAGGGGAAAGTCGCCGATGACATGGGTATCTTGCACAAGGCGGGGGTCAAGGCTGAACACAGGATGCTCCGATGGGCTGTGGGACCGATGCACGGTCAGGCTAGCAATTTCCAGCGCACAGGATACCCCGCTTTGACCGAAGCTTCACGGAGGCGCTTTGCGATGCGCTTACCGCCCTGCTATCGAACAGCGCTGCCCTGCCCTATCTCGAGCAAGAGTCGGCACAACAATGGTGCCCGATGCCCCAGGACGATCCGAGCCGCCGGTCCGTTCGCGACTGGAGAGCCGAACTCCTCATACCGCGCATGCAGAAAGTCACGTAACTGGCTGACCAGTGGTGATTCATTCATCAGGGTGCAGGTTGCCAAATCGTGGACCTGGGCTAGCCTCTGTGTTCCAGGCGCTACTTTTCGCACCAAAAAGGTACGGGCTGGTTGGAATCAGTGCGCAGTGTTCCCGTGCGCTACCCACTTGGCCGGCCGAGCGGTAACGTTTTAGCCTGATGGAGGGCCTCTTGATGGTGGTGACTACGGAACCGTCATGGACCAAAAAAGCCTTAGCCCCCCGTTTTTATGAGGCTTTGAGAGGTACCGGAAAAAAAAGTGAAAAAATCGTGAACTGCTGGCACGTTTGTGCACGCTTGTTGCATTGGTACTGACATGGCCGTCTGGGCAGCGTGGGAAGACGCGGACCGGCGGCAAACAGCGACAGTTGCATGGTTTGGGCCATGGCGTTTTCAAAGTCGCTAGTGTCAGAAAACCTGACCTGGTGTTTAAGAAAGCGGTGCTGAAGTTGTGCAGCCTGAAACACGAGGCTGTGATTTGCGACACCGACGTAACTGTTAACGCCACGGCGTAAAGAACGGATACAGGCAGACTTGCAAGTATCGCCAACATGACCGGCGTGATATAAGTTTTGCGCCGTCAATAAAAGAAAGAACTGCCTCAGATAAAAAAACAGGTGAGGCAGTGGTTACTCTTCTTAAAACCAAAGGAGCAAATCACGATGCGCGTGATGAAGTGGAGCATGATCGCACTGGCTGTAACGGCCGGCACCTCGCAAATGGCACAGGCGTTGGAACTGCAGCCTTCTGCCCAGGCCGAGTCCAAGGGTTTTGTGGAAGACAGCACCCTGAACTTGAAGCTGCGTGCGCTGTACATGAACCGTGACTACAAGCATGGTGCAGGCAACCCTACCGCCGGCTCCGACAAGGGCTACCGCGAAGACACCGGTCTTGGCGCGCAGATGTTCTACGAGTCGGGCTTCACTCAAGGCACCATCGGTACCGGTGTAGACGTTCTGGGCTTCGGTTCCGTGCGCCTTGACGGTGGCACCGGCCGCCGCAGCAACGGCCTGTTCGCCAGTGACAGCGACGGCAACCTGGAACACAGCCAGACCAAAGGTGGCGCGGCCGTCAAGTTCCGTGTCTCCAACACCGTACTGAAATATGGCCAACAAATCGTCGCCAGCCCGGTCTTCGCGACCGACGACGGTCGTTTGCTGCCTGAAGTGGCTACCGGTACTTCGATCACCAGCAACGAGATCGAAAACCTCACCCTGAACATCGGTCGTTTCACCGCCATGAGCGCACAGACCGGCATGGGTTATGACTCCATTGTTGGTAGCGGCCTGAAATCGGCTGACATCGCCGGCGCCACCTACGCCTTCACCAAGAACTTCAGCGCTACCGTTGCAGCTTCCGACGTTGAAGACTACTGGAAGCGTCAGTACGTCAACCTGAACTACACCCTGCCAATCGACGACATCCAGTCGGTAAACGTTGACTTCAACGCCTACCGTACCAAGAGCCAAGAGCAGGAGTTGGGCGGCGAAGTCGACAACAAGATCTGGTCCACTGCCGTGGCCTACAGCCTGGGCGCGCACAAATTCACCCTGGGTTACCAGCGCAGCTCCGGCGACACCGGCTACAACTACGGCGTCGACGGCGGCGGTACCGTGTTCCTGAACAACTCCGTTCAGTACTCCGACTTCGTCGGTGCCGAAGAGAAGTCGTGGCAGGTTCGCTACGATCTCAACATGGCTACCTACGGCGTGCCTGGTCTGAGCTTCATGACCCGCTACATCACTGGCGATAACATCGAAGCCAGCAACGGCGAGGAAGGCAAAGAGCACGAGTGGGACTTCGAAACAAAATACGTCGTTCAGCAGGGCCCAATCAAGGACATGTCCTTCCGCCTGCGTAGCGCTGTATACCGCGCGAACAACGCATACGATGCAGACTACGGTCCGTCCAACAACGACCTGCGCCTGATCGTGGAATACCCTCTGAGCATCATGTAACACGCCCAGGGCAAGCAATACCTCGAGAAGCCCGGCCCATGCCGGGCTTTTCTTTGCCTGCCAATTGCCCAGCCATAAAGCGGCAAGCCCTACGCCTGTACGTCGCCGGATCACCGCCGTACAATGCCAGGCCTCTATAAAATTCAGCAACAGACAACGGTCAACCATGCGCACCAGTCAATATTTGCTCGCCACACAGAAAGAAACCCCTTCCGATGCGGTCGTGATCAGCCATCAGCTGATGCTGCGTGCCGGCATGATCCGCAAGCTCGCCTCGGGCCTCTACACCTGGCTGCCGATGGGTCTTCGTGTGATGCGCAAGGTTGAAAACATCGTGCGCGAAGAAATGAACGCCGCTGGCGCCCTGGAAGTGCTGATGCCTGGCATCCAGCCGGCAGAACTGTGGCAGGAATCGGGGCGCTGGGAACAGTACGGTCCTGAACTGCTGCGCCTGAAGGACCGTCACGACCGCGACTTCTGCGCAGGTCCTACCCATGAAGAGGTCATTACCGACCTGATGCGCAATGAGTTGAACAGCTATAAACAGCTGCCTATCAACCTGTATCAGATCCAGACCAAGTTTCGCGATGAAATCCGCCCACGCTTCGGCCTGATGCGCGGCCGCGAGTTCATCATGAAGGACGCCTACTCCTTCCACGCTGATCAGCCGTCGCTGCAGGTCACCTACGACCGCATGCACCAGGCGTACAGCAATATATTCACCCGTCTGGGCCTGAAATTCCGCGCAGTGGAGGCCGACAACGGTTCCATCGGCGGCGCTGGCTCCCACGAGTTCCACGTGCTGGCTGAGTCCGGCGAAGACGATATCGTGTTCAGCGACACTTCCGACTACGCCGCCAACATCGAGAAGGCTGAAGCCATTCCTCGCGAAACCGCCCGCGGTGCCGCCACCGAGGAACTGCGCCTGGTCGACACGCCGAACGCCAAGACCATCGCGCAACTGGTGGAAAACTTTGGCCTGGCTATCGAGAAAACCGTCAAGACCCTGGTGGTTCACGCCGCAGAAGAAGGCAAGCTGATTGCCTTGATCATCCGGGGTGATCACGAGCTCAACGAAATCAAGGCGAGCAACCACCCGCTGGTGGCCAGCCCCCTGGTCATGGCCAGCGAAGCTGAACTGCGTGACGCCATTGGCGCCGGTGCAGGCTCCCTCGGCCCGCTGAACTTGCCACTGCCCTGCATCATCGACCGCTCGGTCGCATTGATGAGCGACTTCGGCGTGGGTGCCAATATCGACGACAAGCATTACTTCGGCCTGAACTGGGAGCGCGATCTGCCGCTGCCGGAAGTCGCCGACCTGCGCAACGTCGTCGACGGTGACCCAAGCCCTGACGGCAAAGGCACCCTGACCATCAAGCGCGGCATTGAAGTGGGCCATATCTTCCAGCTGGGCACCAAGTACAGCGAAGCGATGAAGTGCCAGGTGCTGGGCGAGAACGGCAAACCCGTGACCCTGGCCATGGGCTGCTACGGCATCGGCGTGTCCCGCGTAGTGGCTGCCGCCATCGAGCAGAACAACGACGAAGGCGGCATCATCTGGAGTGACACTCTGGCGCCGTTCCAGGTCGCACTGGTGCCGCTTCGCTATGAAACCGAGCAGGTTCGCGAGGCCACCGACAAGCTCTACGCCGAGCTGACTGCGGCCGGCTACGAAGTGCTGCTCGATGACCGCGACAAGAAGACCAGCCCCGGCATCAAGTTTGCCGACATGGAGCTGATCGGCATCCCGCATCGCATCGTCATCAGCGACCGCGGCCTGGCCGACGGCAATCTGGAGTACAAGAACCGCAGCGAAAGCGCGCCTCAAGCACTCCCGGTAGCCGACGTGCTGTCTTTCATCCAGGCTCGCGTGCGCCGCTGACAGACTCGAGAACCCATGTTCAAGCAACCGACCTTGACCCTTGGGGGCGCCGCCTTGTGCGGCGCCTTGCTGGTAAGTGGCTGTGCCAACCACATGTCCCAGCGCAACGAACAGGAAGAGCGGGTGGAGCGCAAGCTTCTGGAGCACACGCTGCAGATCGACGTGGGCGAGCCCAGCATCATGGAGCAGCCACAACGCCGAGTGCGGGTGCATGAATTGAAGGACTTCGAAGTCACCACCTTCGAAACCACCCGTCACTATGACCGCTACACGCCCTACCAACCCTGGCGGGAAATCTACGAGATCCCGCTCGGCGCGGTAGCAGTGGTGGCAGGCCTGGGCGCCAACGTGGTCAATGTGGCGACCTTCGGCAGTTTGCCGGAGAGCGTTACCAAGGACTGGATCGGCTACGGCTTCGCTGGGCTCAACCCGTTCATGAACACCCAGTCCAATGGCCGCGCCGAGCAGAACCTGGCCGGTATCGACGAGTTGCAGAAAGACAAGCGCCTGGAGCACACCAGCCTGCCCTGGAGTGAGCGCGCTGTTCAGGTGACCGCCGGACGCAAGACCTACGATCTGGAAACCGATCGCAATGGTCTGCTGCGCATCGACCTGCTCGACAGCCCCTTTGCCGAGCAGGACCTGACCCGCGTGCCCCGCCTGCAATTCAGCGTTGTCGACGAGGAAAGCCAGACCAGGTCCACTGCACTGCTGTCCATCGGTTCGAGCCTGCGCAGCAAGCTGGTCGAGGCTCATGCGTTGATCTATGACGACCTGGAAGACGACGAGGTCAGCCAGTGGGTGCACCGGGTCAAGCGCCTGTCCGAACTGGGCCTCGAGAACGAAGCCAGCGAGCTGGAGCGAAGCTTGATCGAGTTGACCGGCAACGATCCTGAATTGCAGCAGGAATTTCTCAAGCTGCTGAAAAAGGAAACCGGTCGGGTGGTGGCACAAGCAACCAAGTGAGCGATCGCTCAGCGCCTTTCGAACAGTTCCAACTGCTCATGGGCGCTACGCAAGTCCTCCAGCCGCACACCGATACCCAGTAAGCGCACAGGCTTGCCGCCCCGGGCGAACGCCTGGCTGAGCAGTTGCTGGTAGCTGCCCAGGTCTCGACCCGCCCCAGCCTGCTCCAGGGTGGTTTGGGTGAAGTCGTGGAACTTCACCTTGACGAAAGGTTTGCCTGGACGATAGCTGCTGTCGATCCGACTCATGCGCTCGCTCAAGGTCAGCATCAGTTCGGGTAGCTTAGCCAGGCAACTGGCCAGGTCTGGCAAGTCGCTCTCGTAAGTGTTTTCAACACTGATCGACTGCCGGCGACTGTCGTTCTGCACGATTCTCTCGTCGATTCCCCGCGCCAAACTGTACAGCCGCTCGCCAAAGCTGCCGAACTCGCGGACCAGTTTCAGCTTGCTCCAGTCGCGCAGTTGCAGGCAGCTCTCGATACCCAGCCGGGTGAGCTTGTCCGCCGTCACCTTACCCACGCCGTGCAATTTCTTCACCGGCAATGCCGCGACGAAATCCTCGACTTCTGGCGGGGTAATCACGAACAACCCATTGGGTTTGCGCCAGTCACTGGCGATCTTGGCCAAGAACTTGTTCGGCGCTACCCCGGCCGACACCGTGATGTGCAGCCTTTGCGCGACCTTGCGCCGGATGTCCTGGGCAATGCGCGTGGCGCTGCCGGAAAAATGCGGGCATTCGGACACATCCAGATAGGCCTCATCCAGTGACAAGGGCTCGATCAGATCGGTGTATTCCCGGAATATGCCCTGAATCTCCCGTGAAGCTTCCTTATAGGCGTCCATGCGTGGCTTGACGATGGTCAGGTCGGGGCACAGCTTCACGGCATGCCGCGAGCTCATGGCCGAGCGCACTCCGTATGCACGGGCCTCATAGTTGCACGTGGCGATCACTCCACGGCGCTCGGCCGAGCCCCCTACGGCAAGCGGCTTGCTGGCCAGACTGGGGTCGTCGCGCATTTCAATGGCTGCATAAAAGCAGTCACAGTCGACGTGGATGATCTTGCGCTGCGTCATGGCGTGGACAGACTACCAATCCGGTGGATTATTCGTACAACAGGACCGGTATTATCCCACCAGCGCACTGAACTGGCACCTGAAACCAAAGCCCAGGATTTATTTCATCAATCGAAAAGACGCCACCAATAGCCCTGAAACCCCCGCCCAGCCTGCTTCGAACCGCCTAAGGCGGCCCCTAACCGATTGAACGAAAAGAGTTTTCCCGAAATGAGCGTTTGACAAGCCACGGCTGCGCTGTAGAATAGCCCACACAGACGCGGGATGGAGCAGTCTGGTAGCTCGTCGGGCTCATAACCCGAAGGTCGTCGGTTCAAATCCGGCTCCCGCAACCAAACAACGAAGAAGGCCACTTGAAAAAGTGGCCTTTTTTGTGCCCGTCGTTTGGCCGGATCAGTCCGATGCCTGCCTCATCCCAAATCGGTGGGCACGTCGATGTCACGATAGATACCAGGGTCATCGGTCAGCACTTGCTGAACGGCTCCGGCAGCGAACAGCCTTCTCGCGCCCTGATCGCCGCGCAGTGCCAGCAGCGACTTCTTGAATGCGCCACCGAAAGCCACGGGATGGCCATACCCGCCCTGCCCGACCGGCACGCAGATAACTTCGTCAGACAAGGCAGTCAATACGCTGTGGAAGGTTCGGGGCTGGATGAAAGGCATATCCCCCAGGCAAATCAGCCAGCCGGCAGCGTCCGCGCTCGCTGCCACACCGGCGGCCAGACTGTCGCCCATTCCCGCGGAATCGAGCAATACCACCTCGCAGTCATAGGCTCGCGCCAGAGCGAGGACGTCGCGCTTGTGCGGCCGGGTGACGACGACCCGGCGCACGGCAGCCTGACTCAGGTTCAACAGGCAATGCTCGAACACTGCTCGCTCGACGCCGTCCAGACCTTGGCAAGGCGCCAGGAGTTTGTCCACGCCCTGTCCGGCCAGCGCCTGGTAACGTTGGCCGTGGCCGGCGGCGAGAATCACGGCACAGGGGGCGCGATAGGCAGTCATCAGTACAGGTTGGGCTCCATTTCCAGCACCACAGCGAAGCGCTTCTGGATATCGGCCTGGATGCGCTGTGCCAGGGCATGCAGCTGAGCCCCGGTGGCCTGACCATAGTTCACCAGTACCAAGGATTGCTGTCGATGCACGCCCGCATCACCGTCGCGAAAACCTTTCCAGCCGGCGCGCTCGATCAGCCACCCGGCGGCCAGCTTTGCCTGCCCATTGGCGAGTGGGTATGCCACCACGTCGGGATGTTCGCGACGTATGTTCTCCAGCACTTCGGCCATCACCACCGGGTTCTTGAAGAAGCTGCCGGCGTTGCCGAGCGTGGTCGGATCGGGCAGCTTCTCCCGGCGAATGCTGCAAATGGCCTCGCTGACGTCCATCGCTGTTGGCTGCTCGACACCGCGCTCTGCCAGACGTTGGCGAACAGGTCCGTAGTCCAGATGCAACGCGGCGCTGGCGGACAGCGCGAAACGCACACGCAGAATGACCCAGCGCCCGGGCTCGCGCTTGAACAGGCTGTCGCGATAGCCGAACTCGCACTCCTCCAGAGTGAACACTCGTTGCTCCAACGTGTGCCTGTCCAGCGCGACAAGGCTGTGAAACACATCCTTGATCTCGACCCCATACGCGCCGATGTTCTGCATCGGCGCGGCACCCACGGTGCCTGGAATCAGACTCAGGTTTTCCAGGCCAACCAGCCCCATCTTCAGGGTCTTGAGCACAAAAGGATGCCAGGGCTCGCCGGCCTCTGCCTCGACTATCTGCTGCTCACGGGCTTGATCCAACACCCGTACGCCACGGCTGGCCATGCGAATGACCAGCGCATCGACGTCGCCGGTGAGCAGCAGATTGCTGCCACCGCCGATCACCAGCGCCGGACGATCCTGTCGATGGGCCAGCGCCAGCGCGTCCTTCAGTTGCGCGTCGTTTTTCACCTCGACGAACCATCGGGCACTGACATCGATGGCGAAGGTATTGAACGGTTTCAGAGAAACGTTGGCGCGCAGATCCAGGCTCATGACGCCACCTGCATCAAAGCCGGAGGGCTCGTCGACATGCGCACCATCAGGCCCCCAGCAAGCGCCTTACGCGCTCCAGGTCATCGGGTGTGTCCACGCCCGCCGGTGGCGCCTCGACGGCATCAGCAACGTGAATGCGCACCCCGTGCCACAGGGCACGCAACTGCTCCAGACGCTCGACGTTTTCCAGCCAGCAAGGCCCCCATGCCACGAAATCCTGAAGAAAGCCGGCGCGGTAGGCATAGATGCCGATATGGCGACGGTACGGAACACCAGCAGGCAACTCGCTGCGATCTTCGGCGAACTGATCCCTGGCCCACGGCAACGGTGCCCGGCTGAAGGTCAGGGCCAGGCCGTGTACATCGGTCGCCACCTTGACCACATTCGGATTGAACAGCGACTCGACGTCCACGATCGGCTCGGCCAAGGTCGCCATGGCGGCGGCCTGGGCGCTGGCGAGATTGGCCGCGACCTGATCGATCAACGCCGGTGGAATCAGCGGCTCGTCTCCCTGGACATTGACCACGATGGCGTCGGCCGCCAGGCCCAGCGCCTGGGCGACTTCGGCCAGGCGGTCGGTACCGGATTCGTGATCGGCGCGGGTCATGACCACCTGGGCGCCAAACCCCTGGCAAGCGGCGACGATACGCGGATCGTCGGTGGCGACCACGACCTGTTCGGCGCTGCTTTTGCAGGCCTGTTCCCACACCCATTGAATCATCGGCTTGCCGGCGATCAGTTGCAGCGGCTTGCCGGGCAGGCGCGTGGACTGGTAACGCGCCGGAATCACCACGGTGAACGCGGTAGTCATTTATCCAGGCGCTCGTCGTCGGTCAAGGTGCGTGCTTCGGTTTCCAGCATCACCGGAATGCCGTCACGGATCGGATAGGCCAAGCCTGCGCCCTTGCTGATCAGCTCGGTCTTGTCGGCGCTGAGCTTGAGCGGGCCCTTGGTGATGGGGCAGGCGAGGATGTCGAGCAGTTTGGTGTCCATCGAAGAGTCCTTGAAGACGAAATGAATCAGAGTTTCAGGCTGGCCAGGCGCTGGTCGAACCAGGCCCGGAAGGCTGTCGACGGTTGCGCATCCACAGCCAGGTACCACCAGTCGGCGCCGGCAAAGGCACGGCACTTCACCGCATCCTTTTCGGTCATCACCAGCGGCAGGGCCGGATGGAACTCCAGGGCCTGGGCCGTGAACGGCGCGTGGTCGGCAAAGGGGTGCGCGATGGGCTGCCAGTGTAGCGCCTGCAGCGTGGCGAAGAAACGCTGGGGGTTGCCGATGCCGGCGACGGCGTGCAGCGCTTGACCCGCTGGGAAATACTCGAGGGGCTGGCGTTGCCCGGTCCGGACGTTGATCAATGCCTGGGGCTGCAACGTGAAGGCAAAACCACCGTCGCGATCCGCGCTGGCGCCGTTGTACAGCACTGCATCGACCGACTGCAGGCGTTCGGCAGGCTCGCGCAAGGGGCCGGCCGGCAGGCAGCGACGATTACCCAAACCCCGCACAGCGTCGACCAGCACCAGTTCAATGTCCCGAGCCAGGCGGTAGTGCTGCAGGCCATCGTCGGACAGAATCAGGTCCAGGGGCTCGCTGGCGAGCAAGGCGCGCACCGCCTGGCTGCGATCGGGATCGATCATCAAAGGCACGCCACTGCGCTGGACAATCAGCAGCGGCTCATCACCGGCCTGCGCCGGGTCCTGCTCGGCGCTTACCCGCCAGGGCAGGCTTGGAGGCTTGGCGCCATAGCCGCGACTGACCACGCCCACGCGCAGGCCGCGCTGGCGACAATGCTCGATCAGCCAGAGAATCATCGGTGTCTTGCCGGTACCGCCCACGGTGATATTGCCCACCACCAGCACCGGTACCGGGGCACGATAGATATCACCCTCGCCGGCTTCGAAGCGCCGCCGTTTACTGGCCACCACGCGCCGGTACAGGCACTCCAGCGGGCGCAGCAACATCAGGGCCGGGTGGCCCGCATACCATGCGGCGGTCAAGCGCTCGGCGAAGGCCATCAGGGATTCGCCTGCGCCTCGACCGTGGTCATGCTGATCTGGCCGAAGCCCAGCTTGCCAGCGGCGTCCATGGCAGTGATAACCGCTTGATGCGGGGTCTTGCCATCGGCACTGATCGACAACGGCAGCGTGCTGTCGCCACCCGAGGCTCTCTGCAGCGCAGCCATCAAGGTGCTCAGATCACTTTTGGGCAGCAGTTCGTCATTGATGGCATAGACACCTTCGGCACTGATGGCAATATCCAGCCGCTTGAGATTGGCGGCCTGCTCGGGTGCACCGTTCACTGCCTCGGGCAGCTCGACACGCAATTGGGTTTCGCGCGTGAAGGTGGTGGTGACCACGAAGAACAGCAGCAGCACGAACACCACGTCGATCAGCGAGATCAGGTTGAGCTCGATGTTTTCTCGGCTTCGACGGCGGAATTTCACGCTTTGTCCTCGCCCAGATCGACCTCGCGGTCCCCCTGCACCACTTCCACCAGCTTGATGGCTTCCTGCTCCATGCCCACGACCAGCTCATCGATACGGCGCTGCAGCAGGCGATGGAAGAACAGCGCCGGAATGGCCACGATCAGACCCGAGGCGGTGGTCACCAAAGCCTTGGAAATACCGCCAGCCATGACCCCGGGGTTACCGCTGAGGCCGGAACCGGTAAAGGAGCTGAAGATGTCGATCATGCCCAGCACGGTGCCCAACAGGCCCAACAGCGGCGCCATGGCAGCGATAGTGCCCAGGGTGCTGATGTAACGCTCCAGCTCGTGGATGACCCGGCTGGCGGCTTCCTCGATGCTTTCTTTCATGATCTCGCGGCCATGCCGGGAATTGGCCAGGCCGGCGGCCAGGATTTCACCCAAAGGCGAGTCGGCGCGCAGCTCCTTGAGCTTTTCCTTGTTCAGCTGTTTGTCTTTCATCCAGCGCCACACCTGGCCGACCAGATGGGCCGGCGCAACCCGGCTGGCGCGCAAGGTCCAGAGGCGTTCGGCGGTGATGGCCAGGGCGACGATGGAGCTTACTATGATTGGCAACATCATCCAGCCGCCAGACTTTACCAATTCCCACACAGTCGCTATCCCCTTGCAAAAGTCCGCCACTCTACCATAGGGGTCGAGCGCGTCGAATAGCGCGATGACGGCTGGAGCGCTCAGGGCGCCTGCACCGGATCACGCCAGAAACGTCGCTGCGCCCGCCAGCCTTGCACTGGCTGATAGGTGCCCAGCTGAACCCGCAGGGCGCCGAGCAGCGCAGTGTCGTAGGCCGCAATGCCCATCGCCCGATAGCGTGCCAGGACGGTTTCATGGGGGTGGCCGAAGGTATTGCCCTGACCGCGGGAGATCAGCACGCCCTGGGGCCGTACGGCGTGCAGAAAAACCTTGCTCGAGGAGGTGCGACTGCCGTGGTGCGGGGCTTGCAGCCAATGGGCCTGAACGGGCAGAGCGCTGGCGAGCAGCGCCTGCTCAGCCGCGGCGTCGATGTCACCACCGAGCAGCAACACCTCGCCGTTGGCCTCGACCCTGAGCACGCAGGAAGCCGCATTGCTGTGCGCAGCAGCACTCCAGCGCCAAAGCTCGAAGCGCACGCCGTCCCACTCCCATGCGGCACCCGTCTCACACGCCTGGGCCTGCCATGCCGGGGGCAGTGCCTGCGGCTCGCCGCTGATGACCCGCGCCACCGGCAGGCGGCGACGAACGCTGCCGGCGCCGCCGAAATGATCCAGGTGCGCGTGGCTGATGACCAGCGTATCCAGGCGTCTCACACCGACGGACAGCAGGCTTGGCACCACCGTACTGGTGCCGGCATCGGTCTCGCCCATGGCCGGGCCGGCGTCGTACAGCAATTGATGATGAGCGGTGCGCACCAGCACCGCCAGCCCTTGTCCGACATCCAGCTGCCAGACCTCGGCCTGCCCGTGGGGCGGCCCGTTGCGGGGCGCGAACAGCGCCAGCCCCATCATCGGCACCCCGAGCAGTCTCAATGGAATGCCTGCCGGCAATAGCAACAGCAGCGTCCCGATCACCATCAGTCCCCACAAACCCGGGGACAGGCCAGGAGGCAACCAGGCCGGTGCCAGTGCGGCGGCTTGTTCGAGCACCTCGAACAGCACTGCCAGCGCACCTCCGGCCAGCCACAGCAGCGACTCGCCAAGCAGCGGTACGGGTAGCAGCAGCGTACCCAGCAGTGCCAGGGGCAACACCACGATACTGATCCAGGGCACCGCGACCAGGTTTACCCACGGCCCCGTGACGCTGATCGGCAACGCCAGGGCGACCATGGCCGGCAACAGTCCGAGGGCCACACAGCATTGGGCGCGGGTCCAGGCTCGCCACCAGGACCAACCGCCCAGGCGCCCGGAGAACGTCAGCAGCAACACCGCAACGGCGCAGAACGACAACCAGAAGCCTGGCTGCAGGCTGACCAGCGGGTTGAACAGCACCACGAGGGTCAACGCCACCAGCAACGGCCACCACACACCCAGATGGCGAAAACGCAGTCGCCACAGCAGCACCAGCGCAATCATGATGCATGCGCGGCGCACCGGCACCTGAAAGCCTGCCAGCAGTCCATAGGCCAGTGCCGCGACGAACGCCAGGGCGCAGGCCCACGGCAGCCATGGCCAGCGTCGGGGCCACAGTCCCACCCGAGCCGCACCACTGACCAGGCCATAGACCAACCCCGCCAGCAAACCGACGTGCTGACCGGAGATCACCCATAAATGCACCGTGCCCGTCGCTTGCAGCGTGTCCCATTGGGTCCGCGACATCCCTGAGCCGTCGCCCAGCACCAAGGCGGCCAACCCGGCGCCCTGCCCCTGACTGTCGACGGCCAGCAGCCGCTTGCGCAGCCGATCCCGCCAGGCCATGCCGGCCTCGCGCAGGCGTTCGCCGGCCTTGATGCTGCCCGCTGCCCCGATGCCCCTGCCCAATGCCCAGGCCTGAGCATCGAAGCCGCCGGGGTTGGCTGAGCCCCGCGGGCGTTTGAGCTTCACCGCCAGGCGCCAACGCTCACCACTGGCCACCACCGGCCCACCGTACCAGGACAATCGCAGCAATCTGGGCAACGCAGCGCGGCGTGACCAGGGTTCGGCCAGCTCGAAACGCACCGATGTGCCGCTGTAGGCGGGCAGCCCGACCACTTCACCCTCCAGCCATACGGTCTGGCCATCGAGCGCCGCATCCAGCCGATCATCGAGCGCCACCTGGGCGCAGGCACAGGCCCAGCACAAGCCCAACACGAACAGCCCCACAGCGAAGCCGCGCGTCAGCGCCAACAACAAGCCTGCCGCTGCGGCCAAGCCCAGCCAGCCGGGTGACGGCAACAAGGGCAACAGCCGCAGGCTCAACATGCCCAGAGCAAACGCCAGCATCCCTGCGCGCATCCAATCCTCCTTGGCAGCATGCGTGACATCCTCCATGAACGTCTCTGTACGCAAGGCTACGGCCAAAGGCCGGGGGATGGCCCTTATCAAATGTCACAAAGTCTGAATTATGTGTAACGGGAAACTGTGCATACTGGCGGCACACATCCAGTCGAATATGCACGAGTCCGTTATGCCGCGTCGCTTGTTCAAGCGCTACATGCCCGACCCCAGCACCATCCGGGAACACAAGTCATTGCGGTTCCTGGGGCGCCTGCTGCACGACCCCAACCTGTGGCACCTCAATCGACACTCGGTAGCGCGGGCCATGGCGGTAGGCTTGTTCGCCGCGTTCATGCCCATCCCGTTGCAAATGCTCCTGGCGGCAGCACTGGCCGTGCTGGTGCGCGCAAACATGCCCATCGCGGTCAGCCTGGTGTGGTTGACCAACCCCATCACCATGCCCCCGGTGTTCTATTGCACCTACAAGGTGGGCTCCTGGTTGATGGGGCAGCCGCCACGGCATCTGCCTGATGAATACACCTGGGACTGGGTGATGAGCCAGATGTCGACGCTGTGGCAGCCGTTCCTGCTCGGCTCGCTGGTCACCGGGCTGGTACTGGGCGCGCTGGCGTATTGCCTGACCATGGTGTACTGGCGCTGGTGGGTAGCCCGCCAATGGCGCCGCCGCAAACACCGCAATCTGTAGCAGCGGCGTAAGCCGCGTCCGCATGTATCCGCGCCGGCGGGTCAAACCCTGTAGCAGCGGCGTAAGCCGCGTCCGGCCTTTTGACGCGGCTTACGCCGCTGCTACGGTTTTGTTTGTGCGGTAAAAACTCAGGGGCTTGGCAACTTGCCACCAGCTCGGTTGTCTTAGCCTCGAACGTCAAGAAAGCATTCTCCTCTAGGGACTCCGTCATGCTCCGATCATTGCGCTTCGCTGCCCTGCTTGGCGGCCTCATCATGAGTGCGTCCGCGTTGGCGAAGGATATCGACCCCGCCACCTATGGCTATCCTTTGACCAACCCGTTCGAGGCCACTATCGCTTCGACACCGCCAGACCTGCGGCCCAAGCTGCCTTTGGACGAAGACATCAATCAGGCCGACTACAGCCTGAACCTGCGCCCTGAACGTGAGTTCATCCTGCCCGACAATTTCTGGGCGGTGAAGAAACTGCGCTATCGCCTGGCCGAGCAGGATCATGCCGCGCCACTGATCTTTCTGATTGCCGGTACCGGCGCACCCTACACAAGCTCACTCAACGAATACCTGAAGAAGCTTTATTACCAGGCTGGCTATCACGTGGTGCAACTGTCGTCACCTACCAGCTTCGACTTCATCAGCGCCGCCTCTCGTTTCGCCACGCCCGGCATCACCCGCGAAGACGCCGAAGATCTGTACCGCGTGATGCAAGGCGTACGCGCTCAACATCCGAAGCTGCCGATCACCGACTTCTACCTCACCGGTTACAGCCTGGGCGCGCTGGATGCGGCCTTCGTCAGCCAACTGGACGAAACCCGGCGCAGTTTCAACTTCAAGAAAGTGCTGCTGCTCAACCCGCCGGTGAATCTCTACACCTCCATCACCAACCTGGACAAGCTGGTACAGACCCAGGTCAAGGGCATCAACAACAGCACCACGTTCTATGAACTGGTGCTGAACAAGCTGACCCGCTACTTCCAGCAAAAAGGCTATGTCGACCTCAACGACGCCTTGCTGTACGACTTCCAGCAATCCAAGCAGCACTTGTCCAACGAACAGATGGCCATGCTGATCGGCACCTCGTTCCGCTTCTCGGCAGCCGATATTGCCTTCACCTCCGACTTGATCAACCGTCGCGGCCTGATCACTCCACCCAAGTATCCGATCAGCGAAGGCACCAGCCTGACGCCGTTCCTACGCCGGGCTCTGCAATGCGATTTCGACTGCTACCTGACCGAGCAGGTGATCCCCATGTGGCGTGCCCGTACCGACGGTGGCAGCCTGCTGCAACTGGTGGACCAGGTGAGCCTCTACGGCATCAAGGACTACTTGCAGAACAGCACCAAGATCAGCGTGATGCATAACGCCGACGACGTGATTCTGGGCCCGGGCGATCTGGGCTTTCTGCGCAAGACATTTGGCGATCGCCTGACCGTTTATCCTTACGGCGGCCATTGCGGCAACCTCAATTACCGCGTCAACAGCGACGCTATGCTGGAGTTCTTCCGTGGCTAGAAAATTCCTGTTGATGGCGACCTTGCTGTGCGCCAGCCTTGCTCAGGCCGACGAAGCTCCAGCCCAGAAGGTCGATGGCGATGGCTTCAAACAGCCCTTGCAGGTGCTCAAGTTCAACCCGGGCCTGGACCAGCGTGAGTTCGAACGCTCGACCCTGACGGCATTGAACGTGTACGACCCGTTGGAGAATCTCAACCGTCGGGTCTACCACTTCAACTATCGTTTCGACGAGTGGGTATTCCTGCCGGTGGTCAATGGCTACACCTACATCACCCCAACGTTCCTGCGCACTGGCGTGAGCAACTTCTTCAGCAACCTGGGCGAAGTACCGAGCCTGGTCAACAGCCTGCTGCAGTTCAAGGGCAAGCGCGCCCTGGACACGTCTGGCCGGCTGCTGATCAACACCACGGTAGGTGTGGCTGGGCTGTGGGATCCGGCGACCTACTTCGGCATTCCCAAGCAGAGCGAGGACTTCGGTCAGACCCTGGGTTTCTACGGGGTGCCAGGTGGCGCGTACCTGATCCTGCCGATCCTGGGACCTTCGAACCTGCGCGACACCACCGGGCTGCTGTTCGATTTTGCCGTGGAGAATCAGATCAACTTCCTCAACGTGGCCGAGGTCAGCAGCAACCATCCGGAGCTGTGGGCGTTGCGTGCGGTGGACCGTCGGTACACCAACAGCTTCCGTTACGGCCAGCTGAACTCGCCGTTCGAGTACGAGAAAGTGCGGTATGTGTACACCGAAGCACGGAAGTTGCAGATAGCTGAGTGATTGCAGGGTGTCAGTGAGGGCCCCATCGCGGGTAGAACCCGCTCCCACAGGGGTCCTCCACAAATTTCTGCCCTACAGGCCCCTTTGAAAGTTGCCCCAAAGGGCCTCCAAAGGTGTCTGCACTGGTTTGATCAGGTAGCAGGCTCCTTTGAAAGGTGCCACAAAGGGCCTCCAAGCTGTCTGCACTGGTTCGATCAGGTGGCAGAACCCTGTGGGAGCGGGTTCTACCCGCGATGGGGCCCGCATTTACAACACAATGATCAGCGCTTCTCGTAAAGCTTCGGCGCCCCGGCCGGTCTCGACTTGAAGCGCCGGTGTGCCCACAGGTATTGCTCCGGGCACGCCGTCACCGCTTGCTCTACCCACTGATTGATGCGCAATGCATCGGCCTCTTCGGTTTCCCCCGGAAAATCCGCCAACGGGGGATGCAGCACCAGTCGATAACCGCTGCCATCGGCCAGGCGTTCCTGGGTGAAGGGGATGACCCGCGCCTTGCCCAGGCGAGCGAAGTGCGTGGTAGCGGTGACCGTGGCGGCGGGGATGCCGAACAGCGGCACGAAAATGCTCTGCTTGGCACCGTAGTCCTGATCGGGGGCGTACCAGATCGCCCTGCCCTTGCGCAGCAGCTTGATCATGCCGCGCACGTCCTCTCGCTCCACCGCCAGGGAATCGGCATTGTGCCGCTCGCGACCGCGACGTTGGACGTAGTCGAACAGAGGGTTCTTGTGCTCGCGGTACATGCCATCGATGGTATGACGCTGCCCTAGCAACGCCGCGCCGATTTCCAGGGTAGTGAAGTGCAACGCCATGAGAATGGCACCCTCCCCGGCCTGCTGGGCCTCCTGCAAATGCTCCAGCCCCTGGATGTGCGCGAGCTTGGCCAGCCGGGCCTTTGGCCACCACCAGCTCATGGCCATTTCGAAGAAGGCGATACCGGTCGAAGCGAAGTTTTCCTTGAGCAGGCGCTTTCTTTCGACGGACGGTAAATGAGGGAAGCACAGCTCCAGATTTCGCCCCGCGACCCGGCGCCGTTCGCTGGCCACCCGGTACATGCCCCAGCCCAGCAAGCGCCCCAGCTGGACCAACACAGCGTAGGGCAATTGCACCGTCAGCCACAGTAAACCCAACCCTGACCACAGGGCCCAGAAGCGCGGGTGAAGAAAATAACGACGAAAGCGCGGGCGTTCCATTGACGAGTCCGAACAGCAACATGGCCGCGCATTCTACATGGGTTGGCCGGGGATCGGCGCGTCGCGGCTTGCAGGTCCATGTGGTTCTCGTTATAAGTCTCGGCACTTTTTTCGTAACAAGGCGCTTTTTGCCGACCATGAGCCAGACCGATCAGCTAGACCAGGAACCCGTGTTCCAACTCAAGGGCAGCATGCTCGCCATCACCGTGCTTGAGTTGGCGCACAACGACCTTGAAGCCCTCGACCGCCAGTTGGCGGCCAAGGTCGCGCAGGCCCCCAATTTCTTCAGCAACACGCCGCTGGTGTTGGCGCTGGACAAGTTGCCTGCCCATCAAGGCAGCATCGATCTGCCCGGCCTGATGCGCGTTTGCCGCCATCACGGTCTGCGGACCCTGGCCGTGCGCGCCAGTCGTATCGAGGACATTGCCGCAGCCATCGCCATCGACCTGCCGGTCTTGCCACCTTCCGGCGCGCGCGAACGGCCACTGGAGCTGGAAGAAAAAAAGCCGGAGAAGCCACCACAACCGCTGATTCAACCGACCAAGGTGATCACCACGCCCATTCGTGGTGGCCAGCAGATCTATGCCCAGGGCTGCGACCTGGTGGTGATCAGTTCGGTCAGTTCGGGTGCGGAACTTCTCGCCGATGGCAACATCCATGTGTACGGCCCCATGCGCGGACGTGCACTGGCCGGTATCAAGGGCGACAAGAAGGCACGCATTTTCTGCCAACAACTTGGCGCCGAACTGCTGTCGATCGCCGGGCAGTACAAGGTCTCCGAAGACCTGCGCCGCGATCCCTTGTGGGGGACACCCGTTCAGGTCAGCTTGTCCGGAGATGTGTTGAACATCACCCGTCTTTAACGGATACTGCCGCCATTTTAAGCGCAACTTTCAAATAGCGCGGTCGAGGGTCACCGACGGTTGCAAGGCCTCCGGCCAGCCTGTCCGCCTTTGTTCAGAAGTCATGTTTTTTCGGGGACTACACAGTCTCTTTTTCACTAGGGGTGATACACCTTGGCCAAGATTCTCGTGGTTACATCCGGCAAGGGTGGTGTGGGCAAGACCACCACCAGCGCCGCCATCGGTACCGGCCTCGCACTGCGCGGTCACAAGACAGTCATCATCGACTTCGACGTCGGCCTGCGTAACCTCGACCTGATCATGGGTTGCGAGCGCCGCGTCGTGTACGACTTCGTCAACGTGGTCAACGGCGAAGCGACGCTCCAACAAGCTTTGATCAAGGACAAGCGCGTCGAAAACCTGTTCATCCTCGCCGCCAGTCAGACCCGCGACAAAGACGCCCTGACCAAGGAAGGCGTCGAGAAAATCATCGAAGAGCTGTCCAAGACTCACGACTTCATTCTGTGCGACTCCCCTGCCGGTATCGAGAAGGGTGCGCATCTGGCCATGTACTTCGCCGACGAGGCGATCGTGGTCACTAACCCTGAAGTGTCCTCGGTACGCGACTCCGATCGCATGCTCGGGCTGCTGGCCAGCAAGTCGCGGCGTGCAGAGCAAGGTGAAGATCCGATCAAGGAGCACCTGCTGATTACCCGTTACAGCCCTGAACGCGTAGACAAGGGCGAAATGCTTGGCGTGGAAGACGTCGAGGAAATCCTGGCTATCCGCCTGCTGGGCGTGATCCCGGAATCCCAGGCGGTGCTCAAGGCATCCAACTCGGGTACGCCGGTCATCCTCGACGACCAGAGCGACGCCGGTCAGGCCTACAGCGACGCCGTAGACCGTTTGCTGGGCAAGGAAAAGCCCCATCGTTTCCTTGATTTCAAGAAAAAGAGCTGGGTCGAGCGCCTGTTTGGAGGCCGCTAATGAATATTTTCGACTTCTTTCGGGACCGTAAAAAAGGTAATACCGCTTCGGTAGCGAAAGAGCGTCTGCAGATTATCGTGGCGCACGAACGCGGCCAGCGTACTACCCCTGACTACCTGCCCGCCCTGCAGAAGGAGCTGGTGGAGGTGATTCGCAAATACGTGAATATCGAGAACGACCAGGTGCAGGTCGACCTCAACAGTCAGGGCACTACGTCGATTCTGGAATTGAACATTACCCTGCCTGACCGCTAAGCCCAGGCTTGGCTCCGCGGCGGCTCACGAGCCCTTTCCTCTGAAAGGGTTCGCGAGCCGCCGTTGGCGTTTCTGAGAGATAGACTTTTCATGCCGTTGTCGAACATTCGCATCATTCACCAAGACGCTGCCGTGCTGGTCATCGACAAGCCCACCCTGTTGCTGTCCGTACCCGGCCGCGCCGAGGACAACAAGGACTGCCTGATTACGCGACTGCAGGAGAACGGCTTTCCCGAAGCCCGCATCGTGCATCGGCTGGATTGGGAAACCAGCGGCATCATCCTGCTGGCGCGGGATGCGGACAGCCATCGTGAACTGTCCCGTCAGTTTCATGACCGCGAAACGGAGAAGGCCTACACCGCGCTGGCCTGGGGGCAACCGGCCTTGGACAGTGGCAGTGTCGACCTGCCGCTGCGTTACGACCCGCCGACCAAGCCGCGTCACGTGGTCGATCACGAGCATGGCAAGCATGCCCTGACCTTCTGGAAAGTGCTGGAGCGTTGCGGCGATTGGTTCAGGGTGGAGCTGACGCCCATCACCGGGCGCTCCCATCAGCTGCGCGTGCACATGCTGTCTATCGGGCACCCGTTGCTGGGTGATCGGCTGTATGCCCATGACCAGGCGTTGGCCGCCCATGAGCGCCTCTGCCTGCATGCCAGCATGCTGGCCTTCACCCACCCGGTAACCGGCGAACGCCTGACGTTCGAATGCCCCGCCCCCTTCTAACGTAGCCGCGGCGTAAGCCGCGTCCCAGCGATCCACGGAAAACCCAGGGACGCGGCGTACGCCGCGGCTACGGGAATGGGGTAAACTTCGCGCACTGCTGTCTGGAGTTTTCTATGCGCGAAGCTTTGAACCAGGGCCTGATCGATTTCCTCAAGGCCTCCCCCACCCCTTTTCATGCCACTGCCAGCCTGGTGCAACGTCTGGAGGCTGCCGGTTACCAACGCCTCGACGAGCGCGAAAGCTGGGCCACGGTGCCCGGTGGGCGTTACTACGTCACCCGCAACGACTCTTCGATCATTGCCATCAAGCTGGGCCGCCAATCGCCGCTGCTGGGCGGCATGCGCATGGTCGGCGCTCACACCGACAGCCCTTGTCTGCGGGTCAAGCCCCAGCCTGAACTGCAGCGTCAAGGGTTCTTCCAGCTTGGCGTCGAAGTGTACGGCGGCGCCCTGCTCGCCCCTTGGTTCGACCGCGATCTGTCCCTGGCCGGCCGCGTGACCTTCCGGCGCGATGGCAAAGTGGAAAGCCAGCTGATCGACTTCAAGGTACCGCTGGCCATCATTCCGAACCTGGCGATCCACCTGAACCGCGAAGCCAATCAGGGCTGGGCGATCAATGCCCAGACCGAATTGCCGCCCGTGCTGGCCCAGGTTGCCGGCGACGAGCGCATCGATTTCCGCGCCTTGCTAACCGAGCAACTGGCGCGTGAGCATGGGCTCAACGCCGATGTGGTGCTGGACTACGAGCTGAGCTTCTACGACACCCAGAACGCTGCGGTGATCGGGCTGCATGGCGACTTCATTGCCGGCGCGCGGCTGGACAACCTGCTGTCCTGCTACGCCGGCCTGCAAGCGCTGCTCAACGCCGAAGGTGACGAAACCTGCGTGCTGGTGTGCACCGACCACGAAGAAATCGGCTCCTGCTCGGCCTGCGGTGCGGACGGTCCGATGCTCGAACAGACCCTGCAACGCCTGCTGCCCGAAGGTGATGAGTATGTGCGCTGTATCCAGCGCTCACTGCTGGTATCGGCCGACAACGCCCACGGTGTGCACCCCAACTATGCCGACAAGCATGATGCCAACCACGGCCCCAAGCTCAATGCCGGACCGGTGATCAAGGTCAACAGCAACCAGCGCTACGCCACCAACAGCGAAACAGCTGGGTTCTTCCGCCATCTGTGCATGGCAGTCGAGGTGCCCGTGCAGAGCTTCGTGGTGCGCAGCGACATGGGCTGCGGCTCCACCATCGGGCCGATCACTGCCAGCCATCTTGGCGTACGTACCGTAGACATCGGGCTGCCGACGTTCGCCATGCACTCGATCCGCGAACTGGCGGGGAGCCAGGATCTGGCTCATCTGGTGAAAGTGTTGGGCGCGTTCTACGCCAGTACTGAGCTACCGTAGTACGACGGGCGGCCTCAGCGCGGGCAGAATCTGCTCCCACAAGAGCGTTCCAGGTGACCGGGGAACCGATGTGGGAGCGGGCTCCACTCGCAACGGGCCTCCCCCAAACACCGATCAACAGGTGATCCAACTGATGGCCCTATTCCTGCGCCTGGCGCTCGCATTTCTCCTTTTGCTTCCGGTCACTGCCCACGCTGTCGGCCTGCCGAGCCTGCTGGGCGGCAGCTCGAGCAAACCTGCCGAGCAACCCGCACAACCCTTGGGTCAGTCCCTGGACCAGGTGATCCAGACCTTGGAAAACGACCAGCAGCGGACCCGGCTGCTGAGTGATCTGAAGAAGCTTCGCGACAGCACCCAACAGGCCCAGCCTGCCGCCGAGCAAGGCGTGCTGGGCATGATCGGTGGCGTGCTGGGCCATCTGGACCAGCAATTTACCGGCGAAAACAGCCCATTCAAGCGCTGGGACGAAGAAGCCGCGCTGGCCCGCGACGAGTTGCAGGCTCTGGCACTGCCCATGGCCGAGTGGCCGCCGATCATTGGCGGATTTCTGCTGATCATCATGGTCTGGAGCTTGCTGGCCTATGGTTTGATCTGGATCAGTCACCGCGTTCGGGTCCGCTTCGGCCTGTCCGAGGAACTGCCCCAGCATCCGCGCACCCTCGACCTGCTGCGCTTCGCCCTGCGCAAGCTGGGGCCATGGCTGGTGGCACTGATCATCACGGTCTACGTGGGCTACGCCTTGCCCTCGTCGCTGGGCAAGAGCCTGGCCATGGTGCTGGCCTATGCCCTGGTGGTGGGCACGCTGTTCTCGGCCATCTGCGTGATCGCGTTCTCGCTGCTCGATGGCCCTCACCGTCATCGCGCGCTCAATATCCTGCGCCACAAGGCGTTCCGGCCCCTGTGGTTGATCGGCAGTTTCGCGGCCTTCGGCGAGGCGTTGAGCGATCCACGGATGATGGCCGCACTGGGCCAGCACCTGGCGCATACCACGGCGACCGTGGCCAACGTGCTGGCAGCGCTGTCCACCGGGCTGTTCATTCTGCGTTTTCGACGGCCTATCGCGCACCTGATCCGTAACCAGCCGTTGTCCCGACGCCTTACCCGCCGAGCCCTGAGTGACACCATCGAGATCCTCGGCAGTTTCTGGTACCTGCCCGCGCTGGTGCTGGTGGGGATCTCGCTGTTCGCCACCTTCTTCTCCGCTGGCGATACCAGCACCGCGCTGCGCCAGTCTTTGATGTGCGCCGTGCTGTTGGTGCTGTGCATGGTGATCAACGGCCTCATTCGCCGGCACTCGTTGCGCCCGGCCAAGGGGCCCAAGCGCCATGCGCTCTATTCGGACCGCTTGCGCAGTTTCTGCTACACCCTGCTGCACATGATCATCTGGGTGGTTTTCATCGACCTCGGCCTGCGCGTGTGGGGCATGTCACTGGTGGGCTTCACCGAAGGCGACGGCCACGACATCAGCGTGCGGCTGGCCAGCCTGGTGGGCACATTGATACTGGCCTGGCTGGTGTGGATTCTGGCCGACACCGGCATTCACCACGCCCTGACCCGCTCACGCAAAGGCCTGGCCAATGCCCGCGCACAGACCATGATGCCGTTGATCCGCAACGTGCTGTTCGTGACCATTTTCATCATTGCCGCCATCGTCGCCCTGGCCAACATGGGCATGAACGTCACGCCGCTGCTGGCAGGTGCCGGTGTGATCGGCCTGGCGATAGGCTTCGGTGCACAGTCCCTGGTGGCCGACTTGATCACCGGCTTGTTCATCATCATCGAAGACTCCCTGGCCATCGACGACTACGTGGATGTCGGCGGGCATCTAGGCACGGTCGAAGGCCTGACCATCCGCACCGTGCGCCTGCGCGACATCGACGGCATCGTGCACACCATCCCGTTCAGCGAGATCAAGAGCATCAAGAACTACTCCCGTGAGTTCGGCTACGCGATCTTCCGCGTGGCGGTGCCGCACAGCATGGGCATCGACGACGCGATCAAGCTGATGCGCGAGGTTGGGCAGAAAATGCGCAGCGACCCTCTGCACCGGCGTGATATCTGGTCACCGCTGGAGTTTCAAGGGGTCGAAAGCTTCGAGTCGGGCACGGCCATCCTGCGTGCCCGATTCAAGACCGGGCCGATCAAGCAATGGGAGGTGTCGCGGGCGTTCAACCTGGCACTCAAGCGCCAGCTGGACGAGGCCGGCCTGGACCTGGCCACGCCGCGTCTAAGCGTGCAAGTCCTCACCGCCGCCCCCGAAAAAACGTAGCAGCGGCGCAAGCCGGCTGCACGGTCCAGGGACGCGGCTTATGCCGCGGCTACAGGTTGATGACGTTGGCGATGCGTACGGGGGCGTTTTCGTCGATGCGCAGATTCTGGAAGTCGAACAGGGTGCGGTCCGCCAGCTGTGACGGCACCACATTCTGCAGGCCTCGGAAGATGCTGTCCGTGCGCCCTGGCGTCTTGCGCTCCCATTCCACCAGCATGTCCTTGACCACCTGGCGCTGCAGGTTCTCCTGCGAGCCACACAGGTTGCAGGGGATGATCGGGAACTGCTTGAAATCCGAATAGGCCTGAATATCCTTTTCGCTGCAGTAGGCCAACGGCCGGATCACCACGTTTCGCCCGTCATCGGCGCGCAATTTGGGCGGCATGGCCTTGAGCGAGCCGTTGAAGAACATGTTGAGGAAGAACGTCTCGACGATGTCGTCGCGGTGGTGTCCGAGGGCCATCTTGGTCGCGCCGATTTCGTCGGCGAAGGTGTACAGCGTGCCACGACGCAGGCGCGAGCACAGCGAGCAGGTGGTCTTGCCTTCCGGGATCAACTCCTTGACCACCGAATAGGTGTCTTTCTCGACGATGTGATATTCCACACCCAGTTGCTCGAGGTAGGCCGGCAGCACGTGCTCGGGGAACCCAGGCTGCTTCTGGTCCATGTTCACCGCCACGATGCTGAACTGGATCGGTGCGACTTTCTGCAGGTGCAGCAGCACGTCGAGCATGGTGTAGCTGTCCTTGCCGCCGGACAGGCAGACCATGACCTTGTCGCCATTCTCGATCATGTTGAAATCGGCGACGGCCTCCCCGGCCTGGCGGCGAAGGCGTTTCTGCAGTTTGTTCTGGTTGACTGAAAGAGTGCCCATAGCGCTGGAATCCGCGAGGTGTGTGACAAAAGCCGGGTATTTTACGCGGTTTGCGGGGCCAGGTGTATCGCAGGACAGTCGAGGCAAGGGCACCCTACGCAGCAATCGCCGACAAGCGGCTCGGCACGCCACCCCACATACGGCATAATCGCCCCATCTGGAGTGTCTTCAAGAATGCCCGAGCAACTCAATACCCGCGTCGAATCCTGCTACCTGCAAGCCGAAGCTTTCTTCAAGCGCCCGTTCAAACGCCCGGTGGTCAGCCTCAAGTTGCGTGGACAGAAAGCTGGCGTGGCGCACCTGCATGAAAACCTGCTGCGCTTCAATCTGCAGCTTTATCGCGAAAATGCCGACGACTTTCTCAAGCAAACAGTGGCGCATGAAGTTGCCCATCTGGTGGCGCATCAGCTGTTCGGCGACAGCATCCAGCCCCACGGCCAGGAATGGCAGTTGATCATGCGCGGCGTGTACGAACTGCCGCCCAATCGCTGCCACAACTACGAGGTCAAGCGCCGCCGGGTGACACGATACATCTACAAGTGCCCCTGCGACGGCAGCGACTTCCCGTTCACCGCCCAGCGCCACGGCATGGTCCGGCAAGGCCGCCGGTACCTGTGTCGGCGCTGCCGCAACACCTTGGTGTTCACCGGTGAAACCCGGGGTGAGTGAAGCCGGTTCCCATCCGGCGCGACGCTGGGCAAAATGCGCCTCATGAACACTACCCTGCCCCCCTGCCTCTCCCCGCCCCGACAGCACTGGCCGCTACCCGATGCGCTACCCGGAGCCCTGTTGCTGAGCAGCCGCTTCGCCTCCAGCGAACTGGGCGCAGATGACTTTCAGCGCTGCGGCATCGAACCTCCACCGTCGGTTCAGCGTTCGGTCGCCAAGCGTCAGGCCGAGTACCTCGCCGGTCGGCTCTGTGCTCGCGACGCCTTGCGCGCGCTTGCGGGGCTGGACAGGGTGCCCGCCATCGGTGACGACCGCGCGCCGGTGTGGCCAGCGGACATTGCCGGTTCCATCACCCACAGCAGCGGCTGGGCCGCCGCGGTGGTCGCACACAAGCAGGATTGGCGGGGTCTGGGACTCGACGCCGAAAGCTTGATGCCCGCTGCTCGCGCGCAACGACTGGCCGCCGAGATACTGACCCCTGCGGAGATTCAGCGGATGGACCCGGCCCAGGTGGCGCTGTGCGTGACGCTGACCTTCTCGCTCAAGGAAAGTCTGTTCAAGGCCCTGTATCCGCTGGTGGGGCAACGATTCTATTTCGAGCACGCCGAAGTTCTGCAGTGGTCCGCCGACGGCCGCGCGCGCATGCGCCTGCTGACGTCGCTGTCGCCGGAGTTCGACCACGGCTATGAAGTGACCGGGCAATTCGCCTGGGTGGGAGAGCATCTGCTGAGCCTGGTGGCGGTGCGCTGAGGCTCGCGGGTATGCATGCATACCCGCAATGGGATCAACGCCCCTGTCCCAGATTGGCTTCGTTCATGTCCAGCTCCGCCAGCACTTCGCGCAGCGCCTCATCGCCGATCAAGTGGCGTCTACGCAGGTCGTAGAGTGCAAGGCGCTGCGCGCGCAGCGCCTTGATGCGCAGCCGCCGTTCCAACTGATCCATCTGGCGTGCCAGCGCCTGAGCTTCGGCGGAGTCGTTGAATACGTCCAGCTGATGACGGTATTCGGACATGATCCGCCCTTTCAGCTCGGTGGCCAAAGCTGCCTGGGCGGCATCCTGACCCGCCGCTTTCTCGGCCGGCTCCTCCTCTTCCAGCGAGCGTATCGCGGCATCGGCGATACGCCGCCAGGCATCGCGAACCTCTTCACGCCCACCATCGTCGGTACTGGCCACAACCCCGCGCAGCAGGAGCGGCAAGGCAATGCATGCTGCCACCAGCGACAATAGAATCACGCCTGCTGCAATGAAAATCAGCAGGTCACGCTGGGGAAAGTCCTGCCCTGGCGCCATCAGCAGAGGCACCGACAGCACACCGGCCAAGGTCACCGCCCCACGCACCCCACCGACCGTCAGCAACCAGCAGGAGCGGGCGTCCGGCACCTTGGTCAGGCCACTCTTGCCCCGCAGGCGACGCACGATCGCGATGGACCGCCAGGTGCTTTGCACCCAGACGAAGCGCAGCGCCAGGAGTACGCAGAAGATTGCCACCACCTCCAGGCAGCGCCACAGCAGCGCGGGCCACAGGGTGGGCTCGTGGCTGACCACCGCCTTGATGATGTCGGGCAGTTGCAAACCCAGCAGCAGGAAGATCAATCCGTTGAAGGCGAACTCCAGCAGCGACCATACGCTGCGGTTGAGAATGCGCGTGCGGGTCTGGCGCGGCAGCAGGTCCAGCCAGCTCTGCATCATGCCTGCGGCCACGGCCGAAAGAATGCCCGACGCGCCCAGACGCTCGGCCAGAACATAGGCGGCGAACGGCAGCAACAACATGAACACCACGTGAGTGGCCGGGTCATCCCAGCCGCGGGCGATCATCAGCAAGCGCAAGCGCCCCACCACCCAGCTCAGCGCGACGCCGATAGCCAGGCCGCCTACCGCCACCAGGACGAAGGTCACGCTGGCATCGGCGATCGAGAACACACCCGTGATAGCCGCCGCCAGGGCGAACTTGAAGGTCACCAGGCCCGACGCATCGTTCATCAGCGCTTCACCCTGGAGAATGCGCATGAGCGGTGTCGGCAAGCGGTCCTGGGCGATCGCCGAGACCGCCACGGCGTCCGTCGGTGACAACACCGCGGCCAAGGCGAAGGCTACCGGCAGCGGAATGTCCGGCAACAGCCAATGAATGAACCAACCAGCGCCCAGCACGGTGAACAATACAAGCCCCACGGCGAGCATCAATACCGGGCCACGGTAGTGCCACAGGTCACGCTTTGGAATGCGCCAGCCATCGGAGAACAGCAAGGGCGGCAGGAACAGAAACAGGAACAGCTCCGGTTCCAGCGCCACGTGCAGGCCCAGGGTGGGCCAGGCCAGGATGGCCCCGGCAGCAATCTGCAACAGGGGCAGCGGCAGCGGGATCACCCTCGCCACCAACCGGGAGACGCTGACCAGCATCAGCAAGATCAGCACGGTGTAGGCAGTTTGCATTGCAGCGGATTTCCTTCTGATTCGACAGATGCACCCATGGTAACGACTTGTGACAACGTGGAGCGCTGCGACAAGGTTTCACATCGAGGTTTCATCTGCACGCCAGGTCTGGATGGGCCTGGATCAAACCTTGTCACCATAGAGTCATGGCGTTGACACATCCGATGCCGCATAATTCCGCGATTCGTTTTCGGGAGACTGTGGGGAGCATTCGTAGCCCCTCCTAGATCAATGGCTTATATTCTCTACGGCATCAAAGCCTGTGACACCATGAAAAAGGCCCGCACCTGGCTCGACGAGCACCAGGTGGAGTACGGCTTCCACGACTACAAGAGCGCGGGCATCGACCGTGAACACCTGGCCCGCTGGTGTGACGAGCACGGCTGGCAAGTGGTGTTGAACAAGGCCGGCACCACCTTTCGCAAGCTCAGCGATGAACAGAAGGCCGACATCGACCAGGCCAAGGCCATCGAGCTGATGCTCGCTCAGCCGTCGATGATCAAGCGCCCGGTGCTGGAGCTCGGCAGCAAGACCCTGATTGGCTTCAAGCCCGACATCTACGCGGCGGCCCTCGAATAACCACGGCCCGGCCCGCACTCATTCTGCAAGAGGTATCTTCATGTCCAATTCCCTGTTCAGCCTGGCCTTCGGTGTCGGCACCCAGAACCGTCAAGGCACCTGGCTGGAAGTCTTCTACGCCCAGCCACTGGTCAATCCGGCCGCTGCACTGATCGACGCGATTTCCCCAATCCTGGGCTACACCGGCGGCAACCAGGCCATCAGCTTCAGCAACACCCAGGCCTCGCAATTGGCCGAGGCGCTGAAGAACGTCGACCCTGCCCAGGCTGCCCTGCTGACCCGTCTGGCCGAAAGTCACAAGCCGCTGGTCGCCACCCTGCTGGCCGAAGACGCTGCGTTGACCTCCACCCCCGAGGCCTACCTCAAGCTGCATCTGCTGTCGCACCGCCTGGCCAAGCCCCACGGTCTGAGCCTGGCCGGCATCTTCCCGCTGCTGCCAAACGTCGCCTGGACCAGCCAGGGTGCGGTTGACCTGGCCGAGCTGGGCGAACGTCAACTCGAAGCGCGCCTCAAGGGCGAACTGCTGGAAGTGTTCTCAGTCGATAAATTCCCGAAAATGACCGACTACGTGGTTCCTGCCGGCGTACGTATCGCCGACAGCGCTCGCGTGCGCCTGGGTGCCTACATCGGTGAAGGCACCACCATCATGCACGAAGGCTTCGTCAACTTTAACGCCGGCACCGAAGGCCCTGGCATGATCGAAGGCCGTGTGTCGGCCGGTGTATTCGTCGGCAAGGGTTCGGACCTGGGCGGCGGTTGCTCCACCATGGGCACCCTGTCCGGCGGCGGCAACATCGTGATCAAGGTCGGCGAAGGCTGCCTGATCGGTGCCAATGCCGGTATCGGCATCCCGTTGGGCGACCGCAACACTGTCGAGGCAGGCCTGTACATCACCGCAGGCACCAAAGTGGCCCTGCTCGACGAGCAGAACCAGTTGGTCAAAACCTTGAAAGCACGTGACCTGGCCGGCCAGCCTGACCTGCTGTTCCGTCGCAACTCGGTGACCGGTGCCGTGGAGTGCAAAACCCACAAGTCCGCCATCGAGCTGAACGAAGCGCTGCACGCTCACAACTAAGTGGCGATACAGGGCCCGGCGCATCTGCCGGGCCCTTTGCCCGGGGCCCTCACACCATGTTTCATGCCTCCCCCTGGCGCTCTGACTTTCCAGCCATCGCCGCCCTGCACCGCCAGCACCAGACCTATCTGGACAACGCTGCCACCACCCAGAAACCACAGGCAATGCTCGATGCCATCGGCCACTACTACGCCAATGGTGCTGCCAATGTTCATCGTGCCCAGCATCTGCCCGGCGCCCTGGCCACCCAGGCCTTCGAGTGCACTCGGGAGAAGGTAGCGCAGTGGCTCAATGCCCGGGCATCACAGGACATCATCTTTACCCACGGCGCTACCAGTGCGCTCAACCTCCTGGCATACGGCCTTGCCGGCGAATTCAGCGCCGGTGATGAACTGGTGATCAGCGCGGCCGAGCATCATGCCAATCTGCTGCCTTGGCAGCAGTTGGCCAAGCGCGGCGGCCTGAATCTGCGGGTACTGCCCCTGGCCCCTTCTGGCGTGATCGACATCGAAGCCGCAGCTCATATCATCGGGCCGCGCACTCGCCTATTGGCAGTGACTCAACTGTCCAACGTGCTGGGTGCCTGGCAACCGCTGGCGCCGCTGTTGGCCATGGCCAAAGCCCAAGGGGCGCTGACCGTGATCGACGGTGCTCAGGGCGTCGTGCATGGTCGCCACGACGTGCAGCAACTGGGCTGCGACTTCTATGTGTTTTCCAGCCACAAGCTCTATGGACCGGAGGGTGTCGGTGTGCTGTACGGCCGTCGCGAGGCGCTTGCACGATTGCAGCACTGGCAGTTCGGCGGTGAGATGGTGCACCAGGCGGATTATCAGAGCGCTACCTTTCACCCGGCGCCGCTGGGCTACGAGGCGGGCACGCCGCCGATCGCCGGGGTGATCGGGTTGGGGGCCAGCCTGGACTATCTCAGCGGCCTGGATGCTGACGCCGTGGCCGCCCATGAAGCAGCCCTGCATCAGCAGTTGTTGCGTGGCCTGAACGATCGCGACGGGATCGACCTGCTGGGCAGCCCGGCAGTGGCCCTCGCCAGCTTCGTGGTGCAGGGCGTGCACAATGCCGACCTGGCGCATTTGTTGACGGATCAGGGCATCGCCGTGCGGGCCGGGCACCACTGCGCCATGCCACTGATGCATAACCTGGGTCTGGGCGGCGCCATCCGGGTATCACTGGGGTTGTACAACGACTCTGGGGATCTGCAACGCTTCTTTGATGGGCTGGACAAAGCCTTGGAGATACTGCGATGAGCCTTTCTGCGCAGGCGCAACAGGCGCTGGAAGCTTTCAGCCAGGCGCCAGGCTGGGAGCAGCGCGCGCGGCTGCTGATGCAATGGGGTGAGCGGCTGGAGCCGCTGACCGACGAGCAGAAGGTAGAGGCCAATCGCGTGCACGGTTGCGAGAGCACGGTGTGGCTGGTGGTGGAGCAGCGCGACGAAGGCTGGCATTTCAGGGCGGCCAGCGATGCCCGGATGATTCGCGGCTTGCTGGCGTTGCTGCTGGTACGGGTTCAGGGGCTCGGTTCGCAGGAACTGCGGGCGCTGAACCTTGCGGGTTGGTTTGAAGCGCTGGGGCTGGCGCGGCAGTTGTCGCCTTCGCGCAGCAATGGGTTGAATGCGGTGTTGCAGCGGATGGCGGCGTTGACTTGAAATCCGCGTCGCGGCCATCGCGGGTAGAACCCGCTCCCACAAGGGATCTGCGGTGAGCCGTATATCTGGGAGAGGTCCCAGAATCCTGTGTGATCTGTAGTGTGCCTTAGGTCTGGGATAGGTCCCAGAATCCTGTGTGATCTGTGGTGTGCCTTAGGTCTGGGATAGGTCCCAGAACCCTGTGGGGTCTGGGGTGTGCCTCAGGTCTGGGATAGGTCCCAGAACCCTGTGGGATCTGTGGTGCACCTTAGGTCTGGATAGGTCCCAGAATCCTTTGGGGTCTGTGGTGTGCCTTAGGTCTGGATAGGTCACAGAACCCTGTGAGATCTGTGGTATGCCTTAGATCCAGTGTCAGGCACGGGACTCTGTGGGAGCGGGTTCTACCCGCGATGGGGCCCTGATGAACGCAGCAAAAATCCCCTGCGCCACCCTTGCACCTGCTACTTGACCCGGTCAGCAGGCCGCCGCACCCCGGCCACGATCTTGTCCACCGCCTTGGTCGCCGCCACCATGCCGAAGGTCGCCGTCACCATCATCACCGCGCCAAAGCCACCGGCACAGTCAAGCTTCACGCCATCGCCGACAAAACTCTTCTGCAGGCAGATGCTGCCGTCAGGTTTGGGATAACGCAGTTGTTCGGTGGAGAACACGCAAGGCACGCTGTAATGGCGGGTTACCGTACGCGAAAAACCGTAATCACGGCGCAGGGTAGACCGCACCTTGGAAGCCAGTGGGTCGTTGAACGTGCGGTTGAGGTCACAGACCTGGATCAGGGTCGGATCGATCTGCCCGCCCGCGCCACCGGTGGTGATGATCTGAATCTTGCGGCGCTTGCACCAGGCAATCAGCGCGGCCTTGGCATTGACGCTGTCGATGCAGTCGATCACGCAATCGATGTTCGGCGTGATGTATTCGGCCATGGTGTCGCGCGTGACGAAGTCCGCCACGGCGTGCACCTTGCAGTCCGGATTGATACCGCGCAGGCGTTCGGCCATGACCTCCACCTTGGGCTTGCCCACGGTACCGTCCAGCGCATGCAACTGGCGATTGGCGTTGCTGACGCAAACGTCGTCCAGGTCGAACAGCGAGATCTCGCCAACCCCGGTACGCGCGATTGCCTCGGCGGCCCAGGAACCCACGCCGCCTACGCCAACGATGGCCACGTGAGCATCACGCAGGCGCTGCATGCCCTCAAGGCCATACAAGCGGGCAATACCGGCGAAACGGGGATCTTCTGTACTCATCAGGGGGACCTCAAAAACCGGCGCGCAGTATACACGTCCCGGCGCCTGTCGGCAGGGCCCGCTCGGCGCTTGCGCGGGCCACGCGGGCGCTTGGGAAAACCGGTAGAATGACGCCTGACCGTCATTATCCGAGGTGAACCCCATGAGTTCGTCCACTCCCCATACCGCCAAGCTCGATCGTATCCTGGCCGATGCCCAGCGCGAGCGCGAAAGCGGCTACCGCGACAAGGCCCTGAAGATGTACCCGCATGTGTGTGGCCGCTGCGCTCGGGAGTTCGCCGGTAAGCGCCTGAGCGAGCTGACCGTGCACCACCGCGACCACAACCACGACAACAACCCGCAGGACGGCTCCAACTGGGAGCTGCTGTGCCTGTACTGCCACGACAACGAGCACTCGCGCTATACCGACCAGCAGTACTACGCCGAAGGCTCCACCAGCAGCCCGACCATCGCCAAGGCGACACACAACCCCTTCGCGGCCCTGGCCGGACTGATGAAGAAAGACTGAGCGATCACGTGGCGAACAAAAGGTACAGTTGCATCGGGTTGTTCAACCCCAAATCTCCTGAAAATGTCGGCTCGGTGATGCGGGCCGCCGGCTGCTACGGGGTCAACTCGGTGTTCTACACCGGTAAGCGCTACGAGCGCGCCCGTGACTTCGTCACCGATACCAAGCGTATTCATTACGATATTCCGCTGATCGGCATCGACGACCTGCAGAAGATCATCCCGCTGGGCTGCACGCCGGTGGCGGTGGAGTTGGTGGACGGTGCGCGCCCATTGCCCGAATACACGCATCCGGATCGAGCCATCTACATCTTCGGCCCCGAGGACGGCAGCCTCGACCAGAGCGTGCGCGACTGGTGCGAAGACACCATCTACATTCCCACCACCGGCTGCATGAACCTGGCCGCCACGGTGAATGTGGTGCTCTACGACCGCATGGCCAAGGGCAACAACACGCGCTCCGGACCGAAATTCAAGTAAGCCCGATGGAACAGCTCCGCGTTTTGGCAGTCAGCTTGTTATCACTGCCTATCAGGAGATTGAACATGAGCGACAGCAAAACCTTGGATGTCATCAAGTCCGTTACCGAACCGACCTACCATAACGTCAAGGGCTGGGAGCGCGCGGGCTCGCTGTTCGTGGGCGTCATCACCGTGGGCAAGGGGCTGCGTCGCGGCGGTATCCTGGGGCTGGCGCAGATTGCCATTGGCGGCGTTGCCCTGGCGCGTGGCTGGACCGGCCACAGCGCGGCGAAGACCCTGATCGAAAACAGCCGCCGCGATCTGGACGATATCCGCAGCAAGATCGAGCGCGCGGGCGATGAGCTGGTGAACCTGAAAAAGAATGCCGAGTCGGCCGTCAAGGGCGCAACCGTAACAGGCGACGAGCCTGTGGTGCCGCCCAAGGCGTGATTCTGCGGGGCGGGCCTCTTCGCGGCTGTAGCTACTACAGCGTTATGCCCTTGTAGGAGCGGCGTGCAGCCGCGAAGACGCCCGCCCCGACACCGCCAACTCCCCTGGTGACACGATCACCCCGCCCTGAAGATCAGATAATCCTCCCAATCGTCCTCATTCACATCTTTCTCGCTGACCATCTTCCCTGACTGGGAAATGCGCTGCTTATGCACCTGTTCGCGGTCACCGCAGACCAAGTGGTGCCACAGCGGCAAGTCCTGACGTTCGCTCACCAACCGATATCCGCACGTCGGCGGCAGCCATTTGAACTGGTCAGCCTGACCGGGCGTAAGCTGGATACAGTCCGGTACCTGTTGCTTGCGATGGGGGTAATCGCTGCATTGACAGGTTTTCATGTCCAGCAGCTTGCAGGCGATGCGGGTGTAATAGACGCTGCTGTCGTCTTCGTCTTCCAGTTTCTGCAGGCAGCACAGCCCGCAGCCGTCGCACAGCGACTCCCACTCGACGGCGTCGAGTTGCTCGAGCGTCTTGCGGATCCAGAAGGGTTCGACTTTGGCGGCCATGTTACCGGGTGTCCTGTACGAAAATGACGGTCCAGACGGAGGCAGCGTCTGAAAAGGCCGCCAGTCTAGTGTGATGCATGCCCGCGGCCAAGCCCTGACGACTGTCGGTAGGAAGCACTTCTCAGCCAAGGGCCATTCGCAGTAGGTTGCGCCCTAATCATTAGCTCCCTAAGCCCACCAGGAATGCTGCCATGAGCGACAACCCTCGTATCGCCGACTATGCCATCCATGAGCAATTCATCAATCGCTGGTCGCCACGCGCCTTCGAACCCGTCGAGATCGACGAGCCCACCCTGCTCAGCTTCTTCGAAGCGGCGCGCTGGGCACCCTCGGCGTACAACTCGCAGCCTTGGCGTTTTCTCTATGCACGTCGCGGCACCCCGAACTGGGAGCGCTACCTGGGCCTGCTCAATGAATTCAATCGCTCATGGGCCCAGCATGCCTCGGCGCTGGTGATCATCGCGTCGAAGACCACCTTCACCGCGCCCGGTGCCAGCGAGGAAACCCCTGCACTGTGGCACACCTTCGATACGGGGTCGGCGTGGGGTCATCTGGCGTTGCAAGCCAGCATCAGCGGCTGGCACACCCACGGCATGGCAGGGTTCGATCAGGACAAGACCCGCGCTGAACTGAAGATCCCGGCCGAATACGCCCTGCACGCAGCCATTGCCATTGGCAAGTTGGGCGATAAGGCTTCGTTGGCCGAATACCTGCAAGGACGGGAGTTGCCAAGTTCCAGGGTGCCGTTGAGCCAGCTGGCGGCGGAAGGAGACTTCAGTCTGTAAAACCGATCTGAGCAGAGTTGAGGGTGGCGGTGTTCGGCCCCCTCACCTTGACCCTATCCCTAATACCCGCGCGAAAAATCCACTGCCCCACGCAACGCCGCGCCCTGCTCCCACGCCCGCAGGTTCTCGACGAACAAACGCACCAACGCCAGCGGCGAGGTCGGCCCCGAACTATGCCCAGTCAGCAGCAACCCCCAGGCTGTCCAGAACGGATGTTTGACCGGCAGCGGCTCCTGGCGACACACGTCAATCACTGCACCGGCTAGATGGCCCTGTTTCAACGCCTCGACCAAATCCGCATCCACCACTGAAACACCTCGGCCGGCGTTGATGAACAGCGCCTCCGGGTTGAAGCGCTTGAACATCGCAGCATCGTACAGGTCGTGGGTCTGGTCTGTGTCCGGCAGCAGGTTGATGACGTAATCCGCCTGCCCTACCAGCCGTCCCAGCTCCGCCAAGGGTGCCACTTCCACGAATGGAGCCTGATCGCGGGCAGTACTGGCAATGCCGTACAGGACCACACCAAAAGGCTGGAGGAATTGCGCCACCGTCTGGCCAATTTCACCGGTACCGACGATCAACACTCGACGGCCCAACAAGCTGCAGCCCGGGCGCGAGTCCCATTTGCGCTCGACCTGGCTGACCAGCCGCGCCAGTACCTCGCGTTCATGGCCCAACATGTAGGTCAGCATGTATTCGGCCATCACTTGACCAAACACGCCTACCGCACGGGTCAACCGGTAGTCGGTGGGCAAACCGTCGGCCAGCAATGGCCGGACGCCCGCCCAGGTGGACTGCGCCCACTGAGGCTTGGCGCCTTGACGCAACAGGTTCAGGAACAGGTCAGGCTGCCCCAGCCATACCGGGCAGTCGACGGCCAGACGGGCCAGTTCGGCGGAGTCGCCGCTGGTGAGGATATCGAGGTCCGGGGCGGCCTCGGACAGCAGTTTGGCGTAGAGGGCGTAATCCTGTTCGGCGATCAGCACGCGGGTCATTGCAAAACCTTACGTAGGGCAGAAGCGCAGCCTCGCTTGAACGAAGGCCGCGGTAAAAAAGAACTCAGTGATTACATCGGGTCGTTGCGGCGCAACAACTCTTCTGGAAGGTGTTCGATGTATTCATCTTCGGCGGGAGGCATCTGCAGGTGGTAACCCTGGGTTTCCAGATGCTCGAGCACCACGTGAATATCCTCGCGGGCCAGGGCGCGCTCCGGGCTCAGCACCAGGTCGAATGCGTGCACCGGCTTGCCGAATACGCCCAGCAAACCTTCGGGGATACGCTCCAGGCCATCGCTCTTGAGCACGTAAAGGTACATCTCGTTGCGGCGCGGGCTCTTGTAGATCGAGCAAATGCGTTTCATGGCTGTTCTCCGGTATTGGCCAGGCTGTCGAGCAAGGCCTGCCCCATACGCTCTCGCCGCCAGCCGCGGAGCGAGTCGGGCAATTGATAAGGTCCGTTGGGATATCCGCTCTTGAGCAGCGCTTCCAGGGTTTTCTTGCGCAGCATCAACTCGGGCGCCATACCTAGGCGTTCGGCTTCGGCCTGGCCAATGGCGCGCAATTGCTTGAGCACTGCCGAGGCGTCGATGGGCAACGGTTCGGGCAACGCTTCGGGCCATTGTTCCGGGGGCAGGCTGGCACTGCGCTGGATCAGTTCTAGCAGAAGCTCGCCGTCCTGACGCACGGTGCGCGGGTGCATGTCTTCGATCTTGGCCAGGGTCTGCAGGTTATTGGGCTGGGTTTTGGCCAGCGGCCACAGCGACTGCTCGCGCACGATGCGGTTGCGAGGCACGTTGCGCGCTCGAGCTTCGCGCTCGCGCCAGGCGCATAGCTCGCGCAACACAGCCAGCTGCGCGCGGGAAAGCTTCCAGGCAAGCTTGGCGTCGCGATACAGCTCGTAGGGATCTGTTTCGCGGCGCAGCTGCGCCACCAGCTCGGCGCCATCTTCCAGTACCCAGGCGTATTTTTCCGCCGACAGCTGCGGCCGCAGTTTTTCGAACACCTCGGCCAAATGCACCGCGTCCTCGGCGGCGTAGCTGATCTGTGTATCGGACAACGGCCGCTGCAACCAATCGGAACGGGTTTCGCCCTTGGGCAGCTCCAGCCCCAACACTTCGTTGACCAGGCGCGAATAGCCCATGGAGAAACCCAGGTTCAGATAGGCCGCCGCCAGTTGGGTGTCGAACAGTGGAACCGGCAGGCTGCCGGTCAGACGCAGCAGCACCTCTAAGTCTTCACTGCAGGCGTGCACGACCTTGATCACCGCCGGGCTTTCCAGCAGGTCGGACAAAGGTTGCCATTGGCTGATCGTCAGCGGGTCGATCAGGTAGGCGCTCTTGCCGTCGCCCACTTGCAGCAGGCCGGCGATAGGATAGAAGGTGTCGACCCGCATGAACTCGGTATCGACGGCGATGTAAGGCAGGGTTTGCCAGTGGGCGCAATGCTCAGCCAGGCTGGCATCGTCGCGAATCCAGTGAATGTCGATGGCCACAAGGCTCTCCCGCGAATAATGGCGCGCAGTATATATCGACGCCGCCTGCACATGGGCGTTGACTCGACGAGAACCGCCCCAGCAGTAGTTTTTTGCCATGGATTTGCGTGGACTTCCCTGCACCGCTGCTCGATAGGCGACCGGGTACTGACTTTGCTCGGTTCTGCAAATGCCGGGGAACATTCACCCCCCGGCAGGGGGTCGAAGCTGTGAACGGGAACTGTTCTGGAACAGCGCCCAATCCCGCCCACCACTCTCAGAGGTGTCGAGATGCCGGTAAAACACAATTTGTTCGCCGATCTTAAAGTCAGCAAGGAAGAAGTCGAGAAGCGCGCCAAGACCGACGACAGGCTCAGTCAACTGCTCACCGAATACCATGCCAGCGACGCCGACGTAGTCAAGGCAGAGGACAGTTCCGCGCCCGACGACCAGCTCAAGAAGCTCAAGGAAAAACGTCTGCTGATCAAGGACAAGATCGTCCAGCAGTTGGAGTATCCCAACTCTCGCGGAGCCGCCCAGCAGTTCTGACCCACCTCACGCCCGCTGCGAATGCTCGCCGCTCAGTCAGTGGGGGTTTCGCACGGGCTCACCGCTCAAAGCGCCGAACGCCGCGCATGCAGATCCTCATGGGTGAAAGGTACGGCGGCGCCAGACAGTGAGGTGGCGAAGCGGTCGAGCATGCGTTCGGCCGTAACCTTGGGCGCGGAGGCGGCCAGCCCCAGCAGCACCACGCCCAGCGCCAGGGATGCAGGGGATACCGCGCGCAGCGTGGCCCGCTCCAGAAGCCAAAGAAAGCCCAGCGCTGCCGCCGACCCGATCACCGCCCCAGCGACCGCCTCGGGAAGGGGATGAAGCCGGTGCGCCACCAGGGTGACCGAGAACCACCAGCCAAACGCGATGCCCAGCGCCGCCGCTGGCCAGCGCAAGCCTGGCACCCATTGTCGGACGAGCAGACTGGCGAAAACCGGAACCATGAGCGTGACGTTCATCGCATGACCGCTTAATACCGCAATTCCCAGTCCCGGCAAACCAATGCCCCACCCCTTGAACAGCACCTTGCTGAACCCGACCAGCACATAGCAACCCACCACCGTGAGCAACCACTGCCTGCACGCCGTACGGGCGTGCGCCTGCCATAGCCAGCCGGCGATCAACAATGCGATGGGAAACATGACGGTGACACCGCCGTATTGCAGCAACATAGCCACCTTCGGTCTTGAGTTTTGCGCAGCGGGCGATTACATCACCTTATTCACGGTGATGCGCGAGATATCACTGACCGCGATGTATTTCTTGTCGTTTTTCGACAGACGTACACAGCCGAAGACCAACACATAGGCGCCCGCCAGGTCTTCGAGCTCCATGATAGGGAAACGCTGGGTAAAATCGTCCACCAGGTCCGCCCCCACCACGACGCTGAGATCCTGCCGGCCACCGGTATTGAGCCACAGGCTGGGCGGTTGATCGCCCGTGGCGGCCGCATCCGACACCAGCCCCCAGTAGCCGCGCATGAGGCCCCGCTCATCGACCCGCGCCTGGGCAAATGGCACGAAGAACTCACGCACCGGAAATAGCCCCGTGTCCACGGAGATCAGTTGGTCGGACCCGCGAAAGTCTTCACTGAACATCAGGTTCTTCAACAGCGTGCTCAGCCGCCGCTGCCGCGTGTGCGTGCGCTGCCCACCCTGCCCCGTGCCTCGCGCACTCCGGCCGTAGGCCGAATCCGGATGCGACTCGGCGACATGAATGAACGCCTGTGCGCCAAAGTCGAAATCCACCTCGATGCGCTCGCCGCTATTGACGACATCGGCGTCGGCCAAGGTATCGCCCAGGCACGTTTTGCTCTCCGGCCCCGCCATGTCGCAGTAATCGGCGTGAGGCCGCGCACCGAAGCACGCCGCCTGCCCGCTGCGGGCCGCCTTGCGGTAATACCCCGCACCCAGACAGCGTGGACACAGCAGATGTCGACGCAGCTGCGACAGGGTGGGCTCGCCAAGCGCTTCGAAAGTGGCGATGTCGTAGATGGTGTTGTTGATGGTGCACAGGGCAACGTCCATGGGGCTCTCCAGACCGATAAAACGAGGAAGGGACCCAGGGAGGTTGGCAGACGGGATAGGTCAGGGACAGGGATGCGGAAAAAATCGGACGTTTCTTACAACAACAAATCAGCAACTAATTTATGAATAAGTCGTGATATCAATCGCCGTGTTAATCGTTGATCTCGGTCGTCTTGACAGTAAACAGCCTCGATTAATAAAGGAACCTGTTGTCGCCGTACTTTCATGAACAACTCACTAACGCAATGGATGTTTTGGACACACCTTGTCACTGCCCAGCTCACGTTATCGGACGGATCCGACAGACGACGGATTGCACAACCGCTAACCTTCACACCAATACGAGAGATCAGGCAGGACGCATGGACAGCGCTGTATACCTGGGCAAGGCGGCCAAGACGGCAGAATCCGCAGCCCGTAACTCATCATGCAGTGGTGACGCCCCTATGAACGATGTCAACCGCGAGGAACTGAACGCCAAGCTGTCCGCCGTGGAAGCACGGATGGACCGGCGCGTTGCGGATTTTCACAGTGAAATGCGTCAGGCGGTGGCTGATTTCAAGGCTGATATGCTGCGGTTTCAACATGAGACGACACTGCAACTTCACCCCCTGAAAGGTCTGAAAGCGAATGTCTGGTCCGCAGCGGCCTTCGTCGCGGCAACATCGGTAGGGATAGCCGCCATGTGCTTCACGGTTTTCGACTCCGGACGCAATACAGGTGCCCTGGTGCAGGAGACCAAACAACAGGTGTCGGAGATCAGAGCGCTGTCCAAGCATGTCGAGGATCAGGTCAAGGCGATTCAGGCGTTGCAGCAGTCCGGAGAAAGTTAGCGGAGCTCAGCACTACAAATAAGCATACGACCTGAAAAGAAAAAGCCCCGAAGCTTTTCAGCTTCAGGGCTCTTCGAATAATGGCGGAGAGATAGGGATTCGAACCCTAGGTACCGGTGAAGGTACAACGGATTTCGAATCCGTCCCATTCGGCCACTCTGGCATCTCTCCAACGGCGCGAATCATACCAGCGTCCGCGCCAAACGCGAAGCCCCTGATGCAAAATAATTTGCGAATTCAGGCGCTTGCGCGTTTCAAGCGCTGTTACAGCGGTACGCCCAGGCGGTGGGCGACTTCTTCGTAGGCTTCGATGACGTCACCGAGGCCCTGGCGGAAGCGATCCTTGTCCATTTTCTTGCGGGTGTCCTTGTCCCACAGGCGGCAGCCGTCAGGGCTGAATTCGTCGCCCAGAACGATGGAGCCATCGCTGAACACGCCGAACTCCAGCTTGAAGTCCACCAGCAGCAGGCCGGCGTCGTCGAAGAGCTGGCTGAGCACGTCGTTGACCTTCAGCGACAGTTCTTTCATCTTCGCCAATTGCTCGGCGGTGCCCCAACCGAACGCCACCACGTGGGATTCGTTGATGAACGGGTCGCCCTTGGCGTCGTCCTTGAGGAACAGTTCGAAGGTGTAGGGCTCAAGCTTCATACCCTCTTCGACGCCCAGACGCTTGACCAGGCTGCCGGCGGCGTAATTACGCACGACGCATTCGACCGGGATCATGTCGAGCTTCTTGACCAGCACTTCATTGTCGGCCAGCAGCTTGTCGAACTGGGTCGGGATGCCGGCGGCTTCCAGCTTCTGCATGATGAAGGCGTTGAACTTGTTGTTCACCATGCCCTTGCGGTCCAGCTGTTCGATGCGCTTGCCGTCGAACGCCGAAGTGTCGTTGCGAAACAGCAGGATCAAGCGGTCAGCGTCGTCGGTCTTGTACACCGACTTGGCTTTGCCGCGGTAGAGTTCTTCACGTTTTTCCATGATGGGCTCCGCTTGCTAAAAGTATGGGCTAGGCGCCCCTTTGGGGACGCTAGGCGATGTGGCGCCAGTCGAGCCCTGAATCTTGATCGGCCAGTTGCAGCCAGTTCGGGTCGCACCCCAGGGTGTCGACGAAACATTGCCGGGCCAACTGCGGCAAATTGTTCTTGCTGCTCAGATGGGCCAGCACCAGGTGCTGCAGGTTCTGCCAGCCCAACTCGGCCACCAGGCCTGCGGCCTGATGGTTGTTCAAATGGCCCCAGTCACCGCCAACGCGCTGCTTGAGGAAATAAGGGTAGTGCCCCCGCGCCAGCATGTCGCGGCAGTGGTTGCTCTCGATCATCAGGGCATCCAGGCCCTGGTAATGGTCACGCACCTTGGCGCAGTGCGAGCCCAGGTCGGTGAGCAGGCCGAAGCGCCGCTTGCCGTCACTGAATACGTACTGGGTCGGTTCGAGCGCATCATGGGCCACCGCGACCACTTCGATCCGCAGCGCGCCGATTTCCAGCACGTCGCCACACCCTAAATGGCCACGCACCTCGACCGGCTTGCGCAGGCCCCGCAGGGTGCCACGGCTCATGTACACCGGCACATTGTAGCGCCGCGACAGCAAGCCTACGCCATGCACGTGGTCGGCATGTTCGTGGGTCACCAGTACGGCGCTCAATTGTGCGGGGCTCAGGCCCAGGCGTGCGAGGCGGCGTTCGGTTTCCCGCAAGGAGAAACCGCAATCCACCAGCACGTGAGTGTCTTCACTGCTGATCAGCGTGCCATTCCCTTGGCTACCGCTGCCGAGAACGGCAAAACGCATGGCTTAACCCAGGTTGTCCTGGATCACGCCCAGTACGCGGCGGGCCACATCGGCCGGCGCCACGGTGTTGATGTTCTTCTCGACAGTGACCTGGACGCTGTCACCCACCTTGCTCAGGCGAACCTGATAACGCTCGGCACGGGCTTCGATCTCTTCCTTGCTCGGCGCGCTGCCGAACACACGGCTGAAGAAACCGGGCTTGTCGTCGGCACGCTGGGCGCTTTCGGCGAGGTTGATGTAGTAGAGGCCCAGGCTGCGGTTGATGTCTTCCACGCGCCACTGGCCCTGCTCGAGGGCGCGGCCTACGCTGGACCAGGCGCGGTCCAGGTCGGCGCCGACGCTGAGCACCGGGTTGCCGCTGCCGTCTTCGCTCATCGCGACACGGCTAGGGGCATCGAAGTCGCGAGCGGCGACCAGCGACACGGAGCCGCCTTTTTCCGAATCGCGGGTCATGCCGGCGAGCATCTGGTCGACCAGGATCGAGTCCAGGCCGGTGTTCACCGAGCGGGCAGGGAAATCCGGCTCGCTGGTGCTGCCCGCCGGACGAGCGACGCTGACCACGTACACTTCGCTGCTGTTGCGCTGCACGCCTGGCTCGATACGAACCCGTACACGGGTTTCGCTTTCACCGGCAGTCGTGGCACCGCTCAGGCGCTGCGCCATGGATGCCGACAATTCATCGAAATGCTGCCAGGTGGTGGTGAACTCACCCGTTTGCGGACGATCTTCGGCAATGCGGAAGCCGTTGTCTTCGAAGAACTGGTGAGCGATGGGCCACACTTCGGCCGGCGAGCGCTGCGCCAGGATCCAGCGGCTGTCGCCACTGCGCTGCAGGGTGAAGTCGCTGGCTTCGGCGGCTACCTGCAACGGCAGCGGGCGAGGCACCTGGAATTCGTTTGCCCGAACGTTATCGTCGGCGACGTTGCGCGGGATCGGCAGCAGCGGATCCAAACGCTTGTCAGTCTGTACGCCAGGCGGCAGTTGCATCGGGGCGGTTTGCGTCGCCTCGAGGTAATCATTGCCACGATCGCGGAAGTAACCGTTTTCGCCCCAGAGCCACCCGCAACCGCTGGTGCTCGAAATGACCAAGGCAAGGGCAGAAAGGCCAGCCAATCGCTTCATGCGTCTTACTTCCTCAATTAAACCAGGACGCCGGACTGGCGCAGGGCCTGCCGCAGCGGTTCGTGACAGGTGGCGCTCAACCAGGTGAGCGGCAGGCGAATGCCTTCGGGCATCAAGCCCATTTCATGCAACGCCCATTTGACCGGAATCGGGTTGGCTTCCAGGAACAGGTTCTTGTGCAGCGGCATCAGTTTCTCGTTGATGCCACGTGCCAGCTCGGCGTCGCCCTTGAGCGCCGCGTTGCACAAGTCGGCCATGGCGCGCGGAGCGACGTTGGCGGTGACCGAGATATTGCCCCTGCCGCCCAGCAGGATCAGCTCGACGGCGGTTGGATCGTCCCCGGACAGCACGACGAAGTCGCTGGGCACGCGGCTGATGATGTCCTTGGCACGGGCCAGGTCGCCGGTGGCTTCCTTGATGCCGATGATGTTCGGCACGGCGGACAGGCGCACCACGGTGTCGGCGAGCATGTCGCAGGAGGTGCGGCCCGGCACGTTGTAGAGAATCTGCGGGATGTCGACGGCTTCGGCGATGTGCTTGAAGTGCTGGTAAAGGCCTTCCTGGGTCGGCTTGTTGTAGTACGGCACCACCAGCAGGCAGGCATCGGCGCCGGCGGCCTTGGCGTTGCGGGTCAGTTCGACCGCTTCGCGGGTGGAGTTCGCGCCGGTACCGGCGATGACCGGGATACGCCCGTTCACCTGCTTGACCACGTGCTCGATCACCTGAATGTGCTCGTCGACGTCGAGCGTGGCGGATTCGCCAGTGGTGCCGACCGCAACGATGGCATGGGTGCCCTCTTGCAGGTGGAAGTCCACCAGTTTGCTCAGGCTGTCCCAGTCGAGACGCCCCTGTGCATCCATGGGTGTGACCAGTGCCACCATACTGCCCGCAATCATGCAACCGCTCCTGCCGGAAAAAGAGAGCGGTAATGGTACTGGCGCCACCGGCCTTGCACAAGCGAAGTACCACGCGGCGAGCATTCCCCTTCGCGCCGCTTTTCTATACCCTTTCAGACTTTGATCGGTATGGGTTGCATTTGTAGTCTGGTTATTGCCTGCCGTTACGCCGCCTCGAACCCTGTCCCCAAGCCCTGGCGCCCGGCCTGCCCGCTGTTTTCGCGGGGGTGGGCGGGGCCGACGCGGCCTGTGGCACGAACCGGGAACGGTACGGAGTAACGGCCTGGACTCAGTCATTTACCCCTTTCACTCTGCCGACCGCTCATCGCTTTAGGAATGCTGCATGTCCACCCCCACAGTTCGCGAACAATTCCTCGTCATCAGTGCCCTGGGCCGCAACCCCATGGAGCTGACCAATGTACTGTGCCGCGCGGCTCACGACGCCCGCTGCTCGGTGTCCACTTCGCGCCTGACTCGCCACGGCGAGTACAGCGCGCTGGTATTGCAGGTGGCAGGCAACTGGGACGCCCTGGCGCGTCTGGAAACCAGCCTGACGTCCCTGGCCAAGAAACACGACTTCACCGTCAGCCTGGTGCGCAGCGCCACCCTGGACAGCCGCCCTCAGGCCCTGCCCTACGTGGCCTACGTCAGTTCGGCATACCGCTCGGACATCATCAACGAGTTGTGCCAGTTCTTCATCGACCACAACGTGGAGCTGGAGAACCTGACCTGCGACACCTACCTGGCCCCGCAAACCGGCGGCACCATGCTCAACGCCACGTTTACCGTGACCCTGCCGGCGGGCGTGCAGATCAGCTGGCTGCGCGACCAGTTCCTGGACTTCGCCGATGCCTTGAACCTGGATGCCCTGATCGAACCGTGGCGCCCACAAAACCCCATGTAAGGATTTGCCGATGCCTGTAGCCCTCGACCAACCGGTCGCCGACTTCGAAGCCGTGGCCACCAGTGGCCAGACCGTCAAGCTGAGCGAGCTCAAGGGCCGCCAGGTGGTGATCTATTTCTACCCCAAGGACAGCACGCCGGGCTGTACCACCCAGGGCCAGGGCTTTCGGGACCTGCACGAGGCGTTCAAGGCGGCCGACACCGAAGTGTTCGGCGTGTCCCGCGATGGGCTCAAGTCCCATGAGAATTTCAAGGCCAAGCAGGGTTTCACTTTCGAGCTGATCAGCGACAAGGAAGAGGCGCTGTGCCAGTTGTTCGATGTGATCAAGCTTAAAAAGCTGTATGGCAAGGAATACCTGGGGGTCGATCGCAGCACCTTTCTGATCGACAAGGCCGGCGTGCTGCGCCAGGAGTGGCGCGGGGTGAAGGTGCCCGGGCACGTGCAGGCCGTGTTGGAAGCGGCGCAGGCAATGAGCAAGGGTTGAGATCGGTGGTGCGGCCTTCGCGGCTTTACGCCGCTCCTACAGGTGACCGCGGTGCGGCCTTCGCGGCTGTACCATGGTCTCACAGCATGGGCGCGACCGATGCTTCCTGCCGTGGCCAGGCATCGAGCACGGCCTTGAACAGGGTGGCCAGGGGAATGGCGAAGAATATGCCCCAGAACCCCCACAACCCGCCGAACAGCAATACTGCGCAGATGATCGCCACCGGGTGCAGGTTCACCGCTTCGGAGAACAGCAGCGGCACCAGCACATTGCCGTCCAATGTCTGAATGATGCCGTACACCGCCATCAGGTAGATGAACTGATCACCCCAGCCCCATTGAAAGAGCGCGATCAGCGTGACCGGCACGGTGACCACCACCGCGCCGACATAGGGCACGACCACCGAAAGCCCCACCAGCAGGGCCAGCAGCGCGGCATAGTTCAGGCCCAGCGTAACGAAGGCGATGTAGGTCACGACTCCGCAGATGAAGATCTCGATCACTTTGCCGCGAATGTAGTTGGCGATCTGCCGATTCATTTCCTGGGCCACGCGGGTCAGCAGCGCGCGCTCGCGCGGCAGGTAGCCGCGTACCCAACGGCCGATCATTTCGCGGTCCTTGAGAAAGAAGAACACCAGGATCGGAACCAGCACGAAGTAGATCATGATGTTGACCAGCAATGGCAGGCTGGACAGCGAGAACGTCAACGCCCACTGGCCAAACTTGCCGATTTCCCCGCGAGCCGCTTCGATCGCCTGCAGCACCTGTTCATCACTGACCAGGTGGGGGTAGCGCTCGGGCAGCAGCAACAGCAGCGACTGCCACTTGCCAAGCATGCCGGGCAGTTCGTTGAACAGGGTGATCAACTGGTGCCACAGCAGGGGCACCAGCACCAGCATGAACAGCGCCAGCGCGCCCATGAACAGGGCGAACACCGCCCCCACCGCAATGCCTGAGGGCACCCGCAGTCGTTCCAGACAGTTCACCAACCCCTGCATCAGGAACGCCAGCACCATGCCCGCCAGCACCGGCGCAAGCATGCCGCCCAAGGTCAGCACGGCGGTAAACGCCAGCACCAGCAGGACAGCCAGCACCACCGCTTCCTCATCCGAGAAGTAGCGCTGGACCCAGTCGCGAAGCACTTTGAACATCAATATTCCTTTGAATAGCGGGGCGAACCAAGGAGCTGTTTCAGGCCTTGCGCAGCCAGTAGGTGTAAACGCCATCCAGCACCTGTTCGTGTAACAGGGTATGACCCGCCAGGGTTGCGAAGGAACGGAAGTCGCGCTGCGATCCGGCATCCGTGGCGATCACTTTCAACACCGTGCCACTGGCCAGGCGATTGAGTTCAAGCTTGGCCTTGAGCAGAGGTAACGGGCAATTAAGACCGCTGGCATCCAGCTCGGCGTCACATTCAACAGCGTCTTTCATCGATTCTCTCCACAGCAGGCCGGGCCAGAGGTCGGGTTCACGTCGGCCCATCAACAAGCGCGACAGGATACCCCAAGCTCGGCGCCTCTGGTCCTCGACCAACGGGACCGCTACAGTAGGGCCTTTCATCTGCCGAGCTTAGTGCATGTCATTTTTGCGCCCTACCCTGCTGGCACTGGCTTGCGTGTTGGCTGTTCCGAGCCAGGCCAGCGACCTGCCGTCGCTTGGCGATGCCAGCTCGGCGATCGTTTCACCGCAACAGGAACACCAACTGGGCCGGGCCTGGCTGAGCCTGCTGCGTGGCCAGGTCAAGCAACTCAACGATCCGCTGCTCAAGGATTACGTCGAGACCAGCGTGTATCGGTTGTCCGAGACCAGCCAGCTGAACGACCGGCGCCTGGAATTCATCCTGATCGACAGCAAGGAACTCAACGCCTTCGCCGCGCCAGGCGGAATCGTCGGGGTCAACGGCGGGCTGTTTTTCAACGCCGAGACGGAGGGCGAGTACATCGGTGTGCTGGCCCACGAGCTGGCTCACTTGTCGCAACGCCACTTCGCCCGTGGCGTCGAGGCTCAGCAGCGCATGCAGTTGCCGATGATGGCGGCGCTGCTGGCCGGCATCGTGATTGCCGCCTCCGGCGCCGGTGATGCCGGCATCGCTGCCATCGCCGGGACCCAGGCAGCAGCCATCCAGGAGCAACGGCGCTTCTCTCGGCAGAACGAGCAGGAAGCCGACCGCATCGGCATCATCAACATGGAGAAGGCCGGCTACGATCCGCGCAACATGCCCACCATGTTTGAGCGCCTGATGCGCCAGTACCGCTTCGATGCGCGGCCGCCGGAGTTTCTGCTGACTCACCCGGTCAGCGAGTCGCGTATCGCCGACACCCGCAACCGTGCCGAGCAGGCGCCACCGGGTGGCAAGGAAGACAGCCCCTGGTATCAGTTGATGCGTGCGCGGGTGCAGTTGTATTACGAAGAAACTCCCGGCATCGCCGCCAAGCGTTTCCGCGCTCAGCTCGACGAGCATCCTGATTCACTGCCTGCCCGCTATGGCCTGGCTTTGGCCCAGGTCAAGGCCGGACAGCTCAACGAGGCCCGCGAGAACCTCAAGCCATTGCTGGCCAAGCAGCCCAACGACATCACCCTGAACCTGGCTCAGGTGGATCTGGACATCACCAACAACCGCGTGGCCGATGCCCAGCAGCGGATCGAGCGCCTGTTGTCGCTGTATCCGGACAACTATCCCATCAACCAGAAGCGCGTGGACGTGCTGCTCAAGCAGGGCCGTGTGGCGGATGCCGAGAAAGCCCTGGAGAACCTGCTCAAGAGCCGTGCCGACGACCCTGACGTCTGGTACATGGTGGCCGAGACCCGTGGGCAGAATGGCAACATCATCGGCCTGCACCAGGCGCGGGCGGAATATTTCGCGTTGGTCGGCGAGTTCGACCAGGCGATCCAGCAGTTGGACCTCGCCAAGCGGCGTGCGGCGAACAACTTCCAACTGGCCTCGCGAATCGATGCGCGGCAGAAGGAGATGTTGGAGCAGGATCGGCTGGTCAAGGATATGTTGCGCTGATAGCAGTGCGGGCCGGCCAAGCGCAGATCCCTGGTGGAAGCGGGTTCCACCCGCGCTGAGGCCGGCCCTGACACCCCTCCCTCCGGCAATTGCATTTCACATTTTTTTCACCAACCCCCACCACCGTCTAGACTGGTACCAGGTGCGATGAATTTTCCGTAACCGGTATGAAATCTATGGGCGCTTTGTGGCAAACCGAACCCACCAAGACTGCAACCACGGCTGTCAGTCCTGATCCGTCTCCTTTGCCGAAAAGCTCTCGCCAACGCCATCTGTGGCGGCGGCTGTTCTGGGTTCTGGTGGTGATCATTCTGGCGTCCCTGGCCTTTGCCTTGTACGCCGAGATGCGTACGTCCCGCTTGCAGGCACGGGAGTTCACGCGTCTGGCCGGCTCGCTGAGCTACTCGCTTGAGCCTGGGCCGAGCGACGCGATCGTGTACCCAGGGGCCGGGCCGTTCGACAAGCGCCTGGGCTACAGCGCGCTGGGTGAGTTTCTGCCGCGGTTGCTCAAGCGCGACTACGTGATCAAGCAGCAGACCCACTTCTCCCCTGCCCTGATGAACTATGCCGGGCACGATCTGTTTGTGCCCTATCAGGAAAAAAGCCAGGCGGGCCTGGTGATCAGCGACTGCAAGGGCGACCCGCTGTACCTCTATCGCTACCCTCAGCAGCTGTATACCGAGTTCGCGCAGATCCCACCGGTCATGGTCAGCAGCCTGCTGTTCGTCGAGAACCGTGGCCTGCTGGACAACCGCGAGCCATTGGTCAACCCGGCAGTGGATTGGCCACGGTTCGCCAAGGCTGCCTGGTCGCAGGTGGCGAAGGTGTTCGCCCTGCCGGGCCAGTCGGCAGGCGGCAGCACCCTGGCCACCCAGCTGGAGAAATACCGCCACTCGCCCGATGGGCTGACCGGCTCGGGGCCGGAAAAGATTCGCCAAATGATTTCCGCCAGCGTTCGCGCCTATCAGGGCGGGCCGCAGACTCTGGAAGCGCGCCAGCGTGTCGTGCGGGACTACCTCAACAGCGTGCCGCTGTCTGCGGTACCGGGGCACGGCGAGGTGCATGGCATGGCCGAAGGGCTGCGGGTCTGGTACGGCGCCGATTTCGAGCAGGTCAACCGGGCCCTGGCCAGCACCGCCACCGACTCTGCCAACGAGGCCGCACGTGGCTTGGCGCTGCGTCAGGTGCTGTCGCTGATGATCGCCCAGCGCCGCCCCTCGTACTTTCTCAACAAGGGCCATGATGATTTGGCGGAGCTGACCGACAGCCACATTCGCGTGCTTGCCGCCAACGGCGTGATCGATCCGCTGTTGGCCAAATCCGCGCTGGCCAGCAAAGTCAGTTATCGCGACTGGGTGCAGGAGCCAACCTGGCAACCCAACGAGTCGAACAAAGGCATCAGCGTGGCCCGCAACCGCCTCTCGGCGATGCTCGATCGTCCGCTGTACGACCTCGACCGGTTGGATCTGTCCGCCACCACTACCCTGCAAGCCGATCTGCAAAAAGAGGCCAGCGACTACCTGCGCCATCTTGCCGACCCGGCTTTTGCCCAGCAGTTGGGGCTGATCGGCGAGCGCCTGCTGACCCCGGCCAGCACCCGCGAGGTCAACTACAGCTTCACCCTGTTCGAACGCACTGCCGATGGCTCGCGGGTGCGGGTGCAGACGGACAACACCGATCAACCTTTCGACATCAACGAAGGCAGCAAGCTGGAGCTGGGCTCTACAGCCAAAATGCGCGTGCTGACGACCTACCTGGAGGTCATTTACGAGCTCCACGAACGTTACAAAGGGCAGACTCCGGCGCAACTGCGCAAGGTACAGATCGAAGAGGCTGACCGCCTGTCACGCTGGGCGCTGGACTACATGACGCAGAACCCCGGCGTCGAGGCCAGCACCATGCTCGCTGCGGCGCTGGAACGTAAATACTCGGCCAGCCCCGCCGAAAGCTTTTTCACCGGTGGCGGCATCCACTCCTTCGTCAACTTTCGTCGCGAGGACAACGGCCGTATTCCGACGCTCAAGGACGCACTGCGCGAGTCCATCAACCTGCCGTTCATTCGCTTGATGCGCGATCTGGTGCGCTATAGCACCTATGCTTCGCCCAACAACAGTGGCCAACTGCTCAAGGACGACGACGACCCCCGACGCCAGGAATACCTGGCCCGCTTTGCCGACCGCGAGGGCACCGAATTCCTCAAGCGTTTTTGGAAGAAATACCAGCGCAAGACCTCCGAGCAGCGGCTGGAAACCTTCCTGGACAGCATGCGCGTCACGCCACAGCGCCTAGCTGCGGTGCATCGCTATCTCTATCCCAATGCTCCCCAAGAGCAATTCGAAGCCTTCGTGCGCGCTCACAGCAATAGCGATACGGTGACGCCCAAGCGCCTGACCGAGATGTACAGCGCCTACGGCCCGGGCGCCTACGATCTGCCCGATCAAGGCTACATCGCCAAGGTTCACCCGCTGGACCTGTGGCTGTTGGGTTACCTGCTCGATCACCCGGAGGCAAAGTTTGCCGAAGCAGCCCAGGCTGGCCGCTTCGAGCGCCAGGAAGTGTATGGCTGGCTGTTCAAGAGCCGCCACAAGAGTGCGCGAGACAACCGCATTCGAACCATGCTGGAGATCGAGGCGTTTACCGACATTCACCAGCGCTGGCAGCGCGTGGGCTATCCGTTCGACCATCTGGTGCCCTCCCTGGCCACGGCAATCGGCAGCTCGGGAGACCGTCCGGCGGCGTTGGCAGAGCTGATCGGGATCATCCAGAACGATGGCATCAAGCTGCCCACGGTGCGTCTGGACACCTTGCACTTTGCCGCCGATACCCCCTATGAAACCACCGTGATCAGCGACCCGGATCGGGGCAAACGAGTGTTGCCCAGCGAGGTCGCAGCGGCCATGCGCGAGGCACTGTCGCAGGTGGTGGACGCGGGCACCGCGCGGCGAGTGTCGGGAAGTTTCAAGATCGACGACGGTACCGCGCTGGTGATGGGCGGCAAGACCGGTACCGGTGACAACCGCATCTCCAGCTTTGGCGCCGGGGGGCGGGTGATCAGTTCCAAGGCGATCAACCGCACGGCGACTTTCGTGTTCTTCATCGGCGAAAACCATTTCGGCACTTTGACGGCGTTTGTGCCGGGCAAGGCGGCGGAGGGTTTCCGGTTCACCTCGGCACTGCCCGTGCAGGTGCTCAAGGGCATGGCGCCGATTCTGACGCCGTATCTGCAGCCGGGGGCGCATACCCGGTGTACGGCGCCATTGCAGGCTGCTAGGTAGGCTTAGTGACTGGGCTGGCCTCATCGCGGGTAGAACGCGCTCCCACAAGAGTGTGGTGTTAGCGCTTTTCTGTGGGAGCAGGTTGCATTACGCACTCTTGACCCTGACATAAGATATATCTTAAGGTATATCTTAACTAGACAGGAGAAAGAGCGAATGAGAGAACACCCCCACCACCGCCCGCGGGAATTGGGTGATGGCCACGACGGCCTGGAAAAACGCCCCGGTCGAGAACGCGGCGGGCGCGGCCCGCGCGTGTTTGCCCCTGGCGATCTGAAATTGCTGCTGCTGGCGCTGGTCGCCGAGCAGCCTTGTCATGGCTACGACCTGATTCGCCAGATCGAAGGCATGTTCGATGGCGCCTATAGCCCCAGCCCCGGCGTCATCTACCCCACCCTGACGTTTCTTGAAGAAAGCGAACTGGTCAGCGGCGACGCTCAGGCCGGCAAGAAGCTCTACAGCGTAACCCCCGCCGGCCGCGAATCCTTGGCCGAGCAGGCGGTAGCCCTGGACGGTGTGCGCACCCGCATCGATGTGAGCAAGCGCTCTCTGCGCGGCCATGACCGCCCTGCGGAAATTCATGAGGCGGTGCACAACCTGCGCCACGCCTTGCAGATGCACCATGGTCGCTGGAGCCCGGAAGAAATCATCCGCGTGCGCGACCTGCTCAACGCCACCGCCCGCGCCGTCGTCGACGGCCCCCACATTCATCAGGAGACCGCGCAATGAAAGCTGAGAATCCCTACGGCATCCAACGCGTGATGCACGAGATCAAGCGGCGCCGCCTGCAAGTGCTGCGGGTCAGTGACCTGACCCCGCGCATGCGCCGGATTACCTTGGGTGGGCCCGATCTGGCGGGCTTTCTGAGCGAAGGCCCTGATGACCATATCAAATTGATGTTCGCATCGACGCCCGAGCAACAGGCGGTACTGGACACCATGGTGCTCGGCGCACCTGCTCCTGACGGTGTCAAGCCGGACATGCGTGACTACACGCCCCGGCGTATCGACCTCGCAGGCGGCGAGCTGGACATCGATTTCGTGCTGCACGGCGATGGCCCCGCCTCGACCTGGGCGGCCCAGGCCGAGCCCGGACAATTCCTGCATATCGGCGGGCCGCGCAGCTCCATGTTGGTGCCGGATGTGTTCGATGCCTACCTGTTGATCGGCGATGAGACGGCTATTCCCGCCATCGCTCGGCGGCTGGAGGAGTTGCCGGCGCAGCGACGCGCGTTAGTCGTCGTTGAGGTCGAGAATGCGCAGGAGCAGCAGGTGTTTACCAGTGCCGCCCAGTTCGAGGTGGTCTGGGTGGATCGCCACCAGGGTGATCTGCTGAAGACGGTCCGCGAGCTGGCAGTGCCTGAAGGGGTGGTGTACGGCTGGATTGCGACCGAAGCAGGGTTGTCACGCAAGGTGCGGCGAGTGCTGCTGGATGAGCATGGGTTGAACGAAGATCAGGTCAAGGCTGCGGGGTACTGGCGGGCTGAGGGGACTGAGGCTGAGTGATCGGGTTGTAGATTCGGGGTGAATGGTCCCCTCACCCCAGCCCTCTCCCTGAGGGAGAGGGAGCAGTACGATGGAGCTACGGACACAGGTGATCTGCCTTTAGCTCCCTCTCCCTGGGGGAGAGGGGGCAGTACGATGGAGCTACGGATACAAGTGATCTGCTTTTAGCTCCCTCTCTCTGGGGGAGAGGGGACAGTACGGTGGAGCTACGGATGCAGGTGATCTGCTTTTAGCTCCCTCTCCCTCAGGGAGAGGGCTGGGGTGAGGGGACCATCCACCACAAAACCCCCGGACACCCAGCCCACCCCACCCTCAANNGTGAGGGGACCATTCACCACGAATGCCACTCACCTCCCCCGCCCCCACCACCGATCCACGCCCACCACCGCCAACGCGCACAGCACGAACCCCGCCAGCACCCCCAGGGCATTCAGCCAAACCTGCGCCATCCCCAACTTCGCCACGTCGATGAACGGATACGGATACACCCCGATCGAGGCCCCGCGCGTCAGGCTGTAAGCGAAAAAAAGCACCGGATACAGCGCCCAGACCGCCACATGCCATAGCCGCAGGTGCCCCTTGGGCACGCACAACGCCCAATACAGCACGAACACCACGGGCATCACGTCGTGGAGCAGCTCGTTGGCCAGCCACTGCCAGCCCTCCACCTGCCACAAGTGACGCAACAGCAGGCTGAAGGACACCCCGACCACCACGATACTCACCGCCACCCCGGAGCTCACCGCGGGATGCAGGAACCATCGCTTCACCCGCACATCGGACCGGGTCACGTGGCAGGTCAACACGCACGCCACCAGCGTATTGGTGAGAACGGTGAAATAACTGAAGAAATGCACCAGAGCGCCCAGCAGACTGGCCTGATTCTCCCAGCGCGACCACAGCACCAGGTACAGCTGCAGTCCCAGCGCAAACCAGCCACACGCCGCCACCAGACCGACCAGGCCGCGCTGGCCAATCATGGACGCTTGCTTCGCTGCAGTTGCACGTACAAGCGCTCGACTTTCTCACGCGCCCACGGTGTCTTGCGCAGGAAGGTCAGGCTGGACTTGATGCTGGGGTCGCTCTTGAAACAGCGGATGTCGATGCGCTGCGCCAGGCCCTC
>NZ_DFUE01000076.1:55844-56929 GCF_002379585.1 Pseudomonas sp. UBA4194
CGGCGTAAGCCGCGTCCGGGCCTCTATGGCGCGCATGGAAAAAGAATGGGACAGCAGTACAAGGAGCACGACTTACACGATTCCAAGTGTTATGTTATAACAATAATATCTTGTAACATCTCAAGGACCTGAAGGATGCCCGTTGTCACCGCCCGCCCCTCGTTTCGAGGGCTGACGCCCCTCGCCGCTGCCCTGCTCATCGCCTCCCCCGCCTACGCCATCGACTTGCAACCGCAGGTAATCACCGCCAACCCGCTGGGCAGCGCCCAACTTGCCTCGCCCAGCACCGTGCTGGAAGGGGATAGCCTGACCCTGCAACAAAAAGGCAGCCTGGGTGAAACCTTGAACAAGCAGCCGGGGGTGTCGTCTTCCTACTTCGGACCCGGCGCCAGCCGGCCGATCATCCGCGGCCTGGATGGCGACCGTATCCGCGTGCTGCGTAACGGCGTGGGCGCACTGGACGCTTCCTCGCTGTCCTACGACCACGCCGTACCGCTGGACCCGGTCAACACCGACCGTATTGAAATCGTTCGCGGCCCGGCAGCGCTGCTCTACGGTGGAAATGCCATTGGCGGCGTGGTCAACAGCTTCGACAACCGCATTCCCACCGAAGCCATCGAAGGCATTCACGGCGCCGGTGAGCTGCGCTACGGCGGCGCCGACACCACCCGCAGCAGCGCCGGCAAGCTGGAAGCCGGCAACGGCGCCTTCGCCCTGCATCTGGACGCCAGTGCCCGCGAGTTCAACGACCTGCGCATTCCCGGCCATGCCCACAGCAGTCGTCAACGCGCCACTGAAGACCCCGACGACAACGGCGGCAAGCACCGCCTGAACAACAGTGACGGTCGCCAGGACGGTGGCGCGGTCGGTGGCTCCTACACCTGGGATCACGGCTATGCAGGACTGTCGTACAGCAACTACGACTCCAACTACGGCTCCCCCGCCGAAGAAGATGTGCGCATCCGCATGCAGCAGGATCACTACGCCTTCGCCTCGGAAGTCCGTGATCTGGACGGCCCGTTCAGTTCGGTCAAGGTCGATGCCGGCTACACCGACTATGAACACCGCGAGCTGGAAGGCGGCGA
>NZ_DFUE01000076.1:56993-58119 GCF_002379585.1 Pseudomonas sp. UBA4194
CCGCGAGCTGGAAGGCGGCGAAGTGGGCACCACGTTCAAGAACAAGGGTTATGAAGCCCGGGTTCAGGCGCGGCACCAACCGATCGGCCCCATAGAGGGCGTAGTCGGCGCCCAGGTCAACCGCAGCGAATTCCAAGCCTTGGGTGAGGAGGCCTTCGTCCCGCAAACCGATACCGACTCGGTTGCATTGTTCCTGCTGGAGGACTGGCAGGCCACCGAACGCCTCAAACTCAGCCTGGGTGGCCGTCTCGAGCACACCCAGGTTGACCCGGACGCAGCGGGCAACCAGCGCTTCGCCGCCGCCGACAGTGCCAGCAGCTTCACTGTCGGCAGCGCGTCGGCCGGGGCGGTCTACACCCTGACGCCCGTCTGGTCGCTGGCGGCGACCCTGGCCTATACCGAACGGGCACCGACGTTCTACGAGCTGTACGCCAACGGTGCCCACGTGGCCACCGGCACCTATGAAGTCGGCGATGCCGGGCTGAGCAAGGAAAAAGCGCTGTCCAGCGACCTGGCACTGCGCTTCGACAACGGTACCCACAAGGGCAGCCTGGGGGTGTTCTACAGCCACTTCTCCAATTACATCGGCCTGCTGGGCAGTGGCCGCCGCTTGAATGATGAGGGTGAGGCGGACGCCGACGGCATACCCGAATACACCTACTCCGGCGTCCGGGCACGCTTCAGCGGTATCGAGGCGCAGGATCGCTGGACGCTGGCAGAAAATGCCTACGGCAAATGGGCGGTGGAGTTGTCCGGCGACTACACCCGGGCGAAGAATCTGGATACCGGCGAAGATCTGCCGCGCATTGCGCCCTTGCGCGTGAACAGCGGTTTGCTGTGGGAGAAAGACCGCTGGCAGGCTCGCGTCGATGTGGAACATGCCAGTGCCCAGCATCGCGTGCCGGACAACGAGGATAGTACCGATGGCTACACCACACTGGGCGCCAGTGCCGGGTATCGGTTCGACATCGGCCAAAGCCAGTGGTTGGCGTTTGTGAAGGGGGAGAACCTGACGGATCAGACGGTACGCTATGCCAGTTCCATCCTGCGCGATATTGCGCCGGCACAGGGGCGCAGTGTGCAGGTGGGGTTGCGGACGACGTTTTGAATCTGGGATTTGGGGTGA
>NZ_DFUE01000076.1:58219-129203 GCF_002379585.1 Pseudomonas sp. UBA4194
TTAGCCCCCTCTCCCTCAGGGGGAGGGCTGGGGTGAGGGGACTATTCACCTCAAATCCCAACCTGCGTCACCCCGCCGCACTATTACAATCTCGGCAAGAATCCATTCCCATATCTTGTCTTTAAAACCACACCCCCAGCCTATATCCTCCCGCCGCAGTCTGAAAAAACGTTTAAGTTTAGAAATATAACGAAGCCCTCCTTTCTCGAAGCTTCGACTCAGCAGAAGAATCTTTCCTTATGCCAACATCTGCCCCACGCCAACCCATGGCGCTTTTGTCGTTGCGCTCGTTCCTTGCCCTTGGCGCCTTGAGCCTCTGCCACACCGCATTTGCGGCGCCTGCGTTCGATAGCGAGTCGCCGTTCATGTTCGGTGACTGGAACGGCACCCGCGGCGACCTCTCCGCTCAAGGCTACGACTTCAAGCTGGACTACACCGGCGAGGTCGGCGCCAACCTGCATGGCGGCTACAACCACGACCACGCTACGCGCTACAGCGACCAGTTCGCCGTGGGCACGCACCTGGATCTGCAGAAGATCCTGGGCTGGCATGATGCCGAGTTCCAATTGACGCTGACCAACCGCAACGGCGACAACATCAGCAACGATCGCATCAATGATCCGCGAGTCGGCGGTTTCACCTCGGCTCAGGAAGTCTGGGGCCGAGGCAATATCACCCGCATCACGCAGATGTGGTATCAGCAGAAATTCCTCGATCAGCGCCTGGACATCAAAGTCGGGCGTTTCGGCGAAGGCGAAGACTTCAACAGCTTCCCCTGCGACTTCCAGAACCTGGCGTTCTGCGGCTCCCAGGTGGGTAACTGGGTGGGCAGCGTCTGGTACAACTGGCCAGTGAGCCAGTGGGCGCTGCGCGCCAAGTACCATCTGACTCCCGAGTTGTACGCGCAGGTGGGCATCTTCGAGCAGAACCCTTCGAACCTTGAAAACGACAACGGCTTCAAGCTCAGCGGCAGTGGCACCGAGGGCGCCATGCTGCCGGTGGAGCTGGTGTGGACCCCCCGACTGAACGGCTTGCCAGGCGAATACCGCGCCGGCTACTACTACAGCACCGCCGATGCCGACGATGTCTACAAGGACCGCAACGATCAGGCCGCTGCCGTCACCGGCCAGGACTATCGCAGCGCCTCCAGCAAGCATGGCTTCTGGCTCGGCGCCCAGCAGCAGTTGACCAGCAAGGCCAGCGACCAGTCCCGTGGCCTGAGCGTGTTCGCCAACGCCACGCTGCACGACAAGAAGACCAACGCCATCGATAACTATGTGCAGGCCGGCGTCGTCTATAAAGGGCCGTTCGATGCCCGCGCGCGCGATGACATCGGTTTCGCAGTGGCTCGCGTGCACGTGAACCCGGCTTACCGCAAAAACTCCGAACTGCACAATCGAGTGGCCGTCGTGTCCGATTACAACGACAGCGCATACCTGCCCGTGCAGGACACCGAGTACAGCGCAGAGCTCTATTACGGGGTTCACCTGGCCAATTGGCTGACCGTGCGGCCGAACCTGCAGTACATCCGCCACCCCGGCGGTGTCACTCATATCGATGACGCCCTGATTGGCGGACTGAAGATTCAGGCATCGTTCTGAAACTAAACGGCCCTTGCAACACCCTTACACAAACGAGCACTGGACATTCGTGGACTATGCTCGATCACTTGAACGCAACGGAGAAACATCCCTATGAGCACTGACGGTGCTTCGCGCTCCTCGCGGCTGCTGCCCAGCCTGCTAGGCGTGCTGATGCTGTTGATGGGCCTGTACCTGGTCTATGGCGGTATTCGCCTGGCCAGCCTGCACGGTTCGCTGTACTACCTCATCGCTGGTATCGGCGTGACCGTGACTGGCATCCTTCTGCTGATGGGCCGCCGCGCCGCCATCGGTCTGTATGCGCTGGTGCTGTTCGCCAGTACCCTCTGGTCGCTGTACGAAGTCGGCCTGGACTGGTGGCAACTGGTGCCGCGCCTGGCCCTGTGGTTCGCTCTGGGTATCGTTCTGCTGCTGCCCTGGTTCCGCAAGCCTTTGCTGACTCAGCCTGCCCCCATGGCAACCGGTGCCTTGAGCATCGCCGTTGTATTGGCTGGCCTGTGCGCCCTGGCCAGCCAGTTCACCAACCCTGGTGAGATCAAGGGCCAGCTGGACCGCGAAACCGCCGACATGCCCAACACCGCCCCGGCCATGGCCGACGGTGACTGGAACTCCTACGGCCGCAGCGCCCATGGCGATCGCTACTCGCCCCTGGCGCAGATCACCCCGGACAACGTCAGCAAGCTGACCCCAGCCTGGACCTACCGCACCGGCGACATCCCAGGTCCGAACGATCCGGGCGAGACCACCGCGGAGAACACCCCGCTCAAGGTCAACGGCATGCTCTACGTGTGCACCCCGCACAGTCAGGTCATTGCTCTGGACCCGGACACCGGCAAGGAAATCTGGCGTTTCGATCCGAAGATCAGCACGCAGAACGCGCCGAACTTCAAAGGCTGGGCGCACATGACCTGCCGTGGCGTGTCGTATCACGATGACGCGACCTATGCGGCGGCAAGCCCCGCCACCGACGCTGCTGCGCCGGCGGCTGCGCCCACCGCGTGCCCGAAACGCATCTTCGTGCCCACTGCCGATACCCGTCTGATCGCCCTGAACGCCGACACCGGCAAGATGTGCGAGGACTTCGGCGACAAGGGCCAGATCGACCTGCGCGCCAACATCGGCTCGTTCGCTGCAGGCGGCTACTACTCCACTTCGCCACCGGCGGTCACCAAAAACCTGGTGGTGATCGGCGGCCACGTAACCGATAACGTCTCCACCGACGAGCCGTCGGGCGTGATTCGTGCCTTCGACGTGCACGACGGTCACCTGGTGTGGAACTGGGACAGCGGCAACCCCGACGACACCACACCGATCGGCCCGGGCCAGACCTACACCCGCAACTCGCCGAACATGTGGTCCATGTTCAGCGTCGACGAAAAGAACGGCATGCTGTACCTGCCCATGGGCAACCAGATGCCTGACCAATGGGGCGGCAACCGCACCCCTGAGTCGGAAAAATACAGCGCTGGCCTGACTGCGCTCGATATCGACACGGGCCACGTGAAGTGGACCTACCAGTTCACCCACCACGACCTGTGGGACATGGACGTCGGCGGCCAGCCGACCCTGATGGACCTCAAGACCGCTGACGGTGTGAAACCGGCCGTGCTGGCCTCGACCAAGCAGGGCAGCATCTACGTGCTGAACCGCCTGACCGGCGAGCCCATCGTGCCTGTCAATGAAGTGCCGGTGCCGCAAGGCGCAGTGGAAGGCGACCACACTTCGCCCACCCAGCCCAAATCGGACCTGAACTTCATGCCGCCGCCCCTTAAAGAGCGCGACATGTGGGGCGTCACCCCGTTCGACCAGATGCTGTGCCGGATCGACTTCAAGTCGCTGCGCTACGAAGGCGCCTTCACGCCGCCGTCGCTGCAGGGTTCGATCGTCTACCCGGGCAACTTCGGCGTGTTCGACTGGGGTGGTATCTCGGTAGATCCGGTTCGTCAGGTAGCCTTTGTCAACCCAAGCTACATGGCGTTCCGCTCCAAGCTGGTACCGGCGACCGAAGTCGCCAGTGGCCCGGGCCGCAAGAGCGAAACCGAAGGCGTGCAGCCGAACAAGGGCGCCCCTTATGGTGTGATTCTCGAAGCGCTGCTGTCGCCTATGGGCCTGCCGTGCCAGGCACCTGCCTGGGGTTATGTGGCGGCCGTTGACCTGACCACCCACAAGACCATCTGGATGCACAAGAACGGCACCGTGCGCGACAGCTCGCCGGTACCGATTCCGCTGAGCATGGGTGTGCCGAGCCTGGGTGGCGCGTTCACCACGGCCAGTGGCGTGTCGTTCCTGAGCGGCACTCTGGACCAGTACCTGCGGGCCTACGATATTCGTAACGGCAAGCAGTTGTGGGAAGGCCGCCTGCCCGCGGGTGCTCAGACCACGCCAATGACCTACACCGGCAAGGATGGCCGCCAGTATGTGCTGGTGGTGGCCGGTGGGCATGGCTCGCTGGGGACCAAGCAAGGCGATTATGTGATGGCGTTTGCTTTGCCTGAGTAATTGCGTTGTGGTGAAGAACGGCTCCCTTGGGGGCCGTTTTTTTTGCGGGATGGTTTGGGATTTGGGGGGGATGGTCCCCTCACCCCAGCCCTCTCCCTGGGGGAGAGGGGGCTAAAAGCAGATTGGGGTGGATCGACTTATGGTGGTGGCTGTCACCACCGACTTCGCTACTTCTCGATCACCTCGCCCCGCTGTGCCGCCAGCCGGGCCAGCAACCGGTTCTGTGCCGGCACCGGTACGCCCTGTGCTTCCATGGCCTTGATCAGATCTTCCACCAGCGCGTTGAACTCGCTGCGGCTGATCTGCTGCCCCTTGTGCGCCTCGGCCATGTCATCGCCTTTGTACTCGCACGGCCCACCTGCCTCGACGCAGAACTTGTCGATCAACTGCGCGCGCAGCAATTCGATGTTCACATTGCGAAAGTGCGCCACGATGCGCTCGTCTCGCGCCACGTTCAGCAGCATGCCTTCGACGATCCGGCTGATCCCGGGTTTCTCGCCCAGTTCGCGGTACAGGCTGTCATCCTTGGGCGGCTGCAAGGTACCGGCACAGGCGCCGAGCAACAGGCAGGCAGCGATCCACATCATGCGCATGTCAGAAACTCCCCTGCACGGACAGATAGGTGCCGTTCTGGTTATCCTGCGTGGCGATCTCGCCCAGGCGGGCGTACGCCAGCACGATGGCCAGGTGTTTGTTGGGGAAGTAGCCGAGGAACAGGTCAGCCCAATCACTCTCGCCGGCGAACGACAGGTTGTCCGGCTTCTCCCGGTATTCCACCCCAAGCGCCCAACGCGGATTGAACAGCACGGCCACCGAGCCCTCCTTGAGCAAGCTGCGGCTGTCGCGGCGATCGCCGCCAAAGCCCAGCAGGCCCAATTCGTTGGCGCGGCTGTAACGCACGCCACCGTTGACCAGCACGTTGTAGCCAAAGGCGGCGCCCATGAACAGGCGGCTGGCAGTGAGATAGCCTTCCACGTCCTCGTCACGCTGGGCGCCCACCAGGCTGGGGATCAGAAAATCCTTCTGACGCTTGTATGCAAGGCCCAGGGCGACTTGGGGCAACTGGTCATAGATGAGGTCGCCGAACAGCCGCACCTTCACCCCGAAGACGTCCTGGCTCAGGCTGTCCTCGGGCAGGCCGAGCTTGTGCACCAGGCTGCCCAGGTCGAAACGCTGGCGGGCATAGGACACCTCGATGCGATTGCCGTAGCTGGCCGCCATACCGGCCACATCCAGGCGATAGTCTGGCAGGTCGACGCGGGTGGCAAAGGCGGTCGCGCCCCACTCGCCCTGCTCGCCATAGCCGGACAGCAATGCCCACGGCGTGATGCCGCCACCGGCTGCGCCTTCGATGCTGGTGGCCCCACCCGTGGCCAGGAGTCGACCTTCTTCAGCCTCTGCAGGTTGGCCAATACCCAGCGCCAAAGCACACAGGAAAAACGAAGCACTACGTTTCATGACATCAATGAACCAGGGAAGTGGAAGTAGGAAGGGGTTGCAGCATCCATGCCTCGAACGCCGCGGCGCTGAGGGGGCGACTGATCAGGTAGCCCTGGGCGGTGTCGCAGTTCCAGCGTTCGAGCAGCCGCAGGCTGTGCTCGAACTCCACGCCTTCAGCCACGACGGTCAGGCCCAGGTTGTGGCTCATTTCGATGGTGGAGCGCACGATCACGGCGTCTTCGCTGGTTTCATCCAGGTTGCGCACGAAGGACTGATCGATCTTGAGTTCCTGCACCGGCAGGCGTTTAAGGTGCGCCAGCGAGGAATAGCCGGTGCCGAAGTCGTCTACCGACAGGCTGATGCCACAGGCGCGCAGGCTGTTGAGCACCTTCAAGGCCGCCTCCGGTTCGCGCATCACGGCGCTCTCGGTGATCTCGAAAATCAGCTGCTCGGCCGGCACGCCATGCAGGGCGAGCAAACGCGACACACGCTCAGGCAAGTCCGAACCCAGCAGGTCGTCGGCAGAAATGTTCAAGGAAAGCTGCACCACCAGGCCACGCTGGTTCCATTCGGCCAACTGGCGCACGCCCTCCTCGATGACCCAGCGGGTCAGGCTTTGGATGCTGCCGGTACGCTCGGCCAGTTCGATGAACTCACCGGGCGACACATTGCCCAGCTGCGGATGCTGCCAGCGCAGCAACGCTTCGGCTTTGCGCGACACCCTTTTGCCCAGGTCCAGCTTGGGCTGGTAATGCAGGGACAGCTCACTGTTGCCGGCCGCCCGGCGCAAGTCACGGATCAGACGCACCTGGCGTTGATGGGCCAGGTCACGACCATGCTGGTATACCTGCAAACGGCCGGGCATGTCGGCAGCGTCCTTCATCGCCAGGGCGGCGCGCGAGAGCAGCTCCTCTGCGGTGAGCCCGTCGATGGGGAACGCGGCGATACCGATGCGGCAGTCCACGGCCACGTCATGGCCGCCGAAACGATGGGGCTGCATCAAGACCTGTTGCAGCTTGTCCGCCACCGCCACGGCGCTGTCGTTGTCCACACCATCGAGCAGCAGCAGGAACTCGTCGGTGATCAGGTTGGCCACGGTGTCGCCGGGACGTACCAGTTCCAGCAGCGTATGGGCGACCTGCTGCAACAGCTTGTCGACGAAGGCCGGACCGCCGCTTTCGCTCAACTCGCGCAAATTGTCGATACCGACACACAGCAGCGCAATCGGTCGATCGGCCGCTATCGCGCTACCCAGGCGCTCCATGGCCAAGGCGCGGTTGGGCAGGCCGGTCAAGGCATCGTGCAAGGCGTTGTGGGCCAATTGCTGCTCACGCTCGGCGATTCCGGCCTGCATGCGGCTGATGGCGTCGGCCAGTACCCCTAGTTCGTCGGAGCGGTTGAGCGGCACTTCCGTCTGATAGTCGCCATGGCCAATGCGCCGGGCCGCGCGGGCAAGGCTCTGCACCGGCAGCGAAACGCTGCGTGCCAGCAGCAAGGCGCCGATCAGGGATGCCAGCAACGCCGCCAGGGCGATGCCGAAGATGTTGCGATCCAGGGCAACGAAGGCATGCAGGGCTTCGTCCAGAGGGCTTTGCAGCAACGCCATGACCTGGCCGCCCTTGGGTCCGGCCGTACTGGCCAGCAGCAAGGGTTGGCTCAGGTAGGTACGGCCCAGGTGTTCGGAGCTGGCAACCCGTTGCGAAAACGACTCGTTGGCCTGCATCCACTGGGTGATGCTGGGCAGCAGATCAGCGCCCTGGGTACTCACCAGCTCGCCCACCTGTCCGCCCTGCACGGTAAGGAACGACACCTGCAGGTTGGTCAGCGCGTGCAGTTCCTGAGCGAAGGCGACGTCCATGCTGAAGCCCATCACCACCCGCGCGATGGGCAGTGGCGCCAGTACGGCAGACTCCACCATCAGGTGCGGCCGTCCGCTCAGCGGCACGAACAGCACCGACTGGTTGGTGCGACGCGCCTCGCGCAGCTCGGTGTCGTAGGGAAACAGCGAGCCTTCGGCCACCTGCTCGACGGTGCTGGCCAGCACCCGACCATCCATGCCCAGCACGAACATGTCGTTGGCGCCGATGCGCGCGCCCTGGTTCTGCAGGGCTGAACGGATGGTGGGCGAGTCGCCACTGGCGATGGCGTCGCGGAAACCGAAGTCCGCTGCCAGCAGCTGCACACCGTCACGCAGGCGCCGACCGCGGGTGTCCAGCAGGCGTTCGAACACGCGGGTACCCACCTGCAACTGATCCCGGGCCTGGGCGCGCACCGCTTCGTTGGTGGCCACTTTCACAGCCACGGTCAAGGCGCCCACCACCACCAGCAGGAGCAAGATCAATACGCAGGCAATGCGTGCCTGAAAACTACTGCGCAGTTTCACCGGCGGCCTTTTTGAACGCGTCACCGAATGCGCTGGGCGCAGGTTCGCTGGGCACGTCGCCATTTTCTGGCTGGACCGTCAGGCTGTAGGTGTGCTTGGTGCCAGGCTCCGCCACGTCGATCTCCCCTCCTGGTTGCACTTGCGCATCCGCGCTCTGCGGATGCCACAGGCTCACTTGATAGTGGCCTGCGGGCAATTGATCGAAACGTACACGACCCTGTGCGTCGCTGACGGCGAACCACGGGTCGTCGGTTACATAGATGTAGCCAAGCATCCAATCGTGAATGTTGCAACCCAGGACCACCACGCCGGGCTTGTCGAACAGCTCAGGCTTGGTGGGCGTACCTTCGTACAAACGCAGCTCGAAGCGCTTGGCAGGCGAGAAGGAATAGACCTGATGGCGGATGTTGTCGCTGTTGGGAAACGACACCTGGGTGCCGCTGCGCACCGCCAGTACGTGGGGCACGTATTTCTGCGCCCGTTGGTCCATGGTGGCGCTCGCCGTGCGCGAACCGGTGGCAGCCGGGCCGCCGGAAAGGCTGAGCACCGCGTCGGCAAGCGGCTTGCCGGCGGCATCGGTCAGTTGCGCTTCAAAGGAAGCGGCGTGCGCCAGGGCGCTGAAAACCAGAGAGCCAATGAGTACAGCGCCGAGCCTTAACATGGAAGTTACCAAGACGAGTGAACATTATCGCCTGCCCTGGCATGTCGAAAGCCGGGGCAGATTATCGGTATTGCGATGCGAGGTGAAGTGAAAAAGCGGCTTTTTGCCATCATTGGGTTTGGGGGTGGGTTAGGGGGGGAGGCGGACCCGGCTTACGCCGGTGCTACAGGGCGAGGTGCGCCGCCATCGAACACGCCGCTTCGCGTACGCCCCACACAACCTGTAGCAGCGGCGTAAGCCGCGTCCCGCCCCCACCCGTCATCCCCGCTAATATCGTTATCGGCCTCTGCCGGCAAACCTTCAGTGCCGCCATTGAAACCAGTCGCTCATCGCCCCATCTAAGCAGCATAGTCATTGACGCAGGTGCCCCATGAGCGACCAGCAGGAATCCAACGAGCAGCCATCCGAACACCTGGACAGCGAGCACATCGAACACTCGACTCACTCCAGCACCGAACTCGCCCTGCCAGGCCAGAACCTGCCCGACAAGGTCTACATCATCCCGATCCACAATCGCCCGTTCTTCCCCGCGCAGGTGTTGCCGGTCATCGTCAACGAAGAGCCCTGGGCCGAAACCCTGGACCTGGTGGCCAAAACCGACCACCACTCCCTGGCGCTGTTCTTCATGGACACCCCGCCCGACGACCATCGCCACTTCGATACCTCCAGCCTGCCGCTGTACGGCACGCTGGTGAAAATCCATCACGCCAGCCGCGAGAACGGCAAATTGCAGTTCGTTGCCCAAGGCCTCTCGCGAGTGCGTATCCGCACCTGGCTCAAGCACCATCGCCCGCCCTATCTGGTGGAAGTGGAATACCCGCAGCAGCCCATCGAGCCCACCGACGAGGTCAAGGCCTACGGCATGGCGCTGATCAACGCCATCAAGGAGCTGTTGCCGCTCAACCCGCTGTACAGCGAAGAGCTGAAGAACTACCTCAACCGCTTCAGCCCCAATGACCCCTCGCCTCTTACCGACTTCGCCGCCGCCCTGACCTCCGCCACCGGCAACGAGCTGCAAACCGTGCTCGACTGCGTGCCCATGCTCAAACGCATGGAAAAAGTCCTGCCGATGCTGCGCAAGGAAGTCGAGGTGGCCCGGCTGCAGAAAGAAATTTCCGCCGAGGTCAACAAGAAGATCGGCGAGCATCAGCGCGAGTTCTTCCTCAAGGAACAGCTCAAGGTGATTCAGCAGGAGCTGGGGCTGACCAAAGACGACCGCAGCGCCGATCTGGAGCAGTTCGAGCAGCGTCTGGAAGGCAAGACCCTGCCCCCCGCCGCGCAGAAGCGCATCGACGAAGAAATGCAGAAACTGTCGATCCTGGAAACGGGGTCGCCCGAGTACGCCGTGACCCGCAATTACCTGGAATGGGCCACCGCCCTGCCGTGGGGGGTGTTCGGCAAGGACAAGCTCGACCTCAAGCACGCCCGCAAAGTGCTGGATCAGCATCACGCCGGGCTGGACGACATCAAGAGCCGCATCGTCGAGTTTCTCGCGGTGGGCGCCTATAAAGGCGAAATCAGCGGCTCTATCGTGCTGCTGGTGGGCCCGCCAGGCGTGGGCAAAACCAGTGTCGGTAAATCCATCGCCGAATCCCTGGGCCGACCGTTCTATCGCTTCAGCCTGGGCGGCATGCGCGACGAGGCGGAAATCAAGGGCCATCGCCGCACCTACATCGGCGCCCAGCCGGGCAAGCTGGTGCAGGCGTTGAAAGACGTCGAGGTGATGAACCCGGTGATCATGCTCGACGAGATCGACAAGATGGGCCAGAGCTACCAGGGCGATCCGGCCTCGGCGCTGCTGGAAACCCTGGACCCGGAACAGAACGTCGATTTCCTCGACCATTACCTGGACCTGCGTCTGGACCTGTCCAAGGTGTTGTTCATCTGTACGGCCAACACCCTGGATTCCATCCCCGGCCCGCTGCTGGACCGCATGGAAGTGATTCGTCTGTCGGGTTACATCACCGAAGAGAAGCTGGCGATCGCCAAGCGTCACCTGTGGCCCAAGCAATTGGAAAAGGCTGGCGTGGACAAGAGCCGCCTGAGCATCAGCGACAGCGCCCTGCGCGTAGTGATCGAAGGCTATGCCCGGGAAGCCGGCGTGCGCCAGCTGGAGAAACAGCTGGGCAAGCTGGTGCGCAAGGCCGTGGTGCAATTGATCGAGAAGCCCGATGCGGTGATCAAGCTGGGGCCCAAGGATCTGGAGTCTTCGCTGGGCATGCCGGTGTTCCGCAGCGAACAGGTGCTGGCGGGCAAAGGCGTCATCACTGGCCTGGCCTGGACCAGCATGGGCGGGGCGACCTTGCCCATCGAGGCGACCCGCATCCATACCTTGAACCGCGGCTTCAAGCTGACGGGGCAACTGGGTGATGTGATGAAGGAGTCGGCGGAAATCGCCTACAGCTACGTCAGCTCCAACCTCAAGCAGTTCGGCGCTGACGCCAAGTTCTTCGACGAGGCCTTCGTGCACTTGCACGTTCCTGAAGGCGCCACGCCCAAGGATGGCCCGAGCGCGGGGGTTACCATGGCCAGCGCCCTGCTGTCCCTGGCGCGCGACCAGGCGCCGAAGAAAGGCGTGGCCATGACCGGTGAGCTGACCCTGACCGGGCATGTGCTGCCCATTGGCGGCGTTCGCGAGAAGGTGATTGCCGCGCGGCGCCAGAAGATCATGGAGTTGATCCTGCCGGAGCCCAACCGCGGGCATTTCGAAGAGCTGCCGGACTACCTTAAGCAAGGTATCACCGTACACTTCGCCAAACGCTTCGCGGACGTTGCCAGAATATTGTTTTGACCGTGGTGTAAGTGGCGAATGGAGGGGTGGGGTGCATCTGATGCATTGTGGCGTCTGGTTCGCGGCTATGACGCCGCTCCTACGGGGGGGGGCGTGAACCTGGGATTTCGTGGGGTGGCGTTCGCGGCTGTGACGCCGCTCCTACGGAGGGGGGGTGCGGTCCTTGTAGGAGCGGCGTCATAGCCGCGAACCAGACGCTGCGGTACACCAGACACACCGCAGGCCGCTGTTCATAGGGTGATGCGCGTGCCCAGCAGGCCCAGGAAGCCTGCCAGCCAGCTCGGGTGGGCGGGCCAGGCGGGGGCGGTCACCAGGTTGCCCTGCACATGGGCCTGGTTGACTTCGATATCGATGAAATGGCCGCCTGCCAGCCGGACCTCTGGCGCACATGCCGGGTAAGCACTGCATTCGCGCCCCTCCAACACCCCCGCCGCCGCCAGCACCTGCGCACCATGGCACACCGCTGCAATCGGCTTGCCAGCCTCGTCGAAGCCCCGCACCAACTCCAACACCTTCTCGTTCAGGCGCAGATACTCCGGCGCCCGCCCTCCAGGTATCACCAGGGCATCGTAATCGTGTGCCTCGACCCCGGCGAAATCATGGTTCAGGGCAAAATTGTGGCCGGGTTTCTCGCTGTAGGTCTGGTCACCCTCGAAATCGTGGATCGCGGTCCGTACGTGGTCGCCGGCTTTCTTCTGCGGGCACACCGCATGCACCGTGTGACCCACCATCAACAGAGCCTGGAAAGGCACTATCACTTCGTAATCTTCGACGTAGTCGCCGACCAGCATCAGGATCTTCTTGGCAGTCATGAACAGGTGCTCCTCGGTAAGGGGTCGCGCTACAAGATTCAGCAAGCCTAGCTGCTGTTTGTAACCAACGCCCCTTGGCAGACGCCAGGCCCCGTCCTGCAAGGGCTGCGCGACCGATAGAGTCGCCGCCATACACCCAAATGAATGCCCTGCCTACCTATCAGTTCTACGGATTACTCCCCCTGCCCAGCGCCCTTTAAAACATCACACCTCAATTGCTCAACACGTGATGTGCAACCATGACTACCCTTGAAAATTCTACCAATCCGCTGTTCGACAACCTGGTACCGGCCACCCCGGCCACCCGTTCCTCTACACGGCTGAGCTTCGCCGACGCCATGCCACGCATGGGCATGCGCTCGGTGTTCGACATCATCCGCCAGCCCAAGCAGGCGTTCACCCGCCAACTGCGCACCCTGAGCGACGCCGACGGCGAGATGGCCTATGAAAACGCCATGTGCTACGCCACTCAGATCGCCCGCAGCTTTCGCGACGATGTGGTTTCCTCCGGTCGCAGCATCGCTCAGACCAGCCAGCGCAGCGGCGTAAGGGCCCTGGTCGATATCGGCCCCAGCTACCCTAACCTGTTCCGTGAAAACTGGGACGAGTTCTGCAAGGTCGGCGCCATCGAAGCCATGGACGGCCCGGTGGCCTACCTCGGCTCGCTGCGCCGTTTCGCCGAGCGCGAGATCGAGGACAACGCCGACGGCCAGACCAATATCACCCTGGCCATCCGCCGCCCGGACCTGGACGCGCTGGTGATCGACGAACGCAGCACCTACCAGCCGGTGCCGATGCTGGATCTGGTCAACGATGTGTTGACCCAGGGCATCGACAAGTACCAGAAGGAAAAAAATGACGTCCGGCCGATCCACACCCTGCTGGCCGAGAAGAAGCACCCGTTCGTGTTTCCTTATCACTTTGCGCATCAGCAGGTCAGCCTGGCACTCGGTGGCGACAAGCCCGGTCTGGGGCAACTCAACTATCGCCTCAGCGTAACGCCTGGGGGCAAAGACTGCGCGTACGGTGAAATCCTGCAGCCGGCAGCCAACGCGCTGCTTTCGATGACCGGTGTGAACCCAAGTCTGCAAAAACTGCTGCTGGCGCCCACGCTGTTCAGTCATTTCTATGTGGGCGTAGCAACGTTGCTGGGGAATAAGTGGTTCCACGCTACCGATACCGAGTCCATGCGACCGCAACCCCACTACAGCACCGGATTTCTGCTTGCGCCCCAGGACGGGTTGGAGTCTGCCCTGCCGCCTGCCACAAACCTGGCCTGGGCGGACGCCACGGGTACGACTGTCGCACGCCTTGTTTCCGATAGTCATTCCGGCCTGCCGACCAAGACCCTATCCCTGAGCCTCTCCTCGCTACCGGGTCCGTCCGGAAGCGCGCGCCCTATGCACAACACGGTTTACAACGCGGGTTCGATCTACAAAACCCTGAGGATTGGTTACCAGGGTAGCGAATCAGACTTGGAAGAAGCCGCCGGTCGCTGCTGGGAACTGTCGGTCGATGCACGAACCTGGGGGGATATCGAGGACTTCCGGCCAAGCCACAGGCACGCCGCGCAATGGCGCATGACCTTCACCGCCGATCACGACTACACGCTGCGACCCGAAGAGTGCGCATTTTTTGCGGCGCACTATGGCATAGAGTTCACGCACGCCTCACTCAACCCACTGACTGCCCTCGAGACGTTCCTGCAAGCCACCGATCTGAACAGCGAACAGATCGAAGCGTTGCTGGCAGTCAAGACGTGCGCGCCTATCAAGTCGGCCCATTTTATCCCGAGCAGCCGCGGAGCCCTCGGTGGTCAAGGCGTCAAACCCTACCCTCAGCCCAACCACTACGGTGCAGGCTACGTCAACGGCGTGGGCGGCAGCGACCCGGGTACACGTGATTACGACTTCAGGGCCAATGCCATGGACCTGGTCCAGGACGCGGGGACCCGGAAATGGCACCTGACCAATACCAGCCTGGAGCGCTTCGACCGCCTGCAGCGCATGATCCGCCTGCACAAGAGCACCGGCCTCTCTTATGCCGACCTCGACACGCTGTTGGTCAGCGCCATGCGCAGCGAAGGCGACGCTAATGCGGGAATGGAGCTCAACACCAACTCCATGCGGGTGCTGGGCACGTTCCGTTACTTCAGCCAGCACTATCAGATCAATGCGCAAGAGTTTGCCGCGTTCGTGTATCACCTGACCCCGTGCGCCACGGTGGGCCAGGTGCCACTGCTGGATAAGGTCTTCAACACCTCGGTGCTCTTCGATCAACCTCTGGTCATCGACAACGTTGCATTCAGCCTGAGCAGTGGCGACCCGACCGAGCAGAGAACCGTGGCGCAGATCTGCGCGAGCCTCAGGGTCCAGCCCGGCGAGGAACTGGAGCGCATGGCCGCAGATACCCTGACAGCGGTGACTCCACTCAAGCGCTCTCTGGCCGTCTTGTCCTCGTTCTATCGTCAGGCCCGCATCGCGCAGATGTTCGGCCTGTCGGTGACAGACTGCTGGGAGCTGACCGATCTGCTGGGCGGCAGCGCCTATCGCAGCCTGATCGCCAGTGGCCGTCTGAAAGCGTTGGACGCCGCCGGCAAAGACGTTCTGGACGTCCTCATGGAGCTGGATTGGGCCGTCAACTGGCTCAAGGCCAACAAACTGAACGTGTCGCAGTTGCGCGCCCTGCTGATCAATTCACCCGAGGCAGTAACGCAACAGCTGCTTGATCGTCTGCAACAGCTATCAACGGACGCCCACGCGCAGCGAGTCACACCCGCATCGATCAAGGCCCTGGCGCTGCCAGTCACCGACCAGGCAGGCAGACTCATCGACTGGGTCGCCAAGCTACAGCCCTCCGCAGTGCTGGACGCCAATGGCTTGGTACCGGAGTGCACGCTGACGCTGGTCGACACCACCCAGGAGCAACTCCAGCAGGCCGTGACCACGCTGATCGGCGATCTGGATCTGCACGACGAAGTGCGAGCCCATGCCACCGACATGCTCGCCGACTTCCTGGTCAACGCCGCCACCGCCCAGGCGCGTCTGAGCGAAGCCTGCCTGCAGGAACTGACCGGTCTGCTGCCGGAGTTGGCCCTGTTGGCAGCAAGGAGCACGGCGCTGACACCCCACGGCTTGTTGCTCGCCGCCCTACAAGCCTGGCCGAACGGGCAGCCGGTCGAAGCCAACATCACGGCCTTGGGTCAACAGATCGGCAAGGTGCTGCTGATGGCCCAGACCTTGAAGTGGTCCCACACCGGCGCCCGCGCTTTGCGCACGTTCGTGGTCAAGCCGAGCTGGCTGGGCAGTGTCGGCTTGTGGCCGCAAAGCCTGCACAGTCTGCATCTGCTCAAGTCCTACGACACTCTGTTCAACACCCTGGGCCAACCGGAAGAGCGACTGTTGGACTATCTGGAACAGGCCAACACCAGCGTCTCCAAACGGCCCGGCAAACGGCAGCTGGCGCTGCAGAGCCAGGCCTGCAATGCCGACCTCGCCAGCCTGCTGGGCTGGAGCGAAACCGAGGTGGCGGTGCTCACCGCGCTGTTGCCCCAAGGCATCGCCAAGACCGTAGCGCATGTGGACTGGCTGCGTCGTGCCCAGGCACTGGCACTGGAAACCGGCTTGAGCACGGCAACCCTGGTGCAAGCCTGCGCGCTGACCGCGGATAGCCCGGAAGCCGATTGGCAGGCGGTAGGCCAAGCGGCAATCGCCGCGGCCATTTGATGCACTGAAGTGTATCAGGGCGGGCCCCTTCGCAGGCAGGCGTACGCCACCTGCAGGAGCGGGCTTGCCCGCGAAAGGGACCGCCCAGACACGCAAAACCCATTAACACCCAACAACGGAAACCCAAACCATGACCATTGCAGCCTCTCTCAACGAAAGCTTTCGCGACGCCCTCGTCGCCTACTACCTGGGCGAAGTCGTGCCCAACGATGCCACCCTGAACAGCCTGGGTCTGACCGGAAAACTTAAAACCGAAAACGACCTCTACGAATTCCTGCTGCTCGACACCCAAGTCACCCAGGCCGTGGAAACCAGCCCTGTGGCCAGCGCCATCGCCAGCCTGCAGCAGTACATCAACGGCGCCCTGCTGGGCATGGAACCTGGCTACAACGACTGTCGCTTCAACGACAAGGTCGTTGCCGAATGGCGTGACCAGCGCGCCCAGTACCCGCTGTGGGCCGCCAACCAGCAACTGGCCTGGTACCCCTCGCTGTACATCGACCCGTCGCTGCGCATGAAGAAATCCAGCTACTTCCAGCAGCTGGAAAACGACATCAACCAGAACCGCATCACCCTGGACACTACTCAAGAGGCGGTGCAGGCGTACCTGGCCAGTTTCGAGGAAGTGGCCAACCTGACCATCATCAACGGCTACATCGATTCCACCGACTTCACCACCGGCACCTACTTCTTCATCGGCAAGTCCCGGGCCGAAAACGCGTACTACTGGCGATCCGTGGACATGAACGCGCGCAGCTATGTGTCGCGTACCTCCGGACCGAAGAAAGATAACCCACAACCCGGTGCCTGGTCGGACTGGAAGAGGGCCAACCTGCCCATTTCCGATTCAGCCATCGAGCACACCATCCGGCCTGTGTATTTCAACAATCGGCTGTTCGTGACCTGGGTGGAGCGCGTGGACAATGTTGAACTGGTGAATGACGCCAGCACCGATGACCCCGCCATGCCCCAGACCAGTGCCAAGCTGCGTTTGAACCTGACGTACAAGAAATACGACGACAGCTGGAGTGCCCCGCAGTGCTACATCGAGGTAGATGCTGACCCTGCCGCGATGACCGATGATGGCCTGCCGGATATCAACAGTTTTGCCGTGGTGGATTTGTCGACCTCGCCAGAAGCGCTGCTGATGGCCATGCATGGTGGCTACACCAAAGCAGATGCCCCGGACGGCGCGGCCGATAAGTACCGCATGCTCAAGTGCCTGAAGCTGGACAAGAACTTCAATGCCCTGCCGCTATACCCTGCACGAGGCGTGGCAGACAATGGGCAGGATACCGGTCCAAACCGGCCGATGGTGCTGCGCGCTGCCCGCCTGTTCGGCTATTCCAACGCCGGGTGTTTCCAGTTCCCGATCACCAAGGCCGCTATTTCGATTCGATCCGCCAGAAACCTTGATCCAAATCCCGACAGCACCGGCGTCAACGGCTGGAACCATGCTGGATGGCAGGGGCGGATCGCGGCGAGTGAAAGCGGCGAAGGCGTGGCGTTTGATCCGCAGACCAACCGTCTGACCGTCAGAACCGAAGTGAGCCAGGCCTTCACGGCACCTACCGGTACCCTGACCACCTTGACCCTGACCGCTACAGGTGTCGACAACTATGTTATTTCGATCACCCTTCCTACCGATGAGGGTTCCAGCGAGTTCGCTCGTATCACCGGCCCTTCCACTTTCAAGGCCACCAGTGGCAAGTTCAAGAGCAATGGTGACTTTCGTGTGGGCACGATGCTACGCGGCTCTCCGCATAGATGGCTTTTCAACAACTCAGGAGGTAGTTTTGATTCCACTGTGACACTGAATGTCTCCGGTGGTAGTGCCAACCTGGTAGGCAAGTACGTCAACATGTGGCTCATACGTGACTTCATGGCGAAGTTGGAGAGCGGCGAGACCTCAAGCCTGACGTTCTATCTGTACCCTGGATCGCCCGAGCACATCACCACTCGTAATGTCTGTACGTACGCAACGCCTGTCACGCGCTATCAGCAATTCCTGGCGCGCCCTTCGTCGATGATGAATGCAACGCCCCCAAACATCAGCCAGAAAATCGATCTGAAGCTCGCCGCTACACCATTGCTGGAACTGGATCCACTACAGCACACGCAGTCAGTGAGCATCCCGATCGACCCAGAGACGCTCCGTCCGGCGTGGTCGGCGACCTGGCCCGACAACGACCCCAGCTTCACCGTTATCCATGGCGTGCTGGTAACCCAGGCAGCCGGTACCGCCGTGAGCATCAAAGGCCATTGCGCCAGGGCCATAAAGATCGAACTGCAGAGCGCTTCCAGCGACGATGGTCTGCGGTCGCCGAAAATCTCCACGTTCACCAGTTCAACGCTCGGCACCGCTGAGTTCATCGACTTCACCGGCTCGAGCATTGCCGAAAACGATACGGGCGATGCCGACCGCCAGCCGATTCGAATGAACACCCTGTTTGCACGCAACCTGGTCGAACACGCCAACGTAGCGCTCGAGAAGCTGCTCTCCTGGGAGACGCAGCTGCTGCCGGAGCCCGGCCTGGGAGAAGGCAAAGCCGACGAGGTGATGGACTTCCTGGGCGCCAATGGCCTGTATTTCTGGGAGCTGTTCTTCCACCTGCCGTTTCTGGTCAGCCACCGCTTCAATGCCGAGCAGCAATTCAGCGAGGCGGACAAATGGTTGAGCTTCATCTTCGACCCGACTCGCCGTGGCGATGGCGATCGCCCTGATTACTGGAGCGTGGTGCCTCTGAAGGAAGCCAGTACCGGTCGTCAAATGGCCACGCAAGCCCCCACCGACCCGGACGGCATCGCCAGCGACAATCCAGTGCATTACCGTAAGGCGGTCTACAACCACTACATCAAGAACCTGCTGGATCGCGGCGATGCAGCCTACCGGCAACTGACCCCCGACGCGCTGAACGAAGCCAAGCTGTGGTACGTACGCGCCCTGGACCTGCTGGGTCCACGTCCGGACAAACGCCTGGTCAGCAGCTGGGAGCCGACCACCCTGAAAACCCTGTCCGACTCGATCAACTGGAAGCTGAGGGCGTTCGAAGATCGCCTCAACGAGCAGGAAAAACTCGTCAAGGAAAGCGCGCAAGCCAACGATGGCCAGTCGCTGATCATCTTCGAGCAACCACCGCTGATACTGATGCACGCCGGTGATGATTCCAGCGTTCCTGAGCTCGACAGCAGCCACTTCCGTACAGCCATGAACCGCGAACTGGTACAGAACTGGAACACCGCCGAGGCGCGGCTGCGCAATTTGCGCAACAACCGCACCCTGGATGGCAAGCCGTTGCAGTTGCCGTTGTTTGCCCCGCCACTGGACCCGCGCGCATTGATGTCGGCCTATGGCAGCGGTGCTGCCGGCGGCGGCCTCGGTCGCCTGTTGGGCCAGGAAATTCCGCACTACCGCTTCAGCGTCATGCACAGCCGTGCCAGCAATGCCGCGGAAAGCCTGATCCAGTTCGGCAGTACGCTACTGTCGTTGCTGGAGCGTAAAGAAAACGCTCAGTTGCAGGAAATGCAACAGCAGCAAGCGTGGGACATGGCTCAACAGGCCATTACGTTGCAGCAGTTGGTGCAGCGCGTCGAAGATGAAAGTCGCAAGGCGTTGCTGGCCAGTCGTGCCATCGCCGAGAGCCGTGTGGCGTACTACGGCAAGTTGGCCGACGAAGTGGTCAGCGCAGGTGAAGAGTCAGCCGGTTCGCTGCACCTTCAAGGTCGTATTGCCGAGGGCGTGGCGGCGGTAGCGCAGGCTACCGGCCAAGCCGTGATCGTGCCTCCCAACGCCGCAGGTGGCGGTGGCGGTGCTATCGCTGGCATGTCCAATGGCGTGATCGCTGTCGCCTCTACCGGCGGCTGGCGCCTTGAGGGTGTACCCGGCATTGCTGCGGCCGTCGCACAGGGTGCGGCGACAGCGTTTCACGGTGCCGCCGAGGCCTTGGACCGCACCGAGCAGTACCGCCGTCGCCATCAGGAATGGATGCACGCCGAAGAGCAGGCCCAGCGCGAGATCGAGCAGATCGATGCGCAGCTTGCCGTCCACGACGCCCAGGCCTTGGTCACCGCCGAGCAACTGCGCCAGGCAGAAATGCTGGTGGAGCAGGCAGCCATCACCTACCAGTTCCTCAGCAAGCGCTTCACCAACGCGCAACTGTACCAGTGGCTCAATGGCCAGTTCGCGACTTTCTACTACCAAGCCTACGACACCACCCTGTCGCTGTGCCTGGCAGCCGAGGCCTGCTGGCAGTACGAGATTGCCGACCGCAAGACCCGCTTCATCCAGCCAGGGGCGTGGAAGGACAGCTACCGCGGCCTGACTGCCGGTGAGTCGCTGAAACTCAACCTGATGAAAATGGAAGCGGCCTATCTGCAGCGCAATGCGCGGCAACTGGAGATCACCAAGACGGTATCGGTGCGACGTCTGTTGGAAGAGGGGGGCAAGTCCTGGGCAGACGCGGTCCGCGATCTTGGCCAGAACAGTGGCCTGGAGATCAAGCTGGAGCAGAGCTTGTTCGACCGCGACTACCTTGGCCAGTACCAGCGCCGCATCAAGCGCGTCAGCGTGACGCTGCCTGCCGTCCTGGGCGCGTACGAGGACGTGGCGGCAGTGCTGACCCAGACCTACAGCAAGGTGGAGATGGGCGAGACAGCGGGTGATGACGTCTGGGACAACATGCGTGCCAGCCAGCAGATCGCGCTGTCCAGCGGCATGGATGACGATGGCATGTTCACCCTGAACTTCGATGACGAGCGCTACCTGCCGTTCGAGGGCACGGGTGCGGTGTCGAACTGGAACCTGCGGTTCTCCCGCCATACCCCTGAGCTGTTGGCGTCGCTGAACGATGTGATCGTGCGGGTCAGCTACACCGCGAAATCGGCCTAAACCCCGCCAGACCCATCGCGGGCACAGCCCGCTCCCACATGGGCGTCTCCGTCCGCCAGAGATCCCTGTGGGAGCGGGTTCTACCCGCGATGAGGCCATCGGCAACCCCTTAAAACTTCACTCACCCTCTGCCCATCCAGCAGAGGGTGAATGTCTGCACCCTTTTTTCGAGATAAACAGCATGACCATCCACGAACAACCCATGATCGATACCCCTACCGACCTGCAAGTCCCCAATGAATCCGAGACTATCCTGGACCTAGAACCACCAGCCGAACCCAACCCACTGTTTCGCAACCTCACCCCCGAGCTGCCAGCAACCCGCGACCTGGGCCGCCTGAGCTTCGCCGACGCCATGCCACGCATGGGCATGCGCTCGGTGTTCGACATCATCCGCCAGCCCAAGCAGGCCTTCACCCGCCAACTGCGCACCCTGAGCGACGCCGACGGCGAGATGGCCTATGAAAACGCCATGTGCTACGCCACTCAGATCGCCCGCAGCTTTCGCGACGATGTGGTTTCCTCCGGTCGCAGCATCGCTCAGACCAGCCAGCGCAGCGGCGTACGGGCCCTGGTCGATATCGGCCCCAGCTACCCCAACCTGTTCCGTGAAAACTGGGACGAGTTCTGCAAGGTCGGCGCCATCGAAGCCATGGACGGGCCGGTGGCCTACCTCGGCTCGCTGCGCCGTTTCGCCGAACGCGAGATCGAGGACAACGCCGACGGCCAGACCAATATCACCCTGGCCATCCGCCGCCCGGACCTGGACGCGCTGGTGATCGACGAACGCAGCACCTACCAGCCGGTGCCGATGCTGGATCTGGTCAACGATGTGTTGACCCAGGGCATCGACAAGTACCAGAAGGAAAAAAATGACGTCCGGCCGATCCACACCCTGCTGGCCGAGAAGAAGCACCCGTTCGTGTTTCCTTATCACTTTGCGCATCAGCAGGCGACGCTGGCGCTGGCTGCCGAAAAGCCTGGGTTGGGTGTCATCAACCACCGGCTGGCCACTGCGGTACCCTTCACCAAACCCAACGCCAACACCTACACGAGCACCGCCGCCCAGCACCTGCTTACAGGCCTGAGCCCCGCGCAGCAGAAACTGCTCACCGCACCGAGCCTGTTCCCCACCTTCACCGTCGGTGCCCTGGAGCTGGACCGCTCGCGCGACCCGGCAGCGGTATGGATTTCCCCTACCTTCAGCACCCTCTATCCCCATGCACAGCACCGCATCCACCTGGTGGTGCCTAACCAGCCCGGTGTTACCTGCACCCCGGCGGCCACAAGCTCCACCAGCACCAATTCAGGTCCTACGTTGATCGAGCTGAAGCTCAGCGGTACCGCTGGCGACAAGACCATCAAGCTGGATGCCTACCTGAGCGTGGAAACCGCTACCCGATACCCGGTCAACTATGTTCACGCCTCACAGTCCGGCGGCAGCCGTCTTCATCTGTATTTCGACCCGGCCAAGAATACCGGCGTGGAGCTGTCAGGCGACTACGCGGCGACATTCAGCATCGACATCCGCACCAACCAAATGCAACAGCTGATCATCAGCCAATGGCGCATCCATATCGATCTGGCTGAAGTCCCGCAATTCTCTACGACTCAGCAAGACTACCTGCTCGCCCACCTGGGCATGCGCGAAGCCACGCCTGAAAACCTGCAAATGGCAGACGCCAAACGCTTCTGCGATCAGACCGGCATCGACAGCGAGCAGCTGGAAGCCCTGATTGGTCGCAAAAGCGGACGTATCGCCGTATCGCCAAACTGGCGGTCCGATCACAGCACAGCAGCCGATGCCAATCCTGTTCGACGCCTGCCCTACCCGTCACATTTTGGCGCCAGCTATGTCAACGGCAACGGCGCCAAGGATTGGCTCACCGGGGAGGACCAAGGCTACGACAACGCCATGGATCTGGTTCAATTGCCAGGTAGCCAGAACTGGATCATCAGCAACCTTTCCCCCGATCGCCTGGACCGCATGCAACGCATGGTTCGTCTGCAAAAATGGCTGGATGTACCCTTCGATCAGCTCGACACACTGGTAATGGCCGCCATTCGTGGTGAGTTCAGTCGCAACCCCCGACGTGAGTTGAACGCCAACACGCTGCGGGCGCTGGGTGTGTTCCGCCACCTCCAGCAGCAACATGGTATTGGGGCAGAGGAATTTGCCGCATTCATGGACGGGCTCAATCCCTTTTGCACGTCGCAAAACGTTTCGCTGTTCGATCGAGTGTTCAATAGCCCTGTGCGTTTTGATGAAGCACTGGTGCTCGACGGTCGGCCTTTCAGTCTGCCCGCTCAAGATACAGGCACGCAGAAACTGGTCGAGCAGTTGCGCGCCGGATTGCAAGTATCAGAGCGCGAACTGACATTGATGGCTAACAACCTCGCCACGCTGACGCCAACGGCGCGCTCCTCATTGGTGATGGGCGGTCTGTTCCGGCAAGCCAGGATCGCCGCAATGTTTGGCCTGAGTGTGACGGACTGCAGTGCACTGCTGAAGCTGCTAGGCCCTGTCATGCACGAGATGCGCCTGGGCAGAGGTGAGCTTGCGCCACGCAGCGTCGCGCCTGCCGCGCAGGAAGCCGACATCCTCGACATCCTGATGGAACTGGACTGGGCAGTTCGCTGGTTGAAAGACAACAAACTCAGCGTGCAGGAATTGCACGCACTGCTCTCTGCTTTTGTCGAGCCGCTTACCGCGAATATGTTTACCCGTCTGCAAAAGCTATCGACGGACGCCCACGCGCAGCGGGTCACACCCGCATCGATCAAGGCCCTGGCGCTGCCAGTCACCGACCAGGCAGGCAGACTCATCGACTGGGTCGCCAAGCTACAGCCTTCCGCAGTGCTGGACGCCAATGGCTTGGTACCGGAGTGCACGCTGACGCTGGTCGACACCACCCAGGAGCAACTCCAGCAGGCCGTGACCACGCTGATCGGCGATCTGGATCTGCACGACGAAGTGCGAGCCCAGGCCATCGACATGCTCGCCGACTTCCTGGTCAACGCCGCCACCGCCCAGGCGCGTCTGAGCGAAGCCTGCCTGCAGGAACTGACCGGCCTGCTGCCGGAGTTGGCCCTGTTGGCAGCAAGGAGCACGGCGCTGACACCCCACGGCTTGTTGCTCGCCGCCCTACAAGCCTGGCCGAACGGGCAGCCGGTCGAAGCCAAGATCACGGCCTTGGGTCAACAGATCGGCAAGGTGCTGCTGATGGCCCAGACCTTGAAGTGGTCCCACACCGGCGCTCGCGCTTTGCGCACGTTCGTGGTCAAGCCGAGCTGGCTGGGCAGTGCCGGCTTGTGGCCGCAAAGCCTGCACAGTCTGCATCTGCTCAAGGCCTACGACACCCTGTTCAACACCCTGGGCCAACCGGAAGAGCGACTGTTGGACTATCTGGAACAGGCCAACACCAGCGTCTCCAAACGGCCCGGCAAGCGGCAGCTGGCGGTGCAGAGCCAGGCCTGCAATGCCGACCTCGCCAGCCTGCTGGGCTGGAGTGAAACCGAGGTGGCGGTGCTCACCGCGCTGTTGCCCCAAGGCATCGCCAAGACCGTAGCGCATGTGGACTGGCTGCGTCGTGCCCAGGCAGTGGCACTGGAAACCGGCTTGAGCACGGCAACCCTGGTGCAAGCCTGCGCGCTGACTGCGGATAGCCCGGAAGCCGATTGGCAGGCGGTAGGCCAAGCGGCAATGGCGGCGGCCGTTTGATGCACTGAAGTGTGTCGGGGCGGGCCCGCGAAGAGGAGCGCCCCGACACCCCATCTCCAGCAAAACCACAAATCCCCCCTCCCGCCTACCTATCACTTCTATGGATAGCCGACCTGGCGGGCGGCGGGGACACTTCGATCCTATCCATCCGTTCAGCGATCACTCTTCCATGACCACACATCACGACAATCCACTGGCCATCAACACCCCAGCCTTGCCCAAAGGCGGTGGTGCCATCCAGAGCATCGGCAAGGGCTGGGGCGCAATGGGCGCCACCGGCGCTGCCTCCTTTGATATCCCGCTGCCCCTTTCGGCTGGACGCGGCATGGCCCCGCAACTGGGCCTGAGCTACAGCAGCGCCGCCGGCAACGGCGTGTGCGGCATGGGCTGGGGGCTGAGCCGGGCCAGCATCGCCCGGCGCACGCAAAAAGGTGTGCCGGCCTACACCGCCGACGATGAAATGACCGGCCCCGGCGGCGACGTGCTATTGCCCGAGCGCACAGCCCAGGGCGACGTCCTCAGCACCCCGGTCAGCACCTTCCGTGGGCTGGCGCTGGGCGCCACTTACCAGGTGACCCGCCATTTCCCACGCGTGGAAGGCGCGTTCGCCCGCATCGAGCGCTGGCAGCTGGATGCCAACGACGCCGGCTTCTGGCTGGTGCACGGCGGCGATGGCGGCCTGCACCTGTACGGCAAGCGCGACAGCGCCCGCGTGTTCCCCGCCGCCGCACCGCACAAGGTTGCCGAATGGCTGCTGGAGGAATCGGTATCGCCCACCGGTGAACACATCCTTTACGAGTACCAGGCCGAAGACGACCGTGGCCTGCCTGCAGATGACGTGCGCGACCACAGCGCCCAGCGCTATCTGGTCCGCGTGCGCTACGGCAACCTGCAGGCCCACGCGCCACTGTACCTGTGGGACGAAACCAGCCTGCCTGCGCATTGGCATTTCGACCTGGTGCTGGACTACGGCGAGCGCGCCACCGATCAGGCCACTGTGCCCGCCTACGCTGCCACCCAGGCCTGGCCCGTGCGCCCGGACCCCACTGCCAGCTTCTCCAACGGCTTTGAAGTGCGGACCCTGCGCCGCTGCCACCAGGTGCTGATGTTCCATTGCTTCCCGGAGCTGGGCGCGGCACCCGTGCTGGTCAGTCGCTTGTGGCTGGAATACCGTCAATGCCACGGCTACAGCCTGCTGTCCGCAGCCATCAGCCAGGCAGTGGACGGCACCGACATGCTCGAGCTGCCACCGTTGGAGTTCCGCTATCAGCATTTCACCTTCGACGACCGTCAGGAACGCGCCTTCGAGCCGATGCCGGGTCTGGATGACGGCGCGCGCTATCAGCTGGTGGACCTGTATGGCGAAGGCCTGGCCGGGGTGTTGTACCGCGAGGACGACCACTGGCGTTATCGCGAGCCGATGCGCGCGGACCACCCCACCGACGCCGACGCGGTCGCCTACGCGCCGTTTCACCTGCTGCCGGCGCAACCTGTGGCCGACGCAGGCAAGCCGGCCCGCCAGTTCCTCAGCGACCTGACCGGCGACGGCCGTCTGGACTGGATCGTGGCCCAGCCCGGCTACAGCGGTTTCTTCAGCCTGGACAGCGAGCGCAACTGGTCCGGCTTCAACACCTTCGATGCCTTTCCGCTGGAGTTTTTCAACGCCCAGGGCCAACTGGCCGACCTGATCGGCGATGGCCTGCAGGACCTGGCGATGATCGGCAGCCGCAGTGTGCGGCTGTACGCCAGTCGCCGGGCCCAGGGTTTTGCCTCGGCCACCGAGATCGAGCACAGCGACGACGCCTTGCCCATCATCGGCAACAGTCAGGGCGAACTGGTGGCGTTCAGCGACGTGCTGGGCAGCGGCCAGCAACACTTGATCCGCATTCGCCACGATGAGGTGCGTTGCTGGCCGAACCTGGGTCGCGGCGCGTTCGGCAAGGGCTTCAAGCTCGCCAGCCTGCCATTTGCCTACGGCGAGTTCGACGCCTCCCGCGTGCGCCTGGCCGATCTCGACGGGTCTGGCGCCGCCGATTTGATCTATCTGTGCAGCGAACACGCGCTGGTGTTCCTCAACCGTGGCGGTAACGGCTTCGCCGAGCCGGTGCAGCAGCCCTGGCCAGAAGGGTTGCGCTACGACGCCACCTGGCAGGTCAACGCCGCCGACCTGCAAGGCCTGGGCTGCTCCAGTCTGGTGATCAGCGTGCCGCACATGGCTGGCCGGCACTGGCGACTGGATTTCAACCGGGGGCGCAAACCCTACCTGCTGGCCGGTTCGAACAACAACCTGGGCGCCGACACCCAGGCGTTCTATCGCAGCTCGGCCCAGGAATGGCTCGACGAGAAAGCCGAATGGCTGGCTGCCGGGCAAACCCCGCGCTGCGAACTGCCGTTTGCCATGCACCTGGTGGTGCGCCAGGTGCAGCATGACGAGATCACCGGCAATACCCTGACCCAAGGGCTGAAATACCGTCGCGGTTACTACGACGGTCATGAACGTGAAATGCGCGGTTTCGGCCTGCTGCTGGCCAGCGATTGCGAAGCACCGGCCACTGGCGCTCAGCCCTACTCGCCGCCGCTGCTGACCAAGACCTGGTACCACACCGGGCGAGCCGTGGATGAGGTCTTGCATGGAATCGACACCAGCGACAGCGAGGCCCGTGAGTTGGGCGCGGTATTGCTGCTGGCCCATGACCCGGTGACCGGCGAGGACACGCCCCTGACTGACATCGATGCCGAACTGCGCCGGGAGATGGCCCGCGCCCTCAGCGGCCAGGTGTTGCGCACCGAGGTGTTCGGCCTGGATGGTGCGACGTGCGAAGCCGTGCCTTATTCGGTACAGGTGCAACGCCAGGGCCTGCGTTTGCTGCAGCCGCGTACGGCGCATCAGCGCTACGCATCGTTGCTGCCGCTGACCCTGGAAACCCTGGGCTATCACTACGAGCGCATCGCCAACGACCCGCAGTGCAGCCACAGCGTGCAATTGCGGGCCGACGCCTACGGCGCCGTGACCCATGCAGTGAGCATTGCCTATGCGCGTCGCCAACACGAGATCGATCCACCGCCCTACAGCGACGAGCACGAGCAGACCTGGTGGCGCGACGCCTTCGACTCGGCACAACACCAGTATCACTTCAGTGAAAGCCGCGCCGAGGCCATCCATCTCACCCGCGACCCGCAGCACTGGCGCCTGCACCTGCCGTATCGTGCCCGCGCCAATGCCTGGTCGTTGCCCAAGGCGCAGGTCACTCCGGCGCGCCTCAGTTACGAAAGCCTGCTGGCCGCCGATGGCCTGCTGGGCGAGCAGGCGCCGCGCACCCTGACGGCCCTGAGCGTACAGCGCTACCAGGGATGCGCAGACGGCAGCGCGGACTTCCTGGCGCTGGCCGATTTCGCCGAGGCGGCAGAATTGGATGACACCGCGTTGGCAGCCTATGCCGATGTCATGACCCCCGAAGCGCTGGACGCCAAGCTGACGGAGCTGGGCTACCGCCGCATGCCGGCTTTCCTGCCCGCCGATACCGAGCAGGTGCTGTGGTCGGTGCGTCAGGGCTACGCTACCTACGGCAGCGCCGCCGAGTTCTACAAGGTCAAGGCCTATCGGCAAACCCCTGCGCTGGGCGAAACCCGGGTTGAGTACGACCCCTACCATTGCCTGCCGAAGCGAGTGATCGCCGCCGACGGCTGCACCACTCAGGCGCTTTACGATTACCGCACCCTGCAGCCGGTGGAGGTCATCGACGCCAATGACAATCGCCAGCAGGCCAGCTACGACGTCTTTGGCCGCGTATCGCTGAGCAGTTTCCACGGCACCGAAATGGGTCTGCCGGTAGGTTTCGCGCAACTGCAAGGGCAGACCTTGGCAGGCACCATCGCCGAGGCGATTGCCGACAACGCCGCCGGGCTCGGCGACTGGGCCATGGCTTACGTGTATGAAGGCGACGCCTGGATGGGTGAGGCTGCGCCGGGCGACGGGGTCGACGCGTACGCCCTGGTCGAGCAGATCGAAGCGGGCAAGGTCACCCTGGCAGGCCATCTGCGCGCGTCCGCGCGCCAGCAATGGCTGCAAGGTGTGATGACCCTGGGCGATGCCGAGGTGCTCGGGCCGCTGGCCAGCCGCACTCGCCAGCCCGTACGAGTCGCCGCGTTCCAGGCCGACCGTTACCCAGGCGATCCCGAACGGCAGGTGCGCATGAACATCGAGAGCTTCGATGGCTTTGGTCGCAGTCTGCAGAGCAAGCAGCGGGTAGAACCGGGGCTGGCGCATCAGGTGGATGAGGACGGCATGTTGCTGCCCGAGGACGCCTACGCCGACCCGCGCTGGCGCGTCAGCGAGCGGGTCGAATACGACACCAAGGGCCAAGTGGTGCGGGCGTATCGGCCGTACTTCGCCAACAGTGATCGCTATATCGACACCGCCAGCCATCGTGACGCCGAACACAGCTATCACGACCTGCAACGCTACGATGCCATGGGCCGACCTACGGAAACCTGGACAGCCGCGGGCTGGCTGCGTCGCCAGCGCTACAACCCGTGGTACAGCGTCAGTGAAGACGAGAACGATACGGCCGAGGAGGTGCTGGCGAGCCGCGCTTGAGGGCAAGGGCTCTGCCTGGTAACCGGGCCGCCACTGCCCAACTGCCCGCTGGCCTCTACAGCGGGCACTGCGCGCAAGGCCCGATTCCTTCCACCTGCCCTGCCAGGCAGCAACTGCGCCGCTCACGGCGGCCATCGCCCAGGTAGCGCACCGGCTGGTAGAGCGGGTTGGGTCGGCCGTCGGCCAGTTTGCGGTTCGCCAGCAATGCCTCGGCTGGCGCGGTGTTCTTCAGCCCCAGCCGTTGCAACCGGCGCAGGCTGCTTTCCAGGTAATCCCCGGCATTGCCCCACAACACCGCCGCCGGCACCTTACCGTAAGCGCTGAGCGCATCCACCACGGGCCGCAAGTTGCTGGCAATCCACGGCTCCAGGGAGGCCTGTGCGTCGCCTTCTTCGCCCTCCTCCAGAAACCGCACCGCCAGCGGGACGCCCCGCTCATCCAGTACCAACCCGGTTTCGCGCGGCAACAGCGGCAGGTCCCAGCCATGGGCCAGTTGGCTGACCAGCATGACCGGCAACCAATGCATGAAGTAGTACTTGGACCACTGCGAGACCAATACCGGCTGGTGCGTGGCGAACAGCTCGGGGCCATAGATGCGCGACAGTAACTGGTCGAGCACCCGCGGCTGCAGCAGCTCGGGCAAGGACACCGCCACGCGAGGATCGTCGGCGCTGGACAGCCCGGTGAGCAGTTCACGGTAGGGGGTTTGGGTGAGGTTCATGGCCGCGGTCTGAGGTGTCTGCCCGCGAGAAACGCGTTCCCCGCCGACACGAATAGTCAATCTTCAACAATCGCGTCCTACAATACGCTTGCGGCAAATCGGTGACAAACGGTCCTACACCGCGACCTGTATGGGCTGCCGCCGCCACCCACAAACTACTCACAACTTATCCACAGATGTGTGTGTTGCAATACCCCCCTGACCGCATTATCTTGTATGCCCAGCGCAGAAAACCACTACATGTAGGGTTTTCGCCAGAAAACCAAGCACAACTCAAAGCACAAATTCAAGCCTTGAAATCGTGCTTTTTTGCGTTTCAGTCGATTGTTTTCCTTGCCTACCCATGTCTTTGGATGGCAGCAGATTCAGCGCTTTCCTACAGCCCGGTGTAGCAGGCCACGCGCCTCCACCGGGCCGCTCTTTTCGGTACAACGGGCCCAATGACGGGTGCCCAGTCAAACTTATGAACGTGGAGAAACCCATGCAAACCGAACCCACTCGCGAGAACCCGCAGGCCAAGGCCCCGCAGGCATCCGATTCCAACCAGGATCTGGCAGCCACCGCACCCGGCCAACTGCGCGTGATCAAGCGTAACGGTACCGTCGTTGCCTACACCGACGACAAGATCACCGTCGCCATCACCAAGGCGTTCCTCGCGGTGGAAGGTGGCAATGCCGCCGCCTCGTCGCGCATCCACGACACCGTTGCGCGTCTGACCGAACAGGTCACCGCGACCTTCAAGCGTCGCATGCCCTCGGGCGGCACCATTCACATCGAAGAGATCCAGGACCAGGTCGAACTGGCCCTGATGCGTGCCGGCGAGCAGAAAGTAGCCCGCGACTACGTCATCTACCGCAACGAGCGCTCCAAGGAGCGCGCCATCCGCACCCCGGCCGACGCCCCGGTCGATGCTCACCCCAGCATCCGCATCACCAAGGCCGACGGCAGCCTGGCGCCGCTGGACATGGGTCGTCTGAACACCATCATCAGCGAGGCCTGCGAAGGTCTGGCCGAAGTCGACGGCGGTCTGATCCAGAAAGAAACCCTGAAGAACCTCTACGACGGCGTAGCCCTCAAAGACGTCAACACCGCTCTGGTCATGACCTCTCGCACCCTGGTCGAGCGCGAGCCGAACTACTCGTTCGTCACCGCCCGCCTGCTGATGGACACCCTGCGCGCCGAAGGCCTGAGCTTCCTGGAAGTGGCCGAGAGCGCCACCCACCACGAGATGGCCGACTTCTACGCCAAGGCGCTGCCTTCGTACATCGCCAAGGGTATCGAGTTCGAACTGCTGAACCCCGTGCTGGCCACCTTCGACCTGGAGAAACTGGGCCGGGCCATCAACCACGAACGCGACCAGCAATTCACCTACCTGGGCCTGCAGACCCTGTACGACCGCTACTTCATCCACAAGGATGGTGTGCGTTTCGAACTGCCGCAGATCTTCTTCATGCGCGTGGCCATGGGCCTCGCCATCGAAGAGCAGCACAAAGAAGACCGCGCGATCGAGTTCTACAACCTGCTGTCCTCGTTCGACTACATGGCATCGACCCCGACCCTGTTCAACGCCGGCACCCTGCGCCCGCAGTTGTCCAGTTGCTACCTGACCACCGTGCCAGACGACCTGTCGGGCATTTACGGCGCCATCCACGACAACGCCATGCTGTCCAAATTCGCCGGCGGCCTGGGCAATGACTGGACCCCCGTGCGCGCGCTGGGCTCCTACATCAAGGGCACCAACGGCAAATCCCAGGGCGTCGTGCCGTTCCTCAAAGTGGTGAACGACACCGCCGTGGCCGTGAACCAGGGTGGCAAGCGCAAGGGCGCGGTGTGCGCGTACCTGGAAACCTGGCACCTGGACATCGAAGAGTTCATCGAGCTGCGCAAGAACACCGGTGATGATCGTCGCCGTACCCACGACATGAACACCGCCAACTGGATTCCAGACCTGTTCATGAAGCGCGTCTTCGACGACGGCAAGTGGACCCTGTTCTCGCCCAACGAAGTGCCTGACCTGCACGACCTGACCGGCAAGGCCTTCGAAGAGCGCTACGAGTACTACGAAGCCTTGACCGAGTACAACAAGATCAAGGTGTTCAAGACCATCCAGGCCAAAGACCTGTGGCGCAAGATGCTGTCGATGCTGTTCGAGACCGGCCACCCTTGGTTGACCTTCAAGGACCCTTGCAACCTGCGCTCCCCGCAGCAGCACGTGGGCGTGGTGCACAGCTCCAACCTGTGCACCGAGATCACCCTGAACACCAACAAGGATGAAATCGCGGTCTGCAACCTGGGCTCGATCAACCTGCCCAACCACATCGTCGACGGCAAGCTGGACACCGCCAAGCTGGAGCGCACCATCAACACCGCCGTGCGCATGCTCGACAACGTGATCGACATCAACTACTACTCGGTGCCGCAAGCGAAGAACTCCAACTTCAAGCACCGCCCGGTAGGCCTGGGCATCATGGGCTTCCAGGACGCGCTGTACAAACAGCACATCCCGTACGGTTCCGATGCTGCCGTCGCCTTCGCCGACCAGTCCATGGAAGCGGTCAGCTACTACGCTATCCAGGCGTCCTGCGACCTGGCTGACGAACGCGGTGCCTACGAGACCTTCCAGGGCTCGCTGTGGTCCAAGGGCATCCTGCCGCTGGATTCGCAACAGATCCTGATCGAAGCCCGTGGCCAGAAGTACATCGATGTCGACCTGAACGAAACCCTGGACTGGGCACCGGTGCGTGCTCGTGTGCAGAAAGGTATTCGTAACTCGAACATCATGGCGATCGCGCCGACTGCCACCATCGCCAACATCACTGGCGTATCGCAGTCGATCGAGCCGACCTACCAGAACCTGTACGTGAAATCGAACCTGTCCGGCGAATTCACCGTGATCAACCCGTACCTGGTGCGCGACCTGAAAGACCGCGGCCTGTGGGACTCGGTCATGATCAACGACCTGAAGTACTACGACGGTTCGGTGCAGCAGATCGAGCGCATCCCGCAGGAATTGAAAGACCTCTATGCGACCGCGTTCGAAGTGGACACCAAGTGGATCGTCGATGCCGCCAGCCGTCGCCAGAAGTGGATCGACCAGGCGCAGTCGCTGAACCTGTACATCGCTGGCGCCTCGGGCAAGAAGCTGGACGTGACCTACCGCATGGCCTGGTACCGTGGTCTGAAAACCACCTACTACCTCCGTGCCCTGGCCGCGACCAGCACCGAGAAGTCGACCATCAACACCGGCAAGCTGAACGCGGTATCCAGCGGCAGTGATACTTCGCCGATCCAGACCGCCCCGGCCGGCCCAGCGCCAGTGCCCAAGGCGTGCGCGATCGACGAGCCGGATTGCGAAGCGTGTCAGTAGGGTTCATAAGTATTAAAGCGTATACTTAGTCAAACCCATGACCTTCCAACCCCAATAGATACAAGGGGTTGGAGGGTTTACTTCTCGTATACCCCTCCCTATACTCGCCGCCCTATCTAGCTCATAGGTCGGAACCGTATACATTGCCTAGTTACTCCATCAGATCCTTCACCGCATCAGACGACCTTCCGATGGCCGTGCTGGTCGATCAGGAAGGACGCCCGCTCTTCCTGCCCAATGTGTATGCCACTCTCCGATACAGGGACGTTGGCTTTGCCTTGACCACCATCGAAAAGGTTCTCCGCGCTGTAGGTATGGCCTACCTATGGGCGACAACCAGAAAGATTGATCTGGAGGTAGAGCTGCGCTCCGAGTCATTCCTGTCGATGGAGCAGTGCGAGGATTTGGCCTTCTTCCTTCGCCTTGATCGGGCGGCACAGGATCGGCTTGTCGAAGCCTCTCTGGAAGTAAGATCCAACAAGGTAGTGCGGCTTGAACAGGTGCGCAGCGGCGGTACACCGACCCCAGAGCGGACATTGATTTCCGCAGTCGAAGGTGGTTACCGGATCCGAACCGTGGCGAACTTTCTGCAGTTCAATCACGAACGCATTGCCCCTAAAGCCTCCCAGAAACCCCGCAAAGACCTCGCCAAGGCTCGTGAGAACGCGATTGCTGCCCTGCGAGCCCAAGAGCCTCGGGCCACCCCCTCTGATGAGGGAGATGCGCCAGAGGGGCTTTCTGAAGATCTCATGACAGCCATCGATGCGGCGTTTGAGCCAGGCTCAGTGACCAATCCATTTCAGTCTGATTTTCATCAGTACCGCAATCACCTGATGTACCGGATCTTCAACGAAACAGCGGTCAGACGCAGTGAGTTGCGATACATCAAGGTGGAGGACATTGATCATGCAGCCCGACGAGTGAAGGTACGTGTTTCGAAAACGATTGCCAGAACCTTGCCCATCTCCGAGCAAACCGCAGACGACTTCCATGAGTTCGTGATGAGGCACTGGGCCAAGATTCCCGTCAAATCCAGGAGGCACGGTTACCTTTTCACAACCGCTAAAGGCGACCACCTGTCCGTAGAGGCCATCAACCTCACGTTCCGGGAGCTGCGTCGAAAGAACGAGCTATCAGAGAGTATTGCGCCGCATGCACTGCGCAGGACGTGGAATGATCGTTTAAGCAGAAAGATCGATAGCCTCCCTCCAGAGAAACGGATGAGGCCCGAGGAGGAGAAGCGGGTGAGAACCCGCTTCAACGGTTGGTCGAAGGAATCCAAAATGGAAGAGCGCTACTCACGTCGGCATATTCGCGAAAAGGCTGACAGGATCGCAGAGGACTTGGCAAACGACTTGCGCACAAAGAAAGATGAAGTAGAGCAATGAACATTTCAAACAAAAGCTCCACAACTAGCAAACACCCCCCCATTACAAAAAAGGATCAGGTGATTCTACTGGACGGTAGGATAATTGAGATCGAAATGGGCAAAAAGGAGCGCATTGCAGATCGCGACGGCAATTCAAAACCAATGAGGCTCGATATACTTGAGCCGGGCAACCTGCTGCATGAAAGCATTTATGCTTCATACAAGAATTTGCTATCCACGCACAGCCTATCCTACAGCAATACTGTTATGTATGCCGTAGCCAACTGGTTTGCATTGCCTGAAATGAAAGGCAAGACTGAAATCGATATCCCTGAAATAAACTTGCTAAATAACACCCACCCGAGCTACAGAGCATTCGTTATCCCGCTGCTACGCCAGATTTCCGCACACGAAATGCGTGGACTTTCAGAGCAGGTCTGTGACTTCATCAAGCACCCAATAAAATGGGAGGAGCAAGGGGTTGGTGCATATTTCAATCTTGTAACCAACGACCCTGAAAGGGGGGCTTTCACCGAGCAAGAAATCCACAACATTCACCACCAACTCAATCGAGCATATTCAGACAGGACAATAAGTCAAGCTGACTTCACTATATGCTGGTTTTTTATCGGAACAGGGGTAAGGCCCGCCCAAGCCTTTCGAATGAAAAAGAGTGATGTAATCATCCACAGCAGGAACGGGATGGAAGTCACCTTAAAAGTTCCGCTCGCTAAAGGCGAGATGACATCCTCAAATGAATATTGGGCGCGCCGAGCCCCCACTGTGCTTGCTGAATGCCTCATAATGTATTTGGATCAAGACGCCAGAGGCATGAGCCAGGCTGAATGCAGATTATTTGATCAGCCCTCAGCCCAGGCACTAGGAAGCCGCGTTATATCTTGTTTGGAAAAGCTAGACACTTACTCCGAACGCCTCGGAACTAAAATTCCGATTAATCCCTATCGCTTCAGATACACACTGGCTACCCGAGCCCTAGCGCAAGGAGCATCTGACTACGAAGTGGCACGACTTCTCACACACCGCAGCACGTCCTGCATTCACTACTACAGAGCCTCCATGCCCGAACTGCAGAAACCCGTGCGTGATGCCTTGGGGAAAGAAATGGGGTACTTCGCGAGGGCGTTTCAAGGGAAGTCTATCTCTGGACTTGAGGAAGCAACCAGGGCGGGCGATCCCGACGCCGTGATAACGGACTTTCTCCGGCTGATGGGCAAGCCTGTAGGCGCTTGCGGGACACGCGCCGACTGCCACCAAAATGCCCCGGTAGCATGCTTAGCCGGCTGCGCGCATTTCGAGCCTCTCTTGAGCGCCCCCTGGGAGACATTGATGGTCTCATTGGTGGCCGACCAAGAAATGGAAACGGAACCCAGGATCCGTCAGATCAATCACAATGCCATGTCTGCGATCCAGCAAATCATTGCTCTCCGAGATGAATCGGCAGGTACTGAGTAATGGGAACAATTGTTCACTTCGTAGGCAAAGATGATTTAAGCGCTCAGGAAAACCTGAATCGCTATATAGAGCATGCTCGCAAAAATACACCATTCGCCAATGTTGAGTGGGAAGATAACATCTGGGACATCACAACTTTTGTCATCGGCAGAGCTCAGGGGAAAACTAAGAAGCTGGTGTACTTCAGATCTTTAAAAGACAAATCCGGCAATAAGCCCTTGGTTCAAATACCGCTCGACCCATGCTTCATGGATTTTGCAAAATCTGCGTTCAGCGAAACGATGCGACGCCTTCGCCTTGTTGAATACAATAGGCACTTAGGGGTTTTACGTGTAATCGAACAAGCTTTAATTGATTTTAAATTGAAGCCGTGCATTACCAAGCTCACGCCATTTGTGCTCGATAGGGCAGCTGAAATACTCAGAGAGAAGTTTCAGGATGCCTGGCCCATGGGTCGAGTTTTGGAGCGAGTGGTAACGGAAATCGTTAACCCGGCTCGTCTAACTCCAGTGATACTCGAATGGCGCAGCCCATTCGAGTACAAACAACCTGTGCGGAATGACAGGGTCTCTACCAAAGACGCCGAAAAATCCACATCAAGGCTTCCATCCCTTGAATCTATTCTCGCCTTGGCTGATATCCACCATAAAAGCAAAGCCATGCCTGACAGGGTAGCAACTGCTTTCGTCACATTGGCCATGTATGCACCAAGCCGCGCCAGTGAGATTCTCAGTTTGCCTGTCAACTGCATACGTCGCGCTGACACCAAAGATGGGCCCATAATGGGTATCGCATGGGCACCCGCCAAGGGGGCTATGCCAATGACAAAATTCGCCGCAAGCGATGAATTTGAAGCCATCATTGAATCTACAGTCAGATATCTAGCGGAGCTGGGTGCCCCCGCCCGAAAAGCCGCAGAGTGGTACCTTAACAATCCTAAAGACCTCTATCTTCCTCCCGGCACTGAGCATCTGCGCGGATCTCCGATAACGTTGAAAGAGGTGTCACAAATTCTGGGCAAGGAAACAGCAATTCAAACTTCGCACGCCAAGAGAGGCTACGGATTGGTAGCAACTGGCGAAGTTACAAATGACCGGAGTCGGATGCAAGACTCCAGAAAAACAGGGCTCGCCCCGCTATACGAATTTGATTCTCTGGAAAGATACGTACTGGGGAAATTGCCTGCTATTTTCCCGATCCTGGATGGGCATACCAAGATCAAATGGCACGAGGCCCTCTTTGTTCTCCCTACTAACGTTTTGCGGCCTGATGGGGAAACCCTGTTATACCTGCCATCTCCAATTTCTACGAACCAGATCAACCATCAGTTGGGTACCAATCCCAGCGGAGTCACGGTGTTCACACGGAATAGCAAAGCCAATCCGGATGGCAGCCCCATGGGCATCTCCACCCATGCTTTCCGTCACCTGCTGAACACCTTGGCTCAGAGCAAGCACCTGAGCGAGGCCCTGATTGCATTTTGGTCTGGGCGTAAGAACATCAGTCAGAACGAATGGTACGACCATCTTCCCCAAGAGGTCTTCATTGAGGCCTACCTCAAGCTCGGGGATGTAGGTAAACCACTGCAGGTAGCAGGTCAGCTCGAAGCGAAAGTGCGCTCTATTGAAGTCACCCATGGGCTTACCAGGGAAGAGGCGCTCAAGCTTGAGTTGGGAGCGACACACCGCACCCGCTACGGCATTTGCCGCCACGACCACGCTCTCACGCCTTGCCCCAAGGACAAGGATTGCGTGAGCTGTGGTGAGCACACATTCGTTAAGGGCGAACAACGCCACCTTGATGAAGCTGAGTTTCAATTCAAAATGCACGAGAAGGCCGTAGCAGATGCCCAAAAGGCTGTAGAGGAAGGCGAGCCGGGCGCAGCCCGCTGGTTGAAGTTGCATCTGCCCAAGCTTGAGCGCTGGAAACTGGTTCTTGAGATGCTGAACGATCCAAGCATTCCAGATGGCACCCTGCTGACTCTCCCACCTCCTGACCAACCTCAGTCAAAAGCCGGGCTAGCGCAGGCGGTAAGGATCATCAACCAGGCCGGCCCAAGCACCAACCTTGCCAAGCCTGAGACCGAAACTGATGCTGACGAAAAGCTGTTGCTTGATATGGGGTTCTTCTGAATGGGCGCGCCAAAACTAAACGATACGGGGATCGAAAAAGCCGTACGCCTGCTGGACGGCTGGACTGGGAAGCTCACTTGGGATCGATATCTGGCCATGCTTGAGGTAGATATCGGCCATAAGTACACCAAGGCAGCAATGCTCAGACATCCACGCATCAAGTCGGCCTGGGATCACGCCAAGGAGCAGGCTAAGGATGATGGCGGCGTGACTACCTCCCGCAGCGCCATAGAGACTGAGAAGGCTTTAGAACGTGTGAGGCTTCTTGAGGAAAGGGTCAAGCGCCTGACCCGTGAAAACCACGCCTTACTAGAACAGTTCCTGAGATGGAGCCACAACGTCATTCGTAGCGGCAAAATGACTCTCGATGAGCTTGAACGACCACTACCGTACGCGAAGCCCAAAGAGATTCGATAGGAAGTAGCGCTCACCTGCCTGGGAGCTTACCAAGCAGGTAGCAGTAAGCCAGAAAATCATCGTGTAAACCTCATCGACTTACAGTATGAAAAATAGGTTTACACTCTGGTGCTCCTGATTGGTATTGGAAGGATGAATGAATGCCTCAGATACCCTTCGGCGACACCCCTTCAACAATGCTACGACTCGCGAAGCACATGGTGGGCAAAGCCCGTCAAATCACTGATGCGACCACCCCCTGATCTATCCAAATGTATGCCGGTAATCCCCACTTCGCGCGGGCCATGGCAATCGCAGCGTAGGGAATCTCCTACCATAATTACTCTGTGCTCGCCAAACACGTTGTCGAGCTCAACGTCTATCATTTCGCAGGTTGCTCGGTACATCCATGGATTTGGTTTAGCCAAGCCAGTTTCGTAGCTAAAGCCGAACCCATCCATGGTCGGAAATAACCTTTTGACCGCACGACCGTATGGGTACGCCAGATTGCTGCAGACCGCCAGTAGAAGCTCATGCTGCTGCAACAGGGCGACTGCTTCCAAAGCATCGGGAAATGCGACTATCGAGTCGACTTCCTGCTCAAGCATTTCTTCGATTTCAGCCAACCGGAGAGGGTGAACGCTGATACCTAGGTACTCAGCTGCTTGGGGCAATCCTCCGTTAAATGTCATCAATTTTTTTGCATCATCAGGATTCGGACGGCGTCCGTTACGAAGCCCTTCCTTCAGAAGCTGTCGATATGGATGCTTGCCAGTCTTGATTCTCAAGATTGTGCCGAATGCATCTAGAAGCACGGCCCGGTATCTCATCATGCATCACCTGATTCGAGGGTGGATCTAGTCAAAATTTACAACCAGAGCTCATGAAAGTGTGCCTTGCACCACTTGGGCACAACTGTTCAGCCCTCGATATGCTGGCGCCAGCCCGCCTCGTGGAGCCCTGCCCCTCCACTCCATCGTCAACCCCCAGGCAGCGTCAGCATTTCGCAGCTGGGCGCTACCAGTACGTAGGTACTGCCAGTGAGTGTAACCGCCACGAGGTGGTCACCAATTTCGACAAACTCCAGAACATCGGACGTCCGAATCAGGCGACCATTTTGGAATCTGTCCTTGCGATCAAAATAGACTCGCCCTGTCAGCGAAAACCCGCAGACCTCAGGGTGGTGCAAATAGGCAGTGATACCGATGCCAAAATTTAGGCGGGCAGCATTAACCACATCATCGGGAGTTTTCGTTTCCACCGATTTCTTATTCCCTAACTGGCTCATGCCGGCTGACGATAACGTAGTGATCCTGGCCGCTCAGGCTTCGTACGAGCACAAACCCGCTCCTCTCGACCATCACCCCCACCACGGGGGTCAGTACCGTCATGCCGTCGTCAATCGCTCCAGAGCGATCTAGGAACGCACGGGCGGCATAGCAGCCCCCTACAAACGCTGCGCCAAAAAGATATGCATCAACCATCACCTCCCAATCGATAGCGCTCGCTTGCAAGACCTCATCCGGAATGCTGCTTGGCAGAACTTCGGCAGTAGTTCGTTTTATGGTGCGGCGCATCAGAATTCCACAATTTTGTATGGGTCGAACCCGGTAACTTCCGAGGGATACCCCCTCGGATTGGAAATCACCCGACACTGGCCAAAATGGACATCAATGGCGTGGTGGGTATGGCCAAAAATCCATCCGTCAGCTTGAGCAATAAAGTCGTACCACCGATTGAAATAAGCAGCACTGATGTGTCCTTCGTTCTCATCTCCAGCTGCCTCTGGTATCGGACAATGGTGATTCACGACCACGGTTTTTCCGGGAAAAGGGATCGCCAGCTCGCGCTTGAGAAACTCACGAGTCAATCGGTTCTTCTCAATGACATCGGCAGGGCGTAACCGCCTGTAGTTATCCCCTGCCCTGATTACGCGGAAGTCAGTCATCTCTCTAGCGCAGACAGAGGAAGCTGCCACAACATCACCAGTACCAGTGAAGTCAGTCCAAGCCGTACCAACCAAGAAACGCACATCACCTTGGATTAAGGTTTCGTTTTCCATGACACGAACGTGGCTGTGAGCTGCGGCTTTCATTTTCGCAAGCGTCCGATCGATGTGCCCTTGGTACAGCTCGTGGTTGCCGCAGCAGTAGATTACCGGGCAGTCAAAGGAGTCATTGGCCCATAGAACGCCCCGTGTTCGCAGATCAATATCCCCTGCAAGCACCACCAGATCGACCTCTGCTAGCGGCGGCTCAAAGCGATCAAACTCATTGTGCAGATCGGAATAAATCAAGATTTTCATAAGACCCGTTACGGTTCTGATATCGCAGTGAACCGGCCACGCTGGTTCGGTTTTAGCCTTAGTCCCGGCCTCATCGATCATGAGCTGAACGACGTTTTACCGGTATATTGAGGTTCAAACGAAGGCCTCGCAGGCTCCTGGATTGATCCCACCGACTCGCCCGCATAGCGGAAGCCCCCAGCACATACCCAGAGCCCTTTCATGAAAACAGGCGCTCACAGCAGTCCGGACTTGTTCACTATATACAGTAGAACCGGACTGGGCAACGTGGCTTTATCCTCATCTTTGAGGAATTTTCATGTCGCTTAAGCTTGCCTTGGCCGCCGTGCTTCGTACCTTGCGTCGCCAGGGCCGCCATAGCCAAGAGAGCCTAAATTATGGAAGCAGCCGTACCTACATGTTCCGCTTGGAGAAGGGAGCATCAACGGTCACGCTGGACAAGCTCGAATCGATCTGCGCAGGGCTAGGGATTAGCCCGCTCACATTCCTAGCACTGACTTTGTCAGCGAATAGCGGCCATTCCACCCAAATGCTTCTGCAGAAGGTACAGGCAGAACTAGACGATTTTGAGCATTCCGGTGGTGGCGAAGTCCTCAAAGCAGAGGTCGCTACGGGAGCGGTGGTTGAGCGCCGGCCAGGGAAGCCGGTCGATCCAGAAAAACTCCAGAAAGTCCTTAAGTGCAAGGCAGAAGGAATGAGTCAAAAGATGACGTCCGAGATGCTGGGGATACCCAAGCAGACAGTACACGACCTTTGGCGACGTGATGTTGAATAGGTAGGCTCCAGGCTAGATCTGCGGACTAATCTCATTGAACGGCACGGCTGGTTTCGGCGGACTCGCGACATCCAGCGCAATTCGCCAATACCCGACGTCATGCCAGACACCATGCTTGAATCCTACTTCTGGATACGTACCGATGTGAGCGAAGCCAAGCGCTTCGTGTAGCCCCACGCTGCCATCGTTGGGAAGCGCGATCCCGGCATAGGCTGCGTGAAAGCCTTGCCTCTTCAGTGTCGGCAGCAATACGTCATAGAGAGCCCGGCCAACGCCGCTACGGTGTGCGTTGGGCGCTATATAGACCGTGACGTCGACCGACCAGCGATAGGCCTCACGAGCACGATGCTGACTGGCGTATGCATAGCCGATCACCTGGCCGTCTCGCTCCGCTACGAGGTAGGGGTAAGTCGGCAAAGTCGATTTAATCCGCTTGGCCATCTCTTCGACTGAAGGGGACTCTAGCTCGAACGAAATCGCGGTACGCTCAACCATCGGTGCGTAGATTGCCTGGATATCTTGCGCGTCCGAAAGCTGCGCAATCCTGACTGTGCTGATGTTGCTCATCCTTAATCCCCTTGGTGGCTCAAATCGATCTTTGGTTGACCCGTTTCGAGAGTGCCTCAGCGCTTTCCTTACGCTCGGAGTAGCGGTCTACCAGATACGTTTCCCGGCCCCGAACCATCAACGTGAACTTCATCAGTTCTTCCATCACGTCCACCACACGGTCGTAGTAGGCAGATGGCTTCATACGCCCTGCATCGTCAAACTCCAGGAACGCCTTGGGTACGGACGATTGGTTTGGGATGGTGATCATTCGCATCCAGCGCCCGAGGATCCGCAGCTGGTTTACCGTGTTGAAGGACTGTGATCCACCGCAGACCTGCATTACGGCGAGCGTCTTGCCCTGGCTAGGCCGGACAGCGCCCATCGTGAGAGGAATCCAGTCGATCTGGGCTTTGAATACAGCAGACATTGCACCGTGACGCTCTGGCGAACACCACACCTGTCCCTCTGACCACAGAACCAGATCTCGCAACTCTTTAACCTTTGGATGGTCTTCCGGGGCGTCATCAGGGAGAGGCAGACCTGACGGGTCAAAGATCACGACCTCGGCCCCCATTAGAGTCAGGATGCGTGCCGCCTCCTGAGTCAGTAGCCTACTGAAAGAGCGCTCACGGGTTGAACCGTACAACAACAAAATGCGTGGCTTGTGAGTCGCTTGGTCGTTGTTTTGAAGACGATCCAGTGTTGGGACGTCGATCACTGATAAATCCAGATTTGGAATTTCCGGACTGCCCTCCGAGGAAAATTCGTCCATTACAGTTCACCTATCCGATCTAGCTCGCACTTCAGCTCCTGCGGTGTAAACGCCGAATGATCCAGGCTGAAGAACGCGTCGAAACGCTTTCTGATTTGGACGACGGTCGAGTCAAATGCAGCCTGTATGTCGCTGTCCGTTCCTTCAACATCGGAAGGGTCGGCAAGGCCCCAGTGGCTTTTGACAGCAGGCCCAAAATAGACCGGGCAGGGTTCGCCTCCGGCCTTGTCACAAACGGTGATAACCACATCGGGTGGTGAGTCCGAAAAGACCTCTGAACCTTTGCTGTAGAGATCTGTGGTGTCGATGCCCAGCGCTTGCAGCGTGCTCACAGCGCGGGGATTCAGTTGCCCACTGGGGAAGCTGCCTGAACTGACGGCAGTAAAACCGTCCGGGGCCGAGTGGTTGAACAGCCCCTCAGAGAGAACGCTCCGACAGCTGTTGGCCGTGCACATAAACAGTACTTTCATGGGTGTCTCCTAGACGGGAATGCTCAGCCGCAACGCCAGTGCCGCAAGCGTTACCAGCAAGATAGGGAGGGTGAGCATGCTGCCGACTTTGAAGTAGTAGCCCCAGGTGATACGGATATTTTTCTGCGCCAGGACATGGAGCCACAGCAGCGTGGCCAAGCTTCCGATTGGGGTAATCTTTGGGCCGAGATCGCAGCCGATGACGTTGGCGTAGATCATGGCTTCACGCACCAAGCCCGTAGCGTCGCTACCCTGAATGGATAGAGCGCCGATGAGCACACTCGGCATGTTGTTCATGATCGAGGACAACAGCGCAGCGGTGATGCCCGTGCCGAAGGTCGCGACCCACAGTCCATGTTCGGCGAACGTGTTAAGCAATCCCGAGAGGGAGTCAGTCAGACCGGCATTGCGCAGGCCATAGACCACCAGATACATGCCCAGCGAGAACACGACGATCTGCCAGGGTGCGTGCTTGATGACTTTCCTCGTCGAGATGATGTGGCCTTTCCCTGCGATGACCAGCAGGATCACCGCACACACAGCAGCGACGGCGCTGATAGGGATGCCTAACGGTTCCAGTGCGAACAGGCCAACCAGTAGTAGGCCAAGCACCCACCAGCCAGCAATGAAGGTCGCCCGGTCACGAATCACAGCCTCTGGTGCCTCAAGCTCATTCGCGTCGTACTGGGCGGGAATGTCCTTTCGATAAAACATCCAGAGCATGAACAGCGTCGCGGCCACTGCCACTAGGTTCACTGGCCACATGACTGAAGCGTACTCTCCGAAACCTACGCTGAAAAAGTCTGCCGAAACGATGTTGACCAGGTTCGACACCACCATGGGCAGACTGGCGGTATCGGCGATAAAGCCTGCGGCCATCACGAACGCCAAGGTCGATGCAGGGCTAAAGCGCAACGCCGTGAGCATCGCTATAACGATGGGAGTGAGGATCAGTGCTGCGCCGTCGTTGGCGAAAAGCGCCGAGACGGCTGCCCCGAGCAAGATCATCAAAGCAAACAGGCGCCCGCCTTTCCCACCGCCCCAGCGGGCGACATGAAGCGCTGCCCATTTGAATAAACCCGCTTCATCAAGCAGCAAACTGATGATGATTACGGCGATGAAAGTCGCGGTAGCGTTCCAGACGATGTGCCACACCACCGGCACATCCCCCAGGCTCACGACGCCAGCCAGTAGTGCCAAAACGGCACCCGCTGCCGCGCTCCAGCCGACACCTAACCCCTTGGGTTGCCAGATAACAAGGACGAGCGTAACTACGAAAATCGACGCAGCGATGAGCATGGGTATCTTCCAGATCAGGAGGTCAGCAGCAGGAGGCCTGGCGTACGGGCCGGTCTTCCATGGAAGCCAGCCTTCCTTGATGGTCGTTAACCCAAGACAGGTGGGCCTGCGTAGTGACGTTCAGAACATCCAGCGCCCACTGTTCAAGCTCGGGATGCAGCCGGTAGTAAACCCACTGACCCTGCCTGCGATCCGCGAGTAACCCGCAAGCACGCAACTGTGCAAGGTGTCTGGAAACCTTCGACTGGTTATCGTCCAGAGCCCAGATCAACTCGCAGACGCACAGCTCACCCTCAGCCGAAAGCATGAGCATAATCCGAGCGCGGGTTTCGTCCCCGAGGCATTTGAAGAAGGTGTGTGGTGGAAGGCTCACAAGCAATCAACCTCAATATGTGAATAACCGAATATACGCATATAAACATATCCAGCTCGCTTGTACAAATACCTAGTGACGGGACTCGATGATCCGGGCTTCAGTGATCGCCGATCACTTCAGCAGCGCGACGGAGATATCACTCGTCAGCCATCATATGCTCGGAGGTTTGGAGCTTGGCTGATCCCCCATGGACTCCCCATCTGACTCGGCTCCGGTGTAGGCGATCTGCCATACGTCGCTAAGTCCGCTTGCGATATGATGCCAAGCAGATATCAACACAGGCAGCTTGGGAACGGTTGAAGACCGAGGCTGTATGGCTTTCATTTCACAACACAGGATCGTGTTCTATGCCAGTCGACGCACCTCCATTTGTCCCTCCACCACGACTGCCTGTAATTCCTCTCCCACCTCCGTACCAAGGGCAGCAGGCATACCTTCCGCCAGGTGCGAGTGAGTGGATGCCGCTGACAGCTGAGGCTTATCAAGTCCTGAAAGGGGTCGAGCCTGATGATGAAAATATGATCAGCTCGAACAGGAATAGGCTTAGCGAGATGTTTTCGTCTGCTCTTCAGGTACCTAACCTAGGGTTTTTTGCTGGAAGCGGTACATCTCTAGGCAACCCAGGCGGGCCTAGCATGTGGAAGCTATGGCAAGACTCGATGTGCGACCCGCAGACCCATGCGCTGACAGCTGCCGGTCAGCAGGTTACTGAGCGTGTCCGTTACGCCGAGCGCCGAAATCCGAACATCGAGCATTTCTTATCACAGTGCGATGCCTACCTGGCGTTCAATGACGACCCAGTCGTTGATGAGTTTGTCGCACTCGTGAAGGAGCAAATCCTACACGCTTGCTCAACGTTCATTACCCTGCCCACTTCAGACATATCGGCATATCGTGAACTCCTCCAGAAGCTGGCTAGGAGAAGGGTTCGTGACCCGCGCCTGAAGGTGTTTACTACAAACTATGACATGTGTTTCGAAACGGCAGCGTCGGAACTGGGTATGGTCATTATTGACGGATTTTCCTACACCCGCAGACGCCGGTTTGACGGCAAACATTTCACGTACGACATCGTACGCCGGGAGGCAGACAGCCACGAGTTTGCCGAAGGCATTTTTCAACTGCTGAAGCTACACGGATCAGTCAGCTGGAGCCGAGATGGTCATGAAATCTACGAGGACAGCCGACCGACGCCGGAAAACGCGTGCCTAATATATCCCGCAAAAGGAAAATACCAGCAAGCGTTTCTTCAACCCCACTTGGAGCTGCTTTCAAGATTTCTGGAGTTTTTACGACAACCAAACAGCTGCCTGGTTGTGTCAGGATTCGGGTTTAACGATGACCACCTTTCCGAACCGATTTATTCGGCATTGCAATCCAACCCCAGCCTGAAGCTGATTCTCTGCGACTACAATGGCATCAGCCATGTCCACAACCGTGGGGACAATGGATCGAGCCCCTACTGGGGAAAATTCCGCGATCTCGCTGAACGCGGTTTCGACGTCCATTTCGTCAGCGGTTCATTTGGCGATTTGGCGGCTCACATCCCCCACCTGCGCACCGCTTCGCCAGCTGAACAGTTGGCGAATGCTGTTAAACGGATCGGTAGATAACCATGTCTCCAGAAGGGATACTTCTTAGCACACTGAAAATCGGAGTGGTCACCAGCGTTGCAGCGCAATTGATCAAAATCAACCTGGCACATGCTGGAGAAAACAGCGGTCGATATCTAGGTCAAAATCGCTATGGCAAAGGTGAGGTGGGGGAACTGGTACTGATCGAGGGTCAGCAAGCGGTGCTCCTAGGACGCATTACTGAAGTGAACCTTCCTGATCGTGAGCGTACCGAAATTTCCCAAGACTTCGCTGGCACGCAGGCTATTGACGCAATCGGCTTGATACGCCTGCTAGGGTCTGTTCACCCACACACCTTGAAGGTCACTGCAGGCGTCAGCTCCTACCCACGACTAGGAGACCGGGTCTACTCAGCACCCGGCTCGTTTATCTCCAAAATCCCGACACTGATTTCGAGCGGGATAAATGGGGAGCCCCCTCGCGTAGCGCTCAATCTCGGACATGTATCTGGGGATGGCGGTTTCGCGATTGCTGTAACGCCAGAAAAACTCTTTGGTCGACATTGCGCGATCTTGGGCTCAACTGGAGGTGGGAAAAGTTGGACGACTTCAAAGCTCATCGAGGAATGCCGTCGATACGCTTGCAAGATCGTGCTTGTGGACGCGACAGGGGAATACCGGTCACTCGAAGGGGAAGACACAACACATCACCATCTCGGAAACCCGCTGCATCGAACTCCAGGCTCTCTTGAGGTAGGTATTCCGCCCAGATGCTTCAATGAAACTGATTTCATCGCACTCTTCCAGCCGTCAGGTAAAACCCAAGGCCCCAAACTCAGAGAAGCCATAAGGAGCCTGAGGCTTGCCGCCTTAGCTCCAGATATCTTCACAGAAGGGTACGTCCCGAAGGTAGGTCAACTCAAAGCTGATTTTCGTCGAGCGATGAACAGGGATGACAACGCCAACCGGGTAGGCAATCCAAATCTTCCCTTCGATATGAGCATGTTGGTTCGGCAAATTGTCGAGGAATGCTGCATGCCGACGGGATACAACAACGACATGACCAGATGGGGCGCTGCAAGCACCGAGCTATCGTACTGCTCCTCTCTCATGACGCGAATCATGAGCGTAATGGACTCTCCGTCGTTGAGCTGTGTGTTTCGCCCGGCAGAAGGCCTTCCGAGCCTGGTTGAACATCTCGATGAATTTATCGCTGGAGAAAAGCGGCTGTTCAGAATATGCCTCAGCTCAGTCGGCTATGAATTCAACGCGAGAGAAGTCATCGCCAACGCCATCGGCAGACTGCTATTGCTGCGAGCCCGTCACGAGGCCTTTCGACAGCGACCGTTGATCGTCATTTTGGACGAGGCTCACAACTTCCTAGGGAAAACCCTAGGAGGTGAAGATGACGTTCAGAACCTGGATGCGTTCGAACTCATCGCGAAAGAGGGCCGAAAGTACGGACTCAACATTTGCCTGGTCACCCAGCGACCACGAGACATTACCGAAGGAGTGTTGAGTCAGATGGGCACGTTGCTGGTTCATAGACTGACCAATGACCGTGACCGAGAAGTGGTTGAACGTGCGTGTGGGGAGCTGGATCGTTCAGCCGCCGCTTTCTTGCCCAATCTGAAGCAAGGTGAGGTGGCTTTGGTAGGTGTAGATTTCCCAATTCCGGTGACTATTCAGATCGGGCGTCCCACCCAGCCTCCAAAATCGGATGGGCCAAGCTTTCAAGGGCTATGGTGAAATCGCAATCCTTGTCGATGGGCGCTAGCTTATCCGGGCGGACAATTTACCTGCAGCTTCGGGTTGGTCAGGGACGTCCACGTAAGAAAATTTTGGGTCGAAATTTGGCTGATAAGGCGTATACTTCGACCCTGAAAATGAAGCTGAAACGGCCAAAAGTATACGTTTTTATCCGAGCGTACCGGCTAAGACTTGATGAAAGCCCCGCCAGCGCTGAGCTTCGCGAATGTATACACAGACGGATATGAGTATTTTGCCAATGAAATTCAGGTAGGCAAAAGCGTATACATTAATCTAAAAAACACTAAGAACCCCCTTGCTAATGAAGGGGGTTTTTTTATAGAAAAATCAACTGCCTATACGCCCCGTGTAGTGGTCAACTGATCCCGGACACTGAATTGAGTTTTTCCTCAGCGACCGCAGGCGTTTGCCCTTCGTTGAACTGATGCGGTCGCCGCCAGTTGTATCGCTCCATCAGGAACCGGCCAATATCCTGTTGCGCTAGCGAAGCGCTCATATAGCCCACCGTCGGTATCCATTCAGTTTTCAGGCTGCGAAATAGCCGCTCCATTGGCGCGTTGTCATGGCAGTTGCCGCGCCGACTCATGCTCTGTGTGAAGCGGTATCGCCATAGTCTCTGGCGGAAACTCCGGCTGCCGTATTGACTGCCTTGATCACTGTGAAACAGCACATTTTGAGGCCGACCACGCTGCTCATAGGCCATGTCCAGCGCTTTGATCACCAGGTCGGCGTCGGGCTTGGCCGAGAACGCCCAGCCCACAACCCGGCGCGCATAAAGATCGATTACCGCCGCTAGATAGTGCCACCGACCTTCGGCCCAAACGTACGTGATGTCACCGCACCAGACCTTGTCGGGGGACGCCACGCTGAACCCTCGATCAAGCACGTTCGGGATATCAGGTCGCTCCACGGTCGCCTTTTTGTAGGCATGTGAGCCCGGCTGTTTGCTGATCAAGTTCATCTCGCGCATCAACTTACGTACCTTGAATCGCCCGATCTGCATGCCGTCCTCTTTCATCATCAGCATGATGCTCCTGCTGCCCGCAGCGCTTCGGCTTTGCGTAAACAGCTTGTTCACGCGACTGCGCAAAACCACCCGTTCGGCATCTGGATACCGACGTTTCCGGCAGTACGCGTAGTAGCACGATCGGGTTACTTCAAATACCGAGCACAACAGATCAATCGGCTCTTGAGCCCGAAGTTGATCGATTAACGCGAACGCTCGTGTTCCTCGGCCATCAAGAGCGCGGTGGCCTTTTTTAAGATGGATTTTTCCCGTTCTAGCCGGTTGATACGGGCTTCGAGTTCCTGGATTTTTTGCTGCTCAGGCGTCAGGGCTTTGCTGGTCGGAGTAGTACCGCCACGTTCTTGCTGGAGCTGGTTCACCCAACGGCGCAAGGCCGACTCAACAAGCCCAAGCGAACGGGCTGCTTCGGTATGGCTGTAGCCTTGGTCGAGCACCAGGCACGCCGCCTCGCGCTTGAACTCAGGGGTAAAGGTACGACGTTGCTTGGTCATCAGACACCTCTCTGTGGCGAGCATTCTCGCCTAAATGGGTGTCCGGTTTCATTAGACCACTACACTGGATAACGCTATTCGCTGGAGCACAAGAACGCTGCCATGATCGAAGAAAACATCAGAGCCGAAGTTGTAAGGGGCGTGAAAGACGCATTCCCCGTGCTGTTCGCCGTCGCGCCCTATGCGATGGTGCTAGGAGCTCAAGCATCCCAAGTCAGACTCTCCGTTGGGGAAGTGACCACCATGACAGGGCTGAATTTCGCTGGGGGATCTGAGTTTGCGGCTATTCAGCTCTGGTCGGCCCCTATCCCGATTTAGACGATCATTCTGATCACCTTCCTGATCAACAGTCGCCATATCGTCATGGGCGCTGCTTTGGCCCCATACCTCCAGCACCTTCCAAAAAGGAAAATTGTTCCGGCCCTTTTCTTCATGGCTGACGGAGGCTGGGCAATAAGCTATGCCGATACGCTGCGACGTTCTCTCGCCGGTTATGAAACGGCTTTCTGTAGGCCGTACTACTGGGGAGCGTAATTCCCCTTTTATCCGGTATGGGGGGGTTTGCTGTTCTCGGCGCTTTGATGGGGCCGGTGCTGGGAGATATAGACCGCTACGGGTTCGCCACGGCATTCCCAGGGGTCTTCATTGTCCTGCTCCGTGGCATGTGGAACGATTTGCCAAGCCGAGGCTGATTGGCTTGATAGTGGCAGCAGCTACCTTTCTCTTGGTTCCAGGCGCGTGGTTCGTATTAGCGGGCACCGTTGCAGGCATTGCTTGAGCATACCTAGAGGCTTCAGTCGAATGATCAGTTACGCCTCTCTCATGACGATAATAGGTATGGCTCTGGTGACTTACGCCACGCGAACCAATGGGTTTCTGCTGTTGCGAAACCGTAAGCTCAGTCCACGGGCACGGGCGGTACTAGACGTTGCGCCTGGTTGCGTTTTGATTGCGGCTATCGCACCGCACTTCGTCTCGCCACACCCTGAAAAACTTCTTGCATTGGCAATTACGATAGCGGCTGCCTGGAAAAGACCAATGTTGGTGATCGTGGCAGCTGGTGTTTCTTCGCTGGCACTTTTCAAATACCTGTTGAGCAGCTAGGGAAAACTACCGTCGAAATGGATCGATCTCTGATTCACTCGCGATGGGTGTAATTGCATTCACTTGACCACCCGTTTGCATTCGACTTGACCAGTCGTTTGCATCCGACTTGACCAGTGCACATGATGCGTACGTGAACCTTAGACAGGGTGCGTAGGTGTATCAGCTTCATGTCGCCAATCCAGGACAGGACTATGATTGGTTAACTACCTTTTTTACGTTTTCGGCAGAAACCGTTGTCCTAATCCAGAAAGGCAGGCTGTTCTGGGTGCTCGGCTCAGTTTCACTACACGTCTTGGGTTCGCTGGCAATGACGGCTGCCGGGCTTCTGTCCTATCAAATATTCGACACGCGCTGAGGAGATGAACATGAAAAGTTTCCTGGTGACTTTCTTTACCCAACAGAACCGTCGCTATCAGGGAAAGATGCTCGGCGAGGATATCTCGTGTTTTTCATAAAGACCCCAATTGAGATGGGCTTCGTCGGAAAAGATGCTACGTAGTCTAACGTGCTTTCATAAGCTGTGACTTGACGACGACTTTCCGTAACACGATTTTACATTTTGGACAGGACTAGCTAAGATCGGCGCATTGGAGATGGCATTCCTCCATTAACCAACCGCTGCGCCCGTAGCAGCTGATGATGCCTACAGAAACCTGATCAAACCAGGTCTGTAGGCGTTCGCGCTCAGAATCCCTTTTTGGTCAGGCCTACTTACTTTTTGTGGCTGGCCAAATGTCTAAATTTCGACGACCTGAACAACTCGACCTACTGCCCTATATTGCGAAATGGCTTGCGCTTGCTGGTCTTGTAGCTCTTTTGGCAGGCTCTGCCTCTGCGTTATTCCTCCTTTCTTTGGATCATGCCACCCAATGGCGAGAAGCCCATCCCTGGGTGCTCTGGCTCCTGCCAGTTGCTGGCTTCGCCGTCGGACTTGCGTATCACTTGATAGGCAAACCCGTTGATGCCGGAAACAACCTGATCATCGATGAGATCCATGATCCTAAGAAGATCGTGCCTTTGCGCATGGTGCCGATGGTGCTAATCGGAACCGTGGTTTCCCACCTCTTCGGTGCATCTGTGGGACGTGAGGGAACGGCGGTGCAGATGGGCGGCGCTCTTGCCGATCAACTGACGCATGTCTTTCGGCTACGCCGCGAAGATCGCCGGGTGATTCTCATGGCCGGTGTCAGTGCTGGCTTTGCGTCCGTCTTCGGCACCCCTCTTGCCGGGGCTTTGTTCGGACTTGAAGTGTTGGCCATCGGACGTATGCGTTACGACGCGCTTTTCCCTTGCGTGGTTGCGGCAATCGTTGCTGACCAAGTGGGGCAAGCCTGGGGAGTGGTTCATACGCATTACGTCATTGGCGAAGTGGTTCCCGTGCAGCTCTGGAGCGTCATGGCTGTGGTAGCTGCAGGAATTATCTTCGGCCTCACTGGCCTTCTATTCGCGACGGCCACCCATAAGCTCGGAGCTTTCGTTAAACGACTTATCTCCTATTCGCCACTACGCCCCTTCGCCGGAGGCCTGCTGATCGCAGTCGCCGTGTGGGCGCTCAGTGGTAACCATTACATCGACGTCGATAAATACATCGGACTGGGCATTCCGAGCATCGTCCAATCCTTTCACATGCCAATGGATCCTTGGGACTGGCTTGGAAAGATGTTGTTCACCGTTGTCTCCCTGGGGACTGGATTCAAGGGCGGCGAAGTCACTCCGCTGTTTTACATTGGAGCGGCCTTGGGGAACGCGCTAGCGCCCCTCTTACATCTCCCCTTCGGCATGCTGGCTGGTATCGGTTTTGTGGCCGTCTTCGCTGGCGCAGCTAATACGCCACTGGCAACCATTGTCATGGCCATGGAGCTCTTCGGCCCTGAAATTGCTCCGCTTGCAGCCATTGCCTGTATCGCAAGTTACCTCGTATCCGGGCATACCGGGATCTATCACGCCCAGCGCGTGGGTCACAGCAAACACCACCGTCCTCTGCCGGAGGAAATCCGGCTCTCCGATATCAAGCAATTTCATGCTCAAAGTGAATCTGCCAGCGAGCGGAAAGTGGCTCCTATAGGGGAAGAGAAATGACCGGACATCGCCAAGATCGCCTGACAGTTTTGCAGCTCTATGTCCCTGGTGCTAGCCGGGCTCGAGTTACAAATTTCTGGCACCACCTGAGTGTGCCCGCGCTTGCCCAACACCTTCTTAAAGTCGCCCAAAAAGATAAGATTGAGCAGATGATGCTCAAGCCGATTCTGCAGGCTATTTACCGGGCCAAGCATTTCCCATCATTACCCAGAGCTCGGTGATATGCGTCATCACGATGAAACGCTGCGCACCGTTGTGCAACCACGCTGACGAGTTGCGCAGGGTGCGAGCTCCCGCGCTATGACTCGCTCAGATTCAGCATTTTTTGAAAACTGCAAGGGACTCGAGCAAGGTAAACGGGTGAAGATAGGGCGTTGGCGTCACGCAGATGAGGTGCGGGAAGAGATTCGTGAATCGGTAGCGGCGTACAACCTGCAGAGGGAGGCTTCCAAGTAGTGTTACTCAATCAGAAGAGCGCAGATCAGGAAATTTCTCTGAAGGAAAGAGAAGACTTTTTGCTGCTGCCGAAAATTGCTGAATTGACGCGCTGGGTAACGGCCCAGTCAACGGGCGAAAGAACATTACCGTATTTCGATCCGCTGGATGGTGGCGTCTTCGCAAGGGTATTGATTTTGTTGGAATCGCCCGCTCGAACGATCAGTCTTCCACGGTACGTGTCAAGAGACAATGCGGGGCCTGCACAACGCAACCTCAAAGGTTTCATTGAGCAGGTTGGACTGGCACGTCACGAAACCGTCCTTTGGAATTTGTACCCTTGGCTACCAGATCTCGAAAAGCCCAAGGGTGCGCTCCGCAGAGCGCAAATCGACGAAGGTATCGAGATGCTGATCACGCTACTGACGCTTTTCCCTGATCTCGTCACTATCGTATTTGCCGGACGTGTTGCCCAGAAAGCCATACCGCGTGTTCGGCTCGCCTTCCCTGATTTTTCATTGCTGAAAATGCCACACCCCAGTCCCCTTTCTGTTTGCACTCACCCGAATGTTAGGCAGCGCATTTTGTCCACATTGCGTCACGCCAAACAGTCGATCGAGTAGCCAAAGGTTCAGGTTTTGCCCGCCTTGTTCAGTGAGGCAATACACGGCGAGACGAACAAGTTGCCGCGATAGGCACCCGCCAGGGTTTTGGCCGCGACGATCATCCACATGACGGTGAGCATCAACACCAGTGCCACGCCAAAGAAGCTAAAGAACGTGAGGTGCAGCATAGCGCCCAATTTGAGGGTTGTTACGGCGTACACTCCCAGCGGAAAGGTGAAGCCCCACCAGCCGAGGTTGAAAGGGATGCCCTCCCTAAAGTAGCGCCCGGTAATTAGCAGCGCCAATACCATCCACCACAATCCCAGCCCCCAGAACAGCACACCACCGATCAAGCCGATGCCCTCGGCTACGACGCCGATGCTTGCCATTCCATGAGCAGCAAAGATCGCTGGAGCATCGTTGCCCAGCACCAACATCCCCAAAGCTCCGGTACCGATCGGCCCTAAAGACAGCCAGCTCGATGCTGCCATGCTTTCATGAGGTAGTTTGTGCAGCGCCATGCGCAGTAACAGGATCACCAGGATGCTCAAGGCGACGGGCACCGAGTAGGCCCACAGCACGTAGCTGGTGATGAGCATGGTGAACTGTGCGCTAGCGTCAGCGAGGTGCGGAGCCAATAGACCGCCACTCGCGGCAGCCACCTCAGCCGCAACTACTGGCAGCAACCATACCGCTGTCATCTGATCGATGCTGTGCTGCTGGCGGGTAAACATCATGTACGGGATCAGCACCCCACAGGCCAATGCCATGGCGACATCAATCCACCACAACACTTCCGCTAAAGCGACTACCCCATCCCCCCAGCGTGGCAAACCATAAAGGAGAAAACCGTTGATGATGGTCGCCAATCCCATGGGGATGGTTCCAAAAAACATCGATACAGTGGAGTGGCCGAAGATCTGTTTGGCCTCATCGAAGAACAACACCCAACGGCTCGCGTACATCAGCGTGAACAGGCAAAACAGCACGATATTAAAAAACCACAAAGCTTCCCCTAACGCTTTGGGCCACTGCGCAGCAAAAGGCAGTTGGCCCAGAGCCAGAGCCAGAATCCCGGTGCCCATCGTGGCGGCGAACCAGTTGGGTGTGAACTGCCGGATCGCTTCTCGTGGATTGGACAAGGCCGCCAAGGGATGGCTGCCGCCCATGATAGCTGCGAGTCGTGTATCACTCATTTTCGCGCTCCCGCTTCAGTTTGCCGTCAATATGACATGGCTGAAGTATAGGTTGGTGGGCATAGCGGTAAAAACGGATAGTATAGGTTTACATTACCTATTAAGAAGGTAGATCCCTTGAAGCTTAGCCTGCGTCAGCTACAAATTTTCTGCGCCGTCGCGCAACACGGTAGCACCACCAGCGCAGCCATTTCGGTGTCACTGTCCCAATCTGCAACCAGCGCCGCACTCAACGAGTTGGAAAACGCCTTGGATACCAGGCTGTTCGACCGTGTCGGCAAGCGTTTAGTGCTGAACGATAACGGCCATGCCTTACTGCCTCAAGCCAGAAGGATACTTGAGAATGCACAACAGATAGAGGCCAGTTTCTTACCAGGCCATGCCGGTCTGAAAACACGCTTGCGGGTAGGATGCAGTACCACGATAGGCAATTATGTTCTGCCATTGATTCTCGGTGAGCTGCGTCAATCAACACCACATTTGAGGGTCGATGTCGACATGGCCAACAGCATGGCTATCGCAAGAAGAGTCGCTGATTTCGAGATTGATATGGGCCTGATCGAGGGGCCTTGCCACCTGCCCGAACTCAGTGCCGAGCCTTGGCTTGTTGATGAGTTGCTTATTGTCGCAGGCCAACGGCATCCCTTGGCACTAAAGCAGCAGGTCACACTTGATGATCTTCGTACCGCCGAATGGCTACTGCGCGAGCCAGGTTCTGGTACCCGCGAAGAAGTCGAACAATTGCTGCTGCGTCATCTGCACGATCTCGCCGAAACGCGCCAGATTGGCAGTTCAGAGGCTATCAAGCATACCCTCGCACAAGGCATCGGCATGAGTTGCCTGTCCCGCTGGGTCGTTCGGGATCTACTGGCCTCTGAAGTCCTGGTTGAACTGCCGCACGCCTTGCCTGCACTGACTCGACGTTTTTTTCTGATCCGCCACCGGGACAAATTCATATCGCCTGGGCTTGAGCGATTCTGGGAGAGCTGCAGTCAGTTCTTGAGCCAGAAATAGCCAGACCTATTTATAAAACAGGTAAGAGCTACCAAAACAAGTTGTTTCCGGAATTTATCAAATACGCATAAGGTCAACTCATAGCCCTGCAGCGATGAACGAGTTGTCTTTGCCAAGGCGCGAGTGGATGCTTGGCTTACCCTTATGAGGAAACCCTGATGAATGTGATAAAGAAAACCATCACAGCCCTGACGTTGGGTGTTGCGTTGGCCACAACGATGAGCGCGTTGGCCGCGGACGATCGCTGGACGTTCGAAGGCGATATTCACAACAACTCGCTGGCTCTCAGCCCTGATGAAACGACGGCGGTGGTCTCTTACAGTCAGCGTCCAGATGTAGTGGTTTATGATTTGAAAACCGGAAAGGTTCGCCAGGTTCTCACCGGCTACGTCACGCCGCGAAATATTGTGTTTTCGCCAACTGGCGATGTGTTCTACCTCTCCGACAGCAGTTTGGGGGTCGTGCGCAAGATTGACACCAAGACTTTGAAAGTGATCGCAGATATTCCGTTGGGCGCAGGTGCTTTTGGTACCACACTCAGCAAGGACGGAAGCCTGCTCTACGTCAACAATGAAGCGGCCAGCACGCTGTCGGTCATTGACCTTGATCACCAGCGGCCAGTAGCTGTGGTACCTGGCTTCTCCCAACCGCGCCAAGGTATCCGGGTAAGCCCTGACGGCAAAACCGTCTATGTCACCAACTTTCTTGGGGACAAAATTACCCTGGTCGACAGCAAGACCAATATGATTGAAGGTGAGATCACTGGCTTCAACAAGTTGCGCGCCATCTCCATATCGGCGGACGGCAATACGCTGTACGCGGCTAACAGCGGCAGTAACAGCATCGCAGTTGTCGACACTCAAAAACGCGCCATTACAACCACCGTCATGGTGGGCAAAGACCCCTACGGCGCAGCACTTACTCCAGACGGGCTGCACGTCTACTCGGGTAACCTCGGTGACAACAGCCTTTCAGTGATCGACACCAAAACGCTGAAAGTGACCACCACTGTGACCGGTTTGAAGGCACCCCGCCAGGCCATTGTCTTCACCAAAGACAAGTCGAAGGCGTATGTCCTCAATGAGGACTTGAGTATCTCCACAGTCGATCTCGCCAGCAACAAGGTGGTGTCGACGCTAAAGCCCGACTGATTGAACAGCGCAGGCCTTCATGGGGGCCTGCTGATACTCCACGACCAAGTGAATAATAATGAGTGAACGTGATGAGTTCTGGATGATGAATCGCCGTCGCTCATCGAGATGAGCTAGTGATGCTTGACCGTGAGCGTCGCTTTGCTAAATTGAGTAAAGCACAGGGTCGGGGGAGCTCAGGATTCCAGCAAAAAATGATACCGGGACGTTTTTTCTACAGAGTCGAATAAAACTGTTTGTGGCTCGTCTACTGTCTGATGGCTTGCTGTTTCCAATAGCAGGTGAGCCTTCTAAAAATTAAAAAACACCAAAGGAAATACGTATGTTCAAAAAGATGATTCTCTCCGTCGCTGTTGCCGCCTGCTGCATGTCGGGTTTGGCGTTCGCCGATGCGCCAGTCAAGGTTGCTGAAACGGATAAGGGAAAAGTACTCGTAGATGCGAAAGGAATGACTCTTTATACCTTCGGTAAGGACACCTCGGGCAAGTCGGTCTGCAATGGGCCATGCGCTGCAAACTGGCCACCTTTGCCGGTATCCGCAGATGCGAAAGCGGGTCATGATTACTCTGTCGTCACTCGAGACGATGGCACAAAACAATGGGCATACAAAGGCATGCCACTTTACAGCTGGGTCAAAGATACCAAGCCAGGGGATACAACCGGTGACGGCGTCAACCAAGTCTGGCACGTTGCCAAGCCGTAACGTCAAATAATTAATAGGCTGGCTTGCGCCAATGGCTTTGTCAGTGGCGCAAGCCAGAAGAGTACGCACTTGACATTTTCGCCAAGTTCTACTCGAAAAAATCGAACGTAGGGCAAGCGTGGACACCCTTGCTGCGCTGATCGCTATAGTGGCCGAAGCGGATCATCTGGGTAGAAAAACTGCTGCTATCAAGGCAGCAGCCCTTTTACACTAAGTGCTTCTAATGCTGGCGATGGAGCTTCAGGCGCGCGGTGTTACCGTTGGCCTGATCGATTGGCTAGCGTTGAACGTCTTACCTCGTGTCGTACCTGCCCACTTGCATATCTGGATAAGCAGCGCTGCCTACATCCACGCGTATGCACATCTGAACACCGTGGTTTACCAGCATCCGGAAAAGGGGGGAAAAGTTTTGTCCTGGAAGTCTCCTACCAGACTGATGTGCAAGCTGCTTACCGGAGATATGGGAATTGACGTTTTGCACGCAATGCGTGCCGCAGTTAGAGTTGCGGACGGACATATCGAAGGTTGAGGTTCATTTAAGAAGCAGCGACACCGCAAGATCAGCACTCGCCAGCTTGCATGTGATCGACGATTTGGCGTCTAGTTGTTTCCCATGGACTCCCCATCTGACCCGGCTCCGGTATTGGCGATCCCCCATACGTCGCCAAGTCCGCTTGCGATATGATGCAAAGCACATATCAACACAAGCAGCTTGGGAACAGTTGAAAGGCCGGGGCCTTATGGCTTTTATTTCACAACACAGGAACGTGTTCTATGCCAGTCGGTGCCCCCCCATTTGCCCCTCAACCACGACTGCCTGTAATTCCTCTTCCACCCACGTACGGAGGGCAGCAGGCATATCTTCCACCAGGTGCTAGTGAGTGGATGCCGCTGACAGCTGAGGCTTATCAAGTCCTGAAAGGCGTCGAGCCTGATGATGAAAATGTGATCAGCTCGAACAGGAATAGGCTTAGCGAGATGTTTTCGTCTGCTCTTCAGGTACCTAACTTAGGTTTTTTGCTGGAAGCGGTACATCTTTAGGTAACCCAGGCGGGCCTAGCATGTGGACGCTATGGCAAGACTCGACGTGTGACCCGCAGACCCATGCGCTGACAGCTGCTGGCCAGCAGGTTACTGAGCGTGTCCGTTACGCCGAGCGCGATAATCCGAACATTGAGCATTTCTTGTCACAGTGCGATGCCTACCTGGCGTTCAATGACGACCCAGTCGTTGAAGAGTTTGTCGCACGCGTGAAGGAGCACATCCCACACGCTTGCTCAACGTTCATTACCCTGCCCACTTCAGACATATCGGCATATCGTGAACTCCTCCAGAAGCTGGCTAGGAGGAGGGTTCGTGACCCGCGCCTGAATGTGTTTACGACGAACTATGACATGTGTTTTGAAACGGCAGCGTCGGAACTGGGTATGGTCATTATTGACGGATTTTCTTACACCCGCAGACGCCGGTTTGACGGCAAGCATTTCACGTACGACATCGTACGCAGGGAGGCAGACAGCCACGAGTTTGCTGAAGGCATTTTTCAACTGCTGAAGCTGCACGGATCAGTCAGCTGGAGCCGAGAGGGTCATGAAGTCTATGAGGACAGCCGACCGACGCCGGAAAATGCGTGCCTGATATATCCCGCAAAAGGAAAATACCAGCAAGCGTTTCTTCAACCTCACTTGGAGCTGCTTTCAAGATTTCTGGAGTTTTTGCGTCAACCAAATAGCTGCCTAGTTGTGTCAGGATTCGGGTTTAACGATGACCATCTTTCCGAACCGATCTACTCAGCTTTGCAATCCAACCCAAGCCTGAAGCTGATTCTTTGCGACTACAACGGCATCAGCCATGTCCACAACCGTGGGGATAATGGATCGAGCCCCTACTGGGGAAAATTCCGCGATCTTGCTCAGCGCGGGTGCTGGATCTCAACACAGATATCCGATGATACAGCTTGAGAAATTACTCCGGCCACCTGCATGGGTAACGCTATAAACCATTAGAGGCTGTAGTCTCACCTTATCGCTGACGTAGACTCTGGGGATGACGTCCCACTACCGCGAGATCACAGTCATGGCAACAGACATAACTCCCACAGGAGGCTGCGAGCGCGCGGCAGCTCTGTTAGAGGTCTACGGGCGCACGGCCAACGGGCAATTTCTCCCTCGGCTCGCATTGGCAAACAACCTGCTCAAAAGCGTGAACGTCGGAATCACGAACATTCAGGTCAATGTCGCAAATCCGCCTGATCTGACTCCAGTGTTTGATGCGTTAAGGGCGCTGCCACAGCTGCTGCAGGACAAAACTCTTCAGAAGAACTACAGGGCTGTGCTCAACCACTACGAAAACTACCTCCATCACGGGGACGAGCTCTATCTCAAGGATGTGCTACTGCGCTGCGCCACCGAGGTTCCAGATTTCGAGTCTGCGCTGGAAGAAACGCTGAAGGCTCTAGCACCAGACCCGTATGATTATCGCTTTGCCCCAAAAAAACTGGAACCGCTTAAAAGCCTCTGCAACTCATACCTCGGCATGCTGGCTTACAACTTCCATGCCGTGACGATCTATCATCCAGACACAGCAACTGACGAGACAGCGATTCAGGTCAAAACCCGACACCATGCAACAGTCCACACCGGCTACTCGCTGCCGAACCGCGCCATCGCCAAATCCACGAAACTGCGAAACATCGGCGTCATGCGCCGATCTTGGGCATACAGGAGATTGGGTGAGCCGGTCAGTATCGCGTACTGAGGCAGTAGCACAGCCAAGGAGCCTTTATTCAGTGCGTCACTGGCCAGCTCTTGGGGCTGGAGCATCACACCAATCCGGGTTCGAAATTAAGCTGATAAAGCGTATACTTCGACTCTCAAAACGAAGCTGAAAAGGCCAAAAGTATACGTTTTCACCTGAGCGTACCGGCTAAGAATTTATGAAATCCCCGTTAACACTGGCCTGTGCGAATGTATACGTAGACCTATATGAATACTATGCCAGTAAGCGCAGGTTGCTAGACCCTGAAGCCCGCCTCACTTTATTGTGAGGCGGGTTTTTTTGGGCCTGGCTTTCGGGCCCTTTCGCGGCTGTACGCCGCTCCTACAGGGGATTGCGATTTTTTGTGGGAGCGGCGTACGGCTGCGAAGAGGGTTCATGCACACTTCGACACAGCCCAAACGGAACCTTCCTCCCGGTTCTTCGTCAACCCATCGAACCCACCACCGGATTGGTCACCACCATGAAAACCACCGTCGCCCTGCTTCTGGCCTGCCTGGCCGCCCCCGCCTTCGCCACCGACATGTCGCACATGAACAAAGACATGACCCCCATGCAGCATGAGTACATGATGAGCATGGAGACCATGCAGAAATCCATGCACGAGGGCGGCATGGAGAAAGACCCTGACGTGGCCTTCGCCAAGGGCATGCTGGCTCACCACAAGGCGGCCCTGGACATGGCCCAGATCGAACTCAAGTACGGCAAGGACGCCGAGATGCGCAAGCTGGCGCAAGACATCATCAAGGCCCAGCAGGCAGAGATCGATCAGATGGAGGCGTGGGTCAAGCAGCATCAGAAGTGATCGGGAATATCGGCCAGCAGGACCGACGCCTTCGCGGCTTGGACGCCGCTCCTACAGAGGATAGCGCCCTCCGCAGGAGCGGCATCCAGCCCCCACCCGCCCACACCGCAACCCCGCAGGAGCGCCGGCCAGACGCCAAAGCGCCACCCCAAACCCCCCACCCCCCACCCCCACACACACCCCCCCACAGACACGCGCGCCGACCCCCAACCACCCACCACATCCACCACCACCCCCCACACCCCCCCTCCCCCCCNNCCGTAGGAGCGGCGTCCAGCCGCGAAGGCGCCACCCCATACACCCCGCCCCCCGCGCCCACACCGCTTCCCCGTAGGATCGGCGTCCAGCCGCGAAAGCGCCACCCCATACACCCCGCCCCCCCCGCGCCCACACCGCTTTTCCTGTAGGAGCGGCGTCCAGCCGCGAAAGCGTCAGCACAGGCAATACATCACCAAGATCACGCCCCGCCCCGCTCTAACCCGCCACTACCCTCCATTTCGATGTAAGCTTTCAACCCTTCGCGCCCGTACCGATTTTTCAAGGAGTCCGCCCATGAGCAACCGCCAAAGCGAGATCGCCGCCGCCCTGGCCGTGGTCCCCCCCTTCGCCGACACTGCTGCCATCGAGCAGGAAATCGAACGTCGCAAGGCGTTCATCAAGCAATGCCTCACCCGCGCCGGGCTCAAGGTGCTGGTCCTGGGCATCAGTGGTGGTGTCGATTCGCTTACGGCCGGACGCCTGGCCCAGTTGGCGGTCGAGGAGCTGCGCCAGAGCAGCGGCGATGACAGCTACACATTCATCGCTGTGCGCCTGCCCTACAATGTGCAACACGACGAGGACGACGCGGCCGCTTCCATGCGCTTCATCCGTGCCGATGTCGAGGACACGGTGAACATCGCCGGTGCGGTTCTAGGGTTGTCCGAGCAGGTGACCCATTTGCATGGCCTGACCGATGCACGCCGCGATTTCGTGGTGGGAAACGCCAAGGCACGCATCCGCATGGTCGCGCAGTACACCATCGCCAATGCCAACAACGGGCTGGTGATCGGGACCGATCACGCGGCCGAGGCGGTAATGGGCTTCTTCACCAAGTTCGGTGACGGTGCCTGCGATCTTGCCCCGTTGAGCGGGTTGGTGAAGGGACAGGTACGTGCGCTCGCGCGTCATCTGGGCGCGCCGGACAACCTGGTGCAGAAGGTACCGACCGCGGATCTCGAGGAACTGCGACCTGGCAAGCCTGATGAGGATGCCCACGGCGTGACCTATGCGCAGATCGATGCGTTTCTGCATGGCGAGGCGGTGAGTCAGGAAGCCTACGACATCATCGTCAAGACCTATGACCAGACGCAGCACAAGCGGGATTTGCCGTTCGTGCCTTGATGGGTAGGGCCGGAGCTCGGGGTGAATGGTCCCCTCACGCAGCGATCCGCGTTAGCCAGGGTGAGGCGACCATTCACCGCCACGCCCCCGCCCGGCGCGAACCTCCTCCACAGATTTCAAAATCACGGAGTACCCTTTGACCGTACCGCCCACCCTGCGTCACTGGCCGCCACTGCTGCAATGGCTCGCCCTGTTCTGCGCCGCCGCACTAGCCGGTTCGATCCTCAAATACTTTGAAATCCCCGCCGGCCAGTTCGTCGGTCCCATGCTGGTCGCCATCGGCTTCGGCGTCGCCGGAGCGAGCATTCGTATCCATCGGCATGCCTTTCGCCTGGGTCAGGGCTGCGTCGGTCTGCTGGTCGCCCATTCCATGACCATGGCCGTGATCATGGCGGTGGTGCAGTCCTGGCCCGTCATGCTGTTCGCTACGCTGCTGACGGTGATTCTCAGCGCTGCGGTCGGCCTGGGCCTGGTGCGCTACGCCGGCATCCCCGGGAGTACCGCGGCCTGGGGCACAGCGCCAGGGGCGGCGTCGGCCATGGTAGCGATGGCTGAAGACTACGGCGCGGACTCGCGAGTGGTGGCGACCATGCAGTACGTACGGGTGGTTTGCGTGGTGATGATCGGCGCCCTGGTCAGCCGCTGGTTGGGCGTGGAGAGCAGCGGCAGCGACAGCCACAGTGCCCAGTGGCTGTGGCAGAGCGAACAGCTGATCAGCCTTGGGCTGAGCCTGGTGACCATCGTGGTGGGCGTGGCGCTGGGTTCGCGGGTGCCCGCTGGGGCGCTATTGGTCCCGTTGCTGCTGGGGGGAGGCTTGCAGCTGTCGGGCATGTTGCAGATTACCTTGCCGGGCTGGTTGCTGGCGGTGGCTTACGGCACCATCGGCTGCTACATCGGCTTGCGCTTCGACCGACCCACCATCGCCTATGTGTGGAAACGCCTGCCGGCCATGATCGTTGCTTCGATGTTTTTGATCGCCATGTGCGCGCTGTCGGCGTGGTTGATCGCGCACCTGCTGAACAAGGATTTCCTGTCGGTGTACCTGGCCACCAGTCCCGGCGGGCTGGACTCGATGGCGATCATCGCTATCGATACCCATTCGGATGTCGGACTGGTGCTGGCAATGCAGACCTTGCGCTTGTTTGGCGTGATTTTCACGGGAGCGTTTTTCGCGCGTTTGATCATCAGGTTGAGCAAGGCCTGAGATCGAGGTGCGGCCATCGCGGGCAGAGCCCGCTCCCACAGGGTTTCCTGCATAACCTGAGATAGCGGGCCCTGCAAGTCCCCTGTGGGAGCGGGCTCTGCCCGCGATGGCAGCGCCTTGGTCTCAAGCCTTGCTCGCAGCCAGAATCAATGCCTTCATTTCCACAACAGCCGCCTTGAACCCCACGAACAGGGCATGGGCGACCAATGCATGGCCAATGTTCAGCTCATTCACCCCTTTGATGGCCGCCACGGGCTCGACGTTATGGTAGTGCAGACCGTGCCCGGCGTTGACGATCAGGCCCTGGCCCAAGCCAAAGGCGACACCGTCGACGATGCGCCGCAGCTCCTCGGCCACCTCGGTCGGGGTCTGGGCATCGGCGTAGCGACCGGTATGCAACTCGATCGCCGGCGCGCCCACGCGCTGTGAAGCCTCGATCTGACGTTCGTCGGCATCGATGAACAGCGAAACCTCACAGCCGATCTTGCTCAGGCGCTCTACCGCCGCCCTGATCTTGGCTTCCTGCCCCGCCACATCCAGCCCGCCTTCAGTGGTCAGCTCTTCGCGGGTTTCCGGCACCAGGCACACATGCGCCGGCCGAATCTGCTCGGCAAAGCCCAGCATCGCTTCGGTCACGCCCATCTCGAAATTCATGCGCGTTTGCAGTACGTCCTTGAGCAGCAGCACATCACGCGGCTGTATATGCCGGCGGTCTTCGCGCAGGTGCACGGTGATCCCGTCAGCACCCGCTTCCTCGGCGTCCAGCGCAGCCTTGACCGGGTCTGGGTAGCGCGTGCCCCGGGCCTGGCGCAAGGTAGCCACGTGATCGATGTTGACGCCGAGAAGAATGCGATTACTGGTGCTCACGGGAACTCTCCGAAAAATTCAGGCCCACAGCATACGTGTTGCCTAGGGCTTGCGAAACAGCTCGCGGCTGACCAGGGGCCGGCTGCCCAGGTGAACGGCCAACGCCTGGCGCATCAGGCGCTTGGCCGCGCCGAGCACGCCGGGCGTTTCCCAGCTGGCCTGGGCCATGCCCAACAGCTCGACGCCCTGGAACAGCCCCGGCTGCAACAGCTCGACCCGCTCCAGCCCAGCGTCCACCTGCAGGCGGTACAAGCCTTCGGCGGCCACCGGATCACCGTTGACATCCATGTCCAGCGCGAAGCCGTAGCCCAGGTCATCGAGCAGGCGCCACTCGAAGGAGCGCAGCAATGGCTCCAGGGGCCGGCCAGCACCCAGCGCCTGCAAAGTGGCCGCGTAATGATCGAACACGCCGGGGTGAGGGTCTTCGCTGGGCAGCAGGCGAATGATCAGCTCGTTCAGGTACAAGCCACTGAACAGCGCATCGCCGACCATCCACACCGCCACGCCGGCACTGTCCATGCGGCCGACGTTCTTGAGTTCACTTTTGCCGCGAAACTCGACTTCCAAAGGCACGAAGGGCCGCGCCAGCGTGCCGGCCTTGCCACGGGCGTTGCGCAGCACGGCACGCAAACGGCCTTGCGGGGTCAGGAAGTCGACCAGGGCACTGGTTTCGCGGTAGGCGCGAGAGTGCAGGACATAGGCGGGTTGGGGCGTAGGCGTATTGGACATGGCTTGCGTAACCTGTAGCAGCGGCGTGAGCCGCGTCATGAACCACGCCAAAGACCAGACAGACGGGCGCGCCCTTTGACGCGGCCTACGCCGCTGCTACGGATCGGGGTGGGGTTATTGGTCGTTGTAACCCAACGACCGCAACGCACGCTCGTCGTCAGACCAGCCGCCCTTCACTTTCACCCACAGGTTAAGCATGACCTTGGAGTCGAACAGCACCTCCATGTCCTTGCGCGCTTCCATGCCGATGCGCTTGATGCGCTCACCCTTGTCGCCAATGATGATCTTCTTTTGACCGTCACGCTCCACCAGGATCAAGGCATGGATGTGCAGGGTCTTGCCTTGCTGCTTGAATTCCTCGATCTCGACGGTGATCTGGTACGGCAGCTCCGCGCCCAGCTGGCGCATGATTTTCTCGCGTACCAGTTCGGCGGCCAGAAAGCGGCTGCTGCGGTCGGTGATCTGGTCTTCGGGGAAGAAGTGCTCGTTCTCGGGCAGATGCCCGGCGATCACCCCTTCCAGCGCTTCCAGATTGTGCCCTTGCTGGGCGGAGATGGGCACGATCTCGGCTTTGGGCAACTGCTCTTGCAGCCACGCCAGGTGCGGCATCAATTCGGCCTTGTCTTCGATACGGTCGGTCTTGTTGATCGCCAGGATAACCGGGCCTTCAACGTACTGAATGCGCTCGAGCACCAATTGGTCTTCGTCGGTCCACTTCGTGCGGTCGACCACGAAGATCACCACGTCGACGTCTTTCAATGCCGCCGAGGCCGTCTTGTTCATGTAGCGATTCAAGGCCTTTTCATTGGCCTTGTGCATCCCGGGGGTGTCGACGTAGATCGCCTGGATGTTGCCCTCGGTCTTGATGCCCAGCATGTTGTGCCGGGTGGTTTGCGGCTTGCGCGAAGTAATCGCCAGCTTCTGCCCCAGGATATGGTTGAGCAACGTCGACTTGCCGACATTCGGGCGGCCGACGATGGCTACATAGCCACAGCGGGTATTGGGTGCATCAGTCATTGCCATTCTCCACGCCCAGGGCGATCAGGGCAGACGCGGCGGCCACCTGTTCGGCGATGCGACGGCTGACGCCCTGGCCCCGGCTTTTTTCATTCAGAAGAACGACCTCACACTCGACGAAGAACTGTCGGCAGTGCGGGTCGCCCTGGATATCCACCACTTCGTAACGCGGCAGTTCAGCACCGCGGGACTGCAGAAATTCCTGCAGGCGGGTCTTTGGATCTTTGTTGGTATCGACCAGGGTCAAGCCTTCGAACTGGTTTTCGAGCCACGCCAGCACCCGGTCGCGGGCCACTTCCATGCCAGCGTCCAGATAGATGGCGCCAATCAATGCCTCCAGCGCGTCGGCCAGAATCGACTCACGGCGAAAACCGCCGCTCTTGAGCTCGCCCGAGCCCAGGCGCAGGTAATCACCCAGTTCGAAACCGCGCGCCAGAATGGCCAGGGTCTCGCCTTTTACCAGGCGTGCGCGCAGTCGCGACAACTGGCCTTCGCGTGCCTGGGGAAAACGCTCGAACAGCGCCTCACCGGCAACGAAGTTGAGGATCGCGTCACCGAGAAACTCCAGACGCTCGTTGTTGCGGCCAGCGAAGCTGCGGTGGGTCAGGGCCAGTACCATGAGGTCCTGATCCTTGAACGTGTAGCCGAGCTGACGCTCCAGACGACTCAAAGACACGCTCACGGTTTGACCACGCTGAAGTTGTGATCGAACTTCATCACCACATCCAGATTCTGGATCAGCGGCTCACGCTTTTCATATTGCAGGTGGGCACGGAACACATTGCCCTCCTCGGTAACACTCAACACCTTGTTCAAATCCAGATCCCGAATATTGTTGACCTGCATGCCTCGGCTGACATGACTGTAAAATTCACCCACCGTGTTGATTTCGGTGGACTTGTCGGTAGCCACCGACTCGATGGATTTTTTCAGCGACCAGTAATCCATGTAATGGGGCACCAGTTTCATCGCAGTGGTGGCCACGAACGCGAGTACCGCAAGCCCGAGCAATACACCGAACAGCGACATTCCTTTCTGAGACTTCACTGCATTCATCCTGGCCACCTTGGAAAGCAATCGGCGCCGTCCCAAGACAGCGCCGCTGGTGTTACTTGATCAGACCCACTCGCGAGAAGTTGGGCAGATGACTCAGCTTGGGCTCCGGCCAACTCATCCAGATGGCGAAGGCCTTGCCGACGATATTCTGGTCCGGGACCATGCCCAGCAGATTCTTCGGAATCGCGGGGTCATCCCAGTAGCGGCTGTCGTTGGAGTTGTCGCGGTTGTCGCCCATCATGAAGTAGTGGCCGGCCGGGACTGTCCATTGATTGTCGGGCGGCGCCCGGTAGCGGGACATTTCCTGACGGATCACATGTTCCACTTCGCCAAGCTTTTCCTTGTACAGCTCGGCACTGCCCAGGCTGCCTGGCTCGCTGCCCACCAACTGGCGTGCCACCAGCTCACCGTTGACGTACAGCTGCTTGTCGGAGGTGTAGCGGATCTGGTCACCCGGCAAGCCGATAACCCGCTTGATGTAGTTCACGTTAGGGTCGCTGGGATAGCGGAACACCATGACGTCGCCGCGCTTGGGGTCATTGACCTCGATGATTTTCTTGTCGATCACCGGCAAGCGAATCCCGTAGGAAAACTTGTTCACCAGAATGAAGTCGCCGACTTCCAGGGTCGGGATCATCGAACCCGATGGAATCTGGAACGGCTCGACCAGAAACGAGCGCAACACCAGCACGATGAACAGCACCGGGAAGAACGACTTGCCGTATTCCACCAGCAAGGGCTCTTTATCCAGTTGCTCGACCACCGACGGCTCGGGCTGGCTGACGCTGCCCTCGTAGTTGGCGATCGCAGCCCGCCGGCGCGGCGCCAGGAAGACCAGATCGAGCAAAGCCAGAAAACCGCAAACGGCTACAGCGATAACCAACAACAGCGGGAAATTTAGTGACATAGGACTCGATTATTCCAACCTGAGCACAGCAAGGAAGGCTTCCTGTGGAATTTCCACGTTGCCGACCTGCTTCATGCGTTTCTTACCTGCCTTCTGTTTCTCCAACAGTTTGCGCTTACGGCTGACGTCACCGCCGTAGCACTTGGCAAGTACGTTCTTTCTGAGTGCCTTGACAGTGGTTCGCGCAATGATCTGCCCGCCAATGGCGGCCTGGATGGCTACGTCGAACATCTGCCGCGGAATCAGCTCCTTCATTTTCTCGGTCAGCGCACGGCCTTTGTAGGCAGCGTTGTCCCGGTGCACGATCAACGCCAGGGCATCGACCTTGTCACCGTTGATCAGCACATCCAGCTTGACCAGATTGGCTGACTGGTAACGGTCGAAATGATAGTCCAGCGAAGCATAGCCCCGGCTGGTGGACTTCAAGCGATCGAAGAAGTCCAATACCACTTCGTTCATCGGCAAATCGTAGCGCACCTGCACCTGGCTACCCAGGAACTGCATGTCGCGCTGCACACCGCGCTTCTCGATGCACAGGGTAATGACGTTACCCAGGTGCTCTTGAGGCACAAGAATAGTCGCCGAAACGATGGGCTCGCGGAAGTCTTCGACAGATGAAACATCCGGAAGCTTCGACGGGTTGTCGACATAGATGGTTTCACCGGTCTTCATCTTCACTTCGAAGATCACGCTCGGCGCCGTGGTGATCAGGTCCAGGTCGTACTCGCGCTCCAGGCGCTCCTGGATGATTTCCATGTGCAGCATGCCCAGGAAGCCGCAGCGAAAGCCGAAGCCCAGCGCATCGGAGCTTTCCGGCGAGTACTGCAGCGAGGAGTCGTTCAGGGTCAGCTTCTGCAATGCATCGCGGAAGTCTTCGAAATCGTCGGAGCTTACCGGGAACAGGCCGGCATACACCTGAGGCTGGATACGCTTGAAGCCGGGCAGTACTTCCACGTCCGGGGTGCTGTTCAAGGTCAGGGTGTCGCCTACCGGGGCGCCATGAATGTCCTTGATGCTGCCGATGATGAAGCCCACTTCGCCGGCTTTCAGATCAGCGGTCACGGTATGCTTGGGCGTGAATACGCCGACGCTGTCGACCAGATGCACCTTGCCGGTGGATTTGACGAGGATCTTGTCGCCTTTCTTCACGCGGCCGTGACGTACGCGCACCAGCGAGACCACGCCCAGGTAGTTGTCGAACCAGGAGTCGATGATCAGCGCTTGCAACGGCGCCTCGATGTCGCCGGTAGGCGCCGGAATGGTATGAACCAGGCGCTCGAGTACATCCAGCACGCCCATGCCGCTCTTGGCACTGCAGGCCACGGCGTCGGTCGCGTCGATACCAATGATCTTTTCGATCTCGTCCTTGACCTTGTCCGGGTCGGCCTGGGGCAGGTCCATCTTGTTCAGCACCGGCATGACTTCCAGGCCCTGCTCGATGGCGGTGTAGCAGTTGGCGACCGACTGCGCTTCAACGCCCTGGCCGGCATCGACCACCAGCAGCGCGCCTTCACAGGCCGCCAGGGAGCGGCTGACCTCATAGGTGAAGTCGACGTGGCCGGGGGTATCGATGAAATTCAGCTGATAGGTTTTGCCGTCCTGCGCCTTGTAGTGCAGGGTGACGCTGTGCGCCTTGATGGTGATCCCGCGCTCACGCTCCAGATCCATGGAGTCCAGAACCTGGGCTTCCATTTCACGGTCGGCCAAGCCGCCGCACATCTGGATGAACCGATCGGCCAGGGTCGACTTGCCGTGGTCAATGTGGGCGATGATGGAGAAATTGCGGATATGACTCAAATCACTCACGGATCAACACTCAAAAAGGCTGCGGGCCGGACGCCCAACGAAAAATAGCCGGGAATTGTACCTGAATAACCGAGTCGTGTGGGAGCGGGTGGTCAGGGGGTGTTACAAGCCCCCCTCCCCAGCCTCACGCCACCCGCCCTTCGCAGGAGCGGCGTACAGCCGCGA
>NZ_DFUE01000059.1 GCF_002379585.1 Pseudomonas sp. UBA4194
CGTATGCCGGTGATTCGGGCGCGGTGGGGCGTGACACGGCGTATGCCGATGATTCGGGCGCGGTGGGGCGTGACACGGCGTATGCCGATGATTCGGGCGGGGTGGGGACGTGACACGGCGTATGGCGGTGATTCGGGCGGGGTGGGGGCGTGACGCGGCGTATGCCGGTGAGTCGGGCGGGTGGGGCGGGATGGGGGGATAGGGGGATAGGGGGATAGGGACTGTAGCAGCGGCGTAAGCCGCGTCCAGCCATCCCCCGATCCATTGTCATGCCTTGACGGGCTCTTCCTCGTCCGGGGTGAATTTCTCCTCCATGTGTTTCTCGATCTGCTCCAGCGACTTGCCGCGTGTTTCCGGCACGCAGGTGGCAACGAAGATCAGCGAGATCACGTTCACCCCAGCGAACAACAGGAAGGTATAGCTACCAAACCCGGCCAGGGTCAGCGGAAACAGAAACGCCACTGCGGCATTGAACAGCCACTGAAAGCACACCGCGGTGCCGGTCAGTACGCCACGCAGGTGCGAAGGGAACAGCTCGGACATCAGCAACCAGTACACCGGCGAGATGAACGTCTGCATGAACAGCAGGAACATCAGGATGCAGGCCAGCGCCAGGTAACTTTGCAGCAGCGATTGCGGCATCAGCGTCAGTACGCAGCACAGCAGCACCTGCGCCAGGATCACGAAGCTCAGCCCCGTCATCAGCATCGGCCGGCGGCCATGGCGGCCCACCAGCCAGATGCCGATCAGGGTCGCCAGTACCGAAGCCACACCGTTGCCGATGGTGGCGGTCAACGCCGCATTGGTACCCAGCCCGGTGGACTTCAGAATGATCGGCGTGAAGTACATGAACGCATTGACGCCCGTGAGCTGAATAACGAAGCCCAGGCCGATGCCGATCAGCAGCAACCGACGCACCCAGGGTTCGCCCCAGATCGACGCCCAGCTGGCATCGGCGCGCTCGGCTTCGTTCTGCTCGACGATTTCCTTCATCTCCTTCTCGACCTGTTTCTTGCTCGAGCGGATCTTCTTCAGCACTTCCCTTGCTTCGTCCATGCGCCCTTTGCTGGCCAGCCAGCGCGGCGAGGTGGGCACGAAATGCATGCCAACCCACAGCAGCGCGGCCGGGATCACCGCAATGGCAAGCATGTACCGCCACACATCCGGGGTATGGGCAAAATGCGCCAGCAAGGCGTTGGACACATACGCCACCAGTTGCCCGGTGACGATCATCAGCTCGTTCTGACTCACCAGCCTGGCCCGTCTACTGGGGCCGGCCATTTCCGCGATGAACATCGGCACGATGGCCGAGGCGCCACCCACTGCCAGACCCAGGATGAACCGCATCACCACCATGATCGAGATGCCTGGCGCCAACGCCGAGCCCAGTGCGCCGATCATGAACAGGATCGCCAGCCCCTTGAGCGCCGTGAGGCGCCCGTACTTGTCGGCCAGATGCCCGGCGAACAGAGAGCCGAACGCCGCGCCGAAAATCAGCGAGGAGGCTACCAGGCCTTCGGTGAACGGGTTCAGCCCCAGGCCACCTTCATCGGGGCTTTGGGTCATGAAGGGCAGGGCGCCGGAAATCACCCCTGTGTCATAGCCGAATGCCAGGGCGCCCATGGTGGCGATGATCGCCACACGCAGCACGAGTTGCTTGGGCGATGCCTTGGTAGCGTCGTCCTCATCGGCCGCGGCAGGGCCGCTGGCAGAGGTGTTGGTTGTACTGGTCACTACTCATTCCCTTTTTCTGAATACGGGTGCGCGCGCAGGGCGCGCAAGAAAGCTTCGAAAGGTTCGAAGGGCAGGAATCAGCGTTCGTCGGGTAGCCGGCGTGGTTGCGGGCCGAGGGTCGCTTGGCAGGAGGGCGGTGTCCATCGAGGGTCACCAGCGCCAGCGAGTTTTATGATTATGTCGAACTGCTCGGATCTTGCTTACTCGTTGATCGCCCACCCATTGCAGTTCTGCCTTGGCCTTTGGCCAGCTGCCATGGGGTGCTAGGGGTATGAGCCGGGTGTGCGCAGAAAGTTTTGTGTAACGAAAAATAAAACCACCGGGTCGCCGTGCCCCGCCAAGTACGTGACGCTCTGGTAGCATGGGCCCATGAACTACAGGAGAAGCCATTGAGTCGCAAGAATCTGAACCGAACGCCCGCCCAGATCGCCATGGCCCGTATCGCCGGCGGCCTGGCTGCCGATGTACTGCACATGATCGGTCCGTATGTGAAGGCCGGAGTCAGCACCGCGTATCTGGATGAGGTGTGCAATGCCTACATCGTCAAGGAACTGAAGGTGATTCCCGCCAACATCGGTTATCACGGTTTCACCAGGACGGTCTGCACCTCGGTGAACGAGGTGGTCTGCCACGGTATTCCAGCGGCCGACGTGGTGCTGCGCGATGGTGACATCGTCAACATCGACGTGGCGGTGATCAAGGACGGCTGGTACGGCGACACCAGCCGCATGTACTGCGTCGGCGAGCCCAGCCCGTTGGCGCGGCGCCTGATGGACACCACCTACGAAGCAATGTGGGCGGGGATCAAGACCGTTCGCCCCGGCTCGACCCTGGGGGATATCGGACACGCGATCCAGAGCGTGGCGATGCGTGAGGGTTTCAGTGTGGTGCGCGAGTACTGCGGCCATGGCATTGGCCAGATCTACCATGATGAACCGCAGGTGCTGCACTACGGCCGCAAGGGCGAGGGCATGCGCCTTGAGAAAGGCATGATCTTCACCATCGAACCGATGATCAACGCCGGCAAGGCGGGTACCCGTCAGCTGGCCGACGGCTGGACGGTAGTCACCCGCGACAAGTCGCTGTCCGCGCAGTGGGAACACATGGTGGTGGTGACCGACGATGGTCATGAAGTGCTGACGACGTGGCCTGAAGGTGAGCCAGGCATCGCCTGAACGGGCCCTGGACGCTGGGAGCGGTCAGGGCTTCAGCGGTACCAGTGCCTTTATCCTGTCAACGACCTGCTTGATGTCGAAGGGCTTGTCGTAGACCGTATCGAACAGTTCAGGGGTGGCACGACCGATGCTGCCCTGTGCGCCACTCATCAAGATGATGGGCACCTGGGCAAAGTCTTCTTTACCACGGATTGCAATGGCTAGCTCCAGCCCGTCCATGCCCGGCATCATGAAGTCGGTGATGACCAGCGCGGGCTTTTCCCGGGCGAGAACCTCGAGCGCACGCTCGCCATTCCCAGCCGTAACGGCCATATAGCCTTCGTCTTCAAGCGCGAAACTGAGGATATCGGCGATGAGGTATTCATCATCGACGATCAGGATGGTAGCCATATCAATTCGACCCCGGTGACGTCACGGTTTCGAAATCGTCGAAGCGCTACCTGACAACAATGACTCTGCATTCTTGAACGCCTTCCTCAAGTCCATTCCATGACCATTGATGACCAGCTCCAGTAGCGAAGGATCATAAAGACTGTCTCTTACTTTAAGGATGGACAGCAGGCGTTTAAGTTCAGACTCATGTTCGACGAATCGAGTCAGCAGGACATTGTCGACGATGCTCGACAGGTCTGGCGCGGGAGATGTGATCTCCGGGCCGAACAGGCCGCGAATTTCCCAGGTGGCGAACACCGTTACCCCGCGGGTGCGCAATTCGCTCATCAGGGCACTGAAGAACTCGGTCAAACGCACGGTACTGGTGGCGGTGCGGGCCATGCCGCCCAGGCTGTCGATCAGCACGCGCTTGATGCCATGCTGCTCGACCTGCTTGAGCAAGCGTGCGCCCAGGCCGTCGAGCAGGCCTTCGGTAGTGGGCTGCCAGCACATGTACAGCGCGCCGCTGGACTGCAACGCCTTGAAGTCATGGCCCAGGGCCTGCGCCTTGATGCGCAGACGGTCAGGCGACTCGTAGAAGCCAAAATGCAGGCCCGGTTCCTCAGGGGTGGAGGCCGCCAGGAAATTGATCCCCAGGCTGGTCTTGCCGATCCCGGAAGGGCCCATGACCAGGGTGACCGAGGAGCGTGGCAGGCCACCCCCGATCAGCTCATCGAGCGCGCTGACGCCGCTGGGCAGTCGGGTCAGGTCGGCGGCGTCGTGGCGCGAAGGGTGACTGTAGAGGCTCTCGATGCGCGGGTACACCACCAGGCCATCATCGGTGATTTCGCATTCGTGCAGGCCGGACAAGGCAGCGCTGCCGCGGGTCTTGCGCAACTGGATGCGACGCACGGAGCGGGTATTGAACAGCTCCTCGCCCAGCTCGATGACGCCGTCGACCATGGTGTGCTCGGGGCTGCCGTCATCCAGCCGGGAGCTGGTCAGGAACAGCACGGTGCAGCCAGCAAAGGCGGCGTGGCCTTGCAACTCCGAGATGAATTTCTTGGTGTCGATCTGCGAGTCGGCTTTGGAACGGGCATTGAGCACGCCGTCGACGATCAGCACGGTGGCCTTCTGGCGACTGATCTCGCGGCGCAGCAGTTTGACGACTTCGTCCAGCCCTTCGTTTTCCAGGGTGTCGAAGGCGCTGACGAACTGGATCTCGTTGCCGATCTTCGAAGCGTCGAAAAAGCTCAACGTGGAGAGGTACTGGAACAGCCGTTCGTGCGACTCGGCCAGCAGCGTAGCCACCAGCACGCGGCCGCCGTTGCGCACATGATTGAAGCCCAGCTGGTTGGCCAGAATCGTCTTGCCCGACCCAGGTCGGCCCTGGACGATGTAGGAGGCGCCCGCAACCAAACCACCCTTCAACAAAGAGTCGAGCCCTTCAATTCCGCTTTCGAGGCGTTTTAGCTGTTCCAAGATCCGACCTGCCTGTGTGTGTGATGCGCGGATCGCTCCAAGGCGCGACCCTTCAAATGGGTGGGATCATACCCCGTATCACCGCTCGCGCGTAGCCCAACGCCCCAGCACTTGCCATAAGGGTTGCCTCACCGGATGCACTCCCCTAGGCTTTGGCCTGATCGCCCATTCACCGATGCACCCAGGAGCAGTGACTTTTGACAATCGAAGGTGTGATTTTCGACAACGACGGCACATTGGTGGACAGCGAGCGCGTGGCGGCGGGGCTGTTGCAGGAGCAGTTGGCCGAGCGTGGCATCGTGATGGAGAAGGCTGAAGTACTGCGGCGTTTTCGCGGCGTGCAGTTCGCGGTGTTCATCGAGGAGTTGTGCCTGGAGCACCCTCATCTGGATGCCGAGCCGTTCATGCACCAGTTTCGCGAGACCAGCCTGGAGGTCTTTCGCCAGGGGCTGGCACCGATGCCCGGCGCCCTGGACTTCGTTCGCGGGCTGAAGCTGCCCAAATGCGTAGCCTCCAATGGTCCGCGCAACAAGATCGAAACCACCTTGCGCGCCGCAGGCTTGCTGGAGCTGTTCGACGGCAAGTTGCTCAGTGCCTACGAGGTAAAGTCATGGAAGCCCGCGCCGGAGCTGATTCTCGAAGCCGCCAAGTTGCTCGGCCTGCCCCCTGAGCGGTGCCTGCTGGTAGAAGACAGCGTGGCCGGGGTGACCGCAGGCCTGGCCGCCGGCACCCAGGTGGCAGGCTATGGCGAGTTCGATTTCTCCATGTTCGAGGGCATTGCCAACTTCCACCGCGTGGAAACCTACGACGACCTCCAGACCCTGCTCGATACCGTAGCAGCGGCGTAAGCCGCGTCCCTCACCAAAAGGCCCTGCATCTACCTCAATCCACCGCCCGCCGTGCCCGGCGCCGCTCATAGTGTTCCAGCAACGGCTGCGTACTTACCCCATGCACCAGAATACTCAGCGCCACCACGGACAGGGTCAGGCTGATGCAGACCCTCTCCACCGAATCCGGCAAATCGTGGGAGAGGGTGTAGCACAGGTAATAGATCGAGCCGATGCCGCGTATCCCAAACCAGCCCAATAGCGCTCGCTGGTGGCCGTCCAGCAAGCGACGACCCAGCAACAGCCACACGCTCAGCGGCCTGATCACGCAGAACAACGCCACCGCCAGGCCCACCGCACGCCAATCCCAATAGGCCGACAAGGTCGCGCCGAGCAGGGTGATCAGCAGCACTTCCATCGAACGCTCTACTAGGCTGCCGAACACCAGGATATCGCCCATCATCACCCCGGCGGCGAGTTGGCTGTCGTCGATGTCCTTGGGGTTGGTGACCGTGGCCTCTTCGGGTGCCAGGTTGCGGTGGCCGATGACAGGCTTGGCCACGTGCTCGGAGGGGATGTCCGACTTGGAGGTGCGCACCTCGGCCTGACGCAGGCCCAGACCCGCGGCGAATACCGAGAGGAAACCAAAGGCACCCACCGAGGCGGCGCCGAAATACGACAGGGCAATCAGGGCGAGGGCGAGAAAGTCGTTCGGTGAGCTGGTGCTGTCGGCGTTGCGAATTCTGAGGTAGATCATCAGGTGACCGATGCCGCGGCCCATCACGTAGCCGATGATCAAGCCTGCCGGTACGCCCCAGATCAGGTTCTCCAGCGCCCACTCGCCGATCCACTCCATGCTCAAGTTGTCGTGGTGCAACATCAGCAGTGCCAGAATCACGAAGGGGAAGGCGGTGCCATCGTTGAGTCCCGCTTCACCCGAAAGGCCGAAGCGCACGCGGTCGAAATCCTGCGCGCTGTTGACCTGGACCATGCTCGCCAGCACCGGGTCGGTAGGCGCGAGCATGGCGCCGAGCAGGGTGCTGACCCCCCACGACAAGCCCAATGCATAGTGGGCCACCAGGCATACGCCCAGGATCGACAGCAGCATGACCGGGCCGGCTAGCATGTAGGCTGCACGCCACGCGCTGCGGCCCAGGCGCAGACGGAGCTTGATGCCGGTGCTGAACAGCGAAAACAGTACCGCCACCTCGGTCAGGCGTTCGAGCCAATGGGCAGTGTCCTTGAAATCGGTGGTGAACAGACCCAGCCCCAGTGGGCCGATGGCTGCACCAAAAGCCAGGCACACCGCCGAGGTGGTGACCGGCAGCCAGCGCAGGTAGGAAGAGGTCAGGGCCAGCATCAACAACAAGACGCCCAGTACAGCCATCCACAAGATAAAGCTCATCGGGCCTCGCCGGGCAAGGTGCCCACAGGTGTAAGAAAATGTGACTACATCTGTTGTGACTTCGCCGGGGTGGTTTAGTTGGGCGGCATAACGTCGCGGGGGGAACCTTGTGCTGCCTGCATCGTTCAGACAACCCATGAGCCTGAAGGGAGCCAGTCATGCACACTTTGCGTACCACGTTTTCCGCCGTCTGTTTTGCCCTGGGCTTCGCCACCTCGGTCTCGGCCATGGCCGCCCAGGCAGGCAGTGCGCAGCAAGTGCTGTTCCAGAGCGACGGACTGATCCCCAACAGTCGGTTGCCGGTGCTGATCTACCGCAACGTGCCATTGGACGGTGACAAGGCGGCTGCCTTCGAACAGTTGTTTACCCGCAACGGCTGGCCAGCCCAGTGGCGGGCGGGCATTTTCGACTATCATCACTACCACTCCAATGCCCACGAAGTGCTCGGCGTGGCCTCGGGTACTGCGCGGATCACCCTGGGTGGCGAGCACGGCGAACATTTCGACATCGGTCCGGGGGATGTGCTGGTGCTGCCCGCCGGCACCGGGCATCGGCGGATCGAACAGAGCAGTGATTTCATGGTGGTAGGTGCTTACCCTCGCGGGCAGGAAAGCTATGACATCCAGCGTGCCGACCGCACCACGCTGGCCGCTGCCCAGGCGCGTATCGCCCAGGTGCCGATGCCGGAGGCTGATCCGGTGACCGGCAGGCAGGGCGTGTTGATGAGCGTGTGGGCTCGGCTCTGAATTGAGTCGGCCCACCGGCATTCGTACGGTTTTCGCAGGTCATGGGGCAGGGGGGGACGCAAACGCCTCTTTCACCCGGCTCATGATGCTGCCGCGGTTTTGGGTATTGATCTGCTTCACCTGATCCATGAGGTTCTGCCCGGTGTGGTTGCTGGTCAGCTCTTTATGCTCATCGGCCAGCTTGCCGAGTTGTTCAGCGGTGTAGACGGCCCCGGCGGCACTCCAGACCTTGGCAGCCACCTTCACTACTGCCTTGCCCACGGGATGTGGCATCGCCGCCCCGGCCACTTCCAGACCCGCCGATACGGTCGCGCCGAAACCACCCGCCGTCACGGCCTTGTCCACCAGCAAACCTTTGTACTCCTGGGTAGCCGCATGGATCTGCTGCACCCCGTCCTCGGACAACGTGGCCGCCTGCGCTGCGGTTTTACCGGCTTTTACCGTGGCCACGATGCTCTGCTTGGCACTGTGCGCGACATCCTTGGCAGCTGCGGCGGCCAATGGAGTTTTTGCCAGTTGATTGACGTCGCCCGTCTGGCTGAATTCCGCAAGGTTGCCCACCATGCTAGCGCTCTTCACTACCGCCTCGGCGCCGGGTATCTGTCCGTGGGCAACGTGATCCACGGCCTGGAAGCGTCCGGTAACGCTGCTGGCGATCTGTTGTAGCGGACTGTAGTGTTCTTTGCTCTCATGCACCTTAGCGGTGAAAGCCTCCGCTCGCTGGTCGCCGAATGAAGCGCTCGACTTTGGCACGGATGGCGGGGCGCTCTCTGCCGGCTGCTGGTTCTTGTGGTACTTGTAGGCCTCGTAGCCCACTCCGCCCGCGCCTATGGCGCCCTTGACCGCTGCCCTCAACATCAGACCTTGCTCGTCCACCGCCGATACCGGCGAGTTGCGCACCATGGCATAGAGATTCAGCCCATCCACTGCTCCGGCCGGGTCTGCGCTCAGCCAGCGGCCTGCCCACGGCTGATAATAGCGATAGCCGTAATAGTAGAGCCCCGTGCTGTCACGCTCCTTGCCCGAGTAGCGCACGGTCTTGTAGCTGGCCTCGATCTGGCTACGGCAGGCCCACACAGCGGTGCTGCCGAAGGGGAAGAACTCTTCCCGGCTGATCACCTCACCGTTGCCACCTATTTCCATGCCGTGACTGCCGAGCACATCGCAGTAGCTGTAGCGGATCTGGTCGTTATCGATGCCGTCCGGTCGGTCGGTCGGCCAATGCAGAACCCGAATGCGCTCGCCCAGCTTGATGCAGTGCAGCAACTGCGCGCCAAGTTCGTGCAACTCCAGGCTTGGCAGATAGCGGGTCACCCCCTGTTCGTGGGTCTTGCGCAAGCGCTGATGCTCGCTGTCATAGAGGTAACGCTCGCCAGTGCCAGTGCCCGGCAGCACGCACGCCAGATCCTTGCGAGCGTTCCAGCGCAACTGTCGGCCCCCGTCGAGGGCCAGTTGCTGGCCGGCGGCGTCGAAGTGGCTGTCGACCTGTGCGGGATCCGCGCACAGCGTGGTAAGCACAGCCCGGTTGCTGCGACTGGAGACGGTCAGCTCTGTGGTATAGCCACCGTTTGTGGCTGGTGAGCTATGACGAATGCGCAGCAGATTGCCGCCGCTGTCGTACTCGTACTCCCGGTTGTACAGGGTGTAGGCGTTCGAATCGGCAGGCAGGGGAATCATCGGCGATGGCATCTGGCCGCTTGGCTGGCCCAAGGCAGCCATCTGCCGGCCACTGGCATGAACGAGTTGGGAAAGCGAGTCGTAGCGGTAATCCTGCTGTGGGGCGATCTTCTGGTTGCGCCAGAACCGCGTCTGTTCGGCATCGTTGCGTACCTGGATTACCAGGCCGACCGGGTCGTGGCGGTAGTGCAGGTCCTGGAGTATTTTTCCGTCACGAGTACGGACCGTGCTCAGACCTGTCAGCCACTGGCTGTGTGGAGCATAGGTGTAGGAAGTCACAATGCCATTCCCGTCGACTGCGCGCAGTTTCTGCCCGCTGGCGTTGTAGGTGGTATCCACGACGATCACCTGTTCGGTGCCGCCGGCCAGGGTCATCCAGCTGGCTCTGGGCTGCCCGGCCAAATCGTAGGCATGCCGCTGGCGGTGGTCTTTGGCATCTTCCAGGGCGATGATCGAGCCGCAGGCGTCGAGGCTTACCGTGGTCGTGAACACCGAAGACTCCAGGCCCAGGGGAGTGTGGTCTGCCCAATCGCTGTCACCAGCGCCTTCAAGCAGCTGTCGGCTTTCACTGAGTGTCGAGCCAAACAGGCTCATGGCATGGACCTGCAGTTTGCCTCCCGTGTCGAAATGCGTCCTGCGCTGACCGGCAAGGTTCAGCCCTTTGGATTCAGTGTCCGGTGCTGCCCACACACAGCGTTCGCTGACTCTCGCTGGGGCATCCGGGGCGTGTTCGGTGATGTTCAACAGTCGTCCCGGCAGTGGGGCGCTTTCATACGCCTTCACCTGCTGCACGCCATGGGCGAGCCACGTGATGGCGTCGTGTCCAAGGCTGTCGTGCAGCCTGATCTGGCGGCCGGCGTCCACGCTCTCGCTGAGCAGCAGCGTGCCGCTTAGGCTGGTGCGCTGTCTGTAGTTGGCCGCAACGGTGGGATCTTCGCGTTGGGCGGCGTACAGGCGAGGATCGATGCTCTGGGTGAGACGACCTTGAGCATCGTGCTGATGGCGGGTGATGCGAGCTTCGGCAGCGCCCGGTTGGCAGCGGTGATAGAGAATCTCGCGAACGACCTGGCCACGGCCGTCAATGGCGCGCAGGCAAGGGGTGGCGGTATGCAAGGAGCGGGAGTTGGGCATGGCGGGCAGGTCCGATCTACGTAGGGATGCACAGATGTCAGCACGTTGTACGGCGCGGCACTGCTTCATGGCACCGGCTGGGCGTGTGGCCGGCGCTTTTTACAGAAAAGGGGGCATTTGACAAAGCGCTGATCGCTGACCATAGTGATCCCACGCAAACGTTTGCGACCTCTCGTGAATCGCTGCCCGACAATAATCATAAGATCGGAGTATTCCCCTATGAAGCTGCCCTTTGCTGGACGCCTCCTTGCCGTTTCCCTGATGGCTGCCCTTGGCACCATCGCTCCTTTGCAATTCACTCTCGCCGATGCCCAGAAGCCCAAGGTGGCGCTGGTGATGAAGTCGCTGGCCAACGAATTCTTCCTGACGATGGAAGACGGCGCCAAGGCTTATCAGATCGAGCACTCCGCCGATTTCGACCTGGTGTCCAACGGCATCAAGGACGAGTCGGACACTGCCAACCAGATTCGCATCGTCGAGCAGATGATCGTCGGCAAGGTCGATGCGCTGGTGATTGCCCCAGCCGACTCCAAGGCGCTGGTGCCCGTGCTCAAGAAAGCCATGGATGCCGGGATCAAGGTGGTCAACATCGATAACCAACTGGACGCCGCTGTCCTCAAGAGCAAAGGCCTGCAGGTGCCGTTCGTGGGCCCAGACAACCGCAAGGGCGCCAAGCTGGTCGGTGACTACCTGGCCCAGCAACTCAAAGCAGGCGATCAGGTCGGCATCATCGAAGGCGTACCCACCACTACCAACGCACAGATGCGCACAGCGGGCTTCAGAGACGCCATGGATGCGGCGCAGATGAAGATCGTCTCGGTGCAGTCCGGTAACTGGGAGATCGACAAGGGCAACGCAGTGGCGTCGGCCATGCTCAACGAATACCCGGATCTGAAGGCGCTGCTGGCCGGCAACGACAGCATGGCCCTGGGCGCGGTTTCGGCGGTGCGTGCCGCTGGCAAGGCGGGCAAGGTGCAGGTGGTGGGCTACGACAATATCAACGCCATCAAGCCGATGCTCAAAGACGGGCGTGTACTGGCGACCGCTGACCAGTTCGCCGCTCGGCAAGCCGTGTTCGGTATCGAAACGGCGCTCAAGTTGATCAAGGGGCAGCCGACCGGCGCCGACGACAAGGGCGTGATCCAGACGCCGGTCGAACTGGTCAGCAAGTGATGGGATGGGGCTGCGTGGCCCCTGCGTACCTTGATCGATCGGCGTACTGGAGAGCGTTATGACCAACAATGTCGTGCTGTCGGTGACCGGCATCGGCAAGACCTATGCCCAGCCGGTGCTGTGGGATGTCGACCTGCAGCTGCACCGCGGTGAGGTGCTGGCGCTGACGGGCGAGAATGGCGCCGGCAAGAGCACCCTGTCCAAGATCATCGGCGGCCTCGAAGCCGCCACCACCGGGCACATGCACTATGAGGGCCAGGCCTGGAGCCCAAGCAGCCGTACCGCCGCCGAGCAGCGCGGGGTACGCATGGTCATGCAGGAGCTGAACCTGCTGCCGACGCTGACCGTGGCCGAAAATCTGTTCCTCGACAACCTGCCCAGCCACGGCGGCTGGATCAGCCGCAAACGTCTGCGCGAGGCGGCGATCCAGGCCATGGCCCAGGTCGGGCTGGACGCCATCGACCCCGATACGCTGGTAGGCGAGCTGGGCATCGGGCATCAGCAAATGGTCGAAATCGCCCGCAACCTGATCGGCGAATGCCAGGTGCTGATTCTCGACGAGCCCACTGCCATGCTGACTGCACGGGAAGTGGACATGCTGTTCGAACAGATCACCCGCCTGCGCGCGCGAGGCGTGGCCATCATCTATATCTCCCATCGCCTGGAAGAGCTGGCACAGGTGGCCCAGCGCATTGCCGTGCTGCGCGATGGCAGGTTGGTGTGCGTGGAGCCCATGGCCCGTTATTCCAGTGAACAACTGGTCAACCTGATGGTGGGCCGCGAGCTGGGTGAGCGCATCGACCTGGGCGAACGGCGGATCGGTCCGCCGCTGTTCAGGGTCAACGGCATGAGTCGCGGCGACAAGGTCAGGAATGTGTCATTCGAGGTGCGTCAGGGGGAGATTTTCGGTATCTCCGGCCTGATCGGGGCAGGGCGTACGGAACTGCTGCGGCTGATCTTCGGTGCCGACAACCGCGACGCGGGCACGGTAGCCATCGGTCTACCGCCGCAACCGGTCAGTATCGGTTCGCCCGCCGATGCGGTCAGGCACGGCATTGCCCTGATCACCGAGGACCGCAAGGGCGAAGGCCTGCTGCTGTCGCAATCGATCAGCGCCAACATCGCCCTGGGCAATATGCCGGCAATCGCCACCGGCGGTGTGGTGCGCGGGGCCGCCGAGCTGGCCCTGGCCCAGCGTCAGATCGATGCCATGCGCATTCGCAGTTCCAGTGCCGCGCAAAGCGTCGGCGAGCTGTCTGGCGGCAATCAGCAGAAAGTGGTGATCGGTCGCTGGCTGGAACGCGACTGCCAGGTGCTGCTGTTCGACGAGCCCACGCGGGGTATCGACGTCGGTGCCAAGTTCGACATCTACGCCCTGCTCGGCGAACTGACCCGCCAGGGCAAGGCTCTGGTGGTGGTCTCCAGTGACCTGCGCGAACTGATGCTGATCTGTGATCGCATCGCGGTGCTGTCCGCCGGGCGCCTGATCGACACCTTCGACCGCGAACACTGGAGCCAGGATCAACTGCTGGCGGCCGCGTTCGCCGGTTACCAGAAACGCGACGCGCTGGTCGCTGAAACCGCACCAAGGATATCGGCATGAAAACCACTTCAATCCCCGACGCACCAGTGGCCGTCAAGCGCGGCGGTACCTACCTGGGCCTGGGCACTTACCTGGGGCTTGCCGGCGCGCTGCTGGCCATGATCGTGCTGTTCTCGCTGCTCAGCAGTCATTTCCTTTCGTACAGCACGTTCAGCACCATCGCCAACCAGATTCCCGATCTGATGGTGCTGGCGGTGGGCATGACCCTGGTGTTGATCATCGGCGGCATCGATCTGTCGGTCGGCTCGGTGCTGGCACTGGCCGCTTCGGCCGTCAGCGTGGCCATTCTGGGCTGGGGCTGGAGCGTCTTCCCCGCTGCGCTGCTGGGCATGGCCTGTGCGGCGCTGGCGGGCACCCTTACCGGTTTGATCACCGTGGCCTGGCGCATCCCCTCGTTCATCGTTTCCCTGGGGGTGCTGGAGATGGCCCGCGGCGTGGCCTACCAGATGACTGATTCACGCACCGCCTACATCGGTGATGCCTTCGCTTGGCTGTCCGACCCGATCGCCTTCGGCATCGCGCCGTCGTTCATCATCGCGCTATTGGTGATCGTCGTCGCCCAGCTGGTGCTGACCCGTACGGTGTTCGGCCGCTACCTGATCGGCATCGGCACCAACGAGGAGGCCGTGCGCCTGGCCGGGATCAATCCCAAACCCTACAAGGTGCTGGTGTTCTCGCTGATGGGGATGCTGGCAGGGCTCGCGGCGCTGTTCCAGATTTCTCGACTCGAAGCGGCCGATCCCAACGCGGGCGCCGGATTGGAGCTGCAGGTGATCGCGGCAGTGGTGATTGGCGGCACCAGCCTGATGGGTGGACGCGGATCGGTGATCAGCACTTTCTTCGGCGTGCTGATCATTTCGGTGCTGGCGGCGGGGCTGGCGCAAATCGGCGCGAGCGAGCCTACCAAGCGCATCATCACCGGCGCGGTGATTGTCATCGCGGTGGTGCTGGACACCTACCGCAGTCAACGCGCGCGTAAACGGGGCTAGGCATGGCAACGATCAAGGATGTGGCAGCACTGGCGGGGATCTCCTACACCACGGTGTCCCATGTGGTGAACAACAGTCGCCCGGTCAGCCCGCAGGTGCGGCACAAGGTCGAGTTGGCCATCGCCGAACTCAACTACGTGCCCAGTGCGGTCGCCCGCTCGCTGAAGGCGCAAAGCACTGCCACCATCGGCCTGCTGGTGCCCAATAGCGTCAACCCCTACTTTGCCGAATTGGCCCGGGGCATCGAAGATTACTGCGAACGCAATGGCTACTGCGTGATTCTGTGCAATTCCGATGACGACCCGGTCAAGCAGCGTAATTATCTGCGTGTGCTGCTGGAGAAGCGCATCGATGGCCTAGTGGTTGCGTCGGTAGGAGGCGAGGGGGCCTTGATCGAATCGCTGTCGGCCGTACGCACGCCGATGGTCATCGTCGACCGAGGGCTGCAAGGTGTGGCCGCAGATCTGGTGTGCATCGACCATGAGCAGGGCGGCTATCTGGCCACGCGCCATTTGCTGGAGCTGGGGCATCGGGATATCGCCTGTATCAATGGCCCTGCCCAGACCAGCGTGGCGCGCATGCGGCTGGCGGGGTATCGGCGAGCCTTGCGTGAATATGGCATCGAGGCACCCCCCGAGCGGGTCGTCGACAGCGACTTCACCAGCCCAGGCGGTTATCAGGCGGCGGCATCATTGCTCGACGGCACCCGGCCCAGCGCGATCTTTGCAGCCAACGACATGATCGGCATGGGTGTGCTGCGTGCCGCAGCGGAGCGGGGGATCAAGGTGCCCAGTGAACTTTCGGTCATAGGGTTCGACGACATTCAGCTCAGCCGCTACGTGTACCCGGCCCTGACCACCGTAGGGCAGTGCATTGGCCAGCTCGGCGAGATGGCCGCAGAACGGCTGCTGGCGCGTATCGCCGGCAGTCTTACCGGCCAGGCCACCCAGCAGGTGGTGGCGCCGCGGATCGTGACTCGAGAATCCACCGCGCCCCGGGCGAACGATCTATTCAACGACTACCGCTGAGAGTTTCTGAACATGCAAGCACGAGTGCTGGTGATTGGCAGTTTGAACATGGACCTGGTCGCACGTGCCGAGCGCTTGCCCCGGGCAGGAGAAACCCTGCCGGGCGAGTCCTTCACCACGGTACCCGGCGGCAAAGGCGCCAACCAGGCAGTGGCGGCGGCTCGTCTGGGCGCTCAAGTGGCGATGATCGGCTGCGTCGGTGATGACGCTTATGGCGCGCAACTACGCCAGGGGCTGGAAGCCGATGCCATCGATTGTCAGGGCATCGGGGTGGCGGCGGGTGTGCCCAGCGGGGTGGCGATGATTGTGGTCGATGATCATAGCCAGAACGCGATCGTGATCATCGCTGGCGGTAACGGACGGTTGAGCACGACCGATGTGGAGCGTTTCGACCACTTGCTGCAACAGGCCGAAGTGGTGGTGTGTCAGTTGGAAATCCCCTATCCGGTGGTGGAACATGCGCTGTCGCGGGCGCATCAGCTGGGCAGGACGGTCATCCTCAATCCCGCTCCCGTCACGGCGCCTCTGCCGCCGCACTGGTATGCCTGGATCGACTATCTGATTCCCAATGAGAGCGAAGCCCAGGCGTTGACGGGTGTCAGCGTGAGCGGCCCGGCCAGCGCTGGCGAGGCGGCGTCGCGCCTGCTCGAGGCTGGGGTGGGCAAGGTCATTGTCACCTTGGGCGAGCAGGGCGTGCTCCTGGCCGGTAATGCCGGCGTTGAGCACTTCCCTGGCAGGGTGGTGCGGGCCGTGGACACCACGGCGGCAGGCGATACCTTCGTCGGTGGCTTCGCCGCTGCGCTGGCACGAGGGCAGGACCAACGCCAGGCCATTGCGCTGGGCCAGGCCGCCGCCGCCCTGTCGGTCACCCGTGCCGGGGCACAACCGTCCATTCCCACCTACGCCGAAGTGTCGGAGCAACCCGCATGAAAAAGACGCCGCTGCTGAATATTGCGCTGTCACGCCTGGTCGCTTCTTTGGGCCACGGCGATATTGTGGTCATCGGTGACGCTGGCCTGCCGGTACCGCCTGGTGTCGCGTTGATCGATCTTGCCCTGACCCATGGCGTGCCCGATTTTGCCAGCACGCTGAATGTCCTGCTCAGCGAGATGCAGGTGCAAAGCCATGTGCTTGCCGAAGAGTTGCTGCTGCAGCCCTCACCGGGTTTGAGTGAAGTGCAGCGTTTGCATGGAGAGGGCGCCCTTGGCACCCGCCAGCTCACCAGCCATGCGCAGTTCAAGGAGCTCAGCGCTCAGGCGCGGGCCATCATTCGCACTGGTGAGTGCCGCCCCTACAGCAACATCGCGTTGCTAGCGGGGGTGACGTTCTAGCTGTTCCATTATTTGACCGCGCACAAGGAGTGCTTATGACCCGTTTCTTCCATCGACTGCTGCAAGGGGTTTCTCTCATGGCTGTGCTGACCGCCGGGGGCGCTCAGGCCGCCGAGAAAATCGACCTGATCATCGACACCGATCCTGGCGCGGACGACGTCGTGGCATTGCTTCTGGCCCTGGCTTCGCCTGAGGAACTGCACGTGCGTGCGATCACTACGGTGGCCGGCAACGTGCGCCTGGACAAGACCTCGCGCAACGCCCGGCTGGCCCGCGAATGGGCGGCTCGTGAAAGCGTTCCGGTATACGCGGGTGCGCCACGGCCATTGGTCAGGGCGCCGATCTACGCCGACGACATCCATGGCCAGGAGGGTCTGCCAGGCGTCCCGGTGCATGATCCCGCCAAAGGGTTGGCGACGGGCAATGCGGTGCAGTATCTGATCGATACCTTGCAGCACGCTAAACCTCACAGCATCACCATCGCCATGCTCGGCCCGCAGACCAACCTGGCGCTGGCCTTGGGGCAAGCGCCAGAGATCGTTCGTGGCATCAAGGAAGTGATCGTCATGGGCGGGGCCCATTTCAATGGCGGCAATATCACCCCGGTGGCCGAGTTCAACCTGTTCGCCGACCCCCATGCAGCGCAAGTCGTGCTCGCCAGTGGGGTGAAGCTGACCTATGTCCCGCTGGACGTCACTCACAAGATGTTGACCAGTGAGGCCCGCCTGCAGCAGATCGCTGCCCTGAACAACAAGGCCGGCGCACTGGTGGTGGATATTCTGCAGGCGTACGTGAAGGCGGACATGGCGCACTACGGCTTGCCTGGAGGGCCGGTGCACGACGCCAGTGTGGTCGCCTATCTGCTCAAGCCCGAGCTGTTTTCGGGAAGGGCGGTGCATCTGGCCATCGACAGTCGGGAAGGGCCGACCTTCGGACAGACCATTGCCGACTGGTACGGTACGCTCAAACAGAAGCCCAACGTGTTCTGGGTTCAAAACGGTGACGCTCAAGGCTTCTTCGATCTGCTGGCCGAGCGCCTGGGCCGCTTGCCTTAAGGCGTGACCAGCGGCGCTGCCGATCCCGCGGCGGCAAGGACGGCATTGCCGTGGAGCGGGTCATGGGTGTAGCGCTCGAACACCTGCATGATGAACGAACGGGCCGCCTCCGTGCCCAGTTCCTTGACCAGCACATCCACCCCGATGATCGCCAGTTCTTCGGGGTTACCCGGGCTGTAGGAACTCTGCCCCTGTCGCCATTCCACCTTGATATCGGCCTTGATCGATACGTTTGACATGCTGCTCTCGCCATCACTTTTACGAGCGGACGGTCACCGCTCTAGGTGTGTCAAGTAAACCATTTTGAGCGCTTTTTCACACAGCTACTTAGGCATAAGCGTGACCTCGTGCCAAACTGATGCCTCTTTCACAGGTTGAAGACCCAGGTTTATGGAGGCTCAGGTTTGGAGACACTGATTTTGGATGCGCAGCCTGGAAGCCCGTCATGCAGATCGATCTGAAGCAGCCCCAGGCCCTTGACCTGGAGGCAGTGAGGGCCCTGATTGGCTCGGGCAACCCGGCGCAACACAACCAGTTGCGCGTCAGCCGCGACGGTATTGCCTACCTGTCCACCGAGGCGGTCGGAGGCATGGACATCGATGGGTTATGTTTCCGTCTGGAGACCTGGGCCGCCGGCTCGGGCTGCGTGGGTGCGGCGGCCGCAGCCGACGACGCATGGGTCGGGCAGATCTTCCGTGCATTGCGGGACAACTGGCCGGCGCCCAAGTCCGACTACATCGATATGTACTGAACACATTCGGTGACGATTGGAGAGGCGCCGCCCAGCGACCTCTCGGGCAAAATGCAACACTTTGCAACCAAAGCCCGCCAGGGTGGTCGCACTACCTCAACCTTCGAAAACCCCAGAGGAGGCTGCATGCCTTTCCCGCGCAAGACCTTGTTGACCCTTATGGCTGCCATGGCCATCACCGGCTGTTCCACGTCCGGTTCCGACAAGCAGGAATCTGCGCCACCGGCCACGTTCGATGGCCGTTGCAATGCCGACAACGCCCGTGCCGCCATTGGACAGCAGGCCACGGCCGACCTGCTCGAGCAATCCCGCGTCAAGGCAGGTGCCCAGGTGGCGCGCGTACTGAAGCCCCATGACATGGTGACACTGGAATACCGCTCCGACCGTTTGAACCTCAACGCTGACGACAGCGGCAAGATCACCCGCGTCAACTGCGGCTGAAGCCTTTCCTGCAGGCGAAAAAAAACCCGTCACATGGACGGGTTTTTTTCAGTTGCCGAGATTACTCTGGGCGAACTTGAGCAGCTTGCATGCCCTTTTGGCCTTTCTCGGCTACGAACGAGACGGTCTGGCCTTCTTTCAGGCTTTTGAAACCGTCGGATTCGATAGCTTTGAAGTGTACGAACAGGTCGTCACCGCCACCTTGAGGAGTGATGAAGCCGAAGCCTTTCTCATCGTTGAACCATTTTACGGTGCCGGTCTGGCGATTAGACATGGTGAATCTCCAAGAAACATAATATTCAGTAGTGCTGTGCTGCTCAGGCCAACTGGGCACACGGGACCTATCATAGTCCAAAAGCTGGGCTGTGAACCCCTTTTGATCAGGGTCGTTGGCCTGGGTTGCGGCAGTTTGACCTGCCAAAACCCCGTAAGCCCCTTATTTTGCTAGGGTTTGCGGCTGAAAAATGTTTTGAAAAAAAACCGGAATCAGTCGCAAATAATTCGTTTGGCGGCGTTTCAGGTGCGGCGGCAACGCCAGAAGGCGTGCGCAGCACCTCGATGCGCTGCTATTGGTTGTTGCAAACCAGTACTTCTTTCATCAGTTTCTGACGCAGGGCCATGGGCGGCTCCACCGTCTTGTCGGTGAGCTGATTGATCTCGGACTGAGTGAACTTTTCCTCGATCACTTTTGCTCCACAGCTGCAATGCGCCTGTGCCTTGCTCGCGTCGACGCCTTGCTCCACGGCGGCAGCCTGACACTGCGTCATGTATTCAGCCTTGGCGGCAGGAGACAATGTTGCAGCTTGAGCTGCGAACGGAAGTGCCATGGCCAGGCAGGCACCCAGGGGGAGAAGTAGTTTGAGACCCATAATGAGTTGCTCCTTGTTATCGGCTTGCGGTTTTGACTCTTCCTATCTGAGGGGTCAAGACTGGCGCAAGTTCAGCGGTGATGGTCTCGCTGTGCATTTTGCCTTCGGCCTGCACCAAATCGGCTCGGCTTCTGTGCTAGGATGCTCGGCCCCGCGCAGCGCAGTAGACGCTGGCGTCGGGATTCACTTTTTCGTTTGCTCCAGTCACTCTGGTTCGCACTCCGGTCGGCCGCAAGGCTCCCGCCAATGTAAGGCAGGCATACCGGGCGAATCGCGTACTGGCTCATCCCAACCCACGTGACCTTTGGTAGGGGTCACCACTAGGAGAGGAGGCGCCATGCCCACCATTACTCTTCCCGACGGCAGTCAGCGTTCGTTCGATCATGCGGTTTCCGTGGCCGATGTTGCCGCGTCCATCGGCGCCGGCCTGGCCAAGGCCACCGTGGCCGGCAAGGTCAACGGTCAATTGGTCGATGCCTGTGACCTGATCACTGGCGACGCCACCCTGCAGATCATCACGCCCAAGGACGAAGAGGGGCTGGAGATCATTCGCCACTCCTGCGCCCACCTGGTCGGTCATGCGGTCAAGCAGTTGTACCCTACTGCGCGCATGGTGATCGGTCCGGTCATCGAAGAAGGCTTCTACTACGACATCGCCTACGAGCGTCCTTTCACGCCCGATGACATGGCCGCGATCGAGCAGCGCATGCAGCAGCTGATCGATACCGAATACGACGTGATCAAGAAGGTCACGCCGCGCGCCGAAGTCATCGAGGTGTTCAAGACCCGTGGCGAAGACTACAAGCTGCGCCTGGTCGAAGACATGCCGGACGAGCAGGCCATGGGCCTGTACTACCACGAAGAATACGTCGACATGTGCCGTGGTCCGCATGTGCCCAATACCCGTTTCCTGAAGTCGTTCAAGCTGACCAAGCTGTCGGGAGCCTACTGGCGTGGCGATGCCAAGAACGAGCAGTTGCAGCGCATCTACGGCACCGCCTGGGCCGACAAGAAGCAGCTGGCGGCGTACGTCAAGCGTATCGAAGAAGCCGAGAAGCGCGACCATCGCAAGATCGGCAAGCGCCTGGGCCTTTTCCACCTGCAGGAAGAAGCGCCGGGGATGGTGTTCTGGCATCCCAATGGCTGGACCTTGTACCAGGTGCTCGAACAGTACATGCGCAAGATCCAGCGCGAGAACGGCTACCTGGAAATCAAGACACCCCAGGTCGTCGATCGCAGCCTGTGGGAGAAATCCGGGCACTGGGCGAACTATGCCGAGAACATGTTCACCACCGAGTCGGAAAACCGCGACTACGCCATCAAGCCCATGAACTGCCCGTGCCACGTGCAGGTGTTCAACCAGGGCCTGAAGAGCTACCGCGAGCTGCCGATGCGCCTGGCCGAGTTCGGCGCCTGCCACCGCAACGAGCCTTCGGGGGCACTGCACGGCATCATGCGCGTGCGCGGCTTCGTGCAAGACGACGCGCACATCTTCTGTACCGAAGAGCAGATGCAGTCCGAATCGGCCGCTTTCATCAAGCTGACCATGGACGTGTACGCCGACTTCGGCTTCAAGGACATTCAGCTCAAGCTGTCCACCCGTCCAGAAAAGCGTGTGGGTTCCGACGAATTGTGGGATCGCGCCGAATCGGCTCTGGCCGCCGCGCTGGATGCGGCCGGCCTGCCATACGACCTGCAGCCAGGTGAAGGCGCCTTCTACGGGCCGAAGATAGAATTCTCGCTCAAGGATTGTCTGGGTCGGGTGTGGCAGTGTGGTACCCTGCAGCTCGATTTCAACCTGCCGATCCGTCTGGGCGCCGAATACGTGTCCGAAGACAACGGCCGCAAGCATCCTGTGATGCTGCACCGTGCCATTCTGGGTTCGTTCGAACGTTTCGTCGGTATCCTGATCGAGCACTATGAAGGTGCGTTCCCGGCTTGGCTCGCGCCAACCCAGGCAGTGATCATGAACATCACTGATAAACAAGCGGATTTTGTCCAGCAAGTGGAAAAAAATCTGACGGAAAGCGGGTTTCGTGCCAAGTCCGACTTGAGAAATGAAAAGATCGGCTTTAAAATCCGTGAGCATACTTTGCTCAAGGTTCCTTATCTCCTGGTCATCGGGGACAAGGAAGTTGAAACGCAAACTGTCGCTGTGCGTACCCGTGAAGGGGCAGACCTGGGCTCGATGCCTGTCGCTCAATTCACTGAGTTTCTCGCACAAGCGGTTTCCCGGCGTGGTCGCCCAGATTCGGAGTAATTATTATTAAGCGTGAAATGAGACAAGATAAACGAGCTGCACCGAAGGCCCCGATCAACGAGAATATCTCGGCACGCGAGGTTCGGTTAATTGGCGCTGACGGCGAGCAGATTGGCATCGTCTCTATCGATGAAGCGCTTCGTATCGCTGAAGAAGCGAAGCTGGACCTGGTGGAAATCTCCGCCGACGCCGTCCCGCCCGTATGCCGGGTGATGGACTACGGCAAGTCGATCTTCGAGAAGAAGAAGCAGGTGGCTGCGGCGAAGAAGAACCAGAAACAGGTTCAGGTCAAAGAAATCAAGTTTCGTCCAGGGACGGAAGAAGGGGATTACCAGGTCAAACTCCGCAACCTGGTACGTTTCCTGAGTGATGGGGACAGGGCCAAGGTATCCTTGCGATTCCGCGGCCGTGAGATGGCGCATCAGGAGCTGGGTATGGAGCTGTTGAAGCGGGTTGAGGGTGACCTGCTCGAATACGGTTCCGTCGAACAGCATCCAAAGATGGAAGGACGCCAGCTGATCATGGTCATCGCCCCCAAGAAAAAGAAGTAACCACCAGGGCACGGCAGGCCTTGCGGTTATGTTTATCAATTGAATGTGGAGTACCCGAACATGCCAAAGATGAAGACCAAAAGTGGTGCAGCGAAGCGGTTTCTGAAAACCGCCAACGGCATCAAGCACAAGCACGCTTTCAAGAGCCACATCCTGACCAAAATGTCGACCAAGCGTAAGCGTCAACTGCGCGGTAGCAGCTTGCTGCACCCGTCTGACGTGGCAAAAGTCGAGCGCATGCTGCGCCTTCGTTAATTTCGGTCAAAGATAGAGGACTAACTCATGGCTCGTGTAAAGCGTGGCGTCATTGCCCGTAAGCGTCACAAAAAAATTCTGAAACTTGCTAAAGGCTACTACGGCGCTCGTTCGCGCGTATTCCGTGTTGCCAAGCAAGCGGTAATCAAGGCAGGCCAATACGCCTACCGCGACCGTCGTCAGAAAAAACGTCAGTTCCGCGCTCTGTGGATCGCCCGTATCAACGCTGGTGCTCGTGTTAACGGTCTGTCCTACAGCCGTTTCATCGCCGGCCTGAAAAAAGCGGCCATCGAGATCGACCGTAAGGTTCTGGCTGATCTGGCAGTGAACGAAAAAGCGGCGTTTGCTGCGATTGTCGAGAAAGCTAAAGCCTCGCTGGCCTAAGTACCCCGACAATCACCTTTGGCCGCCGCCGGCGGCCCGGGGTGTAAAACGTCATGAATAGGGGAAGAGCCTTCAAGCTCTTCCCCTATTTCGTATCTGGAGTCTGTACATGGAAAACCTGGATGCGCTGGTCTCCCAAGCCTTGGAGGCCGTGCAACACGCTGAAGACATCAATGCCCTGGAGCAGATCCGGGTTCAATTCCTTGGCAAGAAAGGCGAGCTGACCCAGGTGATGAAGACCCTGGGCAACCTGCCTGCTGATGAGCGGCCGAAAGTCGGCGCGCTGATCAACGATGCCAAGGAGCGTGTCACAGAGGTCCTCAACGCGCGCAAGGCAGCTTTCGAAGAAGCCGAACTGAGCGCCAAGCTGGCCGCCGAGCAGATCGACGTCACCTTGCCGGGTCGCGGTCAGACCACCGGTGGTCTGCATCCGGTGACGCGCACGCTTGAGCGGATCGAGCAGTTCTTCACTCACATCGGCTACGGCATTGCCGAAGGCCCTGAAGTTGAAGACGACTACCACAACTTCGAAGCACTCAACATCCCAGGCCATCACCCGGCCCGTGCGATGCATGACACCTTCTATTTCAATGCCAACATGTTGCTCCGTACCCACACCTCTCCGGTGCAGGCGCGGACCATGGAGTCGCAGAAGCCGCCGATTCGGGTCGTATGCCCGGGCCGCGTGTATCGTTGCGACTCGGATATCACCCACTCGCCGATGTTCCATCAGGTCGAGGGGTTGCTGATCGATCGCGATATCAATTTCGCGGATCTGAAAGGCACCATCGAGGAATTCCTGCGGGTGTTCTTCGAAAAGGAGCTGGCGGTACGTTTCCGTCCTTCGTTCTTCCCCTTCACCGAGCCTTCGGCAGAAGTCGATATTCAATGCGTGATGTGCAGCGGCAAGGGCTGCCGGGTCTGTAAGCAGACCGGCTGGCTGGAAGTGCTTGGCTGCGGCATGGTGCACCCCAACGTGCTGCGCATGTCGGGTATCGACCCCGAAGAGTTCCAGGGTTTTGCTTTCGGCATGGGCGCAGAACGTCTGGCCATGCTGCGTTACGGCGTCAATGACTTGCGCCTGTTCTTCGACAACGACTTGCGGTTCCTCGCGCAATTTCGCTAGCCGTAACGAATCTTTCAGGAGAGCAGGATGAAATTCAGTGAACAATGGCTGCGCGGCTGGGTAAGCCCGCAAGTCTCCCGCGATGAATTGGTGGCACGCCTGTCGATGGCGGGCCTCGAAGTGGACAGCGTCACCCCGGCTGCCGGTGTATTCAGCGGTGTCGTGGTAGGTGAAGTGCTAGCCACCGAACAGCATCCCGATGCCGACAAGCTGCGGGTATGTCAGGTCAGTGATGGCAACGAGACTTTTCAGGTCGTCTGCGGTGCGCCGAATGTGCGCCCGGGCCTGAAAATCCCCTTTGCCAAGATCGGTGCCGAACTGCCAGGCGACTTCAAGATCAAGAAGGCCAAGCTGCGGGGCGTCGAATCTAACGGGATGTTGTGCTCGCAGTCCGAATTGCAGGTTGGCGAAGGCAATGACGGTTTGATGGAGCTGCCGGCCGATGCGCCGACGGGCCAGGATTTCCGTGCCTACCTGGAACTCGACGATGCAAGCATCGAAGTCGATCTGACGCCGAACCGCGGTGACTGCCTGTCCCTGGCCGGCCTGGCCCGTGAAGTCGGTGCGCTGTATGCCGCGCCCGTGGTACGCCCGACCGTGTCGGCCGTAGCACCGGTCAACGACGAAGTACGTCCGATCGAAGTGCTGGCCCCTGCGGCGTGTCCGCGTTTCCTCGGGCGTGTGGTGCGCAACGTCGATCTGTCCAGGCCAACGCCGTTGTGGATGGTCGAGCGCCTGCGGCGCAGCGAGGTGCGCAGCATCGACGCCGCCGTCGACATCACCAACTACGTGATGATCGAACTGGGTCAGCCGATGCACGCCTACGATCTCGCCGAGATCAATGGCGGCATTCGTGTGCGCATGGCTGAAGAGGGCGAGAAGATCACTCTGCTCGACGGACAGGAAATGACGCTGCGCGGCGACACCCTGGTGATCGCTGACCATTCGCGCCTGTTGGGCATCGCTGGCGTCATGGGCGGTGAAAACAGCGGCGTGACCGCCAAGACCCAGGACGTATTTCTGGAAGCCGCTTTCTTCGAGCCGATCTCGGTTGCCGGCAAGGCACGCTCTTACGGGCTGCACACCGACGCCTCGCACCGCTTCGAACGTGGCGTGGATTCGAACCTGGCCCGCGAGGCCATGGAGCGCGCCACCGCGTTGCTGCTGGAAATCGCCGGCGGCGAGCCAGGTCCGATCATCGAAAGCGTCAACCAGCAGCACCTGCCGCAGATTGCTCCCATCACCCTGCGTGCCGAGCGGGTCAGCCAGATGTTGGGCCTTGAATTAGCCGCTGGCGAGATCGAAGGCCTGTTGACCGGTCTTGGTCTGAAGGTCAGTGCCAGTGGGGAAGGGCAGTGGTCGGTCGCAGTGCCAAGCCACCGCTTCGATATCAGCCTGGAAGTCGATCTGATCGAAGAACTGGCTCGTTTGTATGGTTACAATCGCCTGCCGGTTCGTTACCCGCAGGCGCGCCTGGCGCCACAGGCCAATCCCGAAGCGCGTTCAGACTTGCCAGCGCTGCGTCGTCTGCTGGTTGCCCGTGGCTATCAGGAAGCGATCACCTACAGCTTCATCGATCCCAAGTTGTTCGAACTGTTCAGCCCTGGCGTCGAGCCACTGATGTTGGCCAATCCGATCTCGGCCGACATGGCTGCCATGCGTTCATCGCTCTGGCCGGGCCTGGTCAAGGCGCTGCAGCACAACCTCAACCGCCAGCAAGACCGCGTGCGCTTGTTCGAAAGCGGCCTGCGCTTCGTCGGTCAGCTCGAGGGCTTGCAGCAAGAGCCGATGCTAGCCGGTGTGGTCTGCGGCAGCCGCCTGCCGGAAGGCTGGGCGCAGGGTCGCGACACCGTGGACTTTTTCGACGTGAAGGCTGACGTCGAAGCCGTGCTGGGTTTTGCCGGTGCCTTGGATGCCTTTACGTTCGTACCAGGCAAGCATCCGGCGCTGCATCCTGGCCAGACTGCTCGCATCGAGCGCGATGGCAAGGAAGTGGGCTACCTCGGCGCACTGCACCCGGAGTTGGTAAAATCTCTGGGTCTGGACCGTCCGGTGTTCGTGTTCGAGTTGATCCTGGCTGAAGTGTCCGAAGGTCGTCTGCCGAAATTCCAGGAGCTGTCGCGCTTCCCGGAAGTGCGTCGTGACCTGGCCTTGCTGGCGGATCGTGATGTAGCTTCGAGCTCGGTCATGGCGGTAATCCGTGAAAATGCAGGGGAATGGCTCACGGACCTCAGGCTATTTGACGTCTACCAGGGTAAAGGCATTGATCCGCATAGAAAAAGCCTTGCAGTTGGCTTGACCTGGCAGCATCCATCGCGCACTCTTAATGACGATGAGGTGAATACCACGACGCAAGCCATCCTCACCTCGCTCGAACAAAGGTTGAACGCCACGTTAAGGAAGTAGCGCATGGGGGCTCTGACGAAAGCTGAAATGGCGGAACGTCTTTATGAAGAGCTGGGCCTGAACAAACGGGAGGCCAAGGAATTGGTCGAACTGTTTTTCGAAGAGATCAGGCACGCTCTTGAAGACAACGAGCAGGTCAAATTGTCGGGTTTCGGCAATTTCGACCTTCGGGACAAACGCCAGCGGCCTGGCCGCAATCCGAAAACCGGTGAAGAAATCCCGATCACGGCTCGCCGCGTGGTCACCTTTCGTCCAGGGCAGAAACTGAAAGCCCGAGTTGAGGCCTATGCTGGAACCAAGTCATAACGACGAGCTTCCGCCAATTCCTGGCAAGCGCTACTTCACCATCGGTGAAGTCAGCGACTTGTGCGCGGTCAAGCCTCATGTGCTGCGGTACTGGGAACAGGAATTCCCTCAGCTCAACCCGGTCAAGCGTCGCGGTAACCGTCGGTACTATCAGCGCCAGGACGTGCTGATGATCCGCCAGATCCGCGCCTTGCTCTATGACCAGGGTTTTACCATCGGCGGTGCGCGTCTGCGCCTGTCCGGTGATGAAGCCAAGGATGATACAACGCAGTACAAGCAACTGATCCGCCAGACAATCTCTGAGCTGGAAGACGTGCTGAGTGTCCTCAAGAAATAAATTTTGGAAAAAATACTTCCATAATTCAAAAGCTTAAGGTATATTTCTCGACGTTCTCAGAGGTTCTGGAACAGCTTTACGCTCGGTCGGGGCGTAGCGCAGCCCGGTAGCGCACTTGCATGGGGTGCAAGGGGTCGAGTGTTCGAATCACTCCGTCCCGACCATTTATTCCTGAGTAAAATCAGACACTTAAGCCAACTCTTGAAGTTGGCTTTTTTGTGCCCTTAAATTTTGTAGCGGATAGACCACATATAGGGCACATGGGTATAGACCTTCTTTGGGCTCGCCGTAGTGCTATACATGGCTCAGCGATAACGGCCTGGCCTGCCCAAGCGCCTCGTGTCGTCAGCAAACACTTTTCGTCGCAATCGGGCTGCAACCTTTCGCGTGGCTGCTCGCCATTTGTATTGATACGCCTAGTCTGCGGGCAACCCCTGTTTGTGTCGGTCCCAGGGTATTGGTATTAAGTATTGATTTGGTTCTTGAATGGGCTCGCGCTAACAGCAACAGGCTGTTTCGATTTGCTCCGGCGACGGTCGTCTGCCTTGGCTTATCTGCGAGCAATATGTTGAGCGCAATTACGAACGCCAGTTTCCTTCAACGTTTACGCTAGCTCTGGTGGCATGGCGAAAGTGCATCGTGTGCTGTCGTGCCTGACCGACTCCGCGGATTAGCCATGCCTCACAGTGTCAGGTGCAGTGAAACCTTTACGCGATCCATCGTCACAAAAGTCCTGAAGCGCCGGACATTGCCACCCTCGAAAAACAGCTCCCGGGTCAGTTTCTCGTACTCTTTCATATCCTTGACAGCCATGATCAAGATGAAGTCGATATCGCCAGTGACGTAGTAGCACTGCTGAACCTGAGGGCAGCGCAAGAACCTCTCACGTATTTCGTCCAGTTGTTCAACGGCCTCGTTCTCGACCGAAACGTTGACGATGACAGTCGTGCTGACACCTGTCAGCTCGGGAGACAGAATGCATATCCGACGCGATATCAACAAGCGTACCTCACGGCTCGCGGCGAGCTTACCGTTGTTCCGCGCCAACTCTGGCTGATACGAAACAAATTGAGCAGGTCTGCAACTCGTCAAAGGATTGTCATTCCGCTATGATCCGCGCCCCTCGAACTAATCAAAAGGATTTGCTGGATGACTTCTCTTCGCTTGCTTCTCGCGTCAGCACTCATCGCGCTTTGTGCTGGCTGTGCATCGCCCGCTCAAATATCTGGAATGTCGGTCGCAGCCGATCAGGCCATGGCAGCCGGTCACAATTCGAGCCTGCAACACAATGTTCAAGTCTCCGAGGTGAATGGCGGAGATAAGACCAATCCGCTATGGACGTCGGAAATCGAAGGGTCGGACTTCGGCGCCGCACTCAAGCAGTCTTTGGCCAATGCCAATCTGTTGGGCGATGTATCGGCGCCTTATCTGCTGCGCGCCAATCTGCTGCGCGTGGATCAGCCTATCATCGGGTTCAGTTTCGAAGTGACGAGTGAGGTTGAATATACCTTGGTCGAGTCGCGTACCAGCAATGTCCTCTGGCGCGAGATCATCCGGACACCATTCACAGCGGGCATGGGTGACTCTCTGATCGGTATCAAGCGTTTACGCCTGGCCAACGAAGGCTCCGCTCGGGCGAACATTACAGCGCTGCTCAAACGTATGAGCGAATTGAATATCGATGCCAAGCAGATCTCGCTGAAGAACTGAACGCAATCGATATCGTTACTTCATAGGCTGGCCTGCGGCCTCGGCTATGCCGAAGGGGCAAAGATTTCCAAAGCATTGGGTGGTTGGCAGGTGATCTGCTGGGCGCTGGTATTGTCGCTGCCGGTCGTGATGCCTTTGACCGCGTGGTTGGCGCCCGTGTCGTTTTCGCGCATAAGCACATCGGCCTGGTTGAGCCTGGCGTACGTGTCGCTGTTCAGCATGCTGATCGGCTTCGTGTTCTGGTATCGCGGCTTGGTGCAGGGCGGCATCGCAGCGGTCGGGCAGCTTCAGTTGCTGCAACCGTTCTTTGGCCTGGCGCTGGCCGCCGCACTGCTGCACGAACAGATTAGCCTGGGCATGTTCGGCGTCACCATTGCGGTGATCCTGTGTGTCGCCGGCGCCAGGCGTTACGGCCGGATCAATCCTCTTGCTTCACGGTAGCGACTTCATCCGCCTTGATCCTTACCTGCTTGCCCGAAACATCTTCGAATTCATAGAAGCCATCTTTCGTTTTAGTGTCAGGTACATCCTTGGTGATGTACTGTGTCCCATCCTGCAACGTGACGACCGTGTTGGTGGAGCAACCGGCCAACGTGGCGGCGCACAGAAACGCAGCCCCATAGTAGAAAGTTTTCAGTTTCATGAAGTTGACCTTGTTCTGGATGTCCGACGTTATCTGCGTAAACACAGACTTCGATACTGATGCCTTGTCCGAGTTCCAGAGTGGCCAGCTCGTCGATGGTCCGTGCATAGCAATCGGATACATTCACGTCGCTTGACTGGAGGACCCATGTCTCACTACTGGCGGCATCCTGCGGTTCCGCATCTGGAAATCCGCAACGTCGAAGACGGTCGCCGTTTCAGCCACGCGCGCCATTCACATTCGACGTTTTCGATTGGCGCTATCACGCAGGGGCAAAGTACTTACCTCAATGGCGACAGTAGCCGTTTGATCGGCGCCGGAAGTGTAGTACTCATGAACCCCGGTGCAGTGCATGCCTGCAACCCCGTTCATGAACAGCCCTGGGCATACCGCATGTTCTACGTGGATGCCCAGTGGCTTGCGGCGCTGCAACAGCAACAACGTTCTGGTACACAAAAAGGCTTCGTGCCTTTTGCGCAGACCTATAGCGCCGACGTCAGCCTGTTCGAAGATTTGGACGATCTGTACCACACGCTTACCGCCGACGACTGCCCGCCAGACACCATGCAGGATGCAGCATTGGTTTTTTTCCAGCGACTGGTAGCACGGCTGCAGCCCGCCAGTGATGACGCCAGAACTGAGCCGGACAAAATGGCCCAGGCGGCGGCATTCATCCGCGAGCATTGCGCCAGTGAGTTGCGTCTGGAGGACATCGCGGCAGCCGTACAGCTTTCGCCTTCTTACCTGATCCGTGCCTTCAAAGCGTGCCATAGGCTCACGCCTCATGGTTACCTGATCGACTGTCGCCTCAAGCTGGCCCGCGACCACTTGCGTCAGGGGGAAGGCATTGCTCAGGTCGCCGCGCGCGTGGGCTTCGCGGATCAGGCGCACTTGCAGCGCTTGTTCAAGCGCGCCCTGGCGACCACGCCCGGGCAATATCGCGGCGTGCCTACTCAAGCAGCAGGTACACGGCGCACCCCCCGAGCAGCGCGGCCATGACCCGATTGAAGCCGCGCATTCCGGTGCTGCTGTTCAAATACTCTCGCAACGAAGCACCGGCCCAGGCCCAGCTGGCCAGGGATAGCCAGCAGACCACCAGATAGATCAGCGCGAAGACCCACACCATCTGCACATCGCCATCGGCGACGAACGCGCCCATGCCCGCAAGGCACGCAAGCCAGGCCTTCGGATTGAGCCATTGCATCAGCGCGCCTGTGAGGGCAGAAGGGCGCGCTTGCGCCTGCACGGAGTCCACTCGGCCATCACTGGTTGCCAGCCTGTAGGCCAGGTACAGCAGAAAGATCACGCCAGCGATGCGAATGACCTGTGTCAGCCATGGCCAGCGGTTCAGCACTTCGTGCAGTCCCAGGCCCATGAGCAACAGCAGAAGGATGAACCCCAGGGTCGCTCCCGTGACATGGGGCATGGCGGCCCGCACGCCGTGGCGTGCGCCACAGCTCAGGGAGACAAGGTTGACCGGGCCGGGGCTAATGGAGGAGGCCAGCGCAAAAACGGCCATGGAAACGACGATACTCATCAGGCACCTTCACTACGGGTAACGGAGCACTGACGGTAAAGATCATTGCTGGGCCCGTATTGAAGGAAATCGCCCTTGGGGGGGTGGGGTGTGAACGGTTGATTTGCTGGGTTGTGAATTGGACGCATCTCATCCTGAGAGGGAAACCCACTTCATTTGATCGGATTTTCCGATTTGCAAAGCTGTAGGGCGATGCTTTCGAACTCTCGATCGAAACTGGCGTTTTCTGCAGCGCTCAAGAAGCCCTGCTGCTGTACAAATTGGTCGGTTTGACGACGGATGGCCGCAACGCGTTCGATCAATTGGTCGGCTTCAGCTTGGGTAATCTTGCGGGCTTTTCGCTTGGTGCCGATGTCCGCGCTCAGAATGTTGGCTCGAACCGAGATGTGGGCTTGTCGGGGGTCGGTGATCTTTGCGCCTGTTGCGCCCACCAGTTCACGACGGGGGCATGGCGTTCACCATCGGTAAATACGGCGTGCAGTCGCTGGGTGCCTATGGGCATTTGCTGGTGTGCTACTACCTGACGGGCCTGGTATTCGTTTTCGTCGTGTTGAAGCTGGTCGCTCGTCTTGCCGGTTTCAGTCTGTGGAAGTTCCTCAAGTACATTCGGGAGGAACTGGTGCTGGTACTGGGTACTTCATCTTCGGAGTCGGCGTTGCCCAGGCTGATGGGCAAGCTGGAGAAGCTTGGTTGTGAGAAGTCCACCGTAGGTCTCGTAGTGCCTTCGGGATACTGCTTCAACCTGGACGGTAGCTGCATCAACATGACGGTGCTGGCGATCTTCATCGCTCAGGCGCTGGACATCGATGTCTCGATCTACCATCAGATCACGCTGCTGTTGGTGCTATTGCTGACCTCCAAGGGTGCAGCCAGCGTGACAGGCGGCGCCTTCATCACCCTGGCAGCGACGCTGGGGTCAGTAGGTGTCATCCCCGCAGCCGGTCTGGTGTTGGTGCTGGGCGTCTACCGCTTCATCTCCGAGGGCGGAGCGTTGATCAACGTCATCGGCAATAGTGTAGCCACGCTGTTCATCGCGCGCTGGGATGGAGCATTGGATCGTGAGCAACTCAAACGCGAACTAGGCTAGGTTTTAACGTGGGCAGCGACTGTTCA
>NZ_DFUE01000035.1 GCF_002379585.1 Pseudomonas sp. UBA4194
CCTCAAGTAAACGAATACTTGAGGCGAAACTTGCTTAAACTCGAAAGTCTAAATTCGTTTGAAATAAGGCGCAGCGGACGGGACTCGAACCCGCGACCCCCGGCGTGACAGGCCGGTATTCTAACCGACTGAACTACCGCTGCGCAGAGTGTGCTCTCAAACTTCAGCACGTGTTGCTGGTGTTGCGTTCTCACGAAGTGGTGGGTGATGACGGGATCGAACCGCCGACCCTCTGCTTGTAAGGCAGATGCTCTCCCGGCTGAGCTAATCACCCTTTGCTTCGCTGAGGCCGCGAAATTTACGCAGGTACCGAACCTAAGTCAATACCCTGTATGAAGTTTTTTTAAAAAGAGGGGAAATCGGGTGGATGGGGAATGGGGGCTGGGGGAGTTCTGCGGTGGATGGTCCCCTCACCCCAGCCCTCTCCCTCAGGGAGAGGGCTGGGGTGAGGGGACCATCCACCGCAGAACTCAGCTAGGACGCGTAAACCATCTTGCGCGTCATTCCGCCATCCACCACGAACTCCTGCCCCGTGACGAATCCGGCGTTGCGCGACAGCAGCCACGACACCATGGCCGCGACATCTTCCACCGTCCCTACCCTGCCCGCTGGATGCTGGGCATGGTGTTCGGCGCTGAGCGGCTCGGCGCGCTTGGCAGCCGGGTCACGGGCATCGATCCAGCCCGGGCTCACGGCATTGACGCGGATCTCCGGCCCCAAGCTTATGGCCAGGGCATGGGTCAGCGCGACCAGGCCGCCCTTGCTGGCGGCATAGGCTTCGCTGTCCTGCTCCGACTGCCGCGCGCGGGTGGACGCGATATTGACGATGGCGCCATTGTGCGCCCGCAGATACGGCGCACAGTGCTTGGCCAGCAACATCGGCCCGCCCAGATTGACCGCGAGCACACGATTCCAGTAATGAATCGAGAGGCTTTCCAGGGTGGTGTTGTGGGGGTCGGCGATAGCGGCGTTGCACACCAGTGCGTCGAGGCGACCGAACTGGCCAAGCACCTCCGCCACCGCCGAAGCCACCTGAGCCTCGTCGGAGACGTCCATGGCAATGAACCAGGCGTTGTCGCCCAAGGCGGCGGAGACTTTCACCCCGCGCGGCCCGTCGACGTCGGTGAGCACCACCTGCCAGCCTTCGCTGATCAGCCAGCCGGCAATGCCCAGGCCGATACCCCGGGCCGCGCCGGTAACCAGCGCGACACGGCCGTTGCGACCGGTCGCGCCTGCGGCGCCGAAGTCGATCACAAGGCAGCCAAGCCGCGAGCCAGGTCGGCTTGCAGGTCGGCAACGTCCTCCAGGCCGACCGCCACGCGGATCAGGCTGTCACGGATGCCGGCGGCTTCGCGCTCGGCCGGCGACAGGCGACCATGGGAGGTGGTGCCAGGGTGGGTGATGGTGGTCTTGCTGTCACCCAGGTTCGCCGTGATGGAAATCAACCGGGTGGCGTCGATGAAACGCCAGGCGCCTTCCTTGCCGCCCTTGACCTCGAAGCTGACCACGGCGCCGAAGCCTTTGGTCTGACGCTTGGCCAGCTCATGCTGCGGATGGCTCTGCAGCCCGGCGTAATGGACCTTCTCGATGCCGTCCTGCGTCTCCAGCCATTCGGCCAGGGCCTGGGCGCTGGCACAGTGGGCGCGCATGCGCAGGTTCAGGGTTTCCAGACCCTTGAGGAAGATCCAGGCGTTGAACGGGCTCAGTGAAGAGCCGGCGGTGCGCAGATAGCCCACCACTTCGTTCATGTGCTGACTGCGACCGCAGACTGCGCCGCCCATGCAACGGCCCTGGCCGTCGATGAATTTGGTCGCCGAGTGCACGACGATGTCGGCGCCCAGGGCCAGCGGCTGCTGCAGGGCCGGCGTGCTGAAGCAGTTGTCCACCACCAGCAGAGCGCCGCGAGCCCTGGCCACTTCGCCCAAGGCAGTGATGTCGACCAGTTCGGCCAGCGGATTGGACGGCGATTCGACGAACAGAAGCTTGGTATTGGGCTTGATCGCCCGCTCCCAACCGCCGACGTCGGCCAGGGGCACGTAGTCCACTTCCACGCCGAAACGCTTGAAGTACTTCTCGAACAGGCTGATGGTGGAACCGAATACGCTTTGCGAGACCAGCACATGGTCACCCGCGCTGCACAGGCTCATGACCACAGCGGTGATGGCCGCCATGCCGGTGGAAAAACCGACGGCCTGTTCGGCCCCTTCCAGAGCGGCCAGGCGCTCTTCGAAGGAGCGTACGGTGGGGTTGGTGTAGCGTGAGTAGACATTGCCCGGCACTTCGCCGGCAAAGCGCGCCGCGGCGTCGGCCGCGGTACGGAAGACATAGCTGGAGGTGAAGAACAGCGGGTCGCTGTGTTCACCTTCAGGCGTGCGGTGCTGGCCGGCGCGCACCGCGAGGGTGTCGAACGACACACCCTCGAGGTCGCTGTCCAGTCGCCCGGCATCCCATTCCTGTGTCATGCCGTTGCTCCTAATCAGTTGTTGTAGAGGTCTATGATCGCGCTGACCGCCTGCGACTTGCTCTTGTTGGCGTCGTTGCGCGCCTGCTCGATCTTGTTCAGGTAGAACTCGTCGATATCGCCGGTGACGTACTTGCCGTCGAACACCGCGCAGTCGAAGTTCTCGATCTTGACCTTGCCGCCACCGACCGCATCGATCAGGTCTGGCAGGTCCTGGTAGATCAGCCAGTCGGCGCCGATCAGGTCGGCCACTTCCTGGGTGCTGCGATTGTGCGCGATCAACTCATGCGCACTCGGCATGTCGATGCCGTAGACGTTGGGGTAGCGCACGGCCGGCGCGGCCGAGCAGAAGTAGACGTTCTTGGCGCCGGCTTCGCGGGCCATCTGGATGATCTGCTTGCAGGTGGTGCCGCGTACGATGGAGTCGTCCACCAGCATCACGTTCTTGCCGCGAAATTCCAGCTCGATGGCGTTGAGCTTCTGGCGCACCGACTTCTTGCGGGCGGCCTGGCCGGGCATGATGAAGGTACGGCCGATGTAGCGGTTCTTGACGAAACCTTCGCGAAACTTCACGCCCAGGTGATTGGCCAGTTCCAGGGCCGCGGTGCGGCTGGTGTCCGGAATCGGGATGACCACGTCGATATCGTGCTCGGGACGCTCGCGCAGGATCTTGTCGGCCAGCTTCTCGCCCATGCGCAGGCGCGCCTTGTACACCGAGATACCGTCGATGATCGAATCCGGACGGGCCAGGTACACGTGTTCGAAGATGCACGGCGCGTACTGTGGATTCGGCGCGCACTGACGGGTGTGCAGCTTGCCGTCTTCGGTGATGTACACGGCTTCGCCAGGCGCCAGGTCACGGATCAGGGTGAAACCCAGCACGTCCAGTGACACGCTTTCGGAGGCGATCATGTATTCCACGCCTTCGTCGGTGTGACGCTGGCCGAACACGATCGGACGGATGGCATGCGGATCGCGGAAGCCGACGATGCCGTAGCCGGTGATCATTGCCACCACGGCGTAACCACCGGTGCAGCGCTTGTGCACATCGGCAACCGCCGCAAACACGTCTTCCTCGGTAGGCTGCAGCTTGCCGCGCACCGCCAGTTCATGGGCGAACACGTTGAGCAACACCTCGGAGTCCGAGCTGGTGTTGACGTGACGCAGGTCCGACTCGTAGATCTCCTTGGCCAGCTGCTCGACGTTGGTCAAGTTGCCGTTGTGGGCCAGGGTGATGCCGTAAGGCGAGTTGACGTAGAACGGCTGGGCCTCGGCCGAGGTCGAGCTGCCCGCAGTGGGATAACGCACATGGCCAATACCCATGTGTCCGACCAGGCGCTGCATATGGCGCTGCTGGAAAACGTCCCGCACCAGCCCGTTGTCCTTGCGCAGGAACAACTTGCCATCGCTACTGGTAACGATACCGGCAGCATCCTGGCCGCGGTGTTGGAGGACCGTTAGCGCGTCATACAGCGCCTGATTGACGTTCGACTTACCGACGATACCGACGATGCCACACATGCGACGCAACCCCTACTTAATGAATCTGAACTGAACACTGCTTACTGCCCTTTTGCGGCAGGCAAGAGGTGTTCCTTGAACGGAATGTCAGCCGGTGCGCTGATTCCGCTGGCTAGCCACTGACTGGACATCCCCAGAATGAGGTTTTTCGACCAGTCCGCAACCAATAGAAATTGAGGCAGGAGCCGTGACTCCTGCCACCATGAATCCTGCTGTACCGGGCCCAGGCTCAGCAGCCCGGCGGCCACCACCACCAGCAAGCCGCCTCGCGCGGCGCCGAAGACCATGCCCAGAAAGCGATCGGTCCCGGATAACCCGGTGACGCGAATCAGCTCGCCGATCAGATAATTGACCATCGCCCCGACCAGCAGGGTGGCAACGAACAGAATGGCACAGCCGGCAATCACGCGAGCCGAAGGCGTTTGAATGTAGTTTTCGAAGTACATGGCCAGCGAACCGCCGAACAGCCAGGCCACCGCACCTGCGACTATCCACGTGACCAGCGACAGGGCTTCCTTGACGAAGCCTCGTGTCAAGCTGATCAGTGCAGAGATGGCGATGATCGCGATGATCGCCCAGTCAACCCAGGTAAATGCCACGGTGCAGCCTGCGTACGGATAAGGCGGCGCATTTTAGCAGAGCGCGGGCGCGGGGGTAAGCGGCGATTGTCGCAGGGGGGGGGGTTGGGGTTGGGGTTGGGGTTGGGGTTGGGAATGGATCGGGGATCTGCGGTGGATGGTCCCCTCACCCCAGCCCTCTCCCTGGGGGAGAGGGAGCTAGAAGCGGATCGCGGTGTTGCGGGTGACGAAGATCGACCCCCTCTCCCTCCGGGAGAGGGGGCTAAAAGCGGATCGAGCATATCCGCAACACCACCGTACAGCTCCCTTTCCCACAGGGAAAGGGCTGGGGTGAGGGGACCCTTCCCCGCCAATCCCACCTCCCTAC
>NZ_DFUE01000019.1:0-35039 GCF_002379585.1 Pseudomonas sp. UBA4194
GGTTTTGTTTTTGTGGGCGTTATTTTTTGAAGCGTTGAGAAGGGACGCGGCTTACCCTGCACCGTCAGGCGCTCCCTACGTGCAGACAGGACCCCGCCGACTCTTCCAGGCAGATCACATCTGATAAGGTTGCTGTCTGCCAATCGCTTCCCAAGGACCCTGTGCAATGTCAGCTGCTTCGCCGATCAAACCTGGCTTCATGGTGGTTCATGGCAACCGTTTGGATGAACTGCGTAACCTGGTCGTGAGTTGGATGCGTTTGTATCCCTTGCGCCCGCTCGAGAATGAAATCGCGCTTGTACAGAGCAACGGCATCGCTCAATGGCTCAAGCTGGCGTTGGCTCAGGATCCAGATTCGGAGGACGGCGGCGGAATAGGCATTGCTGCAGCGATAGACGTTCAATTGCCGGGCAGCTTCATGTGGCAGCTGTACCGCAGCGTGCTAGGTAGAGACGAAATTCCTGCCACTTCGTTGCTCGACAAGGCACCGCTGACCTGGCGTTTGATGCGTCTATTGCCGCAACTGATCGACCAGCCGAACTTCGAACCTCTACGACGCTTTCTGACTGACGACAATGATCTGCGCAAGCGCTATCAACTGTCCGAACGCCTCGCCGATCTCTATGACCAGTATCAGGTCTACCGTGCCGACTGGCTGGACGACTGGGCGGCGGGACGCTATCAGTTGCGCAATGGGGCAGGGCAGCCAAGGGAGCTGGTTGCCGTGAACCATTGGCAGGCAGAATTGTGGAAGGCGTTGTTGGTGGATGTCGGTGCACAGGGCATGGCGCAAAGCCGGGCGGGTGTGCACACGCGATTCATGCAACGAATCGCCGCCTTGCAGGAAGCGCCGCCGGGATTGCCATCTCGCGTCATCGTATTTGGTATCTCCTCGCTGCCTGCCCAGGCGCTCGAGGCCTTGGCTGCATTGGGACGGTTCAGTCAGGTCCTGCTATGCGTCCACAACCCCTGCCGCCATCACTGGGCGGATATCGTTGCCGACAAGGACCTGCTACGCCATCAGTACAAACGCCAGGCGCGCAAGGCGAGTATGCCGGTCGTCCTCAGCAGCGATCTGCTGCACCAGCATGCCCATCCGCTGCTGGCGGCATGGGGCAAGCAGGGGCGCGATTACATCAACCTGTTGGACAGTCATGATGATCCCGGTAGCTATCAGGCGGCATTCCAGGATGGCCGTATCGACCTGTTCACCGAGGGCACCCCTGATACCTTGCTGGCCCAGTTGCAGGACGACATCCTTGAACTGCGACCTCTCGAAGAGACTCGTGCGTTGTGGCCAGCGGTGAACATCAGCAAGGATAGAAGCGTGCGCTTTCACGTAGCGCACAGCGCGCAGCGAGAAGTGGAGATTCTGCACGATCAACTGCTGGCCCGTTTCAGTGCCCAACCCGACCTCAGGCCCCGCGATATCATCGTCATGGTGCCTGATATCGACAGTTATGCGCCCCACATTCGTGCCGTGTTCGGGCAGCTGGATCGAGACGATCGCCGATTCATCCCCTTCACCCTGACCGATCAGGGCCAGCGCGGGCGCGACCCCTTGCTCATCGCGGTGGAATATCTGCTCAAGCTGCCGGACAGTCGCTTTGCCGTCAGCGAAGTGCTCGATCTGCTCGATGTACCAGCATTGCGTGCCCGTTTTGGAATCCACGAACGTGATCTGCCTACTTTGCACCGCTGGATCGAAGGTGCCGGCATTCGTTGGGGGCTCAGCGCTCAGCAACGCGCGGGGCTGGGCTTGCCCGAACAGCTGGAACAGAACAGCTGGCGTTTCGGCTTGCGCCGGATGTTGCTCGGCTATGCAGTGGGAGCCGGGCAGAGCTGCGATGACATCGAACCGTATGATGAGATCGGCGGCCTGGACGCCGCGCTGATCGGGCCACTGGTTTCGTTGCTCGATGCATTGGAAGCGGCCCATGGCGTGTTGGCAGGCGCCGCCTCGCCAGCGGTATGGGGGGCGAGGCTGCATGACCTGCTCGAGCTGTTCTTCCAGGCCGATTCGGAACACGACGGTTACCTTCTGGTGCAGCTTGAAGAGCTGCGCGATAGCTGGTTGCAGACCTGTGAACTCGTTGGTCTGACGGACCCGATTCCATTGACGGTAGTGCGTGAGGCCTGGCTCGCCGGACTGGACCAGGGCCGTCTGAGTCAGCGCTTCCTGGCCGGCTCGGTGAATTTCTGTACCTTGATGCCGATGCGGGCGATTCCTTTCAAAATCGTCTGCCTGCTGGGCATGAACGACGGCGATTATCCGCGTGCTCAGCCCCCGTTGGATTTCGATCTCATGGGCAGCGACTACCGCCCCGGCGATCGCTCGCGGCGCGAGGATGACCGCTACCTGCTGCTCGAAGCGGTGCTGTCGGCGCGCGAGCAGTTGTATGTGAGCTGGGTAGGCCGAAGCATCCGCGACAACAGCGAACGACCGCCCTCCGTTTTGATCGGACAGCTGCGTGATCATCTTGCCAGTGGATGGCAACTGACCGAGCATGACCCCTGTGGCCAACTCGACGCTGGCGAACAGTTGCTGCACGCGTTGACCCTGGAGCATCCGTTGCAACCCTTCAGCGCCCGCTATTTTCACCAGGGCAATCCGTCATTGTTCAGCTTTTCCCGAGAGTGGCAGCACTTGCATGTGCCGCAACCTGTTGCTGCCGCAGCGCCGGAGCTGATCGCTCATGTGCAGGAGGAGCCGCTGACACTGGGACTGCTACAGGATTTTCTACGCAACCCGGTGCGCCATTTCTTCAGCCAGCGTCTCAAGGTGTTCTTCGAAGCCGCTGAAGCACCCGTCGCCGACGAAGAGCCTTTCGTTCTCGATGCTCTGGAGCGCTACAGCCTTGGCGAAAGTCTGCTCAACGCGGCAATGACCGGTGCCGGGGAGATCGAGCCGATGCTTCATGCCCAGGCCCGCAGGCTTCAGGGCAGCGGGCTGCTGCCCATGGCCGGCTTTGGTGATCGCCTGCAGGAGGAGCTGATCGAGCCCATGCCCGATCTGCTTGAGCGGTATAGGCAGCTGCTGGTGCTGTGGCCTGAACGAGTGGACAGCGCGCTGCCGGTCAGTTTCCAGGGCAATGGGGTCAGCCTGGAAGGGTGGTTCAGTGGTTTCCACAGACGACAGGATGGCAACTACCTGAGCGTCACTACCCTGGCCAACGCTATTGGTGGGGTACGTTCGCGCAAATGGCACCGCTTGATTCGCCCTTGGGTGACGCATATGGCCGCCTGTGCTGTGGGCCTGCCGCTGACCACCGCCGTGGTAGCCAGCGACGACACCCTGTTGCTCAAACCGCTGGATCAGGACGTCGCCCAAGAGTCGCTGGGCAACCTCTTGCTGGCCTGGCAGGCCGGTATGACTCATCCGTTGCCTGTGGCGGTGAAGACCGCGTTTGCCTGGATCGCCCACAGCGATGCCGAAAAGGCGTTGGCGGCTGCGCGCAAGGCCTACGAGGGAGATGGTGTGACCTCCCAGGGCGAACGCCGCGAAAGCGTCGCGTTGTCTCGACAGTTCAAGGACTTCGACGCACTGATGGAAACTGAAGAATTCGAAGGGTGGGCCGAGGCCCTCTACCGACCACTGTTTGAGGCACCGTGGCGCTCTGTGGATGACCAGGAGGGTCGAGCATGACTAGCAGCAATCGTCCATTGGCGCTGGCGTTCCCGCTTCGCGGCAGTCAGCTGATCGAGGCCAGCGCAGGCACCGGCAAGACATTCACCATCTCGGCGCTGTACCTGCGCCTGGTGTTGGGTCACGGTGGTGAGGAAAGCGGCTTCGGTCGTGAACTGCTGCCGCCGCAGATTCTCGTGGTGACCTTCACGGACGCCGCAACCAAGGAGTTGCGCGAGCGCATTCGCACACGCCTGGCCGAGGCCGCGCGTTTTTTTCGCGGCGAGATCGCCAGCCCTGATGGGTTGATCGAGCAGCTTCGCGACGAGTTCGACCCGCAGCTGTGGCCGGCCTGCGCCAGCCGTCTGGACATTGCCGCGCAATGGATGGACGAAGCGGCGGTGTCGACTATTCACAGCTGGTGCCAACGCATGCTTCGCGAGCATGCGTTCGACAGTGGCAGCCTGTTCACTCAGACCCTGGAGACGGATCACAGCGCGTTGCTCGGTGAGGTGGTGCGCGATTACTGGCGGCGCTACTGCTACCCCATGCAAGGAGAGACGCTGGACTGGGTCCGCCATCACTGGGGCGGACCGACTGGGCTGCTGTCTCGCGTGCGCGGACTGTTTGGCCATGGCGGCAGTGGAGCGCCCGATGACGATCCCGCCGCGCTGATCGCTGCCTGCCTGGCCGAACGTCGTGAGGCCCTGGCGCAGCTGAAGGCTCCCTGGGGGCAATGGGCCGCCGAGCTTCGAGATATCTGTCTTCAGGCGGTGGCGAGCAAAGCTGTGGATGGGCGCAAGATGCAGGCCCGCTACTTCGAGCCCTGGTTCGAGAAGATTACCCAGTGGGCTGGCGACGCCACCCAGCAGGAGCTGGATCTGGCGACCGGTTTTTCCCGGCTGACACCCACAGGGTTCACCGAGGCATGGAAAGGCACGCCCCCAGAGCATCCCGGACTCGACGCGATGGTGACGCTACCAGAACAGTTGGCGGCACTGCCGACACCGGATGCGGCGGTGCTGCGCCATGCTGCCCGCTGGATCGGCGCGCGGTTCGAGGAGGAAAAGCGGCGCCGCGCCGAGATGGGCTTCGATGACATGCTGGTGCGTTTGGACACTGCACTGCAGGGGCCGGGCGGTGAACGTTTGGCGGCGTTGATCCGTGAGCAGTTTCCGGTGGCACTGATCGACGAATTTCAAGACACCGACCCGGTTCAGTACCGCATCTTCGACAGCATCTATTCCATCGAGAGCAACGACCCCGCCAGCGGTCTGTTTCTGATCGGTGACCCCAAGCAGGCGATCTATGCCTTTCGCGGTGCCGATATCCATACCTACCTGCAGGCTCGCCAAGCCACCACGGGCAGGCTGCACACCCTGGGAACCAACTTCCGCTCGAGCGAGGCCATGGTGGCTTCGGTCAACCACATCTTCACCCGCGCCGAGCAGCGCCAGGAGGGGCGCGGAGCCTTTCTGTTCCGTACGCCCCAAGGCAATCCGGTACCTTTTTCCGGGGTCCTTGCACAGGGACGCAAGGAGCACCTGGTGATCGAGGGGCAACCGGCGTGTGCGCTGAACCTGTGGCATCTGGCCGAGGACCAGCCATTGTCGGGGCCGGCTTACAGGCAGGCCCTGTCTGCTGCGTGCGCCAGCGAGATCGTGCGCTTGCTCAACGGCGGGCAACAGGGCCGCAGCGGCTTTGAGATCGAAGGGCTGCCGCTACGCGGCCTGCGTCCGGCCGATATCGCCATTCTGGTTCGTGATGGCAAGGAGGCCCAGGCGGTGCGCGGCGAGCTGGCGGCCCGCGGTGTGCGCAGCGTGTACCTGTCGGACAAGGACTCGGTGTTCGCCGCCCAGGAAGCTCACGACCTGCTCAGTTGGCTCAAGGCCTGCGCCGAACCCGATGCCGAACGTCAGCTGCGTGCGGCGTTGGCCAGCATTACGCTGAACCGTTCGCTGCACGAACTCGAGCAACTGAACCTGAACGAATTGAGCTGGGAAGCGCGGGTGATGCAGTTCCGCGGCTACCGCACGGTGTGGCGTCAGCAGGGTGTGCTGCCAATGTTGCGTCGATTGCTCCACGACTTCGATTTGCCCCTGACGCTGATCGGTCGCAGCGACGGTGAGCGGGTTCTGACCAACCTGTTGCACCTGTGCGAGCTGCTGCAGCAGGCGTCGAGCGAGCTCGATGGCGAGCAGGCGTTGATCCGTTACTTCAGCGAGCAACTGAGCCTGAGCGGCAGTACCGGTGAGGAGCAGATACTGCGCCTGGAGAGCGATGAACAGTTGGTCAAGGTGGTTACCATCCACAAATCCAAAGGGTTGGAATATCCCTTGGTATTCCTGCCCTTCGTTTGCACCAGCAAGCCTGTGGACGGCAAGCGTCTGCCCTTGGCCTATCACGATGAACAGCATCAGGTTCAGGTGACCCTGACGCCGACCGCAGCACAGATTGCCTTGGCCGACGATGAGCGTCTGGCGGAGGACCTGCGTCTGCTGTACGTGGCGTTGACGCGTGCCCAGCATGCCTGCTGGCTGGGTATCGCCCACCTCAAGCGCGGCAACACCAAGGAGTCGGTGGTGCATCGCTCGGCCATCGGCTACCTGTTGGGCGCCAGCCAGCCCTTGCAATCCTCCGAGCAGCTCGGCCTCTGGTTGCAGGACCTGGCCGACGGGACGGCGGCGATCGCTCAAGGGCCGGTGCCCGATGCCGACGATCATACGTTCACGCCGCCGCGCAACGAGCAGGCGTTACTCAAGCCAAAATTGCCCAGACGCAGTGCCAAAGAGAACTGGTGGATCGCCTCCTACAGTGCGTTGCGTATCAGTGACACTTTCGAGTCCGACAGCGACGAAGCGCCGGACAGTCCCCAGGCACAAAAGCTGATGGACGACGAACGCCTCGATCCGCAATCGTCACGTGAAGTACCTGCAAGCAGTGGTGATATCCATCGGTTCCCACGGGGCCCGGAGCCTGGGACTTTTCTTCACGGTCTGCTCGAATGGGCGGGGCGCGAGGGCTTCCAGCAGGTCGCCAGCGCGCCTGAGCAGATGACCGACAGCGTGGCGCGCCGCTGCAATCGGCGAGGCTGGAGCGGCTGGATCCCGACCCTCGACGCGTGGTTGCGGCAATTCATCCAGCAGCCCCTGGAGCTAGCCGATGGCGTGCCAGCGCTGCAGATCGCCCACCTGCAGCATTACCAGATCGAGATGGAGTTCTGGTTCGCCAGCCACAAGGTGGACGTCAAGCGACTGGATACGCTTGTGCGCCAATACACCCACCCGGGTGCCATGCGCTTGCCCGCCGAGGGCGCGACCCTCAACGGCATGTTCAAGGGCTTCATCGACCTGTGCTTCGAGCACGACGGCCGCTACTACGTGATGGACTACAAATCCAATTGGCTGGGCCCGGACGACACCGCCTACACCCAGAGCGCCATGGTCGAATCGATCCTGGACAACCGCTACGACCTGCAATACGTGCTTTACCTGCTGGCCTTGCATCGCCAACTCAAGGCGCGTCTGCCCGACTACGACTACGACCAGCACGTGGGCGGCGCCATCTTCCTGTTCCTGCGAGGGCTGGGGTCGGGCAGTCAGGGTGTCTACTACACCCGCCCACCACGGGCGCTGATCGAAGAGCTCGATGCGCTGTTTCAAGGCGGCACCCGCCACCTCCAGGCCGACCTGTTTGAAGAGGATGCATCATGAGCCGCTCTTTCGCCGACCTGTTGCCCACTGCGCTCGACGCGCCGAGTCTGGCAGCATTGCAGCCATTGACCCGCATCGACGATCTATTGATCCTGCTCGAGCGCTGGGTCGAGCGAGGCTGGCTGCGGGCACTGGACAAGGCCTTCGTGGCATTTCTGGCCGATCTCGAGCCTGACGGTGACCCCCTGGTGTTGCTGGCAGCGGCGCTGACCAGTCATCAGCTCGGCCATGGCCATGTCTGCCTGGACCTGAGGGCAACCTTGGCCGAGCCGGATTTCGCCCTCTCGCTGCCTCCCGAAGGCGATGTGCAGGACGGACCGTCGTTGCTGCCATCGCAATTGCTCGAAGGGCTTCAAGCCAGCACCTGGCAAGCCAGCCTGGCGGCCAGCCGACTGGTCGGTGACGGCACCGGCAGCGCCAGTTCGCCCCTGGTATTGTCAGGCGAGCGCCTGTACCTGCGCCGCTACTGGCAATACGAGCGGCGGATCGACCATAACCTGCGTCAGCGTCTGGCCATTGGCGAAGTCATCCCCAGCGACCTGCCCGAACGCCTCGAGCAATTGTTTGGTCCGGCCAGCGCCGAACGCATCGATTGGCAGAAGCTGGCTTGCGCCCTCGCTGCGCGGGGTGCGTTCAGCATCGTCACCGGCGGGCCGGGTACCGGCAAGACCACCACCGTGGTGCGGTTGTTGGCATTGCTGCAAGGCACCGCAGTCATGGCCGGCAAGCCCCTGCGTATTCGCCTTGCCGCGCCCACCGGCAAGGCTGCCGCCCGGCTGACCGAATCGATCAGCTTGCAGGTGCAGACCCTGGAGGTCGACGAGGCGATTCGCAGCCGGATCCCCACTGAGGTGACCACAGTGCACCGCCTGCTGGGCAGCCGACCCGGCACCCGGCATTTCCGTCACAACGGGGGCAATCCGCTGCCACTGGACGTGCTGGTGGTGGACGAAGCGTCGATGATCGACCTGGAGATGATGGCCACCTTGCTCGACGCACTGCCTCCACGGGCGCGGCTGGTGCTGCTGGGGGACAAAGATCAGTTGGCCTCGGTGGAAGCCGGCGCGGTATTGGGTGATCTGTGCAGCCAGGCCGAGGCCGGCCTCTACAGCCCGCAGACCCGCGCCTGGCTGGAGGCCGTCAGTGGTGAAGACCTTGGCCAAAGCGGCCTGGAGCAGGGTAGTGAGCAAAGTCACCTGCTCGCCCAGCAGGTGGTCATGCTGCGCCACTCGCGCCGCTTCGGCCAAGACAGCGGTATTGGTCAGCTGGCCGGTTACGTCAACCGGCAAGACCCCGAGCAAGCCCGGGCGTTGCTGCAGCAGGCGCAGTTTCCGGATGTCTATTCATTGCAACTCAAAGGGGAGCAGGACACTGCGCTGTCACGCCTGCTGCTCGATGGACACGGGCGAAATCCCGAAGGTCCCCAGGGCTACCGACACTACCTGGAGCAGATCCAGGAAGGCCGTCCGCAAGCCACTACCGCTCTGCACGATCCGGCCTGGAACCAGTGGGCAAGTACCGTGCTGCAAGCCTTCGAGTCGTTCCAGTTGCTGTGTGCGGTGCGCAAGGGGCCCTGGGGCGTGGATGGCCTCAATGCGCGTGCGACCCAGGTATTGACCAGCGCGGGTCTGATCGAGGGCGATCAGCCGTGGTACGAAGGTCGACCGGTGCTGATGACACGCAACGACTATGGCCTGGGTCTGATGAACGGCGACATCGGCATCGTCCTCAGCCTTCCCGAAGGCGGCGACCGGGAGCGCCTGGTGCTGCGTGTGGCGTTTCCCCGCAACGACGGCAAGGGCGGTATCCGCTTCGTATTGCCCAGCCGACTCAACGATGTGGAAACCGTCTATGCCATGACCGTGCACAAATCCCAAGGCTCGGAGTTTGCCCACACGGCCCTGGTGCTGCCCGATGCACTCAATCCGGTGTTGACCAAGGAGCTGATCTACACCGGTATCACCCGGGCCAAGCACTGGTTCACATTGATCGAAACCCGCAAGGGGGTGTTCGAAGAGGCGGTACGACGCAAGGTCAAGCGCCTCAGTGGCCTGATGCTGCAGCAGAACCTTTGACCGTCGCCTCGCCGTTCACGCCGCGCGCTCTTCCAGGCCCATGAAGCGGCGCACCCGCTCACCGCGCGCTTCGTTGCGGATGGCGGCGGGGGCGGCATCCAGCTGAATGTTGCCGTTTTCCATGAACAGCACGCGATCGGAGATGGACATGGCGAAGTCCATCTCGTGGGTCACGATCAGCAGGGTCATGCCTTCGCGGGCCAGGTCGCGGATGACGTTGAGCACATCGCCCACCAGCTCCGGATCGAGCGCCGAGGTCGGCTCGTCGAACAGCATGATTTCCGGCTCCATGGCCAAGGCTCGAGCAATGGCCACCCGCTGTTGCTGCCCGCCGGACAGCTGGTGGGGATATTTGTCGGCGTGTGCCAGCAGGCCAACCTTGTCGAGCAGTGCGTAGGCGCGCTGCTCGCTGATGGCGCTGTCGACACCGTGATAGCGCGGCGCCAATGTGACGTTGTCGAGGATGGTGCGATGGGGGAACAGGTTGAAGTTCTGGAACACCATGCCGATGTGCCGTATGCCTCGCCGCACCTGAGCATTGTTGGGGGCGTCGGCGGCGTTGATGAAGCTCTCGCCGAACAGCACGATCTCACCCTGATCGATGGTTTCCAGCCCATTGACCGTACGAATCAGCGAAGTCTTCCCGGAGCCGGAGGGGCCGATAATGGCAACCACCTGTCCGGCCTGCACCTTCAGATCAATACCTTTGAGCACTTCGTGGTCGCCATAGCGCTTATGGATGTTCTGCAACTGCAAGGCCGGTGCTGCGCCACTTTCTGGTTGCGCACGCGGCACCAGCGCAGGCGTGCCGACCCTGGCCTTGAGCGCCTTCATTGCATCGTCGTCCAGCGTCTGCGGCTTGCGCGCGCTGAGGTCGAGCCAGCTCTCCAGGCGCTGGAACAGCCAGGCGAACACGCTGACGATCAATACGTAGTACACGCCCACCGCCGCCAGCGTTTCCATTACCAGAAAGTTCTGTGCATACAGGCGCTGGCCAATGGTCAGAATCTCGGTCAAGGAAATCACCGACACCAGCGAAGTGAGTTTGACCACGGTGATGTATTCGTTGATCAGCGTCGGCAATGAAATGCGAAACGCCTGGGGAATCACGATCAGCCGTTGCAGGCCAAGGAACCCAATACCCAATGCGCGCCCGGCCTCCTTCTGCCCCTTGACCACCGAGATCAGGCCACCACGGTGAATCTCGGCCATGTACGCAGCCTCCGTGACCACCAAGGCCAGAAGCCCCGAGTAGAACGGATCGGACAACACGCTGCTGCTGGCGGGAAAGAGCTGCGGCAGGTTGTAGACGAATACCACCAGCACCAACAGCGGGATGCTGCGAAAGAACCAGATATAAATCGACGCCGGCACCCGCATCCAGCGCGAGCTGGACAGCTTGGCCGAAGCTAGCAGGAGCCCCAGCAGCATGCCGATCAACCACGCCAGTGCGCTGAGCTTCACCACCGTCCAGCTGGCGACCCAGAATGCCGACATCGAGAACAGAGAAATAAAATAGGACCAATCGAATTGCATAGGCACCTCACACCGCCGCCCCGAGCGGGGGCGGCGGCTGACGTTAGTTGGAGACCGCTTCCAGGTCGTACTTCTTCAGGATCGCCGCGTATTCGCCGTTCTTCTTGCTCTCTTCCAAGGCCTTGAGCAGCGCCTGGTAGGTCTCGTCATTGCCTTTCTTCACATAGATGCCCAGGGTCTGCGGATAGACCAGCTTTTCGGACGTCACTACCACTCGGCCTTTGCTGCGCTCGGCGATCATGTGCGCGGCACCGGCTATTTCCACCTGGGCCTGGACGTTCTTAGAGAGCAGTGCCTGGGTCACTTCAGGCGCCGACGGAAATTCGCTGATGGTGATCGCGCCTTTGTTGTTCGGCAGGCAGTACTCGGTGGACAGTTTGTTGAAAGCTGCCACCCAGGTAGTGCCTTTTTCCAGGCCAACCTTCAGGCCACAGAGGTCTTCCGGCACCTTGGGGCTCTGGGCACTGTCCTTGGGCACCATGATCGCCGCGCCGGTATTGGCGTAGGGGATGGTCTGCGCCTGTACCTGACGCTCCGGCGTGATGTACATACCGGAGATGATCGCGTCGAAATGGCCGGCATTCAGACCCAGGATCAGGTTGGGAAACTTGGTATCGACGAACGCCGCCTTGACGCCCATCTGCTTGGCCAGCGCGTGGGCCAGTTCGGGGTCCGAACCCACCACGTTGTTGTTGGCATCATAGGATTCGAACGGCGGGTAGGTGATCTCCATGCCGACTTTCAACTGCCCCGGGGTGGCGGTAGTGGCAGCAACGCTGGCAGTGGTCGCGAGCAGGCCGCCGACCAGCAGGGTGATGGCAGACACAGTGGTTTTCTTGAGCATGCGCTTGGAGCTCCGGTGAGGTCGTTTCAGGAAGGCAGTGCCTGGTCATTGACCTGACAAGCCGTTGCAACGAACGTACCGGGGGCATGGCGGGCGGGCGTGAGGCTGCAATCGGTGGCGATGCACCGCGCCGTCGCAGCGCCTGGCCCTGACTGTTCTGGCGCTGACGGCGAACGCTCGCACCGATAGGGTGCGCAGAGCCCGCCAAGGTACATAACGGGTCATGAATCAGCGGGTTGCAAGATTCAAGGCTGGCCCACGCGCACTGTGGTCGCTAGACGAATCGCGTGTCCGCCGTGTTTCCCAGCAACAGCGGCGCGTTGAGCTCGGTCACTTCGCGAATGTAATCCCACAACAGGGTAATCCGCTTCAACTTGCGCAGGTCCTCGCGGCAGTACATCCAGAACTGCCGGGTGATCTGTACTTCATCCGGCAATACCGCCAGCAGCCGTGGGTCCTGCGCGGCCAGGAAGCACGGCAGAATCGCCAGCCCATGCCCTTGCAGCGCCGCCGTGTACTGAGCGATCACGCTGGTGCTGCGCAGTCCCGCGCTGGCGCCAGGCAACAGCTTGGCCAGGTACAGCAGTTCGGAACTGAACGCCAGGTCGTCGACGTAGCTGATGAAGCGATGTTTGCCCAGCTGTGCGCTGCTGTCGATCGCGCCATGGCGGTCCAGATAATCCTGGGTGGCGTACAGGCGCAGGCGGTAGTCGCAGAGTTTGCAGCGGACATAGGGCCCATGTTCGGGCCGCTCCAGGGCAATGACGATATCGGCTTCACGCTTGGACAGGCTGATGAAGTGGGGCAGCGGCAGGATATCTACCGAGATGGCTGGATAGGCATCGACGAAATGGCTCAGCTGCGGGGTGATGAAGAAACTGCCGAAACCTTCGGTGCAACCCATGCGGATGTGCCCGGACAGCGCCACGCCCGACCCCGAGACCTGCTCGCAGGCCATGTGCAAGGTGCTTTCGATGGACTCGGCCGAGGCCAGCAGGCGTTGACCTTCGGCAGTCAGTACGAAGCCGGTGGTGCGGGATTTTTCGAACAGCAGGGTACCCAGCGAGCTTTCCAGCGAACCGATGCGTCGAGACACCGTGGTGTAGTCGACCCCCAGGCGCTTGGCTGCGCTGCTGGCTTTGCGCGTGCGTGCCACTTCGAGAAAGAACTTGAGGTCGTCCCAGTTCAGGCTGCTGAGGTCTTTTTGCATGTTGGACCGGCTTTTATATGGGTTCTTGTTAGATGTTTGCAGCTTCTATACTCACTGCAGAACCGTCTCGCCACAACAATAAATACGCGGAGGTCATCATGAACGTGTCCGTTCAACCGAATGCCAGCAAGGTCGACGATGTAAAACTGCTGATCGATGGTCAGTGGGTCGCTTCAACCACCCGCGAATGGCGCGACATCGTCAATCCCGCCACCCAACAAGTACTCGCCCGTGTGCCCTTCGCCACCACCGATGAAGTGGATGCCGCCGTGGCGGCCGCTCAGCGCGCCTTCAAGACCTGGCGCCTGACCCCTATCGGCGCGCGCATGCGCATCATGCTCAAGTTGCAGGCGTTGATTCGCGAACACTCCAAACGCATCGCCCAGACCCTCAGTGCCGAACAGGGCAAGACCATCGCCGATGCCGAGGGGGATATCTTCCGCGGCCTGGAAGTGGTGGAGCACGCTTGTTCCATCGGCAGTCTGCAGATGGGCGAGTTTGCCGAGAACGTTGCCGGCGGCGTCGATACCTACACCCTGCGCCAGCCCATCGGTGTGTGCGCGGGCATCACCCCGTTCAATTTCCCGGCGATGATTCCGCTGTGGATGTTTCCCATGGCCATCGTCTGTGGCAACACCTTCGTGCTCAAACCCTCCGAGCAGGACCCGCTGTCCACGGTGCAACTGGTGGAGCTGGCGCTGGAAGCAGGCGTTCCACCGGGCGTGCTGAACGTGGTGCATGGCGGCAAGGAGGTGGTGGACGCGCTGTGTACTCATGCTGACATCAAGGCAGTGTCTTTCGTCGGCTCCACCGCGGTGGGCACCCATGTGTACGACCTCGCCGGCAAGCACGGCAAGCGCGTGCAGGCGATGATGGGCGCGAAGAACCACGCCGTGGTGCTGCCGGACGCCAACCGCGAGCAGACCCTCAATGCGCTGGTGGGGGCTGCATTCGGTGCCGCCGGGCAGCGTTGCATGGCCACCTCGGTAGCGGTGCTGGTGGGCAAGTCGCGCGAGTGGATCCCGGACCTCAAGGCCCTGGCGCAGAAGCTCACCGTCAACGCTGGCAGCGAGCCGGGCACGGACGTAGGCCCGGTGATCTCCAAACGCGCGCTGGAGCGCGTGATCGGCTTGATCGACAGTGGCGTGCAGCAGGGCGCGACCCTGGAACTGGACGGCCGAGGCGTGCAGGTGCCGGGCTATGAGCAAGGCAACTTCGTCGGTCCGACCCTGTTCAGTGGCGTGACCACCGACATGCAGATCTACACCCAGGAGATTTTCGGCCCGGTGCTGGTCACCCTTGAGGTGGACACACTGGATGAGGCCATTGCCCTGGTCAACGGCAACCCGTTCGGTAACGGCGTAGGCCTGTTCACCCAGAGCGGCGCGGCGGCGCGCAAGTTTCAGAGCGAGATCGACGTCGGTCAGGTCGGCATCAACATTCCCATCCCGGTTCCTGTTCCGTTCTTCAGCTTCACCGGTTCGCGTGGCTCCAAACTCGGCGACCTGGGGCCCTATGGCAAGCAGGTGGTGCAGTTCTATACCCAGACCAAGACGGTGACGGCACGCTGGTTCGATGACGACAGCGTCAACGATGGCGTCAACACCACCATCACCCTGAAGTAGGAGAGCTGCCATGAACATCGCTTTCATCGGCCTGGGCAACATGGGTGCACCCATGGCCCGCAACCTGCTCAAGTCCGGCCACACCCTGCATCTGTTCGACCTCAACCAGACCGTGCTGGCGGAGCTGGCGGAACTGGGCGGCAACATCAGCGCTTCGCCCAAGGATGCCGCAGCGCAAGGGGATCTGGTGATCACCATGTTGCCCGCGGCGACTCATGTGCGCAGTGTCTATCTGAGTGAAGACGGCGTGCTGGCCGGCATTCGCCAAGGCACACCGGCAGTGGACTGCAGCACCATCGATCCGCAGACGGCACGGGACATCTGCGCGGCCGCGGCGGCCCAGGGTGTCGATCTGGGTGATGCGCCGGTGTCAGGTGGCACGGGCGGGGCCCAGGCTGGCACGCTGACCTTCATGGTCGGCGCCTCGGCAGACCTGTTTGGCCAGTTGCAGCCGGTGCTGGCGCAGATGGGCCGCAACATTGTGCACTGCGGCGAGGTCGGCACCGGGCAGATCGCCAAGATCTGCAACAACCTGCTGCTGGGGATTTCCATGATCGGGGTGTCCGAAGCCATGGCCTTGGGCAATGCACTGGGCATCGATACCCAGGTGTTGGCCGGGATCATCAACAGCTCCACGGGCCGCTGCTGGAGTTCGGATACCTATAACCCTTGGCCTGGAGTCATCGAGACGGCGCCGGCGGCGCGGGGGTACAGCGGCGGCTTTGGCGCTGAATTGATGCTCAAGGATCTGGGACTGGCCACCGAGGCTGCCAAGCAGGTCCGCCAGCCGGTGATCATGGGTGCGCTGGCGCAACAGCTGTACCAGGCGATGAGCTTGCGAGGGGACGGCGGGCTGGATTTCTCTGCCATTATCAAGGCCTATCAGCCTCGATGAATGGGGGGCTGGGCCTGTGACTCCGGACCACACGCTATCGGCCACGGTGTGAAGCCGTGGCCGTCAGCAACTACTGATAAGTGATGGTGAACTGCATGGATGCATTGGCCTTGCCTGGTTCTATCTGGTCCGCGGTCTTGTAGTAGGCCGCCTGCAAGGCAATGGCGTAATTGCCAGTTGGCTCGGTTTTGAGAAAACGATGGGCTTCGCCCAAGGTGACGACTGCATTGTTCTGATCGGTGATCTGAATACCCACGCCGCTGGCGCCGCCCTCGTCCAGAGCAAGGATGCCTTGTTTCGCATCGAATGCCGGATTGACCGGGTCGAGCTGGTAGCTGATGCCGCTCAAACCGGCGGGGCAATCGTTGAGTGCAATGCTGAATGCCTTTTTGCCAATGGTGGTACCAATGCCACCGAACTTGCTTGTGTACTGCTTGCCCAGGTCTACGTTGATCGAGGGGGTCTGGCAGCTGCTTTCAGTGAAGTTGACCGCATTGGACAGACTGATCACGACAACTCGTCCCTATCCACCGTCAGCGCGCCCAGTTTCCCGGTATCAAGGGTGCTGCCTTTGATTTCACCCGTCTTATACAGCGTTATCCCAATGTTTGACTGCGCGAAGCTGTAGCGGACATTGGGCGACAATATGCCGGGGTTTGGGGTAAAGCCGTCATTCATATTGAGACGCACACCAATACCGGTATCGCCTAGCGGGCTTGGTTTACTACCGGTGGCGGTATCCCCACGGCCATTGGTGAATTGAAAGCTGCCCCCTGAGATACAGGTGAATGCAGGACTGTCGGTGGTTCGAGTCTTTGCCGAACTGTAGAGCACTGTGCCAACAGGTGTGTTCTTGGGAATGATGAGTGTTTTTGGAACGGTAATCGTCAGCGTTCCTGAAGATCCATGGATATTGCAGGCGGCCCACGCGCTGTTTGCGGTGATCGCAAGTGTAAGCCCGCCCAGTGCGGACGCAAGATTTCTCACTTTGAACATAACCCTTCCAATATCAACGGTCTTGATACTCGCCACGCCGGCGCTTCAAGCCCATGCTCATGCCGTTTGGACGCGCAATCATAGGGATGGGGTTGTGGCGCTGAAATCAGAGGTTTCTTAAAGCTGGGAAGCGAGCGGCTGATGGCTGCGCAGCTCCTGATGATCTGCGGTGTATAGCCGCTGAAAAAGCGGTTTTAAGAATCGTCTGATGGGTTTGATGGCAGTGGGTGCGTAGTTTGCACTCAATGAAACTCAAGCACTTTCTCCAGCCCCTGGACTCGACCTTCTCTACCCCCAAAGCTGCGCGCAAGCTTCTGCAGTTGTTCGCCGCCGCGCTGGTGCTCGGCACGCTCATGGGCGCCTACGGCTATCTGCGCGCGGCCTTCAACGAAGAGGTCAGTTTGCGCCGTAGCTACATGAATGCTGCGGTTTCCGATGCGCAAAGCTTCTTCGTCAGTCGTCAGGCGCTGCTCAAGGCACTGGGTCTGTCGACCGTGCGCAACGTGGTGCAACCCCTGGCCAACTTCAATGAAGTGCCCAGTGAAGAAGTCCATATCAGCCTGGGCAACGGCGACAGTTCCTGGAGCCTGTGGCTGACCAGGCGCATGCTCGCTTATCTGCAGCAGAACCGAGTCAATCTGTTGTACGTAGGCCAGGGCGAGGAGGCGCAAGTGGACCGTCTCTACAGCGTCGGTGATGCCTCGGCGTTGGTGCCTGGCCATGTACTGCAGCGACTGCGCGAGCTTGACCGCAGTGGGCAAGCGACCGGTGAGTCGTTATGGCTGACTGATCACGACATGCCGGATTCGCCGCTGTACATTTTTACCCGTCTGGATGAGCGCAGTCCGGCCTCGGGCTGGCTGGGTCTGGAAGTCGAAGGGCCGGACCTGATGGATGCGCTACGCCATGATGAGGCGGGAGATTTTCTGCTGCTCGACAGCCAGGGCCAGTTGATCTTCACCAGCATGTCCAGTCAGGACGCGCACCTGGCGTTGAATCTGTCGGGTGCCGTGACGGCGTTTGGCCTGGCGGGTACGCAATGGTTTCCCGACCATCTGGCAATCAGAAAACAGCTGGGGTATTCGAATTGGCAGATCGTCTACAGTCTGGATCTGCGTTCGCTGCTGCCTGCCCTGGGCAGCCGCTTGCTGATCTGTCTGATGGTCTGCCTGGGCGTGAGCGGCCTGATGGGCTGGTTGGTGTACCGCATCGATCGGCGCCTGATTATCCCAGCGGCCAACCGGATCGATGCATTGGTGGAAAGCGAGGCGTTCAGCAGCGCGGTGATCCGCATCGCCCCTGTGGCGCTGTGCGTACTGCGTCGCAGCGATGGCCGACTGGTGTTGCAAAACCGCCTGGCGGAGCAATGGCTCGGTCTGGGCGCCGAGCGTGAGCAGCTGTGTCACGGCTGGATACACCGCGCCTTCGACCAGGTCGACGCCAACAACAGCGATGAGATCGAATTGGCCGACGGTCGTCATCTGTACCTCAGTTTTGCGCCCACCCGGTATCAGCGCGAAGAAGTGCTGATCTGTGCGTTCAGTGACATCAGTGCACGCAAGCAGGTCGAGCGGGCGCTCCATCAGGCGCGCCGCTCCGCCGATGCGGCCAACGAAGCCAAGACTCTGTTCCTGGCCACGATGAGCCACGAGATTCGCACACCGCTCTATGGCGTGCTGGGCACGCTGGAGTTGCTGGCGCGCACCGATCTCAATGCCCAGCAGCATAACTACCTGCAAGCGATCGAGGCTTCGTCCGCCAACTTGCTGCAGTTGATCTGCGACGTGCTCGATGTGGCCAAGATCGAGGCGGGTCAGTTGTCCCTGGAGCTCAGCACGTTCTCGCCCGTGCAGCTGGTGCGCGAGGTTATCCAGGGCTACTCAGGGGCCGCGCAGGGCAAAGGGCTGCGCCTGTTCAGCAGCGTCGATCCGCAGATACCGGATTTGCTCTGTGGCGACGTCACCCGCTTGCGTCAGGTGCTCAACAACTTGCTCAGCAATGCGCTGAAATTCACCGACAGCGGACGCATCGTGCTGCGCGTGCACGTGGAAAGCCGGGACGATGAGCGTGCCTTGCTGCGCTGGCAGATCGTGGACACCGGCAAGGGCATCAGCGCCGATGATCAGAAGTATCTGTTCGAAGCGTTCTTTCAGGCCAGCGGTAACGCCAACGTGGTGGCCGGTACAGGGCTGGGCCTGTCGATCTGCAAGCGCCTGATCCATTTGATGAACGGCAACCTGAGAGTGGTCAGCGAGCCGGGCCTGGGCAGCAGCTTTGCCTTCGATGTGCCGCTGGTACAGGTCCAGGAGCCGTCGACGCGCAGTGCGGGGACGCCCCTGATCGCACAAAAGGTCTACGTGGTTTCACGCATGCAGGATCTGGCCGAGAACGTCTGCGGTTGGCTGCAGCGCTGGGGCGCTCGGGCCCAGGTCGGCGGGCCGGCCCGCGGCGAAGTCACCAACGGTGCCGTGCTGGTGGAGCTGGAAACGGTGCCCGATCATCCATGCCTGCTGCCGTTGTGGCAGGGGCCACGGGTGATTGCCAGCCCCATGGAACTGACGCTCGACGCGCCGATGTCCGGGATCTGGCAAGCCAATCTGAACAATCTGGAAGAACTCAAGGAGGCCGTGTCCCGCGCCCAGGGGCAGCAACGCAAGGAATGCTCGGGTGCAGGTCAGACGCCGCCTGCGCTTGTACTCAATCTGCGCGTGCTGGTGGTAGAGGACAACGTGATCAATCAACTGATTTTGAGAGACCAGTTGCAGGAGCTCGGCTGTGAAGTCGTGCTGGCCTGTGATGGTCTGGAAGCCCTGGCGCTCTGGCATGCCGCCGAGTTCGACCTGGTGCTGACCGACGTCAACATGCCGCGCATGAACGGTTATGAGCTGGCCAGCCAGTTGCGCCAGCGCGACGCGACCTTACCGATCATCGGCGCCACCGCCAATGCCATGCGCGAAGAGGGCGATCGATGCCAGGCGGCAGGGATGGACCAATGCCTGATCAAACCGGTGACACTGCGCGCCCTTCATCAAGCCTTGCAGTCGTATCAGCGGAGAAAGGTTTGACTGTCTATCGGGTGCTTATCGTGGAAGACCATCCCTTCCAGCATGAGTATCTGGTGAACCTGTTCAGCGAAGTGGGTGGCTTTGAAGTGGACGCGGTCTGGGATGGTCCGACGGCGTTGCAGTGCCTGGCGACCGAGCACTATGACTTGCTGCTCAGCGACCTGCTGATGCCCGGCATGGATGGTGTGCAACTGATTCAGCAATTGGCTGACGTGACCCGCCCGCCGGTACTGGCACTGATGAGCGTGGCATCACGTCGGATGCTGGTGGGCGCCGGGTTGGCAGCGCGCAGCATGGGCCTGGACGTGGCCGGCCTGATTTCCAAGCCGGTACAGGCGCCGGCTGTACTGCGCTTGCGTGAGCATCTGGACAACACCTGCCTGGACAGCGGCAAAGGTTTGCCCGGCAAACGTTCCCGGTTGCCACTGCAGACGCCCGAAAGCGTGATCGCAGCCTTGCACGAAGGGCAGATACAGGCCTGGTTCCAGCCCAAGAAAAGCCTGTGTAACGGGCGTATCGTCGGCGCCGAAGCCTTGGCGCGCTGGCAGCACCCCAGCCATGGTCTGCTGATGCCGGGCAGTTTCATGGGCACCGTCGAGCAATCCGGTCTGGAGGAACAACTGCTGTGGCTGACCCTGCGCCATACCTTGCAGGCTCAACAGCAATGGCGCCGCCAGGGGTATGAGGTGCCGGTGTCGATCAACCTGCCCACCCATTTGCTCGACCAGCATGATCTGGCCGATCGGCTGCACGCCTATGTTCTGGAGCGCGATGCCAGACCGCAGCAGATCATCTTCGAGCTACTGGAAACCTCTACCACTCGGCTGCCGGGAGACTACTATGCGGGCGCCTGTCGCCTGCGGATGAAGGGCTTTGGCCTGGCTCAGGATGATTTCGGACAGGGGCTGAGTTCGTATTTCAACCTGGTCTCCACACCCTTCAGCGAGCTCAAGATCGACCGCTCGCTGGTTCATGGCTGCGCCGACAGCGAGCATCTGGCCACTGCGCTGCAAAGCATCATCGAGCTGTGCCGCAAGCTGGGCCTGACCGTTGTGGCCGAAGGGGTCGAGACGCACGCCGAGCTGGTGTTGCTGCGACGTATGGGCTGCGCCCAGGTTCAAGGCTTCCTGATTTCCCCTGCGGTGGCGGTCGGGCGCTTCGCGTCTCTGTTAGTGGAGGATGGCCCGGCGCCAGCACTAATCTGACCGCAGCGAGTCCGATGTCCATACAGCCCACTCAAGGGTCGCCCTTTTCAGGCTTTTCGGGTCGTAGCCACGGCCTGGCGGCATGCCTGGCATCCAGGCTTCGACGGTATTGATGATGAAGCATGCAAGCTCGCGTCTGGGCGCGCTGGCGCTCAGCTCCCAGCGGTTGAACAAAGGCCTGCTATTGCTGGCCGGGCTGACGCTGTTGCTGACCAGCACCAGTTATTGGGCCATCCACCGGCTGATAGAAGCGGAGCAGGAGAAGGTCGAGTTTCACTTTGCCCGGGTCATCGAGAATATCCATGAGCACGAAACTTTTCTGCGCAATATCGCCAGCGCCTATGACCGTACCAATCGCAGTCTGCTGCCCAACGTCCAACCGGCCAGCCTCGTAGCGCTGGGTAGCGATGACACTCGGAGTCTGTTCCAGGGCCGCGGCTTGCCGCTGTCGCTGGCGTTCACGCTGTCCCATGGGCGGCAGGCAAGCCGTGTGGATACGCACGGTGCATTTTCCCTGGCCACCCAGCTGACCGATTACTACAGCACCTATTGGGCCGGTTCTTATTATGCCTCGCCGCAGCTGTTCGTCTTCGCGCCGGCGGGACAGTTCGATATCGCCATACCGGGTATCGACGGGGTGCGCCAGCGCCTGGCATTGCAGCAAGCCCAGTACCTGACCATGGCCGGACGCCTGCGCGATCAGCTGCAACCCCAGCGGGCTTTGCTCGGCAGTGGCGTGGTCCGCTGGCTGCGCGCCCCAGCGGCACTGTATCCGACCACCAAGACCCTGGTTGCGACGATTGGCGTGGATCTGCCTGCCGACTTGATGCCGTCTGGCCGGGAGCAGGGTCTGACCACCCTCGTGGCGTTGCTGGACATGGGCCAGATCAACGAGATCGAGCGAGTGCTGCGGCGGCCGGTGTACAACCAGTTCACCTTGATTTCGCCCCAGGGCGAAGTACTGCTGGGCAGCCTGGGTGATGACCGGCAGGCGCCGATGGGCCTGAGCATCGGTGGGCAGGGACTGCGCTTCAAGATGGCCACCCAGGGAGGCGCGCACTGGACCGCGCTCTACGCCATCAGCTACGAGGACTTTCTGCGTTACGCGAAATGGCCATTGATCGGTCTGGGGCTGACCATGCTGCTGGCGCTGGTGGTGGGTTGGTGGATCAATCGCTGGTACCGCCTGGAGTTCGTGCAGCCTGCGCAGCAGGCGCAACAACGCTTGCAGGAAAGCGAGGCGTTCAATCGGGTGATGATGGACAACGCGCCGGTGGGGCTCAGTGTGGTGCGTCGCGACGATCACCAGGTGCTGCTGGAAAATCAGCGCGCGCGGGAATGGCAGGGCACTGCCCAGTTGCTCAAGCTGCTGGACCGAGAGGTGGGGGCGGCAGCGCCTGGGGAAGTCTGGCTGGAAGTCGAGGGACGCCATCTGCAAGCGTACTTCGTCGCCACTCGCTACCAGGGCGAGGACGTATTGCTGTGCGGCTTCAATGACATTACCCGCCACGTCGACGACGCCCAGACCATGGAGCAGGCACGTCGCTCCGCCGATGAAGCCAGTGAGGCGAAAACGCTGTTCCTTGCCACCATGAGTCATGAGATTCGGACGCCTTTGTATGGCGTGCTGGGCAATCTGGAATTGCTGGGCATGACCGAGCTGAGCAGTCGGCAGCGGCAGTATCTGGAAGTTATCCAAGGCTCATCGACGGTACTGTTCCAGTTGATCAGCGACGTGCTCGATGTGTCGAAGATCGAGTCGGGGCAAATGGCCCTTGAAGTCTCGTCGTTCAGCCCGCAGACCCTGGTGCGCGAGGCCGTTCAGGGGTTCACTGCGGCAGCGCAGAACAAAGGTTTGCAGTTTCAGGAAGATATCGATCCGCAGGTACCTGCGCGCGTGACTGGAGATGCTGGGCGAATCCGGCAGATAGTGCACAACCTGTTGAGCAACGCGATCAAGTTCACCGACTCGGGACGGGTACTGATGCGCCTGGTGGTGATCGAACTCACCGCTGAGCACGTGACGCTGCAATGGCAGGTATCCGATACGGGTGTGGGCATCGCTTCCAAGGCGCTGGACGATCTGTTCAAGCCTTTCTATCAAGTGTCCGGGCGCGATCAAACCGGTGGGGCAGGTCTGGGGCTGTCTATCTGCGCCCGTTTGAGCGAGCTGATGGGCGGGCACATGCGGGTGGTCAGCGAGCCCGGTCTGGGCAGCAGTTTCTCTCTGCTGCTGCAGTTGCCGATCGCCACGGGCGAGGCGACTCCCGAGCCGGTCGATGAACCACTCGACACGCCGCTTCCAGGCGCCGCGCTACGAATTCTGGTGGTGGAAGACAACCCGATCAATCAAGCCATTCTGCAAGAGCAGCTGCAGGCGCTCGGCGCCCATGCGACAGTCGCCGAGAATGGTGAGCGAGCGCTGCAGGTATGGGCGGCGAAGCCCTTCGATCTGGTCATCACCGATGTCAACATGCCGCGCATGAATGGCTACGAATTGACCTGTGAGCTACGCCGCATGGGTGTCACGGTGCCGATCATCGGCGTGACCGCCAACGCCATGCGCGAAGAGGGCGAACGGTGCCTGGCGGTGGGCATGAATGCGTGGGTGGTCAAGCCGCTGAGTCTGGACATGCTGCGCGCGGCCCTGCTGGCGCATCGGGTTGGCGGGCGTGTCGATGCCGATGCCGATGCCGATGCTGATTCCGATACCCATGTCGGCGGCGTGTCCGACCTCGAAGGTTGGATCGAGCTGTCACCGGTCATGCGTGATGTGCTGACGCGGACCTTGCATGAAGACATCGGGGAGATTGAAACTGCCCTGGCCGCGGGCGACGCTACCCGTGTGCAACGGCGCCTGCACAGCCTGAGCGGCGGACTGGCGACCATACGCGCCACGGCGCTGGCCCGGACATGTGGGCAGTGGGAGGTGGCCTTGCAGGAAGGGCCGCTGGATGTTCGCATCCGCGCAGGTATCGACGCGTTGTTGGTACGTCTTCGCGCTGTGGCTTCAGCCATGGCGACCCGGTCATGGACATGATCGGCAACCCTTGCAAGGAACACGATTGATGCGCGAAATGAAAGTTGTGATTGCTGACGATCACCCCATCGTACTGGTGGGCGTGCGCGAGATGATCCTGCGCAACCCGGGCATCACCGTGGTGGGCGAGGCGGTCAGCCCCAGTCAGCTGATTGCGCAGCTGGAGCAGCATCGGCCCGACGTACTGGTGACCGATTACAACATGCCTGGGGACGATCTCTATGGGGATGGGCTGAAGCTGATCGAGTATGTGCTGCGCCGCTTTCCCGACACCCAGGTGCTGGTGTTGACCATGGTTTCCAATAGTCTGATTCTGACTCGTCTGCAAGAGCTCGGCGTTGCCGGCGTGATTCAGAAAAACTACCTGCACGAGGAAATTCAGAAAGCCCTGGTCGCGCTCAGTGCGCGCCGCAGCTACAGAGCACCTGAACCCATGGCCACATCGGTCAGCGCCAACAACCAGCAGGTGGACGAACGCTTTTCCAGTCTGTCGATGAAGGAAATGGAGGTGCTGCGCCTGTTCGTGGCCGGCTCCAGCGTCAGCGATATCGCTCGGCAACTGAACCGCAGCATCAAGACCGTCAGCGCCCAGAAGGTGGCGGCGATGCGCAAGCTGGAAGTGGACAGTGATCAGGCCTTGTTGACCTATTGCATCCGCGCCGAGCAGTTCGAGTAAGGCGCCAGAGCACAGAAACAATGGGTGTCAGGCGCTTATCCCGGGCGGTGTCTCATCACTGATAGGTGATGGTGAATTGCAGCGCAGCGTTGGCCTTGCCCGGTTCTATCTTGTCGGCGGTCTTGTAGTAGGCAGCCTGCAAGGGAATGAGGTAGTTGCCGCTTGGGCTGGTGTCGAGGAAGCGATGCGCCTCGCCCAGCGTGACTACCGCGTTGTTCGAGTCGGTTATCTGGATGCCCACCCCTGTAGCGCCGCCTGCATCCAGTGCCAGAACGCCCTGTTTGGCGTCAAACGCCGGATTGACCGGGTCGAGCCTGTAGCTGATGCTGCTCAAACCGCTGGGACAGTCGTTGAGGGCAATGTTGAACGCCTTCTGACCGATCGTGGACCCTATTCCACCGAATTTGCTGCTGTACTGCTTGCCCAGGTCGATGTTGACCGAAGGGGTCTGGCAGCTGACTTCGGTGAAGGTGATGGAGTTGGCAAGGTTGAGCTGGATGATATTCAGGCCAAATCCAACCAGGTTTCCGAGCTGGCCTGAGTCAATGGCTCCGGATTTTATCTCGCCTATCTTGTAGAGGGTAAAGCCTACTGAGTTGACGAAGGTGTACGAGGCTGCGTTCAACGAGCCCTCGGGGTAAGCGGGCGCGTAAGTCTTTCCATAGCTCAGACGCCAGCCTAGGCCGGTGTCGCCAATGGGGCTAGGGTCTGTATCGCTAGCTGTCGAACCGCGGGCGTTGGTATAACCCCATGATCCCGGTACATCACACTTGAAAGTCGGTGCGCCGGTAGGTGACTTCTGTGGAGAGTTGTAGATGACAGTGCCGTTCGGTGCGTTCTTGGGAATCGTCAAGGTGCTGGGAACCGTAAAGTTCATGACCAGGGTTGCGCCGTAGGAATAACAAAATGTTGCTGCCCAGGCATTGCTGCCACAGCACATCAACAAGAGGCTGCAGAACCAGGGCGCCAAGCCCATGCGTTTTGTTGCAACAGTCTTCATATTGATTATCTCTGGGGTCAGGCAGCCCGAAGGCTGCCGATAAGGGGGGCGTTCAACGCACCGCGCATGAGCTGTTGAGCACGCGGTAGCCACTTGCCGAACCGTCGGCGGTGGCCGGAACGGTGTAGTGGGCGCGGCAGCTCTGATTCGCCTTGCTCCCCCAACGAATCACCAGCTCGCCATGATCCTGATTGCTGCGAATGAACAGGCGTCCACCCTGACCCACCATGGTCAGGTAGTTGCCCTGGTCGTCTTCGACCTGGGCGCCCATGGGCACGCTCTTGCCATCATCACGCGTGACATGCAGCAGCACCGGCGTGCCGGAAATAGTGGGGTATTGCACCAGGCTGATCGCACCGAAGCGCGGAGCGATGGATTGCGACGTGGTTTCCAGCTCTACGGAATCGGAGGTGCCCTTGGGGTCGATGGAGATGTCGTTCTGGCGATAAGGCATCAGGCCTGCGACCAGCGCATAGCCCTTGTCGTTGACCACCGCGTTCGAGGTATTGTCGACTCGGGCTCCGCTGGCACCTTTGGCTTCGATCAGTGCCATGGTCTCGCCCTGCTCGGAGCTGAACGTCACGCCACCGGCATGCGCGACCAGGCTGCCGCTGGCGCCCAGGTTCGCTTGTCGGTACCCGCTGCCGGCGTTCACCCCTGCACTCAAGGTCGTGGTCTGGGCGCGGTATTGCACCGAGGAGCCGCCGCTGCTGTTGGTTCGCCCGTCGTTCTTGTCGGCCGAGCCGTAAAGGTTGTAGCTCAGCTGATTGCGCTCTCCGGCGCTGCCGCCCAGGTTGAGCTGGGTGTTGCTGTTGCCGTTGTCGTCGTAACGCAGGGTGGTGCTGATGTAGTTGGACCGCGTGCGGCCGAATGGAATGTTCACGCCGACCATGTACTGGGTCTGGAACGCGCCGTCGTAGTCACGGGTGCGGCTGGCGCTCAGGTTCAGCGAGCCCCACTTGTAGCCGTTGCTGTAGCCGGCCTGGTAGGTGACGTTGCCGCGCTGGCCGCTGTTCCAGTAGTTCTGCGCCGAACCGGTGAAGTACACGGTGCCGCGCCGCTCACCCAGGGGCTGGTTGATGTTGAGCTGGAAGCGGCTGCGCTGACGAAACAGCGACGTGCTGTCGCGGCTTTGCAGTTGTGCGTAGTCGCTGAAGTTCAGGTAGCCCTCGCTGGAAAAGCGATACGCCGCCACGGTGAAGTTGGTCTGCGTGGCGTCCAGCAGCTTGCTGTAGGTGAGCCGATAACTGCGGCCGCGCAGGGTCGTGTCGATGCCTTCATGGGTAGGGGCCAGGTCGCTGGCGCGCGACTCGGTGACGTCCAGCGCCATGGCACCTAGAGGCGTGCTCCAGGCCGCACCTGCCTGTACCGCCAGGTAGCGTTCGGCAACGATGCTGCCGGTATAGGCACTCCAGCGATCCGAGACACCGCGCTGATAGGTGCCTTGGATGAAGTCCGGATTGCTGCTCAGGTAATCGTCGCGATATTGCCCGGCGGTCAGGTTGAAACGAGTGGTGCCGGGGCGCAGCAGTTGCGCGACCGAGGCGAACGGGACCACGAAGGAGCGAGTGCGCCCATCGGCCTCGGTGATGGTAACCGACAGGTCCCCCGAATAGCCGGTGCTGTAGAGGTCGTTGATGACGAACGGCCCCGGCGCCACGGTGGTTTCGTAGAGGATGCTTTCGCCCTGGCGAATGGTCACCTTGGCATTGGTGTCGGCCACGCCCCGCACCGGCGGTGCGAAGCCGCGCATGGAGTCGGGCAGCATGCGATCGTCACTGCCTATCTGGACGCCGCGAAACGGCACGCTGTCGAACAGCTCGCCGGGGGTGTAGTACTCACCCAGGGTCAGTTGCGATTTCAGGCCGGTGAGATCGTGCTGAACATAGCTGCTGGTGGACTGGTAGCCGCTGCGTGAAGGGCCGTTTGCCGATTTGCTGTAGCTGTAGGAGCCGTTGTGTCGCAGCCGCCAGTCACCCAGGTTGACCCCGGTGTTGAGCCCCACGTACGACTGGGTGCTGGTCAGCCCGCGCGTATCGCTCTGGTACACATTGGTGTTGTAGTTGGCGAAGCCCGCGTTGATGCCGCTGTCCCAACTCTTTGGATCGACATAGCCGCGAGACACCCGCTTGAGGTACGCCTGGGCAATGGTCAGATCGGCGCGCAGCTCGCTCATGTCGACGTCCACGCCAATGCCTGCCGCCAACCGTGACGGTTCCACGCAGTTGGCGTCGGCCAGCAGCGACTGCAAGTTGTTCTGGTCGGGAAGGGCGTCCATGTTCAGGCCCCAGCGCTTCAGATCATCGAGCTTGAAACAGAAGCGCGCCGGTGCATTGGCTCGTTCCTTGGCGATGATCAGGGGTTCACGCCCCTGCCAGTTGCCGTTGAGATAGACATCGACCCGGTAGGTACCGGGTGTCAGTGGGTTGCCGTTCTCGAAGGCCGAGACGTCCAGCGCGCGGCCCTGGCTGTCGGTCATGAAGGCCGGGTTGAAGTTGATGTGTTCAGCGTCATCGGCCCCTGCCGCGCAGGGTGTGACAAGTGCCAGCAGCAAACCGCAGGCATGGGGCCGCGATGCCGCGAAGTGGGCACGCAGGCGGGTAATTTCAAACATGAGTAGGCGTCCTGAACAGGCCTGCTACATGACAGCAAGCGACCAAAGCCCAACCGGACTGGCTGGCGTTATCGTGGTGAGGGGGTGGGGCGTGGCTCGGGTGAAGACGAAGGCGTCAGCGCGCGAGCCGAGTCTCGACCGACTTGGCAGCGCCATAGTCGTTGAGCCATTCATAGCGGACCGTTGCATTGCCCTGGGGCACGCTCTGCAGGCCCTGCAAGGGGAAATCGTGGGTGCCGTGGGGCGCGATCATGCCGCCCTTGCTGGTGTAGGTCTTGTTACCGACCACCAGCTCGGTTTTGTTATACGAGGCGCTGAACGCGGTAGGGTTGCTGCCACGCAGCGCGACGCCCTTGCCGTTAGGCACCAGGCTCCAGGTGATCGCAGCGGGTGTGTCCTCGGCAAAGCCCTTCAATCCCTCGGGACGGAAGAACACCTTGATACGGGAGCGGTAGGCCAACTGCACGAAGTTGCTGTCGGCGTTCTTCGGCAGTGGGGGAACGTCCAGTACGTTGAGCCAGAACACCGACTCCACATCCTGAGGCAGCGGGTCATGGGTGTAGGTCATGCGCAGGGTCTGCGAACGCTGGGCGGCAATGCGCACCACCGGGGGCATCAGCAAAAACGGTGCGTCGGCCTGGTCGGCGCGTGAATCAGGGTTGCCACGGTCCACCCATGCCTGGATCAGCGCCGCCTCGTTGCCCACGTTGTCGAGCTTGATGGTGACTTCCCGTTCCTTGGCAGGGTAGACCAGGCGAGTCCCTGCGATCACCACGTTGGCCATGGCTGGAGCGGTGTTGGTCAATAGCAGCACACTGAACACGGCGCCGGCGGCGCGTGCAATAAACGAAGTTTTCATAGGCTTGGCTCGAAAGGCGCTCGCAGCAAGGCTGCGAGCGATCAAGATCAGTTGTAGTCCATGGAGAACTGCACGTTGGACGTGATCTTTCCCGGCGTAGCCGCGGCGGTGGCTGCGACGTACTGGGCGTAGAACTGCATGGTCGAGGCTTCGCTGGAGATCGCCGTGGACAGCGATCCGGCGTTGGTCTGCAGGTTGACTGGCGCGAAGCTGGCATTGAGGATCTGGATCTGAGCGTTGGAGCCGTCGGCGGTCTGGTTGATCAGGTTGCCGGTGGCCGCATCGACCGAAGCGCCTTGTTCAAAACGCACCAGGGCGGTAGCGCCGGTGCATTTGGTCAGTGCCAGAGAGAACTCGGTACGACCCGCTGTCTGGCCTACCGATGACAGCGAAGACGCTGCAACGCGCGGCATGGTGACGGTCTTGCTGGTTGTGCCGGTGGTATTGCCTTCGATCGCGCAGGTCTGATTGCTCACTTCACCGCTGAAGTTGATGGTGCCGTCTGCTGCCGAGGCGTTCAGGGTGGCGCCGAAAGCTGCGGTAGCGGTGAGTGCGATCAAGATTTTTTTCATTATCAAATTCCCGTGATGTGGACCCTCAGAACGACCGCTAGCAGGCGTTGTGCCAGTGCTCGGGCCTCTGAGGTGGGCAATCATAGGAATCGGATGGCGCGGCCAGAATCAGACAGTTCTTAAAAACTCGGGTGGCCGAAATGCAGCGGATGCCTGAGGCGGATGTGGTAGGGGAGCGGGAGTGATAATCCGATGAATCAAAAATAACAGCCTATTCGTACCTGACAAGCAAAGGTATTTTGCGTGCCCAAGGCTTACTCGTCGCGCCCGACGGCCCTAAGCTGCGCCCATCAGAATCTATTGCAGCTTACGAGGCTACCTTCATGAAAAAGATCCTTCTGCTCAACGGCGGCAAGCAGTTCGCCCACTCCGCCGGCCGCTACAACCAGACCCTGCATGACGCCGCGGTTGCGTTCCTGGATCACTCCGGCTTCGATGTGAAGGAAACCTTCATCGACGGCGGTTACGACATTGCCGAGGAAGTACAGAAGTACCTGTGGGCCGATGTGATCATCTATCAGATGCCGGGCTGGTGGATGGGCGCGCCCTGGACGGTGAAGAAGTACATCGATGAGGTCTTCACCGAAGGCCACGGCAGCCTGTATGCCAACGACGGCCGGACCCGCTCCGACGCCTCGCAGAAGTACGGCAGCGGGGGCTTGCTCAAGGGCAAGCAGTACATGATCGCCGCCACCTGGAACGCCCCGCAGCAGGCGTTCGACGATCCTGCCGATTTCTTCGAAGGCAAAGGCGTGGACGCGGTGTATTTCCCGTTCCACAAGGCCAACGAATTTCTCGACATGACGGCTCTGCCGACCTTCCTCAGCGTCGACGTGATGAAAGTGCCGAACATCGACAACGACGTGGCGCGGTACCAGCAACACCTCGCCAACGTGTTCGACGTAACACCGGCGTAAGCCGCGCCCTTTGTCAGCATGCCAGACAAACGTAGCACCGGCGTAAGCCGGGTCCTGGCTGCCCAGGAGTGCCAGATGCTCCGCATGGTGGGTGACGCGGCTTACGCCGCTGCTACGGAGGTTTGATGGGCGGTGGTAATGTGGCGGGGTTGATCGTCGAGTCTAGGAGGCCCCCGTTGAAGTCACGATCCGATGAGTTGCAGATATTCGTTTCGGTGATCCAGTGCGGCTCCATTTCCGCCGCCGCCGAACAGGTGGGACAGACGCCCTCGGCGGTCAGTCGCACGCTGTCCAAGCTGGAAGCCAAACTGGACACCACACTGATCAACCGCACCACGCGGCGCATGGACCTGACCGAAGAAGGCCGGTTTTTCTTTGAGCAGGCCAAAGACATTCTGGCGCGCATGGACGAGCTGGAAGAGCGTCTTTCGCTGCGCCACCAGACGCCCGCCGGACGCTTGCGCATCAACGCCGCTTCACCGTTCATGCTGCACGCCATCGTTCCCTACGTGGCCGAGTTTCGTCAGCGCTACCCGGATATCATTCTGGAGCTCAACAGCGATGACTTGATCATCGATCTGATCGAGCACAGCACCGACATTGCCATTCGCATCGGCATACTGGCCGACTCTACCTTGCACGCTCGTTCACTGGGCTGCACGCCGCTGAACATCATGGCGAGCCCCGCCTACCTCGCACGCGAGGGTACGCCGCACACCGTCGAGGATCTGGATCGCCATACCCTGCTTGGCTTCACTCAGCCTGACAGCCTCAATCACTGGCCGCTGCGTCATGCTGGCGGCGACCGGTTGCAGATCCGCCCAGGCATTTCCGCATCCAGTGGCGAAACCTTGCGCCAGCTGGCGCTGGAAGGGCAGGGGATCGTCTGTCTTTCGCATTTCATGACCCATGATGACATTCGCCATGGGCGCTTGCAGGTGGTGCTGGAGGACGCTAACAGCGGGTACCGTCAGCCGATCCATGCGGTGTACTACCGCAACTCCCAGTTGGCGCTGAGGATCCAGTGTTTTCTCGATTTCATTCAGGAGAAGCTGGCGGCGTATGCGGTGTGTGAGGGGGTTGAATGATCTGCTGGGGGCTGGCTGGGGTGAGGGGACCATCCACCACAAATCCAACTATTCACATCCACACCCACCCAACCCCCACCTTGCACCCCTTTCCCCCCGCCGCTTACCATGCCTTCACCGCATACCCAGGGCTCATCATGAAGCGCATCGCATTGCTCATCGCCATCGCCACCTTGGCCAGTTGTTCGAGCAAGGGCCCGGATTCCGGGCTGGGCAATGAACAGGCTCAGGGCATGTTCAAGGAGGCCATGTCGCAGCCTCCCGTGCCGCAGAGTGTCATGCGCAACGGTGATCGGCTGAGTTTCATGCTGTTGCAACCCAAGACCGAAACCTCGCCTTTCGGCTTCCTGCTTCAGGTCGATGCCTCCTGTTCCACCCCGAACGCCAATCTGATCTACCTGGACGGCGTCAAACGCATCTATTTCTCCAGCCCCAACGGGCAATACACGCCAGCCAGACCCATCCCGGCCAGCCAGGTAGCGGCCCTCAGTGCCAACCCGGCGTTTCAGCGGGCATGCGCCGCCACGCAAGTGCCGGACTGGCGGATGCTGCAAGGCAGTGGCGACGAGCAGTGGGTCATGATTGACCGCAACAGCTTGAACAGCGCCGACGGCAAGTTGCAATTCTGGGCCGCCTTCGACTCCCCTCTGATCGGCCACGACCAGCCTTATAACGCCCCCTACGCGCAAAAGCGCGAGCGCTACAGTGTCGACTGCACAGCGCAGACCTTCAGCCTGTTGGCCGGCTACGATCTGGACGAGCGCAATGTCGTGACCGACGGCGGGGTGTTCTTCGAGCCCAAGACCTATTCCGTCAAAGGCAGCGATAGCGACTACCAGCGGGTGTTCGGCGCCGCCTGTGGCAAGCCTGAAGCGCTGGCGCAGTTACCGGCGTTCAAACCTCGGGCCAAGGGTGCGGTGCCGGTGAACATGCCCAGTGTGCAGGCACCGGCGCTGTCGGCCGTCAAGCAGTTGAACCTGCCGGTCCCGGCCAAGACCCTCAAGCATCTGGTAGAAACCGGCACCGCCACGCTCAATGGCAAAAGTGCCGAATTCACCGAGGAAATCTTTCTCAGCCAGGACAAGGTGTCTGGCCAGTTGGCGGTGCGCTTCAAAGGGGATACCTATGAGGGGCAGGCGGTGAGTTTTCGCGGCCTGACCGAGCTGGCCCACCAGACCGTGCACAGCGGTGCGGCACCGATGGTCGACACCTTGTCGCTGAGCGGCATCAGTTTCAGCGGCGACTGGAAGAAGATGCCGCTGGGCAGTGTGTTGGGCTATGTCACCGAAGGCAAGATGAGCAACACCGCGGTGGGGGCATATGGCAAGGAACGTCAGGCTTATGAGTGCCGGGTAGAGCAGCAGGTGCCGGCTTCGCAGATCAACAGCAGCTTGAGCGGACAAGCCAAGAAGCTGCGTTGCGCCCATCAGGGCGACAGCCTGCAGCGGGTTGAGACGGTGTACTTCCTGGAGGATTATGGCTATTTCTTCCGCGCCGGAATGGACCCGAACGACGCGTTCTATGACCGGCGGGTGTTGAAGCTGGCTGAGTAGGCAAGGCTGGATTCTGGGGCGCTCCGGCCGGCCCCATCGCGGGTAGAACCCGCTCCCACAGGGGGGACCGTATTTCAGGTTTGCATCTTCGGTGAGAGTGCTGCACCCATTGGGTAGAACCTGCTTCCACAGAGGGATCGGGTTTCAGGTTTGCATCCTTGGTGAGAGTAATGCCGCCATCGCGGGTAGAACCCGCTCCCACAGGGGGGACCGTGTTTCAGGGTTGCATCCTCGGTGAGAGTGCTGCCCCCATCGCGGGGCTGGGGGGATGGGCGCAGTAGCGCTATTGTGGGAGCGGGTTCTACCCGCGATGGGGCCAGCCCTGCCCACATCCATGTCCCTGCTTGGAGACAAACATGCAGTTTGATCTACTGATCCGCCAGGCGCAGATCATTGATGGCAACGACCGGCCGGGCTATGTCGCCGACGTGGGGGTCAGTCAGGGACGCATCCTGCGCATCGGCGAGCTCAGCGCCCATACCGCCGTCGAGGACATCGACGGCCATGGCCGTGTGCTGGCGCCGGGGTTCATCGACGTACACACCCATGATGACACCGCGGTGATCCGCCGGCCGCAGATGCTGCCTAAGCTCAGCCAGGGCGTGACCACGGTGGTGGTGGGCAACTGCGGCATCAGCGCCGCGCCGGTGAGCTTGCGTGGCGACCCTCCCGATCCGATGAACCTGCTCGGCACGGCGAAGGATTTCATCTACCCGCGCTTCGCCGACTATCGCGCTGCGGTCGAGGCTGCTCAGCCGGCCCTGAACGTTGCTGCTCTGGTGGGCCACACCGCGCTTCGCAGCAACCACATGGACGACCTCTACCGCACGGCAACTGCTGGGGAAATCAGCGCGATGCGCCAGCAGCTCCGGGAGTGCCTGGCCGACGGTGCGCTGGGACTGTCCACGGGGCTGGCCTATGCCAGCGCTTACTCGGCCTCCACCGATGAAGTGCAGCAATTGGCCGAAGAACTCCAGGGTTGTGGCGCGGTGTACGCCACCCACCTGCGCAGCGAATTCGAACCGGTGCTGGAGGCCATGGACGAAGCGTTCCAGATTGCTCGCCATGCCCGAGCGCCGCTGATCATCTCCCACCTCAAGTGTGCTAGCGCGGGTAATTGGGGGCGCAGCCCGCAGTTGATCCAGGCGCTGGAGACGGCCGCACAAGGGCAACCGGTGGGGTGCGATTGCTATCCCTATGCAGCGAGTTCTTCGACGCTCGATCTCAAGCAGGTCACCGATGCGCACCGCATTACCATCACCTGGTCGACCCCGCACCCGGACATGAGCGGGCGCGACTTGATCGATATCGCCGAGCAATGGGGGCTGTCGCTGATCGAAACGGCCACTCGGTTGCAGCCTGCGGGTGCGGTGTACTACGGCATGGACGAGAGCGACGTGCGACGCATTCTGGCTCATCCGTTGTCGATGATTGGCTCGGACGGCTTGCCGGATGATCCCTTTCCCCATCCTCGGCTGTGGGGTGCGTTCCCGCGGGTACTGGGGCATTACAGCCGCGATGTGGGGTTGTTTGCGCTGCACACGGCGGTGCACAAGATGACCGGGCTGAGTGCTGCACGGTTCGGTCTGGTGGGGCGCGGGCTGATCGAAGAGGGGTATTGCGCGGACCTGGTGTTGTTCGATGCCGAGCGGGTGCGGGATGTGGCGGATTTCAGCGAGCCGCAGCAGGCGGCGCAAGGGATCGAAGGGGTTTGGGTGAATGGGGTGTGTAGTTTTGTGGCGGGAGGGGCAACCGGACGCAGGGCTGGACGGTTTTTGCGGCGGGAGGGGGAATAGTTGGGTGGGGGGCGTGGTTCGGCGTAGGGATTTGTGGGGGATGGTCCCCTCACCCTAGCCCTCTCCCTGGGGGAGAGGGGACTGTATGGCGGTGTTGCGGCTGTCGGGGATCTGCTTTAGCCCCCTCTCCCTCAG
>NZ_DFUE01000019.1:35133-56250 GCF_002379585.1 Pseudomonas sp. UBA4194
GAGGGGACCAGGCGCCGCCGACATCAAACCCGGAAATGGCTCACCAGCATCTGCAACTGATTACCCAGCCGCGCCAGCTCGACGCTCGATGCGGCCGTCTCTTCACTGGCCGCTGCGGTCTGCTCCGACACATCGCGCACGTTGATGATGCTGCGGCTGATCTCCTCGGCCACCGAGCTCTGCTGTTCCGCCGCCGCGGCGATCTGCTGGTTCATGGCCTGGATGTTGGACACGGTGCGCGTGATGTTTTCCAGCGAACTGCCGGCGCGGCGGGTCAGTTCCACGCTGCTGTCGGTCAGGCCACGGCTGCTGAGCATCACGCTGGCCACCTGCTGGGTACCGCTCTGCAAACCTGCCACCAGACCTTCGATTTCCTCGGTGGACTTCTGCGTGCGTTGAGCTAGGCCACGCACCTCGTCGGCCACCACGGCAAAACCACGACCGGCCTCACCGGCGCGGGCCGCTTCGATTGCAGCGTTGAGTGCCAGCAGGTTGGTCTGCTCGGCTACAGCCTTGATCACGTCCATGACGCTGCCGATCTTGTCGCTTTCTTTCTGCAGCGCGTTCATGGCCTCGGTGGAACGGCGCACTTCCTCGGCCAGCTTCTCGATCTGGGCAATGGCTTCACCCACCACCTTGTCGCCTTCGCGGGCTTCTTCATCGGCGGTGGTGGCTGCCACGGACGCCTGTTCGGCATTGCGCGCCACTTCCTGAACGGTGGCGGTCATTTCGTGCATGGCGGTGGCCACCTGGTCGGTCTCCACCTTCTGGCTGTTGACGCCAGCGCTGGTCTGCTCGGTCACCGCCGACAGTTCTTCGGCGGCGCTGGCGATCTGGGTGACACTGTCACGGATACCACCGATCAGCTCGCGCAGGGTGGCGCCCATGCGCTGGATGCCCTGCTGCAATACGCCCAGTTCATCGCGACGGGTCACTTGCAGGTTGTGGGTCAGGTCGCCATTGGCAATGCGTTCGACCACATCCAGGGTTTCCTGCAGGGGTTTGGTGATCTGGCGAGTGATGACCCAGGCCGCCAGCACACCGAACAGCAGGGCCAGCAGTGCCGCGGCAATCTGGTAGCTACGCGCTTCGGCACTTTCGGCATCGCGGCGCTCGATCTGGATCTTGTACAGCTCATCGCTCAGGCGCACCAGCTCGCTGCCCTGTACGGTCATCTCGGCACGGGAGCTGGTGATGTCGGCGATCGAGGTGCGGAAGCCCGCCACAGCAGTGCGATAGTTGACCAGCGCGGCGCTCAGTTGCTGCAGGCGCGCCTGTTCGGTGGGTACGCGAGCGGACAGTTGTTCCATCTCGGCGACGGCTTTGTCCATCTGGGCGAAAGCCGCTTGTTCGGTCTTGTCGCTGACGTTGTTGGTGTAGCCACGCACTTCATAGCGCACCAGCTGCACCAGCTCCTTGGCGCGGGTGACGGCCTGGAACTGCTCGAAGCGCTCCGGGCTGTCCGGCAGGGCCAGGATGGCGTCATTGACCTGATTCACCAGGTTGTAGGCGACCATGGCGGTGTCGGTCATGTTCTGGCGCGCGGCGTTGCTGGTGTTGTAGCTGCTGCGCATGCGGTTCAGCGATTGCTGATAGGCGCTGATCTGCTTGGCCTGGTCGTTCAGGCGCTGGATGTTCTCCGGGCTCTTGAAACTGTCCAGCAGGCTTTTCTGCTGCGCGGAGAATGCGTCGAGCTGGGTCTGCACGGTCTGCGCGGCGCTGTCGTCGCCGTTGGTCAGCATGTACTGCAAGCGCACGATGCGCAGTTTGGTCAGGCTGTTGTTCAGCTCGGAAATGTCGCTCATCCAGTTGCTGCGCTGGATCAAGCTGCTCAAGCTGGTCCAGCCGGTGAGCGCAAGCAAGGTGGTCAAAACCAGCACCAGGCCAAAGCCCAGGCTGAGTTTCTTGGTTACGCTGATGTTGCCAAACCAGCCGTTCATGTTGCGCCCTCCAGACAGTAAATGGTTCCGACCCTGGCGCCGCGGGTATTTGTTGTTATGGGCGGCCTAGAAAAAGGTCATCTTGAGCCACTCATATCGGCGGGCGAACGCAGAGCTGAAACAAAAAACTGTTGGGCAAAGCAAAAAAAAACGGCGCGATGTCTATCGCGCCGTTCTTCAGCAAAGCCGTCGGTCGATCAAGCGATCGGCTGCGAGCTCCACTCACCGTTGACCAGGCGTGGCAGGCCCAGCGGGTTGGCGTTGCGCAGCGCTTCAGGCAGCAGCGCATCGGGGTAGTTCTGGTAGCAGACCGGACGCAGGAAGCGATCGATTGCCAGGGTACCTACCGACGTGCCGCGGGCATCGGAGGTGGCAGGGTACGGGCCACCATGAACCATGGCATCGCACACTTCCACACCGGTCGGGTAGCCATTGACCAGAATACGGCCGACTTTCTGCTCCAGCACCGGCACCAGCCACTGGTACTTGACCAGGTCCGAAGCAGGCTCGCCGATCAGCGTCGCGGTCAGCTGACCGCGCAGCGATTGCAGGGCGCTTTTGAGCTCGGCGTCGTCAGCCACTTCGATGACGATGGTGGCCGGGCCGAATACTTCTTCCTGCAACAGCTCGTCGCCATTGAGCAGCAGGCTGACGTCAGCCTTGAACAGCTGAGCCTCGGCCTGTTTGCCTTCTTGCGGCTTGCCGGCCAGGTGAGTGATCCCTTCGTGCGCCAGCAGATGCTCGACGCCCTTGCTGTAGCTGCGCAGACCGCCCGCGTTGAGCATGGTTTGCGGCGCCTGGGCGGCCATCTGGGTTTGCAGTTGCTCCAGGAAGCCGCTGAAGGCAGGCGAACGCACGCCGATCACCAGGCCTGGGTTGGTGCAGAACTGGCCACAGCCCATGACCACCGAAGCAGCCAGTTCCTTGGCCACGGTTTCACCGCGGCTGGCCAGTGCTTCAGGCAACACCACCACGGGGTTGATGCTGGACATCTCGGCAAACACCGGGATGGGCTGCGGGCGCTCGGCAGCCATCTTGCACAGCGCGTCGCCGCCGCTGAGCGAGCCGGTGAAGCCCACGGCCTGGATCGCCGGGTGCTTGACCAGGGGTTCACCCACACCGCTGCCGAAGATCATGTTGAACACGCCCTTGGGCATGCCGGTTTTCTCGGCGGCGCGAATGATCGCAGTGCCGACCTGGTCGGCGGTGGCCATGTGGCCGCTGTGGGCCTTGAACACCACCGGGCAACCCGACGCCAGCGCAGCAGCGGTATCGCCGCCGGCGGTGGAGAAGGCCAATGGGAAGTTGCTGGCGCCGAACACGGCCACCGGGCCTACGCCGATGCGGTATTGGCGCAGGTCGACGCGCGGCAGCGGCTTGCGCTCGGGCAGGGCCAGGTCGATGCGGGCACCGAGGAAGTCACCACGGCGCAGGACTTTGGCGAACAGGCGCATCTGGCCACTGGTACGGCCACGCTCGCCCTGGATGCGACCGGCTGGCAGCGCGGTTTCCTGGCAAACGATGGCGACGAAGTCGTCACCCAGTGCGTCGATTTCATCGGCAATGGCATCGAGGAATTCGGCCCGGCGTGCCGGGCTCAGCTGACGGTATTCCAGGAACGCGCCGTCGGCGGCCTGGCAGGCAGCGTCAACTTCGGCATCGGTGGCCTGGTAGAAAGCATAAGGCAGGGCCTCGCCGGTGGTGGCGTCGACACTTTTGAGTTTGGGCTCGCCACTGGCGCTGCGAGTGCCGCCGATGAAATTGTGACCGAGGATGTTAGGCATTGTTGTCTCCGTGTCGTTTGGGCGGGTTGTTGACGGACATCATACAACTAGGGCATTTGTCGATCAAGGTCGCCCCTACGGGCGGCCCTTGGATGGCAAAAGGGAAAATGGCCCACAACATGCAAGCAAATAGCCACTACCTGAGGTAGCGCCTTCACGTGCCTTGCGGTTATGGTGAGCCAGATCGATCATCGGCGACGCACCCGTTCGCCCCGAACCGAGTACCAGAGGTCATGTCGCCCATTCCCCTGCTGATCTGCGATGACTCTAACATGGCCCGCAAACAACTGTTGCGTGCCCTGCCAGCGGATTGGGACACGGCTGTCACACTGGCCGTCAATGGCCGCGAAGCGCTGGATTACGTGCGTCAAGGCAAGGGCGAGGTCATGCTGCTGGATCTGACCATGCCCGACATGGATGGTTACCAAGTGCTGGCAGCGTTACGCGAGCTGGGCTTGAACAGCAAGGTCATCGTGGTCTCCGGTGACGTTCAGGACGAAGCCCTGCGTCGTGTCCGCGAACTGGGGGCGCTGGCCTTCATCAAGAAGCCGGCGGCGCCGGACGAACTGCGCCGGGTGCTGCTGCAAGCCGGGCTTCTGGAAAAGAGCCCGAGCAACGCTCTGCGCCGCGCGCCGAACATCGACATTCACATCGGCTTCATCGACGCCCTGCGCGAAGCCGTCAACGTCGCGATGGGGCAGGCCGCGGCCATGCTGGCCAAGGTGCTGGGGGTGTTCATCCAGCTGCCCGTGCCTCACGTCAATCTGCTGGAAGTTAGCGAGCTGCACATGGCCCTGGCCGATGTGCAGCACGGTCAACCGGTGACCGCTATTTGCCAGGGCTATATAGGGGGCGGCATTGCCGGCGAGGCGCTGCTGATTTTCCACCACTGCGAGATCGCCGACATCGCCCGTCTGATGCGCCGCAGCGCCCTGGAATACTCCGATATCGAAATGCTGCTGGACCTGTCGTCGGTGATCATCGGTGCGTGTCTCAGCGGCCTGGCCCAGCAAATGGAGGTGGTGTTTTCCCAGAGCCATCCGCAGGTGCTGGGTGAGCAACGGGCCATCGACGACTTGATTGCGGTAGGCAAGCAGCGCTGGACCCGAACCCTGACCGTGGAGATCAGCTATACGCTGGAAGGCCACGACATCCACTTTGACCTGTTGCTGCTGTTCACCGAAGACTCGGTGCCCCTGCTGCGCGACAAACTTGCCTACCTGATGAGCTGAGCCATGAACCGACCGATCGAGCTGGACGAGTTTCACTGGCTGCTGGCGATCACCCAAAGCATCGACGTGGGGGTGGTGGTGCTCGACGCCGATTACCAGGTGCAGGTATGGAACACCTTTATGGAGAACCGCTCCGGGCTGGCGCCGGACGAGGCGATCGGCCAGCCGTTCTTCCATCTGTTTCAGGAAGTGGACCCGGAATGGTTTCGCAAGAAAGTCCGCAGCGTCATGACCCTGGGCACTCCGGCGTTCACCATCTGGGAGCAGCGCCCTTATCTGGTGCGGTTCAAGAACTACCAGCCGATCACCGGGCAGGAAGAGTTCATGTACCAGAACACCACCATCCTGCCGCTGCGCTCCACCAACAGTGAGATCAAGCATATCTGCGTGGTCATCTATGACGTCACCGACGTGGCCACCAACCGGCGTCAACTCCAGGCCTCGAACCTGCAGTTGCAGAAGCTCTCCAGCACCGACCGCCTGACCGGGCTGTACAACCGCGGACACTGGGAAGAGGCGCTGAAACTCGAATACGCCCGCCATGCCCGCTATGGCCATGCGACCTCGTTGATCATGTTCGACATCGACCACTTCAAGCGGGTCAACGATACCTATGGTCATCAAGTGGGCGATCAGGTCATCCAGCGCGTGGCCGATGTGCTGCGTGAACTGGTGCGCGACGCCGATATTGCCGGGCGCTACGGCGGCGAGGAATTCGCCGTGCTGCTGCCCGACACCGACAAGGCGGGCGGTGCCATGCTGGCGGAGCGCTTGCGCAAGGTGGTCGAAGAGCAAACGGTGGAGAGCGAAGCGGGCCCTGTTCGCTTTACCATCAGCCTGGGCGTGGCGGACCTGGGTTACCCCACCGACGATTACAAGCAACTGATCGAATGGGCCGACCAGGCGTTGTACGCCTCCAAGCGCGGCGGCCGCAATCGGGTCACGGTGTACGAGCGGCCCTGAAGCGCTGATGGCGACCGCAACCCCCGTGCGGGCTTGGGGTATCATGGGCGCCAGTCAAAACCCTTGGACGCTCCCCATGCCCAGTACCCTTGCTCCCAGCCAGCCGCGCGGCTGGTCCTTCTGGTGGAAGCCCGCCGTGTTCATTCTGGTCGCGGTGATCGGCCTCTACTACGTGAAGTGGTCGCCGTATTACCTCAAGTCCTTCGTGGCGGCCGACCAGCACAGCATTGGCAACTCGATCATCAACGACAATCCGAGCTCCCCGCTGTGGGCCGCGCTGGCCTATGCCCAGGTGTATTTCCTGGCGATCTGGAAGGCGGCGGTGCTGGCGGTGATCCTCGGCTCGCTGGTGCAGGTGCTGATTCCGCGTGACTGGTTGCTGCGCCTGTTCGGCAAGGCCGGCTTGGGTTCCACGCTGCGCGGCGGCCTGTTCGCCTTGCCCGGCATGATGTGCAGTTGCTGCGCGGCACCGGTGGCGGCCGGCTTGCGCCGCCAGCAGGTGTCGGTCGGCGCGGCGCTGGCCTTCTGGATCGCCAACCCGGTACTGAACCCCGCCACCCTGGTGTTCATGGGCTTCGTGCTGGGCTGGGAGTTCAGCGCGCTGCGACTGGTGGCCGGGGTGGTACTGGTGCTGGGTGTATCGCTGTTCGCCCAGCGCATCGCCAAGCCCGACGCCCTGCCGGAACAAGCGGTGCAGGCGCTGGAAGACGTGACGGACGCTCCCCAGGGCAGCCTGTTGGCCCGCTGGATGAAAACCCTCTGGCAACTGTTCTGGAGCACCATCCCGATCTACGTGGTGGCGGTGCTGGTGTTGGGCGCGGCGCGGGTCTGGCTGTTTCCCCACGTCGACGGCGCCATGGGCAACAGTCTGTTGTGGCTGGTGCCGCTGGCGATCGTCGGCACCCTGTTCGTGATTCCGACGGCGGCGGAAATCCCCATCGTGCAAACCCTGATGGCGCTGGGCCTGGGCACCGCGCCAGCGGTCGCGTTGCTGATGACCTTGCCCAGCGTGAGCCTGCCTTCGCTGTTGATGCTGCGCAAATCCTTCGATACGCGGGTGCTGGTCTGGGTCGGCGTACTGACCATGCTGGTGGGTATCGTCAGCGGCCTGGTGGGCGCGGCGCTGTTGTAAATCCCGAGGCCTACCTGCGCAACTGACGCTCGCGCAGGTAGGCCACGACTTCGGCACGGTCGCCGGCGAACTCGATGCGCGGGGCTTTGCTGTCGCGCTGATAGGCGTACATCGGGTCGTAGTACTCGCCCAGCAGACCGCTGATCCACTGCCGGTGCTCGTCCACCTGGCCGCTGCGCTGCTGTTCCTGCAGGGCGGCGTCCATGGCGGCGGCGAGGCGTTGATAACGCTCACCGCCCAGGCGCTTCACGATGCTGGCCAGGCTTTGCCGCAAGCGCAGGGCGAAGAGCTCGAAACCCTGCTCCAGGCCGTGCAAGGCGATGAACTCGGCGCACAGGTCCACCACGTAGTCCTTGAGAATCCGCTCCACGCGGTTGTCCACGCTGTCCTGCAGCCAGACCAGCGGCGCTTGTTGCATGCGCCGGTGCAGCGGCAACGGCACCGCCCTGCTGCCAATGGCACGGCCTTCATCCTCGAGCACGAACTGCGCGATGCCCTTATCCCGCTTTTTCAGAATGTCCACCGACAACTGATTCTCGAAACTGATCTGCGCCGGCTGCCCGCTGGCATGCTTGCCGAAGCTGGAGCCACGGTGGTTGGCGTGGCCCTCCAGGTCCAGGGCGTTGTCCAGTTGCTCCAGCACCTCGGTCTTGCCGGAGCCGGTCAAACCACCCAGCACCACGAAATCGCACTGGGTTACGGCGTCCTCGGTAACCTCGAGCAGGAAACTGCGCATCGCCTTGTAGCCGCCCAGCACTCGCGGATAGGGCACATCGGCCTCGTCGCGCAGCCACTGCTGGGTGATCTGCGAGCGTAAGCCGCCGCGAAAGCAGTACAGGTAGCCGTCGGGATGCGCCTGGGCAAAGGCTGCCCAAGCCTGGATGCGGGTCTGCTTGATGTCACCGCTGACCAGCCGATGACCGAGCTCGATGGCGGCCTGCTGGCCCTGCTGCTTGTAGCTGGTGCCGACCTTCTGCCGCTCGTCGTCGTTCATCAACGGCAGGTTGATGGACTGCGCGAAGGCGCCCTTGTCGAATTCGACCGGGGCGCGTACGTCCATCAAAGGGATGTCGTTCAGAAAGATCTCACGCAGGTCGGCGCTGTTGTCACGCATCACAGCACCTCGACCGCGTGAGTTTGGCGCGCCACCAGTTCACCAATCGGCTGCAACGCCAGCCCGAGCGTTTGCGCCAGTTGCAGGAACTGCGCTTCACCGTCCGGCGCTACGGCCACCAGCAAACCGCCACTGGTCTGCGGGTCGCACAGCAACTGCTTGTTCGCCTCGCTGAGGCTACCAATGCGCGCACCGTAGCTGTCGTAGTTACGCTGGGTACCGCCGGGGACGCAGCCCTGTTCGATGTAGTAGTCCACCCCGGGTAACCGGGGCACGGCGTCGGCGTACAGCCTGGCAGTGAGCTGGCTGCCATCGGCCATCTCCACCAGATGGCCCAGCAGGCCGAAGCCGGTCACGTCGGTCATCGCCTTGACCGCGTCCACCCGCGCGAAGCGGCTGCCGGGAGTGTTCAGGGTGCACATCTGGTCGCGGGCTACGCCGATGTCCTGTTCGCGCAGCAGGCCTTTCTTCTCGGCAGTGGTCAGGATGCCGATACCCAGGGGCTTGCTCAGGTACAACCTGCAACCCAGGATGGCGGTGTCGTTACGCTTCATCAGGCGCTTTTCCACCAGGCCGGTGACGGCCAGACCAAAGATCGGTTCCGGGGCGTCGATGGAATGGCCGCCGGCCAGGGGAATGCCTGCCGCGTCGCACACCGCGCGACCACCGCGAATCACTTCACGGGCAATCTCCGGCGCCAGCACGTTGACCGGCCAGCCGAGGATGGCGATGGCCATGATCGGGTCGCCGCCCATGGCATAGATGTCGCTGATGGCGTTGGTGGCAGCGATACGGCCAAAGTCATAGGGGTCATCGACAATGGGCATGAAAAAGTCAGTGGTCGAGACCACTCCACGTTCGTCGTCGATGGCGTAGACCGCGGCGTCGTCGCGCGAGGCATTGCCGACCCACAGTTTCGGGTCCAGGTTCTGGGCGCCGCTGCCGGCCAGGATCACTTCCAGCACCTGGGGTGAAATCTTGCAGCCACAGCCCGCGCCGTGGCTGTATTGGGTCAGGCGGACAGGTTCGGTCATGATCGAGGCCTCGAGGAGAAGGCCCGGGATTCTACCAGAGGTGGGCGATGCCGACGTTGTGATAGCGCTGCCGCGGTGGTTCCACGGCAGCGTTTTATTCACTCCTTGGTCGCGTGTGCCCAGCGGTAATCCAGGCGTGGTGCCTTGACCTTGATCTTGCGCTTGGTCTTGCTGAAGAAGGGTTCGTGGACCGGCTCCGGGTCTTTGAGGAAGATCGTCATCACCGCGCTCAGCGCATACAGACCGGTGAATGCCCAGACCACCCCTTCGAGGCCGAAGCTGTCGTGGAAGATCGCCACCACCGCCGGGCCCACCCAGGTGGACGCACCGGCGCCCAGGCTCAGTACCGACAGCGCGGCAGCCTTGTTATGCGGCGCCAGCGCGGGCGCCAGGGCCGACAGCGGCACGAAGCACGCCAGCGTCAGGCCGTAGAGAGCACCGAACACCGAGGCCAAGAGGAAGTTGTCGGGGAACGCCTGGGGCATGAAGAAGAACAGCGGGGTGGTGATGGTGCTGCCCACCGCGCCCAGCCACAGAATGGTGTTGCGGTAGCCGATGCGGGTACTGATGATGCTCGAACCCAGGTTGCCGATGATGTTGAACACGAAGACGATGGTCAGCAGTTGCAGCCATTCTTCCAGCGTGAAGCCCACGACGTCCATGAAGAAGCCGGGCAGGACCACCAGGAAGCCGAACATCGACGAGGTGTTGATGATGCGCACCACACCGGCCAGGGTTACCTTGGGTTTGGTCCACATGATGGTGACATTCTTGGCCATGGTCACCAGCGGTTTCTCGCCTTCGGGTGCCAGACGACGCATACCGTGAGCCTCACGCATGCCCACCAGACCGATGATGCCACCGACCACCACCAGCGCGAACGACAGCCAGAATGTCTGCAGCGCGCCGATCAGTGGAATGCTGATGCTCGCCACCAGCGAACCCAAGGTCGGCAGGCCGGCCGCATAGGCCACCCAGAACCAGCCCACGGCCAGGCCCATTTTGCGTGATGGCGTGGCCGCTGCAATCCAGACCAGAAAGCCATAGGCGAACAGCGGGTAACCGAAGCCGCGCAGACCGTAGGTCAGCAGGATCATCTTGTAGCTCAGGGTTTCCAGGCCATACACCAGGAACAGGACCTCGAACACGCTCCAGATCAACAGGCCCAGCATCATGACCCGTTTCGGCCCCCAGATGTTCGACAGCGCTCCGGCCAGCCAGGAGGAAATCCCCACCGTGACACCGTACAGGGTGAACACCATGGCAATTTCGCCCTCGGGCATGCCGCGGCCGCTGAGGAAGGGGGAGAGGTAGCCGAGTTCGACACCGTCGCCAATCATGAAGATCAGCAGGCCGACGAACCCCCAGAACATGGGATAGGGGATACCGATCTTGTCGCACAGGCGGGAGAGTGGGGTGTTCGGAGTGGATTGATCGCTCAATGGTCCGGTCCTTTTTGCAGCACGGCGCTTGGGCGCGCCGAATGAATGGCCTCTATGAGGTTGGCGGGCAGGCTCAGGTAAGAGCAGAGCACCACGATCGACGTGGTACAACACGACGCGGAGGGAGCAAAGCAGGATCGCCGGGGTACGGCGTGCATGGGCTCATTAATCTATATTTTTTTAGATTTTCGCGCCGTTTGCTGATCTTTTATCGCATCTGAATCGATTCAGCGCAACCGCGCGGGGCGCGCAAGGGTGCGACAATCGGCCCGGTGGTAATGGCGCTAGGCCAGAAGGCAGGGGGCCTAAGGTGTTGCAAAAAATGACTGAAAAAAATTTGGTTTTTGGTTGGGGGATTTGGGTAGGGAGGTGGGATTGGCGGTGAATGGTCCCCTCACCCCAGCCCTCTCCCTGAGGGAGAGGGAGCTGTACGGTGGTGTTGCGGATATGCGCGATCCGCTTTTAGCCCCCTCTCCCTGAGGGAGAGGGAGCCGGACGGTGGTGTTGCGGATATACGCGATCCGCTTTTAGCCCCCTCTCCCTCAGAAAGAGGGCGCCGTGCGGTGGTTCTGCGGATGTACGCGATCTGCTTTTAGCTCCCTCTCCCTCAGGGAGAGGGCTGGGGTGAGGGGACCATTCACCGCCAATCCCGCCGACGTACTCGAGCAATTCAGGACGTCCGCGCCCGGGCGGCAAACCCGGATCAATACCGCATTGTTAGACTGGCTCAAACCCCATCAGCCTTAGCCGCACCGCCACGAATCACACTGCCCGCTTTCGCCCGCCCGGCACATCCCACCATGTGAGAGCATGTTCGAAAAAAGCCCCCCCAGGCTTGCCGGTAACCCCACCACGGAGTAAAGGTGGCGCTATCGAGCCCGGCAGGAATTCCCATGTACCCGCTTATTTCGAACGTCGAAAGTGATGCCCAGTTGCCCGACAGTGCTGATGTGGTGGTGATTGGTGGCGGCATCATTGGAGTGTGTACCGCGTTTTTTCTGGCCGAGCGCGGGGTGTCGGTGGTGCTGGTGGACAAGAGCGGCATCGCCCACGAGCAGTCTTCGCGCAACTGGGGGTGGGTGCGCACCATGGGCCGGGATGTGGCCGAGGTGCCCCTGGCCATTGCCAGCCTGAAACTGTGGGATGGCTGGGCTGCCAAGCTCACCCATGACACCGGCTTTACCCGCTCCGGCATTCTTTACGCCTGTGAATCGGCGGCCGAGCTTGAGGCCAAGGCGAAATGGCTGGAGCACACTCAGGCCCTGGGCATCGAGGCGCAATTGCTGGACACCGCGCAAATCCAACAGCGCCTCAATGCCCCAGCGCCGGCTTCCTGGGTCGGCGCGCTGTTCACCGAAAGCGACGGCCGCGCCGAGCCGGACATTGCCACTGCCGCCATCGCCGAAGGCGCCCGCGCTCGCGGCGCCAAGCTGTTCACCCGGTGTGCAGCGCGGGGTGTGGAAACCAGCGGCGGCCGGGTCAGCTCGGTGGTAACCGAACTGGGCGAAATCAAATGCAGCAGCGTGGTGCTGGCCGCTGGCGCGTGGTCCAGCCTGTTCTGTCGCAACCTGGGTATCCGCCTGCCGCAGTTGCGGGTGATGGGCTCGGTGATGCGCACAGCGCCGTTGCCCGGTGGGCCGGAGTGCGCCGTGGCAACGGAAAAGGTGTCGTTCAGAAAGCGTGCCGACGGCGGCTACACCATCGCCTTGCGCAACGCCAACGTAGCCTCGCTGGTCCCCGACAGTTTCCGTTACCTTCCCGACTTCCTGCCCATGGTCAAAGCCCATCACCAGGAATACCGCCTGCGTGTCACCGGCCAGAGCTGGACGGAAATGAACACCGCCACCCGCTGGGCGAACAACGAGACCTCACCATTCGAAACCCAGCGGCTGTACGACCTCAAACCCGTGGACGCCTATCTCGACAAGGCCCTGGCCATGCTCGCCGGGCAGTTTCCGATCTTCGCCCAGGCCAGGATCGAGCAGCGCTGGGCCGGGCTGATCGATGTCACCCCCGACGTGGTACCCGTGATGGACCAGGTGCAGAGCCTGCCCGGTTTCTACCTCGCTACCGGCTTCTCCGGCCATGGCTTCGGCATCGGCCCAGGCTCGGGTCACTTGATGGCGGACCTGATCACCGGCGATACACCCTTGGTCGACCCCACGCCGTTTCGCTTCGCCAGGTTTGCCCGATGAGCCGCTCAGCTGTGCGCGAGCACCGCGTCCATCCGCTGAGCAATGAGCGCGCTTTCCTCACCCATGGCGCGCACCAGTTGCTGTCGGTAGGCGTCGGTCATCCGGGCGCTGGGCAGTGCGCAACTCAGCGCGCCCAGCGGAGCGCCTTCGCTATCCAGAATCGGCACCGCAACGCCGGTGTGCAGGGGCAGGATCTTGTCGCTCAAGCCACCGGCGAAACCCTGCTTGCGCACCTCCTTGAAGGCCACACGCAGGGCCTGCTCGGTAATGCCGTATTCGCGCAGCAGGCGTGGCGCGTTGTGGTCCAGGATCTCGGCACGCTTGCAGGCCGGCAGGTGGCTCAGCAACACCAGCGAGCCCTGGCCGACGCCACTGAGCACGCGCGCGCCAACGCAGTGGGCAAACCGCTTGGTGGGGTTGGCGCCGGCCTGCATTTCCAGGCACAGCGCGTAGTAGCCGTCCTGCACGAAGAGGAAAAAACTGTCGGCGAAGGTTTCCGAAAGCCGCAGCAGCGCCGGCCGGGCCAATTCTCGCAGGCCGCCGGTATTGCCAGCCTGGGCGCCCAGGCTGAGCAACTCGTAGCCCAGGTAGTAGTTGCCGCGCAGCCTGGGCAGGCGAATGAACCCATAGGACTTCATGGCCTTGAGCAGTCGGTACAACGTCGCTCGGCTGAGCTGGGTCTCGGCACTCAGTTCCTCGATGCTGGCGCCACGGTCACCACAGGCGGCAATGGCCTGCAGGATATCGAACGAACGGTCCAGGGTTTGCGTTCCCTGGGTGCTGCAACGCGGGGGGCGCGGTGTCGATGAGTCGGTTTGGGGCACGTGGGCATCTCCCTGGAAACAGACAATGTCTAGCCGATGTCCAGCGGGCGTGGCATCGAGCCGCCAAGCCCGGCTGACAGGAGATGAAGGTCTGCAATATTTGGGCCCCGATCCGCTCGGGGTGTCCGCACCACTGATCAACAGGAATGAGAACCGCTGATGCCAGGACCTCGCGTAGTACCCGTACAGGGCGACGAACAGCTTCCCGACCGCGTCGATGTGGTAGTGATCGGCGGCGGCATCATTGGCACTTCCACTGCCCTGGAGCTGGCCGAGCGCGGCCTCAAGGTCGCGCTGTGCGAGAAAGGCGGCATCGGCCACGAACAATCCAGTCGCAACTGGGGCTGGGTGCGCATTTCGCGGCGTGACCCGCGCGAGCTGCCGCTGATGGCCCATGCCCTGAACATCTGGGAAGGCCTGGCCGCCCGCATCGGCAAGGACGTTGGTTATACCCGCGCCGGTATCCTGTTCACCTGCCCCGACGATCAAAGCTACGCCGAGCACGAGCGCTGGAAGCGCAACCTGGATGACTATCCCGTGCGGGCGCGGATGGTCTCCGGCGCCGATCTTGCCGAACTGCTGCCTGGGGCGCACCGCCTGCAACTCAAAGGCGCGCTGTACACCCCCGACGATGGCCGCGCCGAACCACAGCAAGCGGCACCGGCGATTGCCGAAGCCGCACGGGCCAAAGGCGCGGTGATCCTCACCGAATGCGCGGTGCGCGGCATCGAACGCTCCGCCGGCCGAGTCAGTGGCGTGGTCACCGAGCGCGGTCCGATCGCCTGTACCTCGGTGGTGCTGGCAGGCGGCGCCTGGTCGAGCTTGTTCTGCTCACCGCTCAAGGTGCACCTGCCCCAGCTCAAGGTACTCAACTCGGTGATCCGCACCACGCCCCTGCAGGGCGGTCCTGAAGCGGCGATCTGGGCCATGGATTTTGCCGTGCGCAAACGCCAGGACGGTGGCTACACCGTCGCCTCGGGCCACGAGAACATCGCCGATATCGTGCCGGATTCCTTCCTCTACGCGCGGCAGTTCTGGCCTGCCCTGAAGCAGGAACACAAGTCCCTGTCGTTCCGCCTGGGCCAGCGGTTCTTTCAAGAGGCCGTGCTGCCCAAACGCTGGTCACTGGACGAAGCCAGCCCCTTCGAATACCGCCGCGTGCTCGATCCGGTGCCGTCGATCAGCCAATCCAATCGCGCCCTGGCCAGCTTGACCAACGCCTTCCCGGTGTTCGCCAACGTGCGGGTCGCCCAGCGCTGGGGCGGCATGATCGATGTGACCCCCGATGCCGTGCCGGTGATCTCGCCTGTGGAAGGCGTGCCAGGCTTTTTCATCGCCACCGGCTTTTCCGGTCATGGCTTCGGCATCGGCCCGGCAGCGGGGCGCCTGATGGCCAATCTGGTGACCGGTGAACCCCCTATCGTCGACCCGCAGGCGTTTCGGCTGTCGCGCTTCAGCGATGGCTCCAACCCACGGCCCATTTCCGGATTCTAGACCGCCACGTTCAAGCTCCATGCAGCAGCACCCCGCAAGAAGCTCGCACGAACGAGCCAGGGTTCAGCGTCACGACGCTTTGCGGCACATGCCACCTGCCTTTCTTCACTTCGGGAGCTTCAGCATGTCGCAACGCGATGATTCGGATAAAGGCAACAGCCTGTTGAACCCAACCCGCCGCCAGGCCCTGGCCATGGCCATTATCGGCGCCGCGGGTGCGATGCTGCCGCTGGGCAGGGCCAATCAGTCGTTCGCCGCCATGGCCGCCACGCCCTCCGGCCAGGTGATCATCGGCCTGTCCCAGGAACCCACGGTTTTCAATCCGCACATGCCGCACATCGAAGTGGACGACGGCATCCACTGGAACGTGTTCGACCCGCTGTTCGGCATCTCGCCCAGCGGCGAATTCGTTCCAGCGCTGGCCACCGAAGTGCCCACCGTGGCCAACGGCGGAATCTCCGCCGACGGCAAGCAATGGAAGGTCAAGCTGCGCAGCGATGCCAAGTGGCACGATGGCAAGCCGTTCACCGCCGAGGACGTGAAGTACACCCTGGAGCTGATCGTGTCGCCGACCTTTCGCAGCGGTCGCCGCGCCGGCCACGATCTGCTGCGCGATATCACGGTGGTCTCGCCCACCGAAATCCATTGGCGCATGGAGAAATCCTACGCGCCGTACGCCTCGATCCTGTCGTCCACGTTCATCCTGCCCAAGCACATTCTGTCGGCGGCCGCCGACGTCAACACCGCGCCATTCAACAATGCGCCCGTGGGCACCGGCCCGTTCAAGTGGGGCACCCGCGTGGCGGGCGACCACATCCAACTCAAGGCCAACCCGGATTACTACGGCACCCGCCCGCAACTGGACAGCGTGATCTTCAAGTACATCCCCGACCTGACTGTGCTCTACACCCAGTTCAAGACCGGCGACATCGACGTCACCGCCATGCAAGGCATCACCCCCGACCACTACGAAGAGGCCAAGGGCCTGGCCGATCGCACGGTGGTGATCCTGCCGGTGGCCACCATCGAATCGGTGACCCTGAACATGGAGCGCCCGCAGTTCAAGGACCCTGCCGTGCGCCAGGCGCTGTACATGGCCATCGACAAGAAAACCATCATCGACGAACTCTACTTCGGCCTGGTGCTGCCCACCGAAACCTACATGCCGCAGCAGTCGGCGTACTACAACCCCAACCTGCCCAAGCAGAGCTTCAACATCGAGGCGGCCAACCAGTTGCTCGACGACGCCGGCTGGAAACCCGGAGCCGGCGGCATTCGCGAAAAGGACGGGGTGCGCCTGTCGTTCACCAACTCCACCACCGCCGGCAACCAGATCCGCGAACAGGCCCAGCAGTTCATTCAGCAGACCTGGCTGGCCATCGGCGTGGAAGTGAAGATATCCAACCTGCCGCCGGCAGTCATGTGGGGCGAGTACTGGGTGCAGTCCAAATTCGACTCGGTGATCGTCGGCAATAACTTTCTCACCGGCGCCGACCCGGACACCCGCGACTATTTCGGCTCGCAATCGACCAACGCCAAGGGCGGCGCCGGCCAGAACAACTCGCAGTACGTCAACGCCAAGGTCGACGCGCTGCTGGCCGAAGGTGCCGCCGTGCAGGACGTGGCCCAGCGCAAGGCTGTGTACGTGCAAGTGCAGGACCTGATCCGCCAGGACCTGCCCATCCTGCCCCTGTTCCAGTACACCTACGTGCGTGGCTACAAATCGGGGCTCAAGGGCTTTGCCGGCAATATCAACCTGCGCATCGAGCCCTGGAACGTCAACACCTGGTCCTGGACCTGAATGCACGCCCACGCCCGGCCGTGGGGCCGGGCGTCGTCTGTACTGGTGAGGGTCTGAACCATGCCGCAATACATTCTCAATCGCCTGGGCCAGAGCGCCGTGGTGCTGGTGCTGGTGTCGCTGATCGGCTTCATGGTGCTCAATCTGGCACCCGGCGGGCCCATGTCGCAGTTCGCCCTCAACCCCGGCATGAGCCAGGCCGAACTGGATCGCATCGCCGAACAACTGGGTCTCAAGCGGCCACTGCTGGTGCAATACATCGACTGGTTCAGCCGCCTGTTCGTGGGCGACTGGGGGAATTCATTCCGCGACGGTCGCCCGGTGCTCAGCGTGATTGCCGGCCATCTGCCGGCCACCCTGTTGCTGATGGGCACCTCGACCCTGCTGTCGATCATCATCGGCACCTGGGTCGGGGTGCTCGGCGCGGTGCGTCGTTATTCGGTGTTCGACACCCTGGCCACGGTCGGCGCGATGGTGGCGTTGTCCATCCCCACCTTCTGGTTCGGCCTGGTGGCGATCTTCTTTTTCTCCCTGCACCTGGGGTGGCTGCCGGCGGGCAACATGTACACCATCGGCGATCAGTCGCTGGCTGACTACGCCATTCACCTGGTGCTGCCGGTGATGGTGCTGGCGCTGGTCAACGTGGCGATCTGGAGTCGCTACATGCGCTCGGCCACCCTCGACGTGATCGACCAGGATTTCGTCCGCACCGCGCGGGCCAAGGGCGTGCCCTATCGCCGGGTGCTGACTCACCACGTGATCCGCAATGCCCTGCTGCCGATGATCACCCTGGCAGGGCTGCAGATTCCGACCATTCTGGGCGGCGCGCTGGTGACCGAAACGGTGTTCACCTGGCCGGGCATGGGCCGGCTGTTTCTCGACAGCCTGGGCTACAGCGACTACCCGGTGATCATGGGCATCCTGATGTTCTCCGCGGTGCTCGTGCTGCTGGGCAACTTGCTGGCCGACCTGTTGATAGGCGTCGCCGACCCCCGCGTTCGGTTGGCTTGAAGGAGTACCGCGCATGACCACCACCACCACCACCCATTACCTGCCCACTCCACGCCGCTGGGTTTGGCTGGCCAATCCCACGCTGCGCCGCTTCCTGCGCCACAAGTTGGCCGTGCTGGGCGTGGTGATGATCACCACCCTGGTGCTGGCCTGCGTGTTCGGCCCGTACCTGCTGCAGTACAACGACCTGAGCATCGACATCCGCAACCGCTTCGCCCCACCGCTGACCGGCAGCCACTACCTGGGCACCGACGCCCTGGGCCGCGACACCGCCGCGCGGCTGCTCAAGGCCGGGCGCATCTCGCTGATGGTGGGCTTCTGCGCCATGCTCATGAGCATCGTCATCGGCACCTTGATCGGCGTCATCGCCGGCTACTACCGCGGGTGGGTCGGCGCCGCCCTGATGCGTTTCGTCGACGCCTTCCTGTCGTTTCCCAGCGTGTTCCTGGTGCTGGTGCTGGCGGCCTTCACCAAGCCCAGCCCGATGATGATCACCCTGATCATCGCCGTGACCAGCTGGATGGAAATCTCGCGCATCGTCGAGGCCGAAATCCGCTCCCTGCGCGAGCGCGATTTCACCCTGGCCGCGCGCATGATCGGCGCCAGCAACCGCTGGATCATGTTCCGCGAACTGATGCCCAACGCCATCGGCCCGATCATCGTCGCCGCTACCCTGACCATCGCCAACGCCATCCTGCTGGAGGCCTACATCAGCTTCCTCGGCTATGGCATCCAGCCGCCGCTGCCCAGCTGGGGCAACATGCTCAACGCCGCCCAGCAGTACCTGGGCAAGGCACCGTGGCTGGCGATCATTCCCGGGCTGGCCATCACCCTGGCGGTGACCAGTTTCAACTTCATCGGCGACGGTCTGCGCGATGCGCTGGACGGCAGGAGCGACCTGAAATGAACGCAGATGAAAAGATCACCGTGGCCCACCTCAACGTGGCCTTTCGCAAGGGCAGCGGCTACGTGCCGGTGGTGCACGACATCAACTTCAGCATTCGGGCCGGCGAAACCCTGGCGCTGGTGGGGGAGAGCGGTTCGGGCAAAAGCGTCACCAGCCTGGCCATCATGAAACTGCTGGCCGAAGCACCGAAAACCCGCATCGACGGCAGCGCCATCGTCGCCGACCGCCACGGCCATCCCATCGACCTGGTGGCCATGGGCGAGCAACAGATGCGCCACGTGCGCGGCAACCGCGTGGCAATGATTTTCCAGGAGCCGTTGACCTCCCTGAACCCGGTGCACCGGGTTGGCGACCAGATCGCCGAGGCGATTCGCTTCCACCAATCCCTGAGCAAGGCCGAGGCCCGCGCCCGAGCCCTGGCGCTGCTGGAGCAGGTCGGTATTCCGGAGCCAGCCAAGCGCCTGGACTGCTACCCCCATGAACTCTCGGGCGGCATGCGCCAGCGGGTGATGATTGCCATCGCCCTGGCCATGGAACCGGATGTGCTGATAGCCGACGAACCGACCACGGCGTTGGACGTGACTGTGCAGGCACAGATTCTCGACCTGCTGCGCACCCTGCAGAAAAAGAACGGCATGGCCATCCTGTTCATCACCCACAACTTCGGCGTGGTAGCGGAGATCGCCGACCGGGTGATGGTGATGTACGCCGGGCGCATCGTCGAGCAAGGCAGCGTCAGCCAGGTGCTGGCCTCGCCACGCATGCCTTACACCCGCGGCCTGCTCGCCGCCGTGCCGCGCTTCGAGCACGCCGGCCTGGCCCAGGGCGAGTTGGGCACCATCGCCGGTTTCGTCCCGGACCCCAGCGCGCCGCCCAGCGGCTGCGCCTTTCATCCAAGGTGTACCTACAGCGTGGCCGGGCGCTGCGACAGCCAGGCCCCGGTGCTGGAAGAAGTCGAACTGGGGCACCAGCTGCGCTGCGTGCGCTGGCAGGAACTGCCCGTTGAGCACGGAGGTGCACGATGAAAGAACGGCCCCTGATCGACGTTGTCGGCTTGACCAAATACTTCCCTGTGCGCAAGACCTTCCTGGCCAGCCGCCGCGGCCGCGATGACAACCTGGTGCGCGCCGTGGACGGCATCGACCTGAGCATCGCCCGCGGCGAAGTGCTCGGCCTGGTGGGCGAAAGCGGCTCGGGCAAGAGCACGTTGGGCCGCAGCCTGATGATGCTCGACCGGCCCACCGACGGCCATATCGTCTTCGACAACACCGAAATCACGCCCTTCAACGACCGCCTGCTCAAGCCCTATCGCAAGCGCATGCAGATGATCTTCCAGGACCCCTACGGCTCGTTGAATCCGCGCATGACCGTGGGCGAGATCCTGGCCATGCCGCTGCGCTTTCACAACCCGGAACTGAACGCCGACGGGCGCCGTGAAAAAGCTGGCGAGGCCCTGGAAACCGTCGGCCTGGCTGCGCAGTATCTGGACCGCTACCCCCATGAGTTCTCCGGCGGGCAACGCCAGCGCATCGGCATTGCGCGTGCCCTGACCCTGGAGCCGGAATTCATCATGGCCGACGAGCCGGTATCGGCACTGGATGTGTCGGTGCAGGCACAGGTGCTGAACCTGTTCGCGCGCATTCGTCGGCAGATGAACCTGACCATGCTGTTCGTGACTCACGACCTGGCGGTGGTGGGGCATATCGCCGACCGCGTGGCGGTGATGTACCTGGGCCGCATCGTCGAGATCGCCCCGACACGGGAGCTGTTCAGCAACCCGCGCCATCCGTACACCGAAGCCCTGATGTCGGCCATCCCCATGCCCGAACCCGGCCAGCGCCGGCAACGTATCGTGCTGCAAGGCGATATCCCCAGCCCCATCTCCCCACCCTCCGGCTGCGCCTTCCGCACCCGCTGCCCCTATGTGCTACCTGCTTGCGCGCACGAGCGGCCCGTGTTGCGCGACGTCCATGCCGGGCATGGCGTAGCCTGTATTCGGGATGACCTGGAGCTGGTCTCTCCGCTGAACGAACAACGCGAAATCATGCAGCAACCCGCTCATTGGAAAGTCGGCAGCTGACCTCGTCGCGCCACTGCTGCGCCTATAGCCTGCTCCCTCATCGGCGCCTGCTAAATCGCCATCGCGGGCAGAGCCCGCTCCCACAGGGGATATGCTGCGCCGGCGAAATCTGACAGGCACAGGAGACCTGTGTAGGAGCTGGTTCTGACAGGCACAGGAGACCC